>NZ_JARVRQ010000004.1:0-104572 GCF_030209635.1 Enterobacter sp. MEB024 | reverse complement strand
ATTAAAAGAACCCCGTACCGTATGGTGCGGGGTTTTTTGCTTTGGGTTTTTCCCGTCATACAGAGAGAGCATCAGACAGCACACCAATTCAAAATAAACGCGGCGATCTCCTCAACGTTATTCAAATCCAGTACCGGTACCTCCAGATCCAGGGCTACGTCACTGGCGATTGCAATCACATGCTCATCGAGCGTCAGCTCGTGAACATCATGCCCGGCATGGATTCTGAACAGCAGGATCTTTGCCACCGCGTCATGCTTAAACCCCTCAACCAGCACCAGATCCAGAGTAGAGTGATCCATCCGGCTAACCAGATACATGAGATCCAGCGGCGCTTCATCCGGTGTTTCAGTCATCAATGCCCAGCGCTGATCACTCGCCACCATCGTTTGGGCAGCACCCGCCTTACGCAGCTCATAGCTGTCTTTTCCCGGCTTATCGACATCCATATTGTGATGCGTATGCTTAATTAATCCGGGGCGAACACCTTTAGCGCAAAGCGCAGGGATCAGTTTTTTCAGCAGCGTCGTTTTCCCGGTACTACTCCAGGCTGAAATGGCCAAAACAGGTATCATTTTTTCTCCTGCATCATCTGCAAATCTTCTGTGGTATTGACGTTCATAAACGCCGATTTCAGATCGCTAAAATCGACGGGATGGCCTCCTGACTGGCGCATAAAAGCCATCACCCTGCGTTCTCCTGCCGTCAGGTACTCCTGTAACGCCGGAACTAACGAACGGTGGATCAACGCAACAGCAGGGTGGTCACGCTCACCATCATGGGCCCAGACAACGGGTGCGCTACCACGAAGCCGTACCATGCGTTCGACAAGACAAGACGGAATAAACGGGGTATCACACGGACAGAAGATAAACCACTCTCCGTGCGCCTGCTGCATAACCGAAAGCATACCGGCCAGCGGCCCGGGATAATTCTCCTGAGTATCCTCGTAAACGGGATACCCGCTACGCTGATAAACATCTCTATGCCTGTTAGCGCTGATGGCCATTGTCATGACCTGGCCCGCAAGCGTATCAGCGACATGCTGCCAGAGTGGCTTACCGTTAAGGAGCTGAAGACCTTTATCTTTCCCCCCCATTCGGGTTGCCTTGCCACCCGCCAGAACAACGCCGATTATTTGCTGGCCATGATTCATGAATATCGCCTCTTTTATTGTGGGATTGACCCTGCTAACGTGTCACTCTCAATGAAAGGAGCACCACCATGAAATGTAAACGTCTGAATGAAGTCATTGAACTCCTCCAGCCGGCCTGGCAAAAAGAGCCAGAGCTTAATCTGATGCAATTTTTACAGAAACTGGCAAAAGAGTCAGGTTTTGACGGCGAACTGACAGACCTTTCTGACGATATCCTGATCTACCATCTCAAAATGCGCGACTCTGCCAAAGACGCTGTTATTCCTGGTATTCAGAAAGATTATGAGGAAGATTTTAAAACCGCGTTGCTGCGTGCACGTGGCGTAATTAAAGAGTAAAAGCTTGTAAGCGGCGGCACCGAAATCGCCACAAGATGATATCCTGAATCATTCGTATAATTTCCGGATGATCGGATGAACGACCAGGCTTTTACTTTCCAGACATTACACCCGGATACCATTATGGATGCGCTGTTTGAACAGGGTATTCGGGTGGATTCCGGGCTAACCCCCTTAAATAGCTACGAAAACCGCGTCTATCAGTTTCAGGACGAGGATCGTCAGCGCTTCGTCGTAAAGTTCTATCGCCCTCAACGTTGGTCCGCAGAACAAATTCAGGAAGAGCACCAGTTTGCTCACGATCTGCTGGATGATGATGTTCCCGTTGCCGCGCCGCTTAAATTTAATAACCAAACGCTGCTCACCCACGAAGGGTTTTACTACGCCGTATTCCCAAGCCTGGGGGGCCGCCAGTTTGAAGCGGATAATATCGATCAGATGGAGTGGGTTGCCCGATATCTGGGACGCATTCACCAGACGGGACGCAAAGAATACTTTATTGCCCGTCCGACAATCGGTATTCAGGAATACCTGCTTGAACCTCGTCAGGTATTTGAAACCTCGGCGCTAATCCCCAAAGCGCTTAAGGATAATTTCCTCAACGCGACCGATAAACTTATTGATGCGGTGAAAACCTGCTGGCGCGATGATATTTCCGTTCTGCGTCTGCACGGCGATTGTCACGCTGGTAATATTCTCTGGCGTGATGGCCCGCTGTTCGTCGATCTCGATGATGCACGTATGGGGCCAGCGGTTCAGGACCTGTGGATGCTGCTCAATGGCGATAAAGCTGAGCAACGGATGCAGCTTGAAACGATTATTGAGGCCTATGAAGAGTTTAGCCCTTTTAATTCAGACGAAATTGTCCTGATTGAACCTTTACGCGCGATGCGTTTTGTTTATTATCTCGCATGGTTAATCAGGCGTTGGGACGATCCTGCATTTCCCCGTAATTTCCCGTGGCTTACCGGAGAGGATTACTGGCGCAGCCAGATATCCACATTTACTGAGCAGGTTAAGGTTCTTAAGGAGCCCCCTCTGCAATTAACGCCGATGTATTAATTGGACACACCCAGGAGAGAGTTAATTATGAAAAAAATTTGGCTGGCGCTGGCAGGTATGATTCTGGCATTTAGCGCTTCTGCTGCGCAGTTTACCGACGGCAAACAGTATACGACGCTGGAAAAGCCAGTCGCTGGCGAGCCACAGGTTCTGGAGTTCTTCTCGTTCTATTGCCCACATTGCTATCAGTTCGAGCAGGTGCTGCATGTTTCCGATAACGTGAAGAAAAAGCTGCCAGAAGGCACCAAAATGACCAAGTATCACGTTGAGTTCCTGGGTCCATTGGGTAAAGACCTGACTCAGGCGTGGGCGGTAGCTATCGCGCTGGGCGTGGAAGATAAGATCACTGCACCAATGTTTGAAGCAGTCCAGAAAACCCAGACAGTTCAGACGACTGCAGATATCCGTAAAGTCTTCGTGGATGCCGGTGTGAAAGGTGAAGAATACGACGCGGCATGGAACAGCTTTGTGGTGAAATCTCTGGTAGCCCAGCAGGAAAAAGCCGCCGCAGACCTTCAGCTGCAGGGCGTTCCGGCGATGTATGTTAACGGCAAATATCAGCTGAACACGCAGGGCATGGACACCAGCAGCATGGATATCTTCGTACAGCAGTACGCGGATACCGTGAAATATCTGGTCGAGAAGAAGTAAGATCAATAAAGAAAAAAACGCCGGTCACTGACCGGCGTTTTTGTATGAAGATTTAATCTTTTCTATCTGTTCATCTTTCTCATTCCAGAGCGTATTCAGCCAACGCTGGAAAAGACGTTTGAAATTCTTATCGTTAACGTAATCCCCGTGCAACCCGTCATCAACCGGCACCAGCTCGATGCGTACAACGATCCGCGTCAGCTTGCCGCTGAGCATATCGAAGAAGGGTGTCCTGTCGTTTTCCGGATAGCAGAGCGTGACGTTGAGTAATTTATCGAACTGCACGCCCAACACGTTAAGCGCCATCGCAATGCCTGCAGCCTTGGGCGGCAGCAGGTGCTGATAAGGAGAGCGAGTTTGTTGACGCTTCTCTTCCGTAAAGCGCGAGCCTTCCACGAAGTTCACAATGGTTGTCGGATGCGCGCGAAATTTTTCGCAGGAACGGCGCGTGGTTTCCACATCTTTACCACGACGCTCCGGATGACGAAGCAAATAGCTGCGCGAATAGCGTTTCATAAACGGCATATCGAGCGCCCAGCAGGCCAGACCGATAAAAGGCACCCAGGCGAGCTGCTGTTTCAGGAAGTATTTGTTCATCGGGATATGTTTGCGGAAAAGCACGCATAACACCACGATGTCTGCCCAGCTGTGGTGGTTGCAGATAAGCAGGTACCAGTTCTTTTTGTTGAGGCCTTCAAGCCCTTCCACATCCCACTTCAGGTGTGGGTTCAGGTACAACAGGAACGCCAGTCCTTCACACCAGCAGTACATCATGAAATTACAAAATGCGGATACGGCTCGCCATACCACGGGCACGGGCAGCAGCAACTTAATGATGCCGGCAACAATGATCGGCACAGAACAGGCGACAGTCACCAGAATAGTTAAAATGATGCTTAAAGGTAATGTTATTGCTGCGAGCAATCTCGACATGATGAGCTTTTTCAGATGGTTAGCTGTAAGTGAGCGGCCGGCTATCCGGTGCAGGGCGCTGATTTTATCAGAAATCAGACAAAATAAGGGTGCTTTCATGCCAGGCGTTGCGGGATAACGCCCGGGAGCAGAAGATTTCGCTATAACGGCATGCGGCCCTGGGCTTATATCCACATAGACTAAATTGTCATCAATTGGCCATAAAGATCAAATGAAACATAATAACTCTATGATATATAGCATTTATTTATTATGAGGTATGTACTTTTAGCGTCTGTTATTCCTGTGACGTAAAAGTATGCACAAACTTATCCACAGATTTATTTTTGCGAGCGATCCTCACGATCGCAAAATCTTTTCCTGTATCTGGCGCTAATAACTGATGTTTTCATCCTTCTGTGGCATCCTTTACGCATAAATTGATTAAAGGCACGGACATTATGGTTCAGATCCCAGAAAACCCTCTTATTCTCGTCGACGGCTCTTCTTACCTGTATCGGGCGTATCATGCGTTTCCTCCTCTGACCAATAGCGCAGGGGAACCTATCGGCGCAATGTACGGCGTGCTAAACATGCTGCGCAGCCTGATCCTTCAGTACCAGCCAACCCATGCGGCAGTGGTGTTTGATGCGAAAGGTAAAACCTTCCGCGACGAGCTTTTTGAGCATTACAAATCTCACCGTCCGCCAATGCCTGACGATCTGCGTGCGCAGATTGAACCGCTGCACGCGATGGTAAAAGCGATGGGCTTGCCGCTGCTGGCCGTCTCTGGGGTCGAAGCCGATGACGTAATAGGCACGCTGGCACGTGAAGCAGAAAAAATGGGTCGTCCGGTACTGATCAGTACTGGGGATAAAGATATGGCGCAGCTGGTAACGCCAGGTATCACCCTGATTAACACCATGACCAACACCATCCTGGGGCCTGAAGAGGTGGTTACAAAATATGGCGTGCCGCCAGAGCTGATTATCGACTTCCTCGCGCTGATGGGCGACTCCTCGGATAACATCCCTGGTGTACCTGGCGTGGGTGAAAAGACCGCCCAGGCGCTGCTTCAGGGATTGGGCGGGCTGGATACGCTGTACGCGGAGCCGGACAAAATCGCCGGGCTCTCCTTCCGTGGTGCAAAAACCATGGCCGGAAAGCTGGAAGAGAACAAAGAGGTGGCTTATCTCTCCTATAAGCTGGCAACCATTAAAACCGATGTTGAACTGGAACTGGGTTGTGAGCAGCTGGAAGTGCAGCAGCCTTCCGCAGACGAACTGCTAAGCCTGTTTAAGAAATACGAATTCAAGCGCTGGACCACGGACGTGGAAGCCGGTAAATGGCTGCAGGCAAAAGGGGCCAAACCGGCTGCTAAGCCAAAGGAGACGATTGTCGTTGATGCCGAAGAGCTGGCAGAAGAAGAGGCCATCGCGCTCTCTTTCGACAACTACGAAACCCTCCTTGAAGAGTCACAGCTGGTGGCGTGGATTGAGAAGCTCAAAAAAGCGCCGTTCTTTGCCTTCGACACGGAAACCGACAGCCTCGATAACATCTCGGCCAATATGGTCGGCCTGTCATTTGCGACGGAGCCGGGAATGGCGGCCTATGTGCCCGTTGCACATGATTACCTCGATGCGCCTGATCAGATCCCGCGTGAGCGTGTGCTGGAGCTGCTGAAGCCGATTCTGGAAGATGACAAGGCGCTTAAGGTCGGGCAAAACCTCAAATATGATCGCGGCATTCTGCAAAACTATGGCATTGAGCTGCGCGGCATTGCGTTCGATACCATGCTGGAATCTTACATTCTCGACAGCGTGGCGGGTCGTCATGATATGGACTCCTTATCCGACCGTTGGCTCAAGCATAAGACCATTACCTTTGAAGAGATTGCCGGAAAAGGTAAAAACCAGCTCACCTTCAATCAGATTGCCCTGGAAGAAGCGGGTCGCTACGCGGCCGAAGACGCCGATGTCACGCTGCAACTGCACCTGAAGATGTGGCCAAAACTGCAGAAGCACGAAGGTCCGCTGAACGTGTTCCAGCACATTGAGATGCCGCTGGTACCTGTGCTCTCGCGCATTGAGCGCAACGGCGTAAAAATTGATCCGACGGTGCTGCATAACCACTCTGGAGAACTGGCGCAGCGGTTGACCGAGCTTGAGCAGAAGGCGCATGAGCTTGCCGGCGAACCGTTTAACCTTTCGTCTCCGAAACAGCTTCAGACCATCCTGTTTGAAAAACAGGGAATTAAGCCGCTGAAGAAAACCCCTGGCGGCGCGCCATCAACGTCTGAAGAAGTGCTTGAGGAACTGGCGCTGGATTACCCGCTGCCAAAAGTGATTCTCCAGTACCGTGGTCTGGCGAAGCTGAAGTCTACCTATACCGATAAACTTCCGCTGATGATCAATCCTAAAACGGGCCGCGTGCATACCTCGTATCATCAGGCTGTGGCAGCGACCGGTCGTCTCTCCTCGACCGATCCAAACCTGCAGAACATCCCGGTACGCAATGAAGAAGGCCGTCGTATCCGTCAGGCGTTTATCGCGCCAGACGACTACCTGATCGTCTCGGCCGACTACTCGCAAATTGAGCTGCGTATTATGGCGCACCTGTCACGCGACAAGGGGCTGCTGACGGCCTTTGCGGAAGGAAAGGATATCCACCGTGCAACGGCGGCTGAAGTCTTTGGACTGCCGCTGGACAGCGTGACTCATGAGCAACGTCGCAGTGCGAAGGCGATCAACTTTGGTCTGATCTACGGCATGAGCGCCTTTGGCCTTTCGCGCCAGCTCAACATTCCGCGTAAAGAGTCGCAGAAGTATATGGATCTCTACTTCGAGCGTTATCCGGGCGTGCTGGAATATATGGAACGCACCCGTGCGCAGGCGAAGGAGAAAGGCTACGTCGAAACCCTGGATGGCCGTCGCCTCTATCTGCCGGACATCAAATCCAGCAACGCCGCGCGTCGTGCCGGTGCAGAACGTGCTGCCATCAACGCCCCGATGCAGGGGACGGCGGCAGACATTATTAAGCGCGCGATGATTGCGGTTGATGCCTGGCTGGAAAAAGAGAAGCCACGCGTGAAGATGATCATGCAGGTACACGATGAACTGGTATTCGAAGTCCACAAAGATGATCTGGACGCCGTGTCGAAGAAGATCCACGAACTGATGGAAAGCAGCATGACGCTTGACGTGCCGTTGCTGGTGGAAGTGGGCAGCGGTGAAAACTGGGATCAAGCTCACTAAGGGTTCTGCCAATAACGCGCTTTTTATGTAAGTTAGCAACATAACAAAGTGCGTTTTGTGACGATCATTAGAATTCCCTATGTAAAGAATGAAAAAAAACTACAAAAAGTGCTTTTTCTACAGCAAAAAAAGGGGTAGAGTTATTCGCGTAGGGTACAGAGGTAAGATGTTCTATCTTTCAGACCTTTTACTTCACGTAATCGGATTTGGCTGAATATTTTAGCCGCCCCAGTCAGTAATGACTGGGGCGTTTTTTATTGCGGCAAAGAAAAATCCAGGCAAAAAAAAGCGCGGACATCGCCGCGCTCAGTATTACTCTTCTTCCGCTTCCGTCGCGGGTTCCAGCTCGTTGAACCAGCTATCGAGCTTCTGACGCAGCTTGTCGACACCCTGCTTTTTCAGCGAGGAGAACGGCTCCACCTGTACGTCGCCGTTAAAAGCCAGCACCGCTTCGCGAACCATATTCACCTGCGCTTTACGCGCGCCGCTCGCCAGTTTATCCGCTTTAGTCAGCAGTACCAGCACGGCTATCTCACTTGAGACAGCCCAGTCGATCATCTGCTGATCAAGATCTTTCAGGGGATGGCGGATATCCATCAGCACCACCAGACCTTTCAGGCACTGGCGTTTTTCCAGGTATTCACCCAGCGCACGCTGCCATTTGATCTTCATCTCTTCCGGTACTTGCGCGTAACCATATCCCGGTAAGTCGACAAGGCGTTTGCCTTCTGCCACTTCAAACAGGTTAATCAGCTGAGTACGGCCAGGTGTTTTTGAGGTACGCGCCAGGCTCTTCTGATTGGTCAGCGTATTCAGGGCGCTGGATTTCCCCGCGTTAGAGCGGCCAGCAAAAGCCACTTCAATGCCAGTATCAGAAGGAAGGTGGCGGATATCGGGCGCACTGGTGACAAAATGCGTCTGTTGGTAGTTCCAGGTAGTCACGTGGTCGTCTCCAAAATCGTAATCTGAGGGGGATTATACCTGAATGCCGGCAAAAGACTTTTTTGATTGCGCAGTGCCTGTAGGTTAAAACCCTGGCGGTTGTGAGAGATCGGCTATGAATACTATGGGAGATTTCAGAGAATTCGCAGGCGTTAAAAAAGCCAAATTGTTTTAAATCATAAGCTTATTCTCGGGTAATTATCTGAAAATCCGTTTTTGTGCCGTTTCGTTGCTTGTCAGTTTAACTGAACAGGGTAAAGTGTGCGTCAGGGCGAGGAAGCCAACAGGAAACAGACTTAAGGATTAGGGTCAGGAGCGCCAGGAGGCGAAGACGCAGGATTGTCAGGATGACCAACGCCTGGAGGCGTTTTAACAGGAAACGGAACCGTATCACGGACGGTATTAGCCAAGGGATAAACAGGGTTTGTTGTTGGCAAACACGGAATGTCTGACCCGTTAAGGGTTGTGAGTCAGGAAAAAAGGCGACAGATTGCTCTGTCGCCTTTTTTCTTTGCTTGCTTTCTGCTAGATTTCGCCGCAATTCTATACTGAAGAAAACGACTTAAAGATAAAACATCATGAAAAAACCGACCTCCGCTGCGGGTGCCAAACGCCCTGCAAAAGCACACCGCAAAACGCGCGAAGAACTGAACCAGGAATCGCGCGATCGCAAACGCGATAAAAAACATCGCGGTCATGCTGCGGGTAGCCGTGCAAACGGTGGTGATGCTTCTGGCGCTTCTGCGAAAAACAAGCAGCAGAAAGACCCACGTATTGGCAGTAAAACACCTGTTCCACTGGGCGTGACAGACACCCCGGTCACTAAGCAGCACAAACCAAAGAGCGAGAAACCTATGCTTTCACCGCAGGCTGAGCTGGATTTGCTGGAGAACGATGAGCGCCTGGACGCGCTGCTGGAACGTCTCGAAGAGGGTGAAACCCTGACCGCCGAAGAGCAGTCATGGGTTGATGCCAAACTGGACCGCATTGATGAGCTGATGCAGAAGCTGGGTCTGTCTTACGACGATGACGAAGACGAAGAAGAAGACGAAAAGCAGGAAGATATGATGCGTCTTCTGAAGGGTGGAAACTAACATTTGCATCCGGCAGGGACGATAGTCCTGCTAATAACCCTTCCGGTTATATGTTATCTGGTGTGGTTATTCGTTAAACTACGGCGGTTGTCGCGGCGACAGAAGTGGCTGCGCACCCGAGTGATGGCCCGCGATGGGGCCAGAACGGGCCGCCGTATGCGAACGCGACACCAACGGAAGGAGTGAGCATGTCTGTACCAACTATCGACTGGGATTTGGCCCTAATCCAGAAATATAACTATTCCGGGCCGCGTTATACGTCATACCCCACCGCGCTGGAGTTCTCCGATAGTTTCGGCGAAGCGGCGTTTCAGCAGGCTGTCGCACGCTACCCTGAGCGTCCGCTGTCGCTCTATGTCCATATTCCGTTCTGCCACAAGCTCTGCTACTTCTGCGGCTGCAATAAAATCGTTACCCGTCAGCAACATAAAGCCGATCAGTATCTGGATGCGCTGGAGCAGGAAATTCTGCACCGTGCCCCATTGTTTGCCGGCCGTCACGTCAGCCAGCTTCACTGGGGTGGGGGGACGCCAACGTATCTGAATAAAGCGCAGATCAGCCGTTTAATGACGCTCCTGCGCAACAACTTCCGTTTTAACGACGATGCTGAAATCTCGATCGAGGTCGATCCGCGCGAAATTGAGCTGGATGTACTGGATCACTTACGCGCTGAAGGTTTCAATCGCCTGAGCATGGGCGTGCAGGACTTCAACAAAGAGGTGCAGCGGCTGGTGAACCGTGAGCAGGATGAAGAGTTTATCTTTGCCTTACTCAACCACGCCCGCGATATCGGCTTTACGTCGACCAATATCGACCTGATTTACGGCCTGCCTAAGCAAACGCCGGAGAGCTTCGCCTTCACGCTGAAACGCGTGGCCGAACTCAACCCGGACCGCCTGAGCGTCTTTAACTATGCGCATCTGCCGACGCTGTTTGCCGCTCAGCGCAAAATCAAAGATGCTGACCTGCCTTCTGCCCAACAGAAGCTGGATATTCTGCAGGAAACTATCGCCTCGCTGACCGAAGCCGGTTATCAGTTCATCGGCATGGATCACTTTGCTCGTCCGGATGACGAGCTGGCTATTGCCCAGCGCGAAGGCGTACTGCACCGAAATTTCCAGGGCTACACCACCCAGGGCGACACCGATTTGCTGGGGATGGGCGTCTCCGCCATCAGCATGATCGGGGACTGCTACGCGCAGAACCAGAAAGAGCTGAAGCTTTACTATCAGCAGGTAGATGACGCGGGCAACGCTCTGTGGCGCGGTATCGCATTAACGCGCGATGACTGCATCCGTCGTGATGTGATTAAGGCGCTCATCTGTAACTTCCGTCTTGATTTCAGCGAGGTGGAAACGCAGTGGGAACTGCATTTCAGCGATTACTTTGCTGATGACCTGAAGCTGTTAGCGCCTCTGGCAAAAGATGGGCTGGTGGATGTTTCAGAACGTGCAATTGACGTGACACCCAAAGGGCGCCTGTTGATTCGTAATATCTGCATGTGCTTCGACGCCTATCTGCGTCAGAAAGCGCGTCTGCAGCAGTTCTCACGCGTCATTTAAGACGTGCCAACATATTTGGCCGGGTAAGGCGAAGCCGCTACCCGGCTTTTTTGTTAGCGACTCTCTAGCTAAACAGCCCAACCAGCGCCGCGCACAGCACAGCAGCAACGGCTGTTTGTGGCGTGTGGCTTTCAGCTGCTCCACTTGAGAGCATATTCACTAATGTTTCCAGCATGATGATCACCCTCACTTTCCGGGCACGATCATACAAAAATCATTGATACAGTAAAGCGCAAAATAGCAGCAATTTGCGCTCAATTAATAACCTTTACACAAGGGTAAAGATCACTCCATGCCAAGCTCTTTCAGCTTACGCGTCAGGGTATTACGTCCCCATCCCAGCAGGCGTGCCGCTTCCTGCTTATGGCCCTGTGTATGGCGGAGTGCGGTGGTCAACAGCGTGCGCTCCATCTCGGGCTGGGCTTCAGACAGCAAGTTTTGATGACCGGAACGCAGCGCGCGATCGGCCCACTGTGCCAGTAGCGTCGCCCAGCTGTCCGGCAATGCATGTCCGGTGCTGCTTTCTGGCGCAGTCGCTTCAAACAGTTCAGCCGGTAAATCCTGAATCAGGACTTCCTGTCCGGCGGCCATTACGGTCAACCAGCGACAGGTGTTTTCCAGCTGACGCACGTTGCCCGGCCACGCCAGGCGGGTGAGGGCGGCATCGGTTTCCGGGTGCAACTGCTTGGCTTCCACGCCCAGCTCACGGGCAGCGACCTGCAGAAAATGACGCGCCAGGCGGGGAATATCTTCACGGCGTTCACGTAGCGGTGGCAAATGAACGCGGATCACGTTCAGGCGATGGAATAAATCCTCACGGAATTTACCTTCCTGGACGCGCTGCTCCAGATTCTGGTGCGTCGCGGCAATAATGCGTACATCGACCTTCACCGGCGCATAGCCACCTACGCGATAAAACTGTCCGTCGGCCAACACGCGCAGCAGACGGGTCTGGACATCCAGCGGCATATCGCCGATTTCATCCAGAAAGAGTGTTCCACCGTCAGCCTGCTCGAAGCGACCCTGGCGAATGGTATTCGCGCCGGTAAAAGCCCCTTTCTCATGGCCAAACAGTTCGGATTCAATTAAATCCTTTGGGATGGCGGCCATATTCAGGGCGATAAACGGTGCTTTTGCCCGCGGGCTGTGGCGATGTAAGGCATGCGCTACCAGCTCTTTACCGGTTCCCGATTCACCGTTAATCAGTACGCTGATGGACGAGCGTGACAGACGGCCAATGATACGAAACACATCCTGCATGGCCGGCGCTTCGCCAATGATGTCCGTCGTGGGCCCGAAGTCAGGCGTGTGACGAGGCTGCTGCTGCTCCTGATAGTGGCTGATCGCGCGCTCAACCAGGGCGACCGCTTCGTCAATATCAAACGGTTTGGGCAGGTAATCGAACGCCCCTTGCTGATAGGCGCTCACCGCGGCGTCCAGGTCGGAATGCGCCGTCATTATGATGACCGGAAGCATAGGATGGCGTTGTTTGATCTGCTTTAAAAGCGCCAGCCCGTCCATTCCCGGCATGCGAATATCCGAAAGCAGCACATCCGGCGTTTTGGTGGTGAGTGCGTCGAGCACTTCGCTGCCGCTCTCAAACGTCGTGCAGCTTAATCCTGCCCCTGTGAGCGCGCGTTCAAGCACCCAACGGATGGAGCTATCGTCATCGACTACCCAGACTATCCCTCGTTGCATAAACGTCACCTTTATTTTTTAATCGGCAGGAAAACCGAAAACTCGGTATGTCCCGGCCAACTGGTAAATTCAATTTTTCCAGAGTGTTGATCGATCAAACTACGGGCAATGGATAACCCCAGGCCGGTACCGCCTTCGCGACCGCTGACCATCGGGTAGAACAGGGTGTCCTGAAGATGCGACGGAATACCCGGCCCGTTGTCCTCAACGTCGATGCGAGCAGCCAGACGATAGCGCACGCCGTGCAGTGTGAGCTGGAACGCGGTGCGGGTGCGCAAAATAATTTCGCCCCCTTCCGGCCCCAGCGCCTGCAGGGCATTACGCACAATATTCAGCAAGACCTGCTCAATCTGATCCGGGTCGTGCGCCAGTTCCGGCAGGCTTGGGTCGTAATCACGGACCAGCGTGACGTTCTCCGGCAGCTCCATTGAGACGAGTTTCACAACCCGCTCAGCCACTTTATGAATACTTTCTGAGACATGCATGCCGGGCTGTTGCGGCCCGAGCAGACGGTCAACCAGGTTACGCAGGCGGTCTGCCTGCTCAATGATGACGTTGGTGTACTCCGCCAGCGCAGGGTCGGGCAGCGCTTTGGTCAGGAGTTGTGCCGCACCGCGTAAGCCACCCAGCGGGTTCTTGATTTCATGCGCCAGGCCTCGCACCAGGTCACGGGCGGCAATTTGCTGGGCATGCTGAAGTTGTTCCTGGCTCAGGCGGCGCTGATTATCCATCGGCGCCATTTCAAGCAGGATCAGCCCTTCAGGAAGCCGTTGTGCGGTAAGCGATAAAATATGTGAGCGCCCGTCGATCACCAGCGTGACTTCGTTATCGGTAAAGCCCTGACCGGCCTGCAGACTTTCCTGCATCAGGCCAATATTCAGCGAGAAATAGCTCAATAATTCCGGAAGCGGGGTGCCAAACAGTTTGCGTGAACTCTGGGCGAGCAGCTGCTGCGCCGCCGGGTTGGCATAATGTACGGCCAGCTCGTCGTCGACCAGCAAAATACTGTTAATCAAAGAATTGAGGATCTGCCCAGCATCGGGCAGCGTGCCAGTTGCCATTCAGCAGTCTCCTGGAGTTGGTTGCACTAATTTAGTGCAGTATAGCTTTTTCGTCGTAAAAAGCGCGTGAGATCAGTTTGTTGGTGGAGAAAAAAGCCCATCCGGAGATGGGCTGAAAGTTTCCACGGCAACAAATAAAAGCTTGTGAGATCGCGCGTAAAAGGGCGCGCGAAACTCATTGAAACTTAAACGCTGTAGTACAGTTCGAACTCAACCGGGTGTGGCGTCATACGCACACGGTCGTTCTCTTCAGTACGCAGGGCGATGTAAGCATCGATAGCGTCGTCAGTGAACACGCCACCCGCAGTCAGGAACTCGCGGTCTGCGTCCAGCGCCTGCAGGGCTTCTTCCAGAGAGCCTGCAACCTGTGGGATCTCTTTCGCTTCTTCTGGCGGCAGGTCGTACAGGTTTTTGTCCATGGCTTCGCCTGGGTGGATCTTGTTCTTGATACCGTCCAGACCCGCCATCAGCAGTGCTGCGAAGCACAGGTATGGGTTAGCAGCTGGATCCGGGAAGCGAACTTCGATACGACGAGCTTTAGGAGACGCCACCACCGGGATACGGATAGAAGCAGAACGGTTACGGGCAGAGTACGCCAGCATTACCGGTGCTTCGTAGCCTGGGACCAGACGCTTGTAGGAGTTAGTGGTTGGGTTCGCCAGGGCGTTGATCGCTTTAGCGTGTTTGATTACGCCGCCAATGTAATACAGAGCCTGCTCAGACAGACCGGCATATTTGTCACCAGAGAACAGGTTGGTTCCGTTCTTGGACAGAGACATGTGGCAGTGCATACCGGAACCGTTATCGCCGAACATTGGTTTTGGCATGAAGGTCGCGGTTTTACCGAAACGGTGCGCAACGTTGTGCACAACGTATTTGTAGATCTGAATTTCGTCTGCTTTTTTGGTCATGGTGTTGAAGCGGGTTGCCACTTCGTTCTGACCTGCAGTCGCCACTTCGTGGTGGTGAGCTTCAACCACCAGGCCCATCTCTTCCATCACCAGACACATGGTGGAACGGATGTCCTGAGCGGAGTCGACCGGAGGAACCGGGAAGTAACCGCCTTTAACGCCAGGACGGTGACCTTTGTTACCACCTTCGTATTTGGTGGAGGAGTTCCATGCACCTTCGATATCGTCGATGGCAACGTGGGAGCCAGAAATAGAGGCACCGAAACGGATGTCATCAAACAGGAAGAATTCTGGTTCTGGCCCGAACAGTACGGTGTCTGCGATACCGGTTGAACGCAGGTACTCTTCAGCGCGTTTCGCGATGGAGCGTGGGTCGCGGTCGTAGCCCTGCAGTGTGCCTGGCTCGAGGATGTCGCAACGGATGATCAGGGTTGGTTCTTCGAAGAACGGATCAATGACCGCAGTGGAAGCGTCAGGCATCAGAACCATGTCAGATTCGTTGATACCTTTCCAGCCGCCAATGGAGGAGCCGTCAAACATTTTGCCTTCTTCAAAGAATTCGGCGTTTACCTGATGAGCAGGAATAGTGACGTGCTGTTCTTTACCTTTGGTATCGGTGAAGCGCAGATCAACAAACTTCACTTCATGTTCGTTCAGCATCGTCAAAACGTGTTCAGCGGACATACTTAACTCTCCAGATTGGTCATTGTCGTCGTGGTAACGAGGTCTTCAATTTCTGTCTTGGGCTGGCTGTGTGCCATTTTTTTGCCGTATTTTTATAAAGCGAAATCTGTGCCAACTTTTAAAACACCCCAAAAAGGCGTTATCATGCGCACCATAGTGCAAAAGTGCTGCACCACAATGGTTAAGTTGCACCAGTATAGTGCTTCAGTGTGAACACTGAGCACCATATTGGTGCAATTTTCGTTAAAGTGCCCTTTTTACGCTCCGTGAAAGCGATCACAAAGCATCTCTGCAATACTTGTTTGCGGGGGATGTTTGTGATCCTGTTTTGTAGTGCGATTAATCCGTGTACAATAACGCGCTATTTCTAATGCCTGAGGCAAAGTTGTGATCGAAAATTTGCGTAACATCGCCATCATCGCGCACGTCGACCATGGTAAAACCACCCTGGTTGATAAGCTGCTGCAGCAGTCCGGTACGTTTGATGCTCGTGCCGAAACTCAAGAGCGTGTGATGGACTCCAACGATTTGGAGAAAGAGCGTGGGATTACTATCCTCGCGAAAAACACCGCTATCAAATGGAATGACTACCGTATCAACATCGTTGATACCCCAGGGCACGCCGACTTCGGTGGTGAAGTTGAGCGCGTGATGTCCATGGTGGATTCCGTGCTGCTGGTAGTTGACGCATTTGACGGCCCAATGCCGCAAACGCGCTTCGTGACCAAAAAAGCATTTGCCCATGGCCTGAAACCTATTGTTGTTATCAACAAGGTTGACCGTCCGGGCGCGCGTCCTGACTGGGTTGTTGATCAGGTGTTCGACCTGTTCGTTAACCTCGACGCGACCGACGAGCAGCTGGACTTCCCTATCATTTACGCTTCGGCGCTGAATGGTATCGCGGGTCTGGATCACGAAAATATGGCGGAAGACATGACTCCGCTGTATCAGGCGATTGTCGATCACGTACCGGCTCCGGATGTTGATCTTGATGGTCCGCTGCAGATGCAGATCTCCCAGCTGGACTACAACAACTACGTTGGCGTTATCGGTATCGGCCGCATCAAACGCGGTAAAGTGAAGCCGAACCAGCAGGTTACTATCATCGATAGCGAAGGCAAAACCCGTAACGGTAAAGTGGGCAAAGTGCTGACTCACCTGGGTCTGGAGCGTATCGACAGCGAACTGGCTGAAGCGGGCGACATCATCGCGATTACCGGTCTGGGCGAGCTGAACATCTCTGACACCATCTGCGACCCGCAGAATGTGGAAGCGCTGCCAGCCCTGTCCGTTGATGAACCAACGGTAACCATGTTCTTCAACGTCAACACCTCTCCGTTCTGTGGCAAAGAAGGTAAATTCGTTACCTCTCGTCAGATCCTTGACCGCCTGAACAAAGAGCTGGTGCACAACGTTGCGCTGCGCGTTGAAGAAACTCAGGATGCTGACGCATTCCGCGTTTCTGGTCGTGGTGAGCTGCACCTGTCTGTTCTGATCGAAAACATGCGTCGTGAAGGTTTCGAAATGGCGGTTTCCCGTCCGAAAGTTATCTTCCGCGAAATCGACGGCCGTAAACAAGAGCCGTTCGAGAACGTAACGCTGGACGTTGAAGAGCAGCATCAGGGTTCTGTTATGCAGGCTCTGGGTGAGCGTAAAGGCGACCTGAAAAACATGAATCCAGATGGCAAAGGCCGCGTACGTCTCGACTACGTGATCCCAAGCCGTGGTCTGATCGGTTTCCGTTCAGAGTTCATGACCATGACGTCCGGTACCGGTCTGCTGTACTCCACCTTCAGCCACTACGACGACGTGCGTCCGGGTGAAGTTGGTCAGCGTAACAACGGCGTTCTGATCTCCAACGGTCAGGGTAAAGCGGTTGCGTTTGCGCTGTTCGGTCTGCAGGATCGCGGTAAGCTGTTCCTGGGTCACGGTGCTGAAGTTTATGAAGGCCAGATCATCGGTATTCACAGTCGTTCTAACGACCTGACTGTAAACTGCCTGACCGGTAAGAAACTGACCAACATGCGTGCGTCCGGTACTGACGAAGCAACGGTTCTGGTTCCACCGATCAAGATGACCCTGGAGCAAGCTCTGGAGTTCATCGATGACGACGAACTGGTAGAAGTGACCCCACTGTCTATCCGTATCCGTAAACGTCACCTGACCGAGAACGATCGTAAACGTGCAATGCGCGGTGCGAAAGAAGAGTAATACGGTCAATCCGTAGGCCGGGTAAGCGCATGCGCCACCCGGCACGTAAAAAGCCGCTGAGCGATCAGCGGCTTTTTTTATTATCAGAACGAATACCTTAACCCCAGGCGGATACGGTACTGCTCGCGGTTGTAATCATTCCATCTGTCCAGCCACTGAAGCTCGAGATAGGGCAGCCAGTTTTTATCGATTTTATAGCTAAATTTGTGGGTGATTTCCCAGTGATGGTCTTTGCCATTTTTGCTGTGGTAATCGTTCACGCGCTGGAAAAAATGCGGTTCAAAGGTATAGAAAAACGCATCCGTGACCTTGAAATTCCAGTAGTTAGCGAATTCGTGAGTGTCGTTTTTATCCATCTGGCCGTTGTAGTCCGGCGTATCGTAATTGTTGTGGTTATAGCGATAGCGGAAGGTCAGATTAAACCAGTCGAGAAATTTATAATTGGTATCCAGATAGATAGCGCCTCCGGACCCGGCGCTGCTGTCATTCAGTAAACCGCCAGGCTGAAAGGTGAGTTTATCGGTCGGTTTAAAAAGCGGATACCACCCTTCAATTTCGTTATAGCTGTGCTTAAGCTCGTCCCATTTGCCCACGTTATAGGCGTTAGTGAACATCAGCCCCGCGCCCTTATCGAAGTTATAGCCAGCACGCAGGATCACTTCGTGCAGTTCAGAGGCCGTATTATAGGCTTCGCGCATTTCGACATAGGCGCCGGCAACTGCCGAGCAGGACACAGACGACACAACCAGTGCAGTAACGATTCTTTTCATAATCAGTCCATGTATGAGGTACAGAAAGGCCCCCCTCCTGTTACACAGGAAGGGAATCAGGGCCGGATTTATTGTTATAAAGTGACTGCTGACGCTTTATTGTTGGTGGTTAACTCAGGGGGTTTTGCGGGTTGTTTTTTTCGTTTTCCAATCTCCTCAATAATAAAGGCGAAGCGTGCTTCATTGAGTTTATAAAGGAGTCCCATGGTTATCGCGGCAACGATCGCCAGGCCGCACGGCCAGAGAAAAATTAGCTGACGGAGCCCCAGTAGCGTGCCCGCACTCTGCACGGCGTGTGGAATGTAGCCAATCTGCGTCAACATAATGCCCGGCAGGAAACCGGCGAGGGCGGCGGAGATTTTGCGCGAGAAGGTATAACCGGTATAAACCGACCCTTCGGCGCGAATGCCTGTTTTCCACTCGCCATAATCCACGGTATCGGGCACCAGCGCCCAGTTGAGGCTGTTTACGAATGCCGTACCGAAAAAGGCCATGCAGGAAAAGAGCACAAAGAGCAGGGAGCTGGTTCCCCAGAGGAAGTTCATTACGTCGCCCACGGCCCACAGCGTCAGCCCGCCAAGGTAGACCGGCTTCTTGCCGAAGCGCTTAACCGCACCCGGCACCAGAAACACGCCAACCAGAATGCAGCCCATACTGAAAAAACCCATCCACGACAGCAGATGCAGATCGTTTAGCACGTACTGGGTGTAGTAGACCTGAATCGCCAGTTTGATATTAAACGCGGCGAGGGTGCAGAGATTGGCGATACACAACACCAGCAACGGCGGGTTGCGGAAAATGGCACAGAAGGATTTCAGGATGCCAGGCTTATGATGATCGGGCGTGACCTCCACATAGCGCTCTTTCACACCGCTGTAGCACCACCACATGCAGAACAGACCGCCGGTGACGAACACCAGTGCGGCCACCAGATAGCCGAGAGAGGGCTGGCTAACAAACAGCGCCTGGATTGGCATAAACCCCACGGTGCAGAGCAACAACCCAACCGTTGCGCCACCCTGACGCCAGGCCGCAAGCTGCGCCCGCTCGTTCGGATTTTTAGTGATGGCGGGAACCATCGCGCCATAAGAGCAGTTCATCAGGCTATAACAGAGGCCAAACATCATGAAGAGCAGGGTGGCAATAGCGGTTTTCACCGTCAGGCTAAAATCGGTGGCCACAAACTGCGCCGTGGCCACCAGGGCAACCGGCACCGAGGCATAAAGAATAAACGGCCTGAATTTGCCTCTGGCACCGATGTTACGCCGCGAATCCAGCAACACACCGGTCAGCATGTCGGTGAATGCGGTAAAGAACTTCGCCACCAGGAAAATAATGCCGCCATAAAAAGCGGGCATGCCCAGTTCATCAGTATAAAACTTCAGCAGATACAGCGTGCCAATACAGAGCATCAGGTTAGAGCCAAAATCGCCCATCCCGTAGGCGCACTTTTCGCGCAGGCTCAGCTTCAGGGTTAACGGATCACTCTTGTGTGTCATGGTCGATCCTCACAGCGCCCCGCAGGGCGCTCTCTCAAGTCAGTTATGCTGTACGTTTGCGCAGTTCAATTTCTTCCACGATGCGCACATACATCTTCTCGTTGAGGTTGTAGAAACAGCCCATCGCCACGATGGTGATGATGGCCAGCAGACTGGGGTAGATAAATATCAGCTGCCGCAGCCCTTCAACCGTTCCGGCGGATTGCACCACGTTTGGCACATAGCCGATTTGCGTGAGCATGATGCCGGGGAAGAAGCCGGCCAGCGCCTGTGAGACCTTCCGGAAGAAGGTAAAGCCGGTATAGACCGTCCCTTCGGATCGCACGCCGGTACGCCACTCGCCGTACTCCACGGTATCGGACACCAGCGCCCAGTTGAGGCTGTTCACGAAGGCTGAGCCGAAGAAGGCCAGACAGGAGAACGCCACAAAGCTCACCGAACCACCGCCAAAGAAGTAGTTGAGCAGGTCGCCTGCCACCCAAATCAGCAGCCCGCTGATATAGACCTTTTTCTTGCCGAAGCGACGCACCGCGCCGGGCATCATAAAGACGCCGATAAAAATGCAGCCCATGCTGAAAAAGCCCATGTAGGACAACAGAATAGGGTCGTTCAGCACGTACTGCGTGTAATAAACCTGAATGGCGAGCTTGACGTTAAAGGCCCCCAGCGTGCACAGGTTGGCGATGCAGAGAATAAACAACGGTCGGTTACCGGCGATGGCGCGAAACGACTGCAGCAGGCCGGGCTTCTGGGCTGGATTGGCGGGCTGCATCTCAACGTAACGCTCGGTCACGCCTTTATAGCACCACCACATAAAGAACAGCCCGAACAGCGAGAAGAGGGTCGCGGCAAAGATATACCCAAGCTGGTCATTGCCTTCAATCAGGTTCATTACCGGCACAAACCCGACGGTACAGAGCAGCAGGCCAAGCGTGGCGCCGCCCTGACGCCAGGCGGCCAGCGAAGCGCGCTCGTCCGGGTTTTTGGTAATGGCCGGCACCATCGCACCGTAGGAGCAGTTCATCATGCTGAAGAACAGGCCGTAAAGCATGAACAGCACGGTCGCCATCACCGTTTTGCCGGTGATTTCAAACGGCGTGCCGACAAAGTTTGCGATGGCCAGTAACGTCACCGGGAACGCCGCATACAGCACGAAGGGGCGGAATTTGCCCTTAGGACCGATCTTGCGTCGGGAATCGAGCATGATACCCGTGCCCATATCGGTGAAGGCGGTGAAGAACTTGGCAATCAGGAAGATGATCCCGCCGTAGGTACCAGGCAGGCCAAGAACGTCGGTGTAGAACTTCAGCAGATACAACGTGCCGATATCCAGAAGGATGTTAGAGCCGAGATCGCCCATCCCGTAGGCGAGTTTCTCTTTAAACGGCAGGCGTAGCGTTGCCGGATCGGAAGCGTGTTGACGCATTATTGTTCTCCATCTGCCCGCAGGTTTCCCTGCGGGCGAGCCTTATCAGATATGACGTAAGGTGCTAAACAGGTCTGCCCATTCGCTTTGCTGGCGATAAAACACCGGCGGTTTGCCGAGCGGAGCGTCAACGGTGATGTCACCGCCCTCATGCGTTTCACCCGTCCAGGCATTCACCCAGGTGTCCTCAGGCAAATAGAGCGTCCAGTCGCGACGGCCTTCTTCATGGACCGGTGCCACCAGCAGATCGCGGCCAAACAGATACTGGTATTTCAGCGTGTAGCTGCGCGCATCGTTTTCGTAATGCAGGAACAGCGGGCGCATCACCGGCAGGCCGCTTTTCGCATTCTGCGCAACGGCGGCTTTGATGTAGGGCTTCAGGGTAGTGAAGACGGTCGTCATACGCGCAAAGTGGGCGATGGTTTCGCCGTCGCCATCAAACTGCCAGTTATCGCCAGGGCGGTTGCCCTCGTGGGTACGCATCATCGGTGTGAAGGCGCTGAAGTCGCACCAGCGCAGCAGCAGCTCTTTGCTGCGTTTCATCTCAAACAGCGTGGTATAACCGCCGATGTCGCTGTGATGCAGCCCGTGCCCGGTCATTGCCAGTGAGAGTGCCGCAGGAACCACTGACGCCAGACCGTCGTCCAGGCTCCAGTCGACGTTCTGATCGCCGGCCCACATCATCACCGAGTGTTTCTGGCTGCCGGTATAACCCGCGCGCATAAAGAACAGGATCTCGCCGAGCTTGCCGGTCTCTTCCAGCGCCTCGTAGTTACATTTCGCCCATAGCGCAGGCCAGGCGTTGTGCATGATTTCCGCGCTCACGCCGTTGTGCAGGAAGGTATCAGTCGGCAAATATTCACCAAAATCAGCCATCCAGCCGCCACAGCCCAGCGCTATCAGGTTCTTTTTGATGACCTCTTTGTACCAGTCGTAGGCTTCCGGATTCGTCAGGTCGATAACGCCCGCGTAGAACTCGCCGAACTCGACGTGATAGTCCTGCCCGTCGGCGTTTTTGGTCAGATAACCGCGTTTCGCCGCCTCTTCACAGAGGTCTCTGTCGCTGGCCACGTAAGGGTTGATATAGGAGAGGAACTGCACGCCTTCCTGCTTCCACTGCGGGATACGTGTATCCAGCTGCGGATACAGATCGCTGTTCCACTTCCAGTTCCACATCACGCGTTTGCCAAAGGAGGTCATCCGGATGCCGGACCAGTCCTGCGCCCAGATACCGTTCACCTTCACACCGCCGTTGCGCATAGTGTCGAGCTTTTGCTGGCACACGTCGGTGCCACCCTGAACGCCCAGCGTTACCCCGTCGTAAACCCAGTCCGGCAGTTCGGGCTGACGGCCCAGCAACCCGGTCAGTTTTTCCAGCAGATCGACATACGTTTGCGCACATTCGAAGCGCAGCGTGGCGTTATCCTCCCAGAAGGCCAGCTCGTGGAACCCCGGCGCGCTGAAGTCGAAATTCATATAACAGCTGTTATCCACGTGGCAGTAGTACTTCTGGGTACTCACAAAGGTGGGTTGCGGGAAGAAGGTCCAGTAGTAATCGCCGCCCGCGTTCTCTTTGCAGTCTGCCTGCCAGGTGACGTAGGTCTGCTTATTACGGCCCACGCCCTGCTCGCTGGTCCACAACGGGAAGGGCTTGCCGCGCAGGTCGAAGTAGGAGAACTGCTCTCCGCAACCATAGATATGATCCTCGGGCTGGGCCGCCAGCCGCAGCCAGATGCGGTTATGGCAGGTGGCATCATTTTTGAGTTTCAGCTCCAGGCGTCCTTCGGCATCCACACCCACCAGTAGCGTGGCGCTGACGGCGTCACCCCGGGTAAAGCGAATCGCCCAGCCCGCATTTTGCGGTGCGACGGTGGCCTCGGTCAGGGCAATTTTTTCGTTGAGTTTGTCTTTGATGCTGAAGTTGCCGCGAAACATCTCGATATCGGCTTCACCTGCGCCGATCCACAGGCACGGGGTGTCGGCGGTGTGGGACAGAATCAGACGATCCTGCCAGCTCAGGGTGAAACCATGTTCACTGCTTTTAAGAATAATATTGTGTAGGGTACGCATAAGATCTCCGTTTTTATTATTTGGCCTGGCTATCCAGTAATCCGGCGGCAACGGCCGGGGCTAACCCTGGCGCCAGCGGTAAGCGAGGGATCACCAGGCAATGCAGCAGATGATAAATATCCTGCTTGCCGTCCCAGACTTTGGTGGTCACTTCGTTATGGATATCCAGCTCCTGCCACCATGAACCGTTCTCGTAGTCGATCAGGTATTTGATGCAGTAATCCCACCATTTCTGATACCAGGCTTCGTACTGCGCCTCGCCGGTGACGGTATAGAGCGCATAGGCCGTTCCCATCGCTTCGACAATCGGCCAGCGCACGCGCTCGCGAACGATGGGTTTACCATCCCAGCCAACGGAATAGACAAAACCGTCGGCACCATCGGGTGCCCAGGCGTCGCGGATTGTGGCGTGGAACAAGCCTTTTGCATCTTCCAGCAGCCATGCGGGGGGTGTTTCAAAACGCGCTTCCAGCGCAGCGCGCAGGTGCAGCATCAGGCGGCCCCACTCGATCCAGTGGCCTGGCGTACCGCCGTAGGCGCGAAAACGGTGAGCGGGGTTATCAATGTTGTAATCGCGGATGGGGTTCCATTGCGTATCGAAATGCTCATTAACCCGGTACTCGCCCTTACGTGCCACGTCGTGAATGATCACCGAAGCAATGCGCAGGGCGCGGTCGAGCCATTTACGGTCATGCGTCACGTCATACACAATCAGGAAGGCTTCGACAGCGTGCATATTGGCGTTGCCGCCACGGTACTCTTCGGTTTTGCTGAAGGCCTCATCCCAGGATTCCAGGCACATCTGTTCCTGTTCGCTCCAGAAATAACGCTCAATCACCTCGATGGCATCGTCCAGTAACTTGCGAGCCTGTGGATGGCCCGTGGTGACGGCGCTGGCCGCGCCCAGCAAAACAAAGAAGTGCTGATAGCCCTGCTTGGAGGCATCCATAACGCCTTCATCGTTAATACAGGCGTACCAGCCGCCATATTGCCGGTCACGCAGCGGACCATTCAGGGCGTTGATGCCATGCTCCACCAGGGCATATGCGCCGGGACGCCCCATGTTTGCCGCCACGGCATAAACGTGCAGCATACGGGCGGTGATCCACAGATGCGTGCCCATATCGCTGCGCACCTGACCGTTATTGCCCAGCCAGCCAAAGCCGGTCGGCACGGCGGCGTTTTTACCGAAATCGAGAATGCGGTCAGTCTCTTGTTCAAGCCAGCGGTTATGGCTCAGGGTGTTAAACCATTTCATGTTCGGGTCCTTTCTTAACGGCGAGCCATCATTTCGTCGACGATCTCACTCAAACGCTGCAGTTTCGGCACAGAAATATCACGGAGCATCAGTTCCGTGTCCGGCAGGCCAATCACTGATGACCAGACGGCGCGGCCGGCTAAAAAGCCGGATGCGCCTGCCTGCATGGCAACGCTCACCGCCCTTGGGAACAACTTATCGTCCACGCCGGATGAGAGGATCACCCACGGCATGGCGATGTTCTCGTTCAGTTTTTGCGAGGCAGTCAGCAATTCCTGCTGAGAGCCTTTGCCGAACAGGGGCATCTCCACTTTGTAGAGATCAGCTCCGCTGTCTCCCAGCTCTTTTGCCGCGTCGATAATGGCCTGTTCACGATTAAACGTCGCGCCGCGACGCGGCGGGCGGACTACCGGCTCAATAATGCTAAGCAGTCCATTGTCATGGCACAGCTGATTGAACGCCTTCACCATCTCCAGACGCTGCTGCGGATCTTCGTCGCTACGCCATAGCACCAGTAGCTTCAGCGCTTTGCCGCCATCGCGCCTGACCGCCTGAGCATCAACGTTTTTATCGATGACGACGCTGTCAACGGGGATCCCGTTCCCCGGAATAAATTCGTCTGCTGCCACAATCATCGCGCAGCTTTTGGCAACGGCCTGTTGCTCAACGATCTGCTGGTAGCAAAACTGCTGATCGACAAGAATGGCGGAGGCATACGGCGACAGAATTTTGGCCGCGTTGACCTTAAAGTCGGTGAGATGCCGATCGGTGACCGGCACCGGAGCGCCCGCCGCAGCAAACATCAGGCGCATCGCTTCGCGCTGGTCAACGGCCAGCATTGCAAAACCGCCGGAAGGTCGGGTGATATCTTTCAGGGTGTACATCGTCATTCCTCAGTCCTTTCGTATCAGTGTGTTTTTTTCAGCCCGGCGGATGCGCGAACCTGTTCAAGAATGGCTGTCCAGTCTTCGCGCCCGCGTCCGGCGGCCCGCGCCTGGTTGTAGACTTCACGGGAGGCGGCGCCCAGCGGCATCGGGACGTGGAGCTGGTTTGCCACGTCCAGCGCGATCCCCAGATCTTTATGCGCGAGGTCGATCATAAAGGCCGGTGTAAGATCGCCTTTGAGCACCTTGTTAGGCCATGAGGTGGTGAAGTGGCCTTTGCCTGCTGGCGTACCGCTCATGACGCTGAGCGCCACATCGAAAGAGAGGCCGAGGGCTTCACACAGCACGGCGGCTTCAGCGGACAGCGCGTTCAGGGTAATGCTCATGTAGTTGTTAATAAGCTTCACGCGGATACCCATGCCTGGCCCACCTGCGTTTATCAGTTCATTGCCCATCGCCATCAACACCGGCGTGGCTCGTTCAACCTGCTGCGCGGTGCCGCCAGCCAGAAGGAGTAATGTTCCGGCGACGGCATGGTCCGATGTGCGTCCGACAGGCACATCCATCATGCTGAAACCACGTTCAGCCATGTCGCGGATCAGGGCATCGGTCTGTAGCGGGTGAATGGTGGACATATCAATGACCAGCGCTTCGCGGGATAACCCTTCGCAGACGCCCTGCTCACCAAACAATACTGTGCGAACCAGGTCTCCGTTTGGCAGCATGGTGATGACAAATTCGGCCTCCTTTACTGCCTGTGCAGGCGTGGCTGCAGCCCGGGCTCCACGCGCCACCAGAGCCTGTATCGCCTGCGGGTTTACATCAAAAACGTGAAGCTGGTGGCCCTGTTTAAGCAGATTCGTTGCCATGGGCGCACCCATCTGTCCTAACCCGATAAAGGCAATTGCTGACATGCTTCTCTCCTGTCACATCGTGTCAATTATTGAGCGTTTGTGTTGTCTGTTTTTGATCGTATTTGTAATTTATAGTCAAAAAATTGACAGGGGTCACTTTTTAAACATTTCGTGAAATTAAAATGAGAGCATCAGAAAACGCAGAAGGAATCACCATGACTCGCATCGTTTGTGTCGGCATTACCGTGCTGGATCGCATCTGGTATCTCGATGATTTACCGAAAGAAGGTGGCAAATATGTCGCAAAAGACTATACGGAGGTGGGCGGCGGTCCTGCGGCGACTGCGGCGGTGGCGGCAGCGAAACTGGGGGCTGAGGTGGACTTTATTGGCCGGGTGGGTGATGACGATACCGGCAGAAGACTGCTCGCGGAGCTGGAGTCCCTGGGGGTAAACACGCGCTATACGCGGAGGGTGAAAGGAGCCCGTTCATCGCAATCGGCCGTGCTGGTGGATGGCCACGGGGAGCGTGTCATTGCTAACTACCCCAGCCCCGATCTCCCGGCTACGGCGGCATGGCTGCAGGATATCGATTTTTCGCAATGGGATATCGTATTAGCCGACGTGCGCTGGCACGAAGGGGCTAAACAGGCGTTCACCCTTGCCCGCCAGCAGGGCGTCAGCACGCTGCTTGATGCCGATGTCACCCCGCAGGATATTGCTGAGCTGGTTGCCTTAAGCGATCACGCGGCCTTCTCCGCGCCGGGTTTGCGGCGTTTAAGCCAGCTGGACGACACGGAAAACGCGCTGAGAAAAGCACAAACGCTCACAAATGGACATGTCTACGTCACGCAAGGGCGTGAAGGGTGTTACTGGCTGGAGCAGGGCGCGCTTCGTCATCAGCCGGGATTTGCGGTCGACGTGGTGGATACCACTGGTGCAGGGGACGTCTTTCACGGCGCGCTGGCGGTGAGTCTGGCGCAGCAGGGGGCGTCACCAGACGCGGTACGTTTCGCGAGTGCGGTTGCGGCACTGAAATGTACCCGGCCCGGAGGACGGGCGGGTATACCTGACTGTGATCAAACCCGCTCTTTTTTGTCACTTTTTGTATAAAATGCGGGGCGTGATGGTTTTCAGAGGACAGCCCATGAGCCTTACCGAACTGACCGGCAACCCGCGGCACGATCAACTGCTTACGTTGATTGCTGACCGCGGCTATATGAACATTGATGAACTGGCGCAACTGCTGGACGTCTCAACGCAAACCGTGCGCCGGGATATCCGCAAGCTGAGTGAGCAGGGGCTGATCACGCGTCATCATGGCGGCGCGGGCAGGGCATCCAGCGTGGTGAACACCGCGTTTGAGCAACGTGAAGTCTCCTTGACCGAAGAGAAGCGGGCCATTGCCGAAGCGATTGCCGACTACATTCCCGATGGTTCAACCATCTTCATTACTATCGGGACGACGGTGGAACACGTTGCCCGGGCGCTGCTCAACCATAATCATCTGCGCATCATCACCAATAGCCTGCGGGTGGCGCATATTCTGTATAAGAACCCGCGCTTTGAAGTGATGGTGCCTGGCGGTACGCTGCGTCCGCATAACGGAGGCATTATCGGGCCTGCAGCGACGGCGTTCGTGTCAGGCTTCCGTGCCGATTACCTGGTGACCAGCGTCGGAGCAATTGAACACGACGGTGCGATGATGGAGTTTGACGTTAATGAAGCCAGCGTGGTGAAAACCATGATGGCCCACGCGCGACATATTTTACTGGCGGCCGATCATACGAAATACCACGCCTCTGCTGCCGTTGAAATTGGTAACGTGTCGCAGGCAACCGCGCTCTTCACCGATGAGCTACCGGGATCTGCGCTGCACAATCATCTCAAATCCAGCAAGGTAGAAGTCGTTGAGGTGAATTCAGGCGACGAACAGCAGGCAGGCTAACCCTTCTTAATGGCCCGATATTCAGGCTCGGGCCTTTCCTTTCTGTAAGCTGAATCTGGCGCATAGCCAAACCTTATCTTTCCCGCTACAGTTACTTTTCCACGGCGAGCAGGAGATAAAAAATGCTTTATATCTTTGACTTAGGAAATGTAATCGTCGATATCGATTTTAATCGGGTGCTGGGCGCATGGAGCGACTTTAGCCGTGTCCCGCTGGCGACGTTAAAGCAGAGTTTCGCCATGGGCGAGACCTTCCATCAGCACGAGCGCGGCGAAATTAGCGATGAAGAATTTGCTGAACGTCTGTGTCATGAAATGGATGTGCCGTTAAGTTACGAGCAGTTTTCCCATGGCTGGCAGGCAGTGTTCGTCGCGATCCGCCCGGACGTGATCGCCATTATGCATAAACTCCGCGAGCAGGGGCATCGGGTTGTGGTGCTGTCGAATACTAACCGTCTGCATACCACGTTCTGGCCTGACGAGTATCCTGAGGTGCAGGCGGCGGCCGATAAAATCTACCTCTCCCAGGAGATGGGGATGCGTAAACCCGAAGCGCGTATCTATCAGGCGGTTCTGCAGGCGGAAGGATTCACCGCGGCCGATGCGGTCTTTTTCGACGACAATGCCGATAATATAGAGGGAGCTAACCAGTTGGGTATCACGTCAATTCTGGTGACCGGAAAGGAGACGATACCAAACTATTTTGCGAAGCAGTTATGCTAAAAACCGTTCATCAAAAAGCCACGCATCATACTCGTCCGCTCAGGGCGTGGCTGAAACTGCTCTGGCATCGCATTGATGAGGACAACATGACCACGCTGGCGGGTAACCTCGCCTACGTATCATTGCTCTCGCTAGTGCCGCTGGTGGCCGTCATTTTTGCGCTATTTTCCGCTTTTCCGATGTTTGCAGATGTCAGCCTGCAGCTTCGCCACTTTGTCTTTGCGAATTTTATTCCCGCCACCGGGGACGTCATACAGAACTACATTGAACAGTTTGTCGCTAACTCCAGCAAAATGACGGCGGTCGGGGCGTGTGGCCTGATCGTCACGGCGTTGTTATTGATGTACGCCATAGATAACGCGCTGAATGCCATCTGGCGGAGTAAAAAGGCGCGGCCCAAGGTTTATTCCTTTGCGGTGTACTGGATGATCTTAACGCTGGGGCCCTTGCTGGCCGGTGCGAGTCTGGCTATCAGTTCGTATCTGCTTTCGCTGCGCTGGGCCAGCGATCTCAACGGCGTTATCGATAACCTGTTGCGTATCTTCCCGCTGATTTTATCGTGGCTCTCTTTCTGGCTGCTGTACAGCGTGGTACCGACCACGCGCGTGCCTAACCGCGATGCGGTCGTGGGCGCGCTGGTCGCGGCATTGCTCTTTGAACTGGGCAAAAAAGGGTTTGCCCTTTACATCACCATGTTCCCGTCTTATCAGCTGATTTACGGCGTGCTGGCGGTGATCCCCATTTTATTTGTCTGGGTCTACTGGACCTGGTGTATCGTCTTGCTTGGTGCCGAAATAACTGTCACTCTCGGCGTATACCGCGAACTTAAAAAAGCAGCAGAAGCTGAAAAACAACAAGAAGCAGACCAACCATGATTGCATTGATACAGCGCGTAACCCGTGCCAGCGTCACCGTGGAGGGAGAGGTGACGGGTGAAATTGGCCCAGGACTTTTAGTGTTGTTAGGTGTCGAAAAGGATGATGACGAACAGAAAGCCAACCGCTTGTGCGAGCGCGTGCTGGGCTACCGCATTTTCAGCGATGCGGAAGGTAAGATGAACCTGAACGTTCAGCAGGCGGGTGGCAGCGTGCTGGTGGTCTCCCAGTTTACGCTGGCGGCCGATACCGAGCGCGGCATGCGCCCGGGTTTCTCTAAAGGTGCCGCACCGGATCGTGCAGAAGCCCTTTACGAGTACTTTGTAGCACGTTGTCGTCAACAGGACATAAATACGCAAACCGGACGATTCGCTGCAGATATGCAGGTATCGCTGGTGAACGATGGCCCCGTCACATTCTGGCTCCAGGTATGAGCCAACTGGCGGCGTGGCCGCGGGTAACAAGAGAGAGTACAGCTATGTATCACCTTCGAGTACCGCAAACGGAAGAAGAGTTAGAAGCCTATTACCAGTTCCGCTGGGAAATGTTACGCAAGCCATTACATCAGCCAAAAGGGTCTGAGCGCGACGCCTGGGATGCGATGGCCCATCACCAGATGGTGATGGACGAAGAGGGTAACCTCGTCGCCGTCGGGCGTTTGTACATCAATGCCGATAACGAAGCTTCAATCCGCTTTATGGCGGTTCATCCTTCCGTGCAGGATAAAGGCCTCGGCACCTTGATGGCGATGACCCTTGAGTCTGTCGCCCGTCAGGAAGGGGTTAAGCGCGTCACCTGTAGCGCCCGCGAAGACGCCGTCGAATTCTTCGCCAAACTCGGTTTTGTTAACCAGGGGGAAATCACCGCCCCGCAAACCACGCCGATTCGTCACTTTTTGATGATCAAACCCATCGCTACGCTGGACGATATTCTCCATCGCGCCGACTGGTGTGGGCAGCTCCAGCAGGCCTGGTATCAGCACATTCCCCTGAGTGAAAAAATGGGCGTGCGTATTCAGCAGTACACCGGGCAAAAATTCATTACCACCATGCCGGAAATCGGCAATCAGAACCCCCATCACACCCTGTTTGCCGGCAGCCTGTTTTCACTCGCCACGCTGACCGGCTGGGGGCTTATCTGGCTGATGCTCCGCGAACGCCATCTTGGCGGCACCATTATTCTGGCCGATGCCCATATTCGTTACAGCGCGCCGATCAGTGGTAAGCCGAGCGCCGTTGCCGATCTTGGCGCACTTGGGGGCGATCTCGACCGCCTGGCGCGCGGGCGTAAAGCGCGCGTACAGATGCGCGTTGAGCTGTTCGGCGATGAAACGCCGGGTGCCGTCTTTGAAGGTACCTACATCGTTCTTCCTGCGAAGCCGTTTGGCGCGTTTGAAGAGGGTGGAAACGAAGAAGAGTAGGCTCCGGCGTCCCGGCATGATTGCCGGGCTAATTCCCCGCGCCGATCCGTCTGGCAATATCCCTCAAAAGATCGCGCGCAGACGGGCTGACCCCGCCAAGCTGGAAAAATCCATGGATAACCCCCAGCCACCGCTGAGCCGTACACGTGACGCCTTGCTCAGTCAGGCGCTGATATAGCGCTTCACCTTCGTCGCAAAGCGGATCAAACTCGGCAGTAATGATGTGCACGGGAGGCAGGCCGCTAAAATCCTTTCGCCAGAGCGGGCTCGCTTCAGGATGCTGGCGTTCCGTGTTGGCCAGATAGAGCTCATATCCGCTCAGCAGCGTATCGCGGGTGATGACGTAATCCGCGCCGTTACGGGTATAACTTTCAAAAGAGGCCGTGGCATCCAGCATTGGGTAGATAAGAATGAGCTGCGCCGGCTGCCAGAGTCCGGAAGACGTGAGCCGCAGGGCAGTCACCAGTGCCAGATGGCCTCCTGCGCTGTCCCCGCACAGGGTGATACGGTTTTTATCCACGCCAAACATATCCGCGTATTGCCAGATCAGATGTGCGCCTCTTTCTGCATCATAATGAGCGGCAGGGTAGGTATGTTCAGGAGCAAGTCTGTACTGGATCGCAATGACGCGGCAGTTGCCATAAAACGCTAACTGGCGCAGTTGATTATCGTGAGTATCGAAGCCGCCGCTGATAAAGCATCCCCCGTGGTAGTAGATAACGGTCGGCAGCTTTTCAGCAGCATCTGGCGGAGAGAAGACGCGATATGTGATGCCTTCGAGGTTCAGCGTCTCTACGTCAACGCGCGTTTCTGTCTCACCGGCAAGCGCCGTGCTGGCAATATAGCCTGCTCTCCGGTCATCAATACTTTGGCTACGCGCAGAAGGGCGTCCTGCTGCGATGAACGCCTGAACCAGCGTATCAATCCCTTTTTCGAGTGCCATGTGGGTCCCTTCAATCTGTATGAATATACAGTGTTATAACTCAGTTTGTTGTCGAGTTAAACAGGGAAAATGAGGCTGAAAACGATTCTGGAAAGCGGCTCGCAAAAGTAAACATGAATGTTAAATTTGGCTTTAGTCCTGAATAACGCACGTGTAGTTTGCCTGCACAGTGATGCTGGAAGATATGCGAGAGGAAGGCGAGGATGTTTCAGTCAACCAGATACAGGCCGGGCAAACCAACGTTGCCCGGCACTGTGAGTGGGGATTACTCCCCTTCACCCGGGAACAGGAACGGGTTAATAGAGCTGCGAGCAAAGCCCTCTTGCTCCATTTTGGCGTCCAGAATCAGCGAGGCGAGATCGTCGGCGACGGCTTCGACTTTCGGGTCTTTTTCCTGATAAAGGATCTTCAGGTAGGTACCGCAGTCGCCGCAGCTTTCAGCTTTGATCGCCGCGTCTTCATTTTCCAGCGACCAGTAGTTGAGATCGCGCGTCTGCTCGCAGTTGCTGCATTTAATACGCACCACGTGCCACTCGGTTTCACACAGGTTGCAGTGCAGATAACGCAACCCCTGAGTGGTACCGATCTGCACCATGCTGGACACCGGCATTGAGCCGCATACCGGGCAGAATTGACGCGCTTCGCCGTATTCGGCGCGGGCTTTACCCGGGATCAGGCTGGCCATTTGCGCCCAGTAAAGCGACAACGCCGCCCAGATGAACGGCGCTTTGTCGCTGCTGACCAGGGAGAAATCGGACGCAAACAGCGCGCTCGCCATCTCTTCCAGCTCCTGATCGGAGGCTTTTTCCAGATTCTCAATGACCGCCAGCGCGGTACCGCTCATCTCGGGTTTCAGCTCGGCAATCAGGGAGTGCAGCAGCGTATGCCAGTGCTTATCGCGCGGCAGAACGTGGATATCCAGCGGAGGCTTACCCTGCTCGCTGGCCTCTTTGATGCGCGCGGTCAGGTCAATTTGCAGCGGGTGGTCGTACAGCACCACTTCCTGCGCATGGGCAACCAGCGCGGCAAAACGCAGAAAATCACCCAGTGGGTTGTTCTCTGCCAGCTCGCGCAGACGCTCTGCGCGGCGGTTATAGAGGTTCTTGAGTCTGGGGAATAACAACGGCGGAATATAATCCGCCGTGCGTTTCTCGCTCGAACCCAGCTCATCTTGCGGGATTATGCGAATACTCATTCAGATGACTTTTCCTGTTTCTGGCGGACCTCTCGGTACCAGCGCGGGTGATGTTTCTTCGCCCACGTACTGGTTACCCAGCCTTCCACCATCGCGGTAATGGTGCCTTTCACCCAAAGGGCGGCGTAAATATGCACCATGATAACCACAATTAACGCCACTGCGGCAAATGAATGCAGCATCAGCGCGAATCGGATCACCGGGATTGAGAAAGCAGGCGCAAAATACGGACGCCAGATGATCACGCCGCTCACCAGCAACAGGACCAGGAAGATAATCGCCGCCCAGAATACGCACTTCTGGCCGAAGTTATAACGCCCGGTATCACCCACTTCCTCGTTGACGACGATCTTACGAATATTCTTCGCCCAAAAGATATCATCCCGATTGATTAGGTTATGGTGCCAGTATCGGAAAAACATGATGATGAACGACGCGAACATGATGACGCCAACAAACGGGTGCAGTATACGCGCCAGTTGTGGTGTCCCCATGATCTGCATCAGCCAGTTGAAGGAGGGGAAGAAGAACCCCAGCCCGCTTATCGCCGCCAGCATGAAGCAGAAGGCGGTGACCCAGTGGTTAATGCGTTCCGGCGCGGTATAGCGCACGATGGTGTCACGTTTTTTCATTTGCGCACCTCGTCTTTCTCTTCATGCAGGTTGTCGTCTTCCTCTTCCGCGCGGTTCGGACCGACACCGACATAGTGGAAGATGCTCGCTGCGAAGGTGGCAGCAAAACCCACCGCTGCCAGCGGTTTCCAGATGCCTTTCCAGAACTTCACGGTCGCGCTGATTTCCGGGTTCTCCGGCAGGCCGTGATACAGATTCGGCTTGTCTGCGTGGTGCAGCACATACATCACGTGCGTGCCGCCCACGCCGGCCGGATCGTACAGGCCTGCGTTGTCGTAGCCACGGGTTTTCAGTTCGCCCACGCGTTCAGCCGCCAGCGTTTTCATATCCTCTTTGGAACCAAAGTGGATAGCGCCCGTCGGACAGGTCTTCACGCACGCAGGCTCCTGGCCGACGTTTACACGGTCTACGCACAGCGTGCATTTGTAGACGCGGTTGTCTTCCGGGTTCATGCGAGGGACATCGAACGGGCAGCCCGCTATGCAGTAGCCGCAGCCAATGCACTGCTCGGACTGGAAGTCGACGATACCGTTAGCATACTGAATGATAGCCCCTTCTGACGGACATGCCTTCAGGCAGCCCGGATCCGCACAGTGCATACAGCCGTCTTTGCGGATAAGCCATTCCAGTTTGTCGTTCTGTTCCACTTCCGAGAAACGCATCACCGTCCAGGACTTGGCGGTCAGGTCAGCCGGGTTGTCGTACACCCCGACGTTGTGACCCACTTCATCACGGAGGTCGTTCCACTCAGAACAGGCCACCTGGCAGGCTTTACAGCCGATACAGGTGGTCACGTCGATAAGCTTCGCCACTTCCTGCTGGTGGTCCCGCGCCTGAGGCGCGGGCGTGAAACCGTTAGTCGCGGAACGACGGATAATGTCTTGAGATTGATAAGCCATAAGTCGTCTCCGTTACACCTTTTCCACGTTCACGAGGAAGGCCTTAAACTCCGGCGTCTGCGTGTTCGCATCACCGACGAACGGCGTCAGGGTGTTCGCAATGAACCCTTTCTTCGCCACGCCCTCATAACCCCAGTGAATCGGAATACCGATGGTATCCACCTGCTGACCGTGAACGTTCAGCGTGCGAATACGCTTGGTCACCACCGCCTTGGCCTTGATGTAGCCACGGTTAGAAGAGACCTTCACGGTATCGCCATGGGCAATGCCGAGCTTGTTCGCCAGCTTCTCGCCGATCTCCACAAACTGTTCCGGCTGCGCGATAGCGTTAAGCAACGCGTGCTTGGTCCAGTAGTGGAAGTGTTCGGTCAGACGGTAAGTGGTGCCCACATACGGGAACTTGTCTTTTTTACCCAGCGCGTCGAAATCGCCCTTAAAGATGCGGGCTGCCGGGTTAGAGACCACGTTCGGGTGCAGCGGGTTGGTGCCCAGCGGCGTCTCAAACGGCTCGTAGTGTTCCGGGAATGGCCCTTCCGCCATCTTATCGATAGCAAACAGGCGTCCCATCCCTTCAGGCTGCATGATAAACGGCCCGACATCGCTGCCTGGAGGGGCAGTACTGTAGTCCGGAATATCCACACCGCCCCATTTCGCGCCGTCCCATTTCAGCAACTGACGCTTCGGATCCCACGGATTACCCTGCGGGTCAGCGGAAGCACGGTTGTAGAGAATGCGGCGGTTCAGCGGCCATGCCCAGGCCCAGCCCAGCGTATTGCCGAGGCCTGACGGGTCAGCATTATCGCGGTTGGCCATCTGGTTACCTTTCGGCGTCCAGCTACCGGCAAAGATCCAGCAGCCACTGGCGGTCGTGCCGTCATCACGCAGGTGCGCGAAGGTACTGAGCTGATCGCCTTTCTTCGCCAGCACCGTCCCGGTGGCCGGGTCGATAACATCTGCCAGCGCTTTACCGTTGCTCTCCATCGCCACTTCTTCCGGCGCTGGGTTTTCCGGCGTCGAGTAGTTCCAGGTCATGTTCAGCACCGGTTCCGGGTTCGCACCACCTTCTGCCGCATACATCTTACGCAGGCGTAAGAAGATACCGGCCAGGATCTCGCCGTCGTTCATGGCGATGCCCGGGGCGTCCGCACCTTTCCAGTGCCACTGCAGCCAGCGGCCGGAGTTCACGATGGAACCGTTCTCTTCCGCGAAGCAGGTAGAAGGCAGACGGAACACTTCAGTCTGAATCTTCGATGGGTCAACATCATTCGACTCACCGTGGTTCTGCCAGAAGGTCGACGTCTCGGTGTTGAGTGGGTCAATCGTCACCAGGAACTTCAGTTTCGACAGCGATTCAACCACCTTGTTCTTGTTCGGGAATGAGGCGACCGGGTTAAAGCCCTGGCACAGATAGCCATTCACCTTGCCCTGATGCATCATCTCGAAGTACTGCAGAACGTCGTAACCTTTGTCCCACTTCGGCAGCCAGTCAAAGCCCCAGCTGTTTTCCGCTGTCGCTTTGTCACCGAAGAAGGCTTTCATCATCGAGACGAAGAACTTCGGATAGTTGCCCCAGTAGTTCACCTGACCTTCGAGCAGCGGTTTAGGCGTGCTGGCTGTGAGGTAGGTTTGCAGGTCGGTCTGTTTTTCGCTTGGCAGGTTCATGTAACCTGGCAGGCTTTGAGACAGCAGACCAAGGTCGGTCAGACCCTGGATGTTGGAGTGACCACGCAGGGCGTTCACGCCGCCGCCAGCCATCCCCATGTTGCCGAGCAGCAGCTGAACCATCGCCATGGTACGGATGTTCTGCGCGCCGACAGAGTGTTGGGTCCAGCCGAGCGCGTAGAGGAACGACGCCGTTTTGTCTTTCGCGCTGGTTTCGGCGATAAGCTCGCACACCTTCAGGAAGTCTTCCTTCGGCGTACCACAGATGTTTTCGACAACGTCCGGCGTGTAGCGGGAAACGTGCTCTTTCAGCAGGTTCCACACGCAGCGCGGATGCTGCAGCGTCGTATCACGCTTCGCAAAGCCTTTCTCGTCCAGCTCATAGTTCCAGCTGGTCTTGTCGTATTTGCGTTTTTCGGCGTCATAACCGCTGAACAGTCCATCTTCGAAGTGGTAATCCTCACGCACGATCAGGCTGGCGTTGGTATAGGCTTCGGTGTATTCGCGGTTATATTTTTCGTTGGTCATCAGGTACAGCAATACGCCTGACAGGAAAGTGATGTCAGTACCTGAACGAATAGGGGTGTAGAAATCCGCCACTGACGCAGTACGCGTAAAGCGGGGATCGATCACAATCAGTTTCGCACCGTTGTGGATTTTGGCTTCCATCGCCCAGCGGAACCCGACAGGGTGCGCTTCAGCGGCGTTACCGCCCATCACCACAATAAGGTTGGCGTTCTTGATGTCGACCCAGTGGTTGGTCATCGCACCGCGACCAAATGTTGGAGCAAGACTTGCTACCGTTGGTCCGTGTCAGACACGCGCCTGGTTGTCGACCGCGAGCATACCGAGTGCACGCGTAAATTTCTGGGTTAAATAGCCGGTTTCGTTACTGGAAGCAGACGCACACAGCATCCCGGTGGAGAGCCAGCGGTTGACGGTGACGCCTTCAGCGTTCTTCGCAATAAAGTTGGCATCGCGGTCTTCTTTAATCAGTTTAGCGATGCGGTCAAATGCGTCTTCCCAGCTGATTTGCTGCCATTTATCGGAACCTGGCGCACGATATTCAGGGAATTTCAGGCGGCTTTCGGAGTGGATAAAGTCAACCAGGCCGGCACCTTTCGGGCACAGCGCGCCGCGGTTGACCGGATGGTCCGGGTCACCTTCGATATGGAAGATAGACGCTTTGGCGTTTTTAGCACCGTCGCCGAGGCTATACATCAACAGCCCGCAACCGACAGAGCAGTACGTACAGGTATTACGGGTTTCACGGGTGCGCAGCAGTTTATATTGCCGCGTCTCCGCCAGCGCTACACCGGGTGCAAAACCCAGTGCCGCCGCCGTGGTGCCTGCCATACCGCCAGCGCAGATCTTAAAGAACTGCCTTCTGCTGACCTGCATGGGTCACTCCTTGTTTCGACATTGCTTACATATGTAGTTTTGACTTCGCGGTTAAACGGTGACCGCAAAGGAGAAAAATTTGCGTTAATCCCTCAGTTCTACGAGGGATATCATCAGAATACCACAATGTCGGTACGCCTGTTCCAATGGCGTTAATACAAAGTGAACGTATTATCACTGTGTTGATTATAAAGTGTGACACGAGTCACATTATTGCCCCGGCATGTTAAAGGGCTGTATCACCGCCTCGGTTGCGCCTCTCCCAAATGAGTAGGTAAACTTGATGAGGATGGGTGCTGAAAAGTTGATCCATACTATGCGTATGGCCTGCGGTTTGTGATGCAATAGCAGGCTCACCTCCGTGGTTGTTCAGGAATACCGCTGTGTCTAAACAAAACCGTGTTACCCACTCGTCGCCACTGCCTGCCGGTATCGTGGAACTGTCGGTACACAGACCGCCCCACATTACCCACACCACGCCTGATTTTCTGGCGGAGGAAGTGCCCGTTGCTCTGGTTTACAACGGTATTTCCCATGTGGTGATGATGGCCTCGCCCAAAGATCTGGAGCTGTTCGCGATTGGTTTTTCCCTCTCGGAAGGCATCATTGAGCACCCGCAAGAAATTTACGGCATGGATGTGGTGAAGGCCTGCAACGGCCTTGAAGTGCAAATCGAACTCTCAAGCCGCCGCTTTATGGGGCTCAAAGAGCGGCGACGCGCGCTGGCCGGGCGTACCGGATGCGGGGTTTGCGGGGTAGAGCAGCTCAATGATATCGGTAAGCCTGTCGCACCTCTGCCGTTTACCCAGACCTTCAATCTGGCCCATCTCGACCATGCCCTTGAACATCTGAATGACGTGCAACCTGTCGGCCAGCTGAGCGGATGCACGCATGCGGCGGCATGGGTTCTGCCATCGGGCGATATTGCCGGGGGGCATGAGGATGTCGGCCGCCATGTGGCGCTGGATAAACTGATGGGCCGCCGGGCGCGTGAAAGCGGCCTCTGGCAGCAGGGGGCGGCACTGGTCTCCAGCCGCGCCAGCTACGAGATGGTGCAAAAGTCGGCGATGTGCGGTGTTGAAATCCTTTTTGCCGTATCGGCCGCGACCACGCTGGCGGTGGAAGTGGCGGAGCGCTGTAATCTGACGCTGGTGGGGTTCTGTAAGCCGGGAAGGGCGACGATTTATACCCATCCGCAGCGTTTAATAGTTAATCAGTAAATTTGAAAAAGAATAGCAAATCCTTCCGCTTTTAGTTGTTCATGATGAGGTCTACTATTTATCTCATCAAGGCACGGTGCCTTAAATAAACAACTAATTGAAAGGGTTTATATCATGAAAAGCATCAAAACTTTTGTCGTAGTAATCGCTCTGGCTACGTCTTTCGGTTCTTTCGCTGCACAGACTGTGACCGCAACCGCCTCTACCATTGATGGCGCAGAAGCGAAAATTGCTGCACAGGCTCAGGAAGCGGGCGCGTCATCTTACAAAATTACGCAGGCGTTTACGGGTAACCGCGTACACATGACCGCTGAACTGAACAAATAAGCTGCCACACCGTCGAAAGAGCGCCCCCGGGGCGCTTTTTTTATTGGATACCCGCCAGGCGCAGCATTGCAGTCACGACCGCTGCCGCCACGATCACCACAATTAACGGCATTTTTCGCCATGCCAGAAACACTGCAAACGCCACGCCCAGTACGCGCGCCATACCGGCAAAATGCTCACCTTCATAGAAGGTGGTCGCCAGCGCGACGGAAAACAGCAAAACCGTTGCCGCATCTGAAAGCAGAGCCTGAGAGCGGTCTGACAGCGCCAGTCGGTTGCCGAGTTTTGCCCCGCCGAGACGCATTAAATAGGTTCCCACGGAAAGCACGGCGATACCGAGAATAAAGACCGTCATATTCCCCATTATTTTTTCCTCGCAGCAAGACCCAGTAAAGAGAGCAGAACCGGTAAACCCACCGGGGCAAACGGCACGGCGGCCAGTGACAATGCAGCACCGCTGCAGGCGCGGATCAGGGTGGTGCGATTTTTAAAAGCCGGCACCACTAACGCCAGTAAAATCGCCGGGAATACCGCATCCAGCCCGATGGTTTCAAGGTCCGGCAACAGTTTGCCAACCATGGTGCCCAGCAATGTACCCAGCGGCCAGACGATCGCCACGCCTAAACCGCATAACCAGTAAGCCGCCTTACGCTGTTCGGGTGTTTTTTGCGACAACCCGAACACCACGCTTTCGTCGTTCATAATGTGGCAACCCAGAAAACTCAGGCCACGTTTACCCACCAGTTCACGCACCGTCACCCCAAACGGTACATGGCGTGCATTAACCAGTAATCCGGCAGCCGCCGCCGCCAGAGGGTTACCGCCGCTTGCCACAATGCCGATAAACATAAATTCAGAGGCACCCGCCAGCACGGTAATGGAGAGTAAAAACGGGACCCAGACCGGGAAACCGTAGGCCATTGCCAGCGAACCATAGGACATCCCGACGACGCCTACCGCGAGACACACCAGGATGATTGCTTTTATCGTGTCGCCTTTCAGGATTGAGAGATGATGCTTCATACAATTTTAGCCATATCGAACGTATTTCCATTATAATGAACGCATCAGAACCGTTTTTCAAGACGAACGATTCGTTCGATTTATAGAACAGAGGGGCCGTTTTTATGACGCAGCCAATCAGCGTGATCGCTAAAAGTCTGGTGCGAGAACGCCTGCGAACCGGACTTTCACTGGCGGAAATCGCGCGCCGTGCCGGGATCGCTAAATCCACGCTGTCGCAGCTGGAGTCCGGCAACGGGAATCCCAGCCTGGAGACGCTCTGGTCACTCTGTGTGGCGCTGGACATTCCTTTTGCCCGTTTGCTCGAACCGCAGCAGCCAACCACTCAGGTGATCCGCCGTGGAGAAGGAACGAAGGTGGTTGCCGGACAGGCTAACTATGAAGCCATTTTGCTGGCGGCGTGCCCGCCGGGTGCGCGTCGTGATATCTACCTGTTACTCACCCAGCCGGGTGCCGACCGCATTTCTCAGCCACATCCGGCAGGCTCAGTGGAGCATATTATTGTGACGCAGGGTAGAGCGCTGGTTGGTCTGATCGACGCGGCGGAAGCGCTTGGCCCGGGGGATTACATTTGCTATCCCGCTGACCAGCCGCATATCTTTAAGGCCCTCGAGCCGGATACGCACGCGCTTCTGGTGGCTGAACAAAATTAACGCAGATACGGAAAATCATGTCGCTTAAAGCCATTGCCAAAGAACTGGGGCTGTCTGTTACCACCGTCAGCCGCGCCCTTAACGGGTATGACGATGTCTCCCGCGAGACGCGCGCCCGCGTCGAAGCGGAGGCTCAGCGCCGTGGCTACCGGCCAAACACCTTCGCGCGTCGCCTGAAGATGGGCAAAATCGACGCCGTGGGTCTGGTTTTTCCGGTGCATCCTGTTCCGCTCAATAACAGCGTCTTTATGGACATGGTCGGCGAAATTAGCCACGAACTGGCGCGACATGAAATCGATCTCCTGCTGATTGCCGATGACGATCTGGCGGACAAGCACAGCTATATGCGTATGGTGCAAAGTCGTCGCGTGGATGCGCTGATTGTGGCGCACACGCTGGATCATGACCCGCGGCTGGAACAGCTTCAGGCCGCCGGTTTTCCCTTTCTCGCGCTCGGGCGTAGCCAGCTGCCGCAGCCCTATGCGTGGTTTGATTTTGACAACTATGCCGGCACGTATAATGCCACCCGCTGGCTGATTGAAAAGGGACATCGCCGCATCGCCTTGCTGGGTGAAAGCAACAATCAGGCCTTCATCACCCAGCGCCGCCAGGGTTATCTGGATGCGCTACGCGAAGCCGGGTTATCCAGCGAATGGCTGCGCGCCATGCCGCCTTCGCGCCGCGTGGGTTACGCCACGACGAATGAACTTCTCTCCTTGCCGCAGCCCCCCACGGCCATCATTACCGACTGCAACACTCACGGCGACGGCGCGGCCATGGCGCTGGCGCAGCGGGGTCTTCTCTGCGGTGAAAACGCCGTTTCGCTGGTGGTTTACGACGGCTTACCGCAGGACAGCATTGTCGATGTTGATGTGGCGGCGGTTATTCAGTCCACCCGCCAGGGCGTCGGGAAACAGATCGCTGACATGGTGCGTCAGTTGATTAACGGCGACGATATCGCTCAGCTACAGGTGCTCTGGCAGCCAGAGTTCTTCCCGGGCCAGACGGCCTAAACACAGCAAAATTCCAAAGCCGATCACAGAACCGAAACGTTTTGGTTTGTATCCGAAACGTTTCGGATCAACACTCAGATCATCCCGATGACAGGAGAGGTCTGATGCACGATTCCATTTTTCGACTCGAAAGTAAGGCGGTTGACCTGGTGATAACCACGCACCCGTTCGCCGAAATTCTCTACTGGGGGCCGCACCTTCACCACTTTTCACCGCAAGATGTGGTAAGTCTGTCTCGTCCTGTGGCGAACGGCAGGCTCGACGTTGACGCTCCGGTGACGCTGATGGCGGAGCTGGGACACGGTCTGTTTGGTTCGCCCGGTATTGAAGGGCACCGCCAGGGGCTGGACGGGTCGCCTGTCTTTAAAACCACCCATGTGCAGCACCAGGGGCAAACCCTGACGTTAACGGCGGAAGATGAACATGCCGGGTTGCGTCTGACCAGCGAGCTGGCACTGGATGCAAGCGGGGTACTGGTGGTGCGTCATGGTTTAACTAACCTGCGGGCGCAGGCGTGGCAGGTTGATCGTTTCGCCGTGACGCTACCGGTCGCTGAACGTGCGCAGGACGTGATGGCGTTCCACGGACGCTGGATCCGTGAGTTCCAGCCGCATCGCGTGAAGCTTGAACATGACAGCGTTGTGATTGAAAACCGCCGCGGCAGGACCTCTCACGAACACTTCCCGGCGCTGATCGCCGGTACGTCCTCATTTAACGAAATGCACGGCGACGTCTGGGGCGTGCATCTGGGCTGGAGCGGCAACCACCGCCTGCGTGCGGAAGTCAAAACCGACGGACGCCGCTATCTGCAGGCCGAAGCCCTCTACCTGCCGGGAGAAATGGCGATTGAAGAGGGGGAAACGCTCTGGACACCACGCCTGTATGCGAGCTACTCCGCACGGGGTCTGAACGGCATGAGCCAGTCGTTCCACCGGTATCTGCGCGACAACGTTATCCGCTTCCCTGAAAACAAACCGCGCCCGGTACATCTCAATACCTGGGAGGGGATCTACTTCAGCCATGACCCGGCGTACATCATGCGCATGGCCGATGAGGCTGCGGCGCTGGGCGTGGAGCGTTTTATCATCGACGACGGCTGGTTCAAAGGCCGTAACGATGACCACGCGGCGCTGGGTGACTGGTACCTGGACGAGAAAAAATACCCGGACGGGCTGACGCCGGTGATTAACCATGTGAAAAAGCGCGGCATGGAATTTGGTATCTGGATTGAGCCGGAGATGATTAACCCGGACTCGGATCTGTATCGTGCCCATCCCGACTGGGTGCTGGCGCTGCCGGGCTACACCCAGGCAACGGGCCGTCATCAACTGGTGCTCAACCTGAATATTCCGCAGGCTTTTGATTATCTGGTCGAGCGCATGAGCTGGCTGCTGGGCGAACATGCCATCGACTACGTTAAGTGGGATATGAACCGCGAACTGGTACAGCCCGGGCACCACGGCAAAGCCGCCGCGGATGCGCAGACGCGGCAGTTTTATCGTCTGTTAGACGTGCTGGGCGAGCGTTTCCCGCACATTGAATTTGAGTCCTGCTCCTCGGGCGGCGGGCGAATCGACTATGAAGTCCTGACCCGCAGCCACCGCTTCTGGGCCTCTGATAATAACGACGCGCTGGAGCGCAATACCATCCAGCGTGGCATGAGCTACTTCTTCCCGCCGGAAGTGATGGGCGCGCATATCGGTCATCATAAATGTCACGCCACCTTCCGCCAGCACAGCATTGCTTTCCGCGGCCTGACAGCACTGTTTGGCCACATGGGACTGGAGCTTGATCCGCTCACCGTCGATGCTCAGGAGCGTGAAGGCTATCGCCATTACGCCGCGCTGCACAAGCAGTGGCGGGAAGTCATCCATCACGGTACCCAGTGGCGCGTGGATATGCCGGATGCCAGCACGCTGGCGCAGGGTATAGTGAGCGAAGATAAAACGCAGGGGTTGTTTATGGTCAGCCAACTGGCCATGCCGGATTACACGCTCATGATGCCGCTGCGCATGCCGGGGCTCGACGCGCAGGCGCAGTACCGCATCACGCTGCTCGACCACCCCAACATTCGACTCACCGGTGAGGGCGGGCACACGATGCGCAAGCTGCCGGCGTGGATGGAAACGTCCCAGACGGCCAGCGGAGAGTGGCTGATGCAGGCGGGGATAGCACTGCCGATTCTGGACCCGGAAACCGCCATTCTGATTGGCGTTGAACGCGTGTAAGGGTGATGGGCCGGGAGACTGGCCCTCCGTTGAGGATAAAAATAATGAACACAACAACCTGTACCCACAAAGACAACCCTAACTTCTGGATCTTCGGGCTGTTCTTCTTTCTCTACTTCTTCATTATGGCCACCTGCTTTCCGTTTCTGCCGATCTGGTTGTCGGATGTCATCGGCCTGAACAAAACCCATACCGGGATCGTATTCTCCTGTATCTCGCTTTCGGCCATCGCCTTCCAGCCCGTGCTTGGGGTCATTTCGGATAAGCTGGGGCTGAAAAAACACCTGCTGTGGATTATCACGGTGCTGCTGTTTCTGTTCGCGCCGTTCTTCCTGTATGTCTTTGCGCCACTGCTGAAAACCAGTATCTGGCTGGGGGCGCTGAGCGGCGGTCTGTATATCGGTTTTGTCTTCTCCGCAGGTTCAGGCGCAATTGAGGCCTACATCGAACGCGTGAGCCGTAACAGCGTGTTTGAATACGGCAAGGCGCGCATGTTCGGCTGTCTAGGCTGGGGGCTGTGCGCTTCAACGGGCGGTATTCTGTTTGGCATCGACCCGTCGTATGTCTTCTGGATGGGGTCAGCGGCTGCGCTGCTGCTGATGCTGTTGCTGGTGGTTGCGAAACCGAAGCCAAACCAGACTGCGCAGGTGATGAATGCGCTGGGGGCTAACCAGCCGCAGATCACCGCCAGGACGGTCTTTAATCTGTTCCGTCAGCGCAGAATGTGGATGTTCATTCTGTACGTCATCGGTGTGGCCTGCGTGTATGACGTTTTTGACCAGCAGTTTGCCACCTTCTTTAAAACCTTCTTCGCAACACCGCAGGAGGGAACGCGAGCCTTTGGTTTTGCCACTACGGCGGGGGAAATTTGCAACGCGATCATCATGTTCTGCTCGCCGTGGATCATCAACCGTATCGGCGCGAAGAATACGCTGCTGATTGCCGGGCTGATTATGGCGACGCGCATTATCGGCTCGTCGTTTGCCACCACCGCGGTGGAGGTCATTGCCCTGAAGATGCTGCACGCGCTGGAGGTTCCGTTCCTGCTGGTGGGGGCGTTCAAATACATCACCGGCGTGTTCGATACCCGTCTGTCGGCCACTATCTATCTGATTGGCTTCCAGTTTGCCAAACAGTCGGCGGCGATTTTCCTCTCTGCTTTTGCCGGGAATATGTATGACCGGATCGGTTTCCAGGAGACCTACCTGATGCTGGGCTGTTTTGTACTGGCGATTACGGTGGTCTCGGCCTTTACGCTGAGCAGTAAGCAGGAGATTGCGGCGCGCCGCGCTGCGGTGGAGGCAAACTAACGCAGGACGCTGCCGCGGATGCGGCAGCGTTAACGCTTTAGGGCAGGTAAAACATCGCTTTCAGTTCGGCACTCACCGGGCTGTTGTCGGGGTTCGAGGGCATTACCTCACCCATGTATTTCCACCAGCGCTGACAAACGTCGGTCTTTGCCACCGCGTTCCAGCGCGCTTCCGATTCAATCTCAACGCTCGCAAACAGCAGGTTACGCGCCTCATCGAGATAGATAGCGTAGTGGTGCGCACCGTGGTCTTTTAATACCGCCTCCAGCTCTGGCCAGATGGGGTTATGGCGACGCGCGTACTCGTCGTGCGCGTCAGGGTTCACCTGCATCACAAATGCTTTGCGGATCATCATGCCTCCAGCCGCTTTCGCGGGCCGCTATGGGTACAAATCCAGTGCCGACTGCATCGGCGTGACGCCAAAGCGTTTACCGAGTGCAATCAGCTCTTCCCGGGTGATGGTCTGCTTCATGCCGCCCATCGACAGGACCTTCACCAGCACCTCGGCGGACTTCTCGGCGGTATCAATCAGACCAAACGTTTCGTCGAGCGTCGGCCCGCTGCCGAATACCCCGTGGAACGGCCACAGCACCAGGGAGTGTGACTGCATTTCGATGGCGGTGGCCTGGCCGATTTCGTCGGTACCCGGCACCATCCACGGCAGAATGCCGACCCCGTCGGGGAAAACCACCAGACATTCGGTGCTGCCTTCCCACAGCTTCCGCGTGAGGTAGTCGCTACTGTTTTCCAGCACGTAGGTCAGGGCGATCAGGTTAGTGGCGTGACAGTGCATGATCACCCGGTCCTTGCCGTGAGTTGCCTTGATACGCTCACAGTGAGAGAGGAAGTGCGCCGGGAGTTCAGACGTGGGCACTGCATCGTCCGTCAACCCCCAGAGGATGTGATAGCCTGCGCCGTCGCTGTCCACTCTCACCACCCCGAGGTTGGCCTGCGGGTCGAGCTGCACGTTACGGAAGAATTTGCCGGAACCGGTGACGATAAACGGCGTACTGGCGAGCTGCGGCATTGGCTGGCTCAGAGCGATATAGCGCGGCTTCTGATGGAACTCGGCGGCGAACGGTTCAATGTCGGCATCATCCAGGCGCAGCGTCAGGTTACCGCCGTTGCGCTCGTCCCAGCCTTTCAGCCAGGCATCGGAGGTGGCTTTAATCATGCCCTGGACGAACCAGGCGTTAGTGATGGTCTGCATAGTGTTTCATTTCCCGTGATCGTGGTGAGCGTTTCCCTCACCCCGGCCCTCTCCCACAGGGAGAGGGGGTAAAAGTGGTCTCTTCCACAGGAAGAGGGTGAGGGCATATTTATCCGCGCTGACTCAGCACGTCTTTCTCATATATCCGCACGTTATCCAGCCACTGACTGCCCGCTGGGGTGTCGTTACGCTGGCAGTACATCTCCCACACCGCCTGCCATGGCAGGGTTTTCTGCTCTTCCAGCAGCACCAGGCGCGCGGTGTAATCGCCGTTCTCTTCCAGCTGTTTCAGGGCGCTGGTGGGCTCCAGCAGCGCACGCAGCAGGGCTTTTTTCATGTTGCGGGTGCCAATCACCCAGGCCGCGATGCGGTTGATGGAGGCATCAAAGAAGTCGAGGCCAATGTGCACGCGGTCAAACAGATCGTGGCGAATGATTTCGCTGGCAATGGCCTGGGTTTCGTCATCCAGCAGCACCACGTGGTCGCTGTCCCAGCGTACGGGACGGCTCACGTGCAGCAGCAGGCGGGGTACGTAGAGCATGGCGGCGGAGATTTTGTCGGAGATCACCTCCGTCGGGTGGAAGTGGCCGGCATCCAGGCACAGCGCGGTCTGGCGGCTGGTGGCGTAACCCATGTAAAACTCGTTCGAGCCAACGGTGTAACTTTCCGCACCAATACCGAATAGCTTGCTCTCTACGGCGTCGATGTGGTGCGCCGGGTTCAGTTTTTCGCTGATGGCTTCATCCAGCGCCGCCAGCAGGCGTTGACGCGGGGCCAGACGGTCAACGGTGATGTCTTTCATGCCGTCCGGGATCCAGATGTTCATCACCGACGGCGTGCCGAGCTGCTCGCCAAAGTACGCGGAGACGCGGCGGCTGGCTTTTACGTGGTCAATCCAGAACTGGCGGATGTCGTCGTTCGCGTGGGCAAGGGTAAAACCGTCGGCGCTCAGCGGGTGTGAGAAGCAGGATGGGTTGAAATCCAGGCCCAGCTGGTTGGCTTTCGCCCACGCCACCCAGTTTTTAAAGTGCGCAGGTTTGATCTCGTGACGCGCGACCGGCGTGTCAGATTCCAGATAGATAGCATGCAGATTCAGCCGCTTAGGCCCCGGGATCAGGCTCAGCGCCAGCTCCAGGTCGGCGCGCAGCTCGGTGGCGTTACGCGCTTTGCCCGGATAGTTGCCGGTGGCCTGAATGCCCCCCGTCAGCGAGCCGCCCGGGTTTTCAAAACCGGCAACGTCGTCGCCCTGCCAGCAGTGCATGGAGACCGGCAGACGATCGAGCTGGCGCAGCGCCTCATCGACATCCACGCCGACGGCGGCGTAACGCTGTTTAGCCAGGTCCCAGGCTTGTTCAAGTTGAGTGGTCATGCGCAAAGCTCCTTAGTCAGTCGGTTTTGCTGAAACTGCGCCCGATAGCGGGCAATTTCATGGCAGGGATTGGGGATGAACGTGGTCAGCGTGGCGTTCACCGACACCACCGTGCGGAAATCGTCCACGCTGGCGAGTTCGTCCAGGGTCATGAGCTGAATGCCAATGTTGCCGAGCGTCGACGCTTCAATCGGGCCCGCCACCACGGTGATCCCGCAGGCATCGGCGCAGAGCTGGTTCAGAAGCTGGTTCTGGCAGCCGCCACCGACAATATGCAGCTGAGTGAACGGCCGGCCGCGAAGGTCGGCCAGCTCGCTCAGGATCTCGGCATACAGCAGGGCGAGGCTGTCGAAAATACAGCGTGCCAGTTCTGCCGGTTTCGATGGCACGGGCTGCCCGGCGTCGACGCAGGCGGCCTGGATTTCGGCGCTCATGTGCGCCGGGTTGATAAAGCGGTCATCATTAGGATTGATCAGGAAACTGCAGGCTTTCAGTCTTTCGGTGTCGGCAATAAGCGCGGGCAGGTCGGTAATGTTCTGCTCTTTAAGCACGCGCTGGAGCAGCCACAGACCCATGATGTTCTTCAGCACGCGGTAGCGCCCCTCGGCACCGCCTTCGTTGGTGATGTTCGCGGCCAGCGCGGCATCGCTGGTGTAGGGAGTTTTGCTCTCAAAGCCCATCAGCGACCAGGTCCCGGAAGAGAGGTAGGCGGCGTCGTTACCGGCAAGCGGTGACGCAATGACGGCGCTGGCGGTATCGTGACTCGCAACCGCCACCACCGGGATCGCATTACCCTGCGGGCACATCCATTGCCCGATCACATTGCCAGGATGCGTCGGCGTACCGAACCAGGAGGGTGAAGCCCCGGTCCAGGCCAGCAGGTGTTCATCCCAGTTATCGGAGTTGATGTTCACCAGTTGCGTGGTGGTGGCGTTGGTGTATTCCCAGTTCATGTTGCCGGTCAGGCGGTAGCTGAAGTAGTCCGGGATCAGCAGTGCATGCGCCACGCGGGGAACCAGCGCCGGCTGCTGTTCGACCAGCGCGCGCAGTTGATAGAGCGTATTGAATGGCAGGAACTGAATGCCGCTGCGGCCATAAATATTCTCTTTGCCAAGCCCGGCAATCGCACGCGCCATCAGGCCGTCGGTGCGGCTGTCGCGATAGGCTATCGGCAAACCAACGCGTTCGCCGTTGCTGTCCAGCAGGACGTAATCGACGCCCCAGGTATCGATGCCGATACTGTCGATACGGATACCCGCATCGCAGACCTTCTGCAGTCCGGTGCGGATCGCTGCCTCAAGGCTGTCGATATCCCACACCTCACAGCCGTCCTGCTTTTGCAGGCAGTTAACAAAGCGGTGCATCTCGCGAAGCGAAAGCGTCTGCCGCTTGCCGTCATAAGTGGCCAGCATTACACGGCCGCTGGATGCGCCGAGATCGACAGCCACGCAATGGCGAAAAGTCATGGTTGTGTCCTTCTTAAAGTCATTAGCGGTGAGTGTAAAAAAAGGAACCCATCACCACCTTCTCGCCAGTGACAGCGGTTTTCCGGGGCTGGCAAGAAAGCAAAGGTGAACGTGAGGGAGTTCACAGTTTCCAGGCGTGACGGGGTTTGCAGGCAGTGTGACGCTTACCGCATTTCCTGATCTTTCAGCCTGTTTCTTGAAAAACGGACAGTTTTTGCGAGGTTTACGGTCGAAAATTTAAGGTGAGGGGACGGGGCCTTAATTACTATTTTGAGAACATTTCTCATTGGTGGGGGCCGTTATGACCGTACTGCACAGCGCGGATTTTTTTCCTTCGGGTGGGTCGTCTGTCGCGATTGAACCGCGACTCCCTCAGGTGGCGTTCCCTGAGCATCATCATGATTTTCACGAAATTGTGATTGTTGAACACGGAACGGGGATCCATGTGTTTAACGGCCAGCCGTATACCATCAGTGGTGGGACGGTCTGCTTTGTGCGCGATCATGACCGGCACTTATATGAACATACCGACAACCTGTGCCTGACTAACGTGCTCTACCGTTCGCCCGATGCATTCCAGTTCCTGTCCGGGCTGAACCATCTCTTGCCGCAGGAGAAGGACGGCATCTATCCTTCACACTGGCGGGTGAATCAGTCCACGCTGCAGCAGGTGCGCCAGCTGGTGAGCCAGATGGAACAGCGCGACGAGGGACAGGAGACCCACGTCATCGCCACGCGTGAGCTGTTGTTTATGCAGCTGCTGGTGCTGCTGCGCCGCAGTAGCATGGTGGCCGGGCTGGAGAATAACGATGCGCGTTTGACTCAACTGATGGCCTGGCTGGAGGACCATTTCGCCGAGGATGTCTGCTGGGAAACGCTGGCGGATGATTTTTCGCTGTCGCTCCGGACCTTGCATCGTCAGCTGAAGCAGCAAACCGGGCTGACGCCCCAGCGCTATCTGAACCGTCTGCGCCTGATTAAAGCGCGCCATCTGCTGCGTCATACCGATGAGAGCGTCACGGATATCGCCTATCGTTGCGGTTTCGGCGACAGTAACCACTTTTCGACCCTGTTTCGCCGGGAATTTAGCTGGTCACCGCGCGATATTCGCCAGGGAAAGGACGCGTCACTGCAGTAACGCGAGGGTTGTCACCGTTTCCCGTGGGCAAAAACGCTAATAATGTCAGGTTATTTGCTGTCGAGGTGGTGTCGTGGTTGCTCAGTTAATGCTTCGCAAAGTGGATTTTTTTGCCTCCGCCGGCCAGGCCGTCGCGGTGGCGGATCGCTATCCGCAAAACGTCTTTGCCGAGCACACTCATGAGTTCTGCGAGCTGGTGCTGGTGTGGCGGGGCAATGGCTTGCATATCCTCAACGACCGGCCCTACCGCATTACGCGTGGGGATCTGTTTTACATCCGTGCTGAAGACAAACACGCCTACGCTTCGGTCAACGACCTGGTCCTGCAGAACGTGATTTACTGCCCCGACAGGCTGAAACTCAACGTCGACTGGGCGGCTTACATTCCGGGTTTTAATGATACGAAGTGCGCGGCGCACTGGCGACTGAGCAGTAACGGCATGACGCAGGTGCGACAGGTGATTTCTCAGCTGGAGCAGGAGAGCCAGAAAAGCGATCCTGAGGCTCACCAGATGGCAGAACTGCTTTTCGCCCAGCTGGTCATGACGTTGACGCGCCATCGCTACGCCATTGATAACCCGTCGGCTACCGCGCAGGAAGCCCTGCTTGATAAGCTCATCACCACCCTGGCGGGCAGCCTTAACAAAAGCTTTGTGCTGGAGAAATTCTGCGAGCAGGCGCAGTGCAGCGAGCGCGCGTTGCGCCAGCAATTCCGCACCCAGACCGGGATGACGGTGAACCACTATCTGCGCCAGCTGCGCATCTGCCATGCCCAGTACCTGCTTCAGCATACGGAACTGATGGTCAGCGATGTGGCGATGCGCTGCGGCTTTGAGGACAGTAACTATTTTTCGGTGGTCTTTAACCGCGAGGTGGGGATGACGCCGGTTCAGTGGCGTCATCGCAGTCGTAACGCGGCGTAATCAGTTCGCCATGCCGAGGCCCACAATGTTGGCCGCAATAATGATCACCACGCACCCCAGACTCAGCACGCCCACCGGGCGACGCCCGGCGTTGTTCCACTCTTTCAGAAGCAGACCCACCAGCCCACCGCACAGCACGTAGAAGCTCATGTGCAGCATCCAGCTCATATAGTCATACTGCGCCGGAATACTGGCGTGACCCCACGCGTAGAAGAAGAACTGGAGATACCACATCAGCCCGCCGAGCGCCGAGAGCAGCACGTTCCCGATAATCATCTGTTTAGCCAGCGAGAAGTCGGCTTTCAGTGACAAGGTCTTCACGTTTGCCAGACGGAAAAAACAGAAACCGAGGTTAACCACCGCTCCGCCACCCATGATCACCACGTAGCTTGGCAGTGCCACGTACAGCGGGTCGACGCCCAGTGCGGCAGCAGCTTCATGCATCGGTTTGGCGGCGTTCATCGCGAATGACATGCCTGCGGAGAAGATCCCGCACATCACCGCCAGCAGCAGGCCTTTCTTCAGGTTGAACTCTTCGGCTCTGATGCCCATTTTGCGCTCTTTCAGCTGCCCTGCGCGGGTGACAATGCCCACGCCAATGACGGCCACCAGCACGCCCAGCAGCGTCATCTGGCCGCCTTTGGTGTTGATCAGCACGTCGACGTTGCCGTTGAGGATCGGCGTCATCAGGGTGCCGACAATCAGCGTAATACCAATCGCGATGCCAATGCCCATCGACATGCCGAGGTAGCGCATGGTGAGGCCATAGTTAATGTTACCGACGCCCCACATGGCGCCAAAAAGAAAGACCGGCAGCAGGGTGGAGGCGTTAAAGGAGGAGAAGTAGCCCCAGAAATCCGGGAGCAGCATGGCGCTGATGGTCCAGGGAAGAATTATCCACGAGACCACACCGCCGACGGACCACATGGTTTCCCATGACCACTGTTTGACCTGTTTAAACGGGGCATAGAAACAGGCTGCACTGGCCGCGCCTATCAGATGCCAGAAAATACCCATCGTAATCGCATGATTCATGTTTACATCCTCATCGTTTTTATATGCCGGTGGCTTCCCACCGACTCGATGAGTGTAAAAATTAAGCAGTCGGGTAACCTTCGGAAGGTTGCCGCACTTTGGTTTTGAATGGCAATCAACGCGTTAACCGGGTGAGCAGACTCACAATTTCAGCAATAACCGAAAACCGAATAACCTTATAAAAACTACGGCATTGATAATCATTTTCAATATCATTTAATTAACTATAATGAACCAACTGCTTACGCGGCATTAACAGCTGTGCCGCCCGACAATAATGGAGAGGATTATGAGTTATACACTGCCATCCCTGCCGTATGCCTACGACGCACTGGAACCGCATTTCGACAAGCAGACGATGGAAATCCATCACACTAAACACCACCAGACCTATGTGAACAACGCGAACACCGCGCTGGAAAGCCTGCCAGAGTTCGCTAGCCTGCCTGTTGAAGAGCTGATCACCAAACTGGACCAGCTGCCAGCTGACAAGAAAACCGTTCTGCGTAACAACGCAGGTGGTCACGCTAACCACAGCCTGTTCTGGAAAGGTCTGAAAACCGGTACCACCCTGCAGGGCGACCTGAAAGCGGCTATCGAGCGCGATTTCGGTTCTGTAGACAACTTCAAAGCGGAATTCGAAAAAGCCGCTGCGACCCGTTTCGGCTCTGGCTGGGCGTGGCTGGTTCTGAAAGGTGACAAACTGGCGGTTGTTTCAACGGCTAACCAGGACTCCCCGCTGATGGGTGAAGCAATCTCTGGCGCATCCGGTTTCCCTATCCTGGGTCTGGACGTGTGGGAACACGCTTACTACCTGAAATTCCAGAACCGTCGCCCGGACTACATCAAAGCCTTCTGGGACGTGGTGAACTGGGACGAAGCAGCAGCGCGTTTCGCCGCGAAAAAATAAGGTTGCATTGACGCCTGTGAGAAGCGAGTCTGATGACTCGCTTTTTTTGTATCTGCAGAAAGGAGCAGCGATGCATTTTCCGGTGAATGTCTTTACAGGCAAGGTAAGGGAGTACGACGGTAGCCGCCCGAGCGCCATCGCCAAAGTTCAGGTCGACGGCGAGTTGACGTTAACCGACCTCGGGCTGGTGGGCGATGAGCAGGCCGAAAAGAAAATCCATGGCGGGCCTGACCGCGCGCTGTGCCACTATCCGCGGGAACATTATCAGCACTGGATAACCGAGTTTCCCGAACAGGCGGATATGTTTGTCGCGCCAGCGTTTGGTGAGAATCTCTCAACGGAAGGGCTGACCGAGAAAAACGTCTTTATCGGCGATATCTACCGCTGGGGCGATGCCCTGATTCAGGTGACGCAGCCGCGCTCGCCGTGCTTCAAACTAAACTATCATTTCGGCATCAGTGACATGTCTGCCCGGCTGCAGAGCGCGGGTAAAACGGGCTGGTTATATCGGGTGGTGCTGGCAGGTCAGGTATCGGCAGATGCGCCGCTGGTGCTGGCATCGCGCCTGAGTGATGTCTCGGTATATGACGCCTGCGCGATTGCCTGGCATATGCCGTTTGATGACGACCAGTACCATCGGCTTTTGTCCGCTGCGGGGCTGTCCACGAGCTGGACCCGAACGATGCAGAAACGCCGTTTAAGTAGCAAGATCGAAGATAATTCGCGGAGATTGTGGGGGAAATAGTTTCCCCGCAGGAGAGGCAAGCCGGGTCAGCGATACCGCCGCCCGGCTAAACGGCTACGAACGTTTATACAACGGCAGCCACAGCGTTAACCGCAACCCACCCAGCGGGCTGTCGTCGGCCTTCACCCAGCCGCGATGCTGCTGCATGGCGGTTTCCACAATCGCCAGACCCAACCCCGTGCCGCCAGATTCACGGTCACGCGCCTCGTCGGTACGGTAGAACGGACGGAAAATCTGTTCGCGGTCTTCCGGGCTTACCCCAGGACCATCGTCATCAACGATGATGGTGATCCCGTCTTTATCCACCGAGAAGGCTACTTCAATCTTCGTGTGCGAATAGCGCAGGGCGTTACGCACGATGTTCTCCAGCGCGCTTTCCAGCGTGTTGGGGTTACCGTACAGCGGCCATGGCCCCGGCGGGAAGTTGACGGTAAAGGATTTCCCCATCTGCTCCGCTTCGAACGCCGCGTTATCCAGCACTTCATGCCACAGGTGGTTGGCTTTCACCGTTTCGCTCACCAGCGCATTTTTCTGCTGATTGCGCGACATGACCAGCAGGTCGTTAATCATGCTGTCCAGACGATGCGCTTCCGTTTCAATACGTTCCAGCTCTTTGCTCTCACCGCTGCGGCGACGCAGCAGCGCGGTGCCGAGCTGTAAGCGCGTGAGCGGCGTGCGCAGCTCGTGCGAGATATCCGACAGCAGGCGTTGCTGTGCCGTCATCATGCGGTCGAGGGCGCTCACCATCTGGTTAAAACTGGTCCCCGCGGCAAGGAACTCCTGTGGACCGGCTTCCAGTTCAGGGTGTTGTCGCAGGTTACCCTGCGCCACTTCGTCCGCCGCGTTTTTCAGCTTACGCGCCGGTTTCGCCAGACTCCACGCCAGCCACAGCAGCAGCGGTGAGCTGACCAGCATGGTGACAATCAGCAGCAGAAGCGGACGGTCAAACAGCAGGTTGATGAAATCGGACTGGGAGTTGCTCGCCGGGCGGATCAGGTAAAGCTGGTAATTATCCTCGCCATCTCTGACGGAGAAGGGGCCTACCATCTCAACCCGACCGTATTTTTTCTTCTGAGGATGGTCGGCGTTATCCGCCTGACCAATGAAGTTACGGATGATCTGCATTTCATTGCGATCGGCGCCAATCACGCGCCCTTCGCTGGTCACCAGCAACAGGCGCTGGCCTGGCGGTGCCCATTTGTCGATAGCGCGAAACAGCCTGCGCCACCACATTAAATCGTTCGGCGGGTCGTTTGCCAGCTCGGCTTCCACGTGCTGCTCGATCATCACGCCCTGACGTTGCTCGCTGTCGAGAAGCTCCGTCATCTGGCGTGAGTCGAGTTTTGGCAACATCAAAACGAGCATTAAAACCAGTGCCAGCGTCAGCCAGAAAATGGCGAAGATGCGGGCTGTTAAGCTTCCTATCATGAAGCGGAAACCATCAGATAACCGCGACCACGCAGGGTTTTAAACCACGGGTGCCCGTCCTTGCGTTCCGGCAGCTTGCGGCGCAGGTTCGAGATATGCATATCGATGGCGCGATCAAACGGGGTGAGGCGTTTGCCAAGCACTTCCTGGCTCAAATGTTCACGCGATACCACCTGGCCGAGGTGCTGGGCCAGCAGATACAGCAGGGTGAACTCGGTGCCAGTCAGTTCCAGCGTTTCACCGTCAAAACTCGCTTCCTGACGGCCCGGATTCAGGCTCAGGGAGTCGACTTCCAGCGTCGGTGAACTGTTGTCGCTGTTCTGCTGCTGTTCGCTCCAGTGAGAGCGACGCAGGATAGCGCGAATACGGGCAACCAGTTCACGGTCGTTAAACGGCTTTGGTAAATAGTCATCCGCGCCCAGCTCAAGGCCAAGTACACGGTCAAGTTCGCTGCCGCGAGCGGTCAGCATAATTACGGGCGTCTGGTGTGTCTGGCGAAGCTCTTTCAACGTATCAATGCCGTTTTTCTTCGGCATCATAACGTCGAGCAAAAGTAAATCGATGCTGTCGTCAAGGAGACTCAGCGCCTGCTCGCCATCATGGGCAACCAGAACGTTGAAACCTTCCATGTCGAGCAACTCCTTTAAAAGGGATGTGAGCTCTCGGTCATCATCAACTAACAGGATTTTATTCATTGTTTAAATACCTCCGAGGCAGAAATTACGACATCAAGGCTATCTAATCCATGACTTTACGTTGTTTTACACCCCCTGACGCATGTTTGCAGCCTGAATCGTAGACTGTCTCTCGTTGAATCGCGACACGAAAGATTTTGGGAGCAAGTGATGCGCAAAGTTACCGCTGCCGTCATGGCCTCAACGCTGGCGTTCAGTACATTAAGCCAGGCCGCTGTAGCTATCCCCGGCGATAACGGGCCCTCAACGGAGGGGGCAACGCAGCACAGCAGCCAAAGCCATATGTTTGATGGCATAAGTTTAACCGAACATCAGCGTCAACAGATGCGAGATCTGATGCAGAGGGCACGACACGACCAGCCCCCTGTTAATGTTAGCGAAATGGAGACAATGCACCGCCTTGTCACCGCAGAAAAATTTGACGAAAGCGCTGTACGCGCTCAGGCCGAAAAAATGGCACAGGAGCAGGTTGCCCGCCAGGTAGAGATGGCGAAGGTCCGCAACCAGATGTTCCACCTGCTAACGCCCGAGCAGCAAGCGGTTTTGAACACAAGACATCAGCAGCGAATGGACCAGTTGCGTGAGGTTGCACGGATGCAGCGAAGCTCAGAAACAACGTTTTTCAGTAGCAATAGCAGTACCCGTAGTAACCAGTAAACCCTGTTTTCCTTGCCATAGACACCATCCCTGTCTTCCCCCACATGATGTGGGGGTTTTTTTTGCCCTTCATTCTGCTTTGTTAACCGTTTATTCATCCTTTGACTCCCCATGCTTCCGTTATACTAGCGGCATGACATGACAGGAGCGTTTATGAATCAATCCTATGGAAGACTGGTAAGTCGGGCAGCGATTGCAGCGACCATCGTGGCTTCAAGCCTGTTAGTGATTAAAATTTTTGCGTGGTGGTATACCGGCTCAGTCAGTATTCTCGCGGCGCTGGTGGACTCGTTGATGGATATTGCCGCCTCGCTGACGAACCTGCTGGTTGTGCGTTACTCGCTGCAACCGGCGGATGAAGAACATACGTTTGGGCACGGGAAAGCCGAGTCGCTGGCCGCGCTGGCGCAAAGCATGTTTATTTCCGGCTCCGCGCTGTTTCTGTTTTTAACCGGTATTCAGCATCTCGTCTCGCCGTCACCGATGAACGATCCCGGCGTGGGCGTGGTCGTGACGATTGTGGCACTTATATGCACACTTGTTCTGGTAACGTTCCAGCGCTGGGTTGTTCGCAAAACGCAAAGCCAGGCTGTACGGGCGGATATGCTTCATTATCAATCTGATGTTATGATGAATGGCGCTATTCTTATTGCGCTCGGTCTGGCCTGGTATGGCTGGCATCGGGCCGATGCGTTGTTTGCGTTAGGGATTGGCATCTATATTTTATATAGCGCCTTACGGATGGGGTATGAAGCGGTGCAATCGCTTCTGGACCGCGCCCTCCCGGACTCAGAACGTAATGAAATTTTTTCTATCGTGACCTCCTGGCCTGGTGTCAGAGGTGCACACGATCTTCGAACGCGGCAGTCAGGGCCGACCCGCTTTATTCAGATTCATATTGAAATGGAAGACAACCTGCCACTGGTTCAGGCTCACGTTATTGCTGAGCAGGTCGAGCAGGCGATTTTGCAGCGTTTTCCTGGTTCAGACGTCATTATTCACCAGGATCCCTGCTCGGTTGTACCCGGACATGTTGAGCTTTCGTAATTGGTTGTAAAAAAGTGAGCCAGGCCAGCATTTTGTGTATAAATTACCGCCATTTGGTCTGACCTGAATCAATTCAGCTGGAAGTGATTGATATACTATTTGCAGTATTCGTTGGTCGATAAATTCTTCCGGCAACAGATTTCAATTTTGCATTCCTAAGTTCAGAGGTAGTCATGATTAAGAAAATCGGTGTGTTGACAAGCGGCGGTGATGCGCCGGGCATGAACGCGGCAATTCGTGGGGTTGTCCGTTCAGCGCTGACGGAAGGCCTGGAAGTTTTTGGTATCTATGATGGTTATCTGGGCCTGTATGAAGATCGCATGGTTCAGCTCGACCGTTACAGCGTGTCCGACATGATCAACCGTGGCGGTACCTTCCTCGGTTCTGCGCGCTTCCCGGAATTCCGTGATGAACACGTCCGTGAAGTGGCTATTGAGAACATGAAAAAACGTGGCCTCGACGCACTGGTTGTTATTGGTGGTGACGGCTCGTACATGGGTGCAAAACGTCTGACTGAAATGGGCTTCCCGTGCATCGGGCTGCCGGGTACGATCGACAACGACATCAAAGGCACTGACTACACCATCGGTTATTTCACCGCACTGGGCACCGTTGTTGAAGCGATTGACCGCCTGCGCGACACCTCTTCTTCCCACCAGCGTATCTCCATCGTGGAAGTGATGGGCCGTTACTGTGGTGACCTGACGCTGGCTGCGGCCATCGCCGGCGGTTGTGAGTTCGTGGTGGTTCCGGAAGTGGAATTCAGCCGTGAAGATCTGGTGGCTGAAATCAAAGCGGGTATCGCAAAAGGCAAGAAACACGCCATCGTAGCCATCACCGAGCATATCTGTGACGTTGACGAGCTGGCGAAGTACATCGAAACCGAAACCAAACGTGAAACGCGCGCTACCGTTCTGGGCCACATCCAGCGTGGGGGTTCCCCGGGTCCATACGACCGCATCCTGGCATCACGTATGGGTGCATACGCCATTGAACTGCTGCTGCAGGGTCATGGCGGTCGTTGCGTCGGTATTCAGAACGAAAAACTGGTTCACCATGACATCATCGACGCCATTGAAAACATGAAGCGTCCGTTCAAGGGTGACTGGCTGGACTGCGCAAAAAAACTGTACTGAGCGGTGACTTTCCCCCGGTCGCGCTGAGTTAACCGGGTCTGCAGTCCACACTCATAAAGACCGGGTAAGGCGATATCGCCGCCCGGTTTTTTTATGCCTGCCCGTTTTTTATTCCTCTACGTTATAGCCAATCTTTTTTTATTCTTTAATCATTGGTTAGCTTTCTGGCACGCTGCAAGCATCAAAACATTACACAAGAGATCCGGGCGATGAATAAATGGGGCGTGGGGTTAACATTATTGCTGGCATCGACCAGCGTTCTGGCTAAGGACATCCAGTTACTGAACGTGTCATACGACCCGACGCGTGAGCTGTACGAGCAGTACAACAAAGCCTTCGCGGCACACTGGAAACAGGAAACCGGCGACAACGTGGTGGTGCGTCAGTCGCATGGTGGCTCCGGTAAGCAGGCGACCTCAGTCATCAACGGGATTGAAGCCGACGTGGTTACCCTGGCGCTGGCCTATGACGTCGACGCCATCGCCGAGCGTGGGCGTATCGATAAAAACTGGATCAAACGCCTGCCAGACAACTCAGCGCCTTACACCTCGACCATTGTTTTCCTGGTGCGTAAGGGCAACCCAAAACAAATTCATGACTGGAACGATCTGGTTAAGCCGGGCGTTTCCATTATCACCCCGAACCCGAAAAGCTCGGGTGGCGCACGCTGGAACTACCTGGCGGCCTGGGGCTACGCGCTGCATCACAACAACGGTGACCAGGCAAAAGCCCAGGCGTTCGTGAAAGCGCTGTATAAAAACGTTGAGGTGCTGGACTCGGGCGCACGCGGTGCCACGAACACCTTCGTTGAGCGTGGGATTGGCGACGTGCTGATCGCATGGGAAAACGAAGCCCTCCTCGCCACCCACGAACTGGGTAAAGACAAGTTCGAGATCGTTACGCCTGGCGAATCTATCCTCGCCGAACCTACCGTTTCTGTGGTTGATAAAGTGGTTGAGAAGAAAGAGACCAAAACGGTGGCGGAAGCGTACCTGAAGTATCTCTACTCGCCAGAAGGCCAGGAAATTGCGGCGAAAAACTACTATCGTCCACGCGATCCGGCAGTGGCGAAGAAATATGAAAGCGTCTTCCCGAAACTGAAGCTTTTCACCATTGATGAAGAGTTCGGCGGCTGGGCGAAAGCGCAGAAAGAGCACTTCTCTAACGGCGGAACTTTCGACCAGATCAGCAAGCGCTAAACGTTAGCAGGACAGACCCGGTGACCCGGCGCGAGAAATCCGCCGGGTTTTTTATTTGGTCATCATTTTGCGTTACTCTTTCGCCACTATCGAAAACAGGGAACGCATTGTGAAAAAAATACTATTACTGATTCTGGTTGTCATCATTCTTGCCGCGGGTGGCTGGTACTGGATGAAGGCGGGTAATCCGAATGCGTTGCGTCATATCGTTCTCGACCAGTGTCTGCCGAATCAACTCCAGCACCGTAACCCGGCCCCGTGCGCGCAGGTAAAGCCTGATGCGGGTTATGTGGTGTTTAAAGACCGCAACGGGCCGCTGCAGTATCTCCTGATGCCGACTTACCGTATCAAAGGAACCGAAAGCCCGCTGTTGACCGAGCCGAATACGCCCAACTTCTTCTGGCTGGCCTGGCAGTCACGCAACTTTATGAGCATGAAGCGCGGGGCCGAGGTGCCGGACAGCGCAATTTCGCTCACCATTAACTCCCCGACAGGCCGTACGCAGAACCATTTTCATATCCATATCTCCTGCCTGCGCCCGGACGTGCGCGAGAAGCTTAATGCCGCGCAGGGGCAAATCAGTACCCAGTGGTTACCGTTCCCGGGCGGGCTGGAAGGGCATGAGTACCTCGCCCGTCGCGTGACGGAAAATGAGCTGGTACAGCGCAGTCCGTTTATGATGCTGGCTGAAGAGCTGCCGGAAGCGCGTGACCATATGGGGCGCTTCGCGCTGGCCATGGCGCAGCAGTCGGATGGATCGTTTGTCTTACTGGCGACCGAACGTAACTTGCTGACCCTGAATCGCGCGTCGGCTGAGGAATTGCAGGATCATCAATGCGATATCCTGAAGTGACATCACCATAAATAGCGTTTACTCGTCCTGCCTGTCGCCGTAGACTTGCTGAAAAAAACGACAGGAGACAGGAATGTCGCTCTGGTTAACGCATCCTCTGTTTGTGCCCTCATTGATAGTCGGCGTCACCATCGTGCTGTGGGCGACGTCGCTATTGCCGGAATTTATCACCGCACTGCTGTTTTTCACGGCGGCGATGACCGCCAGAATCGCCCCGGCGGAGGTGATTTTTGGTGGTTTTGCCTCGTCTGCATTCTGGTTAGTGTTTAGCGGCTTCGTGCTGGGGGTGGCAATCCGTAAAACCGGTCTGGCGGACAGGGCCGCACGGGCGCTGTCGGCAAAACTCACGGATTCGTGGGTAATGATGGTGGCAAGCGTGGTGGGGCTAAGCTACGCGCTGGCGTTTGTGATGCCGTCGAATATGGGCCGTATCGCGCTGCTGATGCCGATTGTCGCCGCCATGGCCAAAAGGGCCGCCATCCCCGACGGTTCCCGCGCGTGGTATGGCCTGGCGCTGGCCGTCGGGTTCGGAACCTTCCAGCTCTCGGCGACCATCCTGCCTGCCAACGTGCCGAATCTGGTGATGAGCGGCGCCGCGGAGGGTTCGTACGGGATTCATCTGAACTATGTCCCGTATCTGCTGCTGCATACACCCGTCCTCGGGATCCTGAAAGGGGGCATTCTGATCGGCCTGATCTGCTGGTTGTTCCCCGGCAGCCCGAAACCGGCCACCGATCTTACGCCGTCTGAACCGATGGGGCGGGATGAAAAACGTCTCGCCTGGCTGCTGGCGGTGGTGCTGGGGATGTGGGTGACAGAGAGCTGGCACGGCATTGGACCGGCGTGGACGGGCCTTGCGGCGTCGGTCATCGTCATGCTGCCACGCGTCGGGTTTATCACCGGTGAAGAGTTTTCTGCGGGAGTGAACATGCGCACCTGCATTTACGTGGCGGGGATTCTCGGGCTGGCGATTGTGGTGACCCAAACGGGTATCGGTTCCGCGGTGGGGGAGGCGTTATTGCGGATTATGCCGCTTGATGCCAACAGACCGTTCACCAGCTTCCTGGCGCTTACCGGTATTACCACGGCGCTCAACTTCATTATGACCGCGAACGGTGTACCGGCGTTGTACACCACGCTGGCACAGAGTTTTTCGGACGCCACCGGTTTCCCGCTGTTGTCGGTGATCATGATTCAGGTACTGGGGTATTCCACGCCGCTGCTGCCGTATCAGGCGTCGCCGATTGTGGTGGCAATGGGTTTAGGGAAAGTGCCTGCAAAGGCGGGGATGTTGCTCTGTCTGGCGCTGGCGATTGCAACGTATCTGGTGCTGCTGCCGCTGGATTATCTGTGGTTTAGCGTGCTGGGGAAAGTGTAATTTCCCTCCCCGGCGGGGGAGGGAAGTCGGTTTTTACGCCTGTTTAGCCGCTTCTGCTGCTTTAACGATCACCGCGAAAGCGTCAGCTTTCAGGGATGCACCGCCAACCAGCGCGCCATCGATGTCTGGCTGGGTGAACAGCTCAGCAGCGTTGGATGCGTTAACGGAACCGCCGTACTGAATAATTACCTGCTCAGCCACTTTCGCATCCGCTTTAGCAATGTGGTCACGGATAAATTTGTGAACCGCCTGTGCCTGCGCAGGGGTCGCTGATTTGCCGGTACCGATCGCCCAGACTGGTTCGTACGCGATAACCGCGCCTTCGAATGCGGCAGCACCCTGTGTTTTCAGCACGGCGTCGATCTGACGAGCACACACTTCTTCCGTTTTGCCTGCTTCGTTTTCGGCTTCGGTTTCACCGATGCACAGAACCGGGATCAGACCCTGCTCTTTCAGCACCGCGAATTTCTTCGCGATAAATTCGTCGGATTCTTTGTGGTAAGTGCGACGCTCAGAGTGGCCGATGATGATGTATTTCGCGCCGATATCTTTCAGCATTTCAGCAGAGGTTTCACCGGTGAATGCGCCTGACAGGTTAACGTCAACGTTCTGTGCGCCCAGAATGATGTGGCTGCCGTCAGCGGCATGTTTAGCCAGATCCAGGTACATATCCGGCGGAGCGATAGCAACCGCGCAGCCCGTCACGCCCGCCAGCTCTTTACGCAGGTTCGCAACCAGTTCGTTTACCATGTGGCGGCTGCCGTTCAGTTTCCAGTTACCCATCACTAAAGGATGTCGCATTTCAATTCTCCACGCTAAATTAGCGAATTAAGGAATATGGCCGCCCTGTCGGGCAGCATGGTCTGTGAATCAGTATAGAGATTTTCCCTCGAAAGGCTTTGCTTTTTGTCATTAATTCGCCCCGCCGAGTGTGTCTGATAGTGCCAGCTTAATCGGTTCAACAGCGAAGGTCAGTCCTTTTTCACCGTTATCTGCCACCACATAGCGTATGGCCCCTTCGGTATCGGCGTAGTAACGCTTGTTTTTACCGGCGGTGAGAAGTTTTTGCAGCTTTTGCTGGCTTTGCTTTTTGGTCAGCGCGGGCGTAAAAGCCTGCAGTATCGCGCTCATGTACTCGAGCGCTTTTGCCTTAGCGGCTTTCTGCTCTGGCCCCTGAATCGGCAGCCAGGTTATCTGCATGCTTTTGATTTTTAGCGTGCCGCGCTCCAGCGCAGTGGAGGCATATAAATTCTCGTTAATCTTGCTCGCAGCCCGGGTCAGGGTTGGCGTATCCCGGGAGCTGTCAATGGCGCGGAATTCATCCAGTGGTAGCGTGGGGTTGGTTTTATTGAAGGTTTCACGAAACTGGCTGATTGACTGATCGAACGAGGGCGCACCTGCCAGCAGATAGGGAGCTGTCGTCGGGGCAGTGGTTTCGGCGGCGTGCAGGGGGACACCCGCGATGAGCATCGCTAAACACAGGAAAAGAGAACGTGCCGAACTTTTCATCAACATTGCCCCTGGCCGTAAGTGTTCATGATTAAATCGATATCTGGTCGGCTTGTCAAAAGGTCACAACTCCAGGGTAAAATGCGCGCTATATGATAATAAGGAACCTTACATGACCATACAGCAGTGGTTGTTTTCATTCAAAGGGCGTATTGGACGCCGTGACTTCTGGATCTGGATGGCGACGTGGATCGTTGCCATGCTGCTTCTGTTTTTCGTTGCCTTCAACGCATGGCTCAGCACACAAACGGCGGCGTTTGCGCTGGTCTGTTTACTGTGGCCAACCGCGGCCGTGGTGGTGAAACGTCTGCACGATCGCGGCCGTTCCGGCGCGTGGGCTTTTCTGATTATTCTGGCGTGGATGCTGGTGGCGGGGAACTGGTCGATACTTCCGTCCATCCTTCCCTGGGTGGTGGGCAGACTGCTACCAACCATTATTTTTGTCATGATGGTGGTCGATCTGGGCGCGTTTATCGGCACCCAGAGCGAAAACAAATACGGCAAAGACACCCTTGAGGTGAAATACCGCTGATCACCAGTAGTGTTCGGCAGTCATATGGCCCGGCCGGCGGCGAAGATGTTTCGTCATCTGCCGGGTATCCTTCAGAAGCTGCTCCGTGTCGCGAACCATCTGCGGGTTGCCACACAGCATGACGTGGCTGGTTTCCGCGCTCATCGGCAGGCCAATTGCGTCTTCCAGTGCACCACTCTCAATCAATGCCGGTACGCGGCCCGTCAGTGAACCTGCTGCGGTTTCGCGGCTGACCACGGTCTGAATTTTCAGTTTCCCGCCGTACTGCTTTTCCAGCGCCTGCATCTGCGGAAGATAGCTCAAGTCTGCGGCATAGCGCGCGGCGTGAACCAGCACGATGTTTTTAAAGCGCTCAAGGTCTTTGCCGTACTGCAAAATAGAGAGATAGGGGCCAATGGCCGTGCCGGTTGCCAGCATCCAGAGGGTGTCGCAGTCCGGGATTTCGTCCAGTACGAAGAAACCGGCCGCTTCACTGACAATTTGCACATCGTCACCGGGCTTAAGCGCGGCAAGGCGTGGGCTGAGTTTGCCGTCCGGGACGGTGACCAGATAGAACTCGAGATCCGGGTTATCGGGGGCATTAACGTAGGAATAGGCGCGCTGCACGCGCTCGCCGTCAACATCCAGCCCCAGCTTCGCAAATTGCCCGGCCGTAAACGGATGGACGGGAGCATGCAGGGTGAGACTAAATAGCGCATCGGTCCAGAACTGTATCTTTGTGACTTTACCTGTTACCCAGTCCGCCATGATCTTCTCCTGTGCTTTTTCTCTGTTCTATCTTCCGGACTTGTGGTGAAGATTTCCAGCCCATTTGGGCCGGAAAGCTCTATCGATCAAACGGTTTTACAGAATGTGCGCCTGCACGTCAGGGTCTTTACGATCCAGATAGTGAACAGACTGAATGCGGCGAATGGTGCGCGATTTACCGCGGATCAGCAGGGTTTCGGTGGTGGCCATATTGCCCTTACGGGTGATGCCATCCAGCAGGTCACCTTTGGTGATGCCGGTTGCGGAGAAGACAACGTTGTCGCTGCGCGCCATGTCATCCAGCGCAAGCACCTTGTTGGCTTCAATACCCATCGCTTCGCAGCGTTTCAGCTCTTCTTCGCCAATACGGCGATTCTCTTCGCTGTCGCCTTTGACTTCGTGACGGGGCAACAGACGGGCCTGCATGTCGCCATCCAGAGCGCGGATCACCGCGGCGGAGACCACACCTTCCGGCGCGCCGCCGATGCCGTAAAGGACATCCACTTCGCTGTCTGGCATGCAGGTCAGGATAGACGCTGCTACGTCGCCATCCGGGATGGCAAAGACGCGAACGCCGAGCTGTTGCAACTGGGCAATGGTGGCATCGTGGCGCGGTTTCGCCAGAATGGTCACGGTGAGCGCGCTAAGCGGTTTTTCCAGCGCCCTGGCAACGTTACGCAGATTCTCTTCCAGCGGCAGGCTCAGGTCGATAGCCCCTTTGGCACCGGGGCCGACAATCAGCTTTTCCATGTACATATCCGGCGCGTTGAGGAAACAGCCTTTGTCCCCTACCGCCAGCACGGCCAGCGCGTTGGCCTGGCCCATTGCCGTCATGCGGGTACCCTCAATCGGGTCAACCGCGATATCCACGGCATCACCTTTGCCGGTGCCCACTTTCTCACCGATATAGAGCATTGGCGCTTCGTCGATCTCGCCTTCGCCAATGACGATGGTGCCATCGATATTGACCTGGTTAAGCACAATGCGCATGGCATGGACAGCCGCACCGTCTGCGGTATTTTTGTCGCCACGGCCAAGCCATTTATAGCCCGCCAGTGCGGCAGCTTCGGTGACGCGGGAAAACTCGATAGCCAGTTCACGTTTCATGAGGTACTCGTGCAATCAAAAGGAATTGCACGAAGTTTATCACAGAGTGGGAGTGGGTGCGGTTGGTCCCCTCTCCCCGCGGGGAGAGGGGACGGGTGAGGGGAGAAATTACTGCTCGTGCTCTTCCCACGCCAGGGCGCGTTTCACCGCTTTCTTCCAGCCGCTATAGCGATAGTTACGCTCAGTGGTTTCGATGCCAGGGCGGAATTCGCGTTCGATAACCGCTTTTTCCTGCAGTTCATCCAGATTCTGCCAGAAGCCGACAGCCAGACCTGCAAGGTACGCCGCACCCAGCGCGGTGACTTCACGTACTTCCGGGCGCTCTACGCGGGTGCCCAGAATGTCGGACTGGAACTGCATCAGGAAGTTGTTGGCAACGGCGCCGCCGTCCACGCGCAGGGCGTGCAGACGAATGCCGGAGTCAGCCTGCATCGCTTCCAGTACGTCGCGCGTCTGATAAGCGATGGATTCCAGCGTAGCGCGGATAATGTGGTTCGAGTTTACCCCACGGGTCAGGCCGAAAATCGCGCCGCGTGCATACGGGTCCCAGTAGGGGGCGCCCAGACCGGTAAAGGCCGGAACCACATACACGCCGTTGGTGTCCTTCACTTTGGTTGCGAAATACTCGGAGTCAAACGCATCGCTGATGAGTTTCATCTCGTCACGCAGCCACTGAATAGACGCACCTGCCATGAACACCGCACCCTCCAGCGCATAGTTCACTTCACCGCGTGGGCCGCAGGCGATGGTGGTCAGCAAGCCGTTTTCTGATTTCACCGCTTTCTCACCGGTGTTCATCAGCATAAAGCAGCCGGTACCGTAGGTGTTTTTCGCCATCCCTTCCTTAACGCACAGCTGGCCAAACAGCGCCGCCTGCTGGTCACCGGCAATACCGGCGATTGGAATACGCGTGCCGCCTTTGCCGCCGATATTGGTCTGACCGTAAACTTCAGAAGATTTGCGGACTTCTGGCAACATCGCGCGCGGGATATCCAGCGCGTCCAGCATCTTGTCATCCCACTCCAGGGTATTGATGTTGAACAGCATGGTGCGCGAGGCGTTGGTGTAATCAGTGACGTGGACACGCCCCTGGGTCATCTTCCAGATAAGCCAGGTGTCGACGGTACCGAACAGCAGCTCACCGCGTTTTGCACGTTCACGTGAACCCTCAACGTGGTCGAGGATCCATTTCACTTTGGTACCGGAGAAATACGGGTCAACGACCAGACCGGTTGCGCTACGCACATAGTCTTCCATACCGTCGCGCTTCAGCTGTTCGCAGATTTCTGACGTACGGCGGCACTGCCAGACGATGGCATTGTAAATGGGCTTACCGGTTTCGCGCTCCCAGACGATAGTGGTTTCACGCTGGTTGGTAATACCGATAGCGGCAATCTCGTCGGAACTGATATCGGCTTTCGCCAGCACTTCTACCAGCGTGGAACTTTGTGAAGCCCAGATCTCCATAGGGTCGTGTTCGACCCAGCCTGGACGAGGATAGATTTGCTCAAATTCGCGCTGTGACACGCTGACGATATTCGCGTCATGATCCATTACGACAGCGCGGGAGCTGGTAGTGCCCTGGTCGAGCGCAACGATATATTTTTTTTCGGTCATGGTATGTGTCCCGTAGTCAGATTACAGCGAAGCTTTTTGTTGTGCGGTAGAAGTCGTTTCCTTCTCCTCTTCCACACAGGTGTCGCACGGTAAATGGCGACCAATTAATTTGCGGTAGCTAAATGCACCCAGCGCAGCCCCGACAACCGGTGCAAACAGCGGTACCAGGAAGTAAGGGATATCTTTACCGCCGGTGAAGGCCACGTCGCCCCATCCTGCGATAAAGGCAAAAGCTTTAGGTCCGATATCACGCGCCGGGTTCATCGCAAACCCGGTCAGCGGGCCCATGGATGCACCGATCACCGCAATCAGCAGGCCAATCAGCAGCGGTGCCAGCGGGCCGCGCGGAATGCCGTTTCCGTCGTCGGTCAGCGCCAGGATAACGCCCATCAGAATAGCGGTAATCACCATTTCAACTGCGAACGCCTGCACAAAATTGATATGCGGGTTGGGATAGGTTGAGAAAATGCCTGCCAGATCCAGACTTTCGACACTGCCACGCACCATATGATGAGTCTGTTCGAAGTCGATGAAAAGATTGTAATAAAGCCCGTAAACTAACGCCGCTGCGCAAAACGCGCCGGCAAACTGAGAAAGGATGAAGGGAACAACTTTGCGTCCGTCGAAGCACGCGAACAGCCACAGCGCGATGGTCACCGCCGGGTTAAGATGTGCGCCGGAAACCCCTGCGGTCAGGTAGATGGCCATCGCCACGCCCAGACCCCAGATAATACTGATTTCCCACTGACCGAAACTGGCACCCGCCACTTTCAGTGCAGCAACACAGCCCACTCCGAAGAATATCAACAACCCGGTACCAAGGAACTCGGCAATGCACTGGCCTTTTAAGGTTGATGTCTGACTCATAATCGGAATCCTGAAGAAATTGATGTTTATTGTTAGCATGACCGCCCGTGACAGCCACGATGCCCTGTAGACATAGTGTTAATTTATCGTTAACGAGCAAAAACGAGAAATATCGAAATCAAAATGTGTGGTCTGCGTCAATAAAATGAGCGTTTTCGCGCCATAAAGCGCATTTTTACACCAATAGCAAAATGTGAGCTGAATCATTTCATTAACGAATCAGTTAACAATTTAGGGGTATATGCCGCGAACGCACCAGGACGAGGCCGAAAAGTGTTGCAAACCACGATCTGCGCGGTCTGCCGCTGGACAGGGGCGACGGGGCTTCATACAATCGGCATATCTGTTGTGCGCGTTTACGTTAAAGCGTCGCCTTGCAATTCAGGAGAGGTAGGATCATGTCTTTAGAAGTGTTTGAGAAACTGGAATCGAAAGTACAGCAGGCGATTGACACCATCACGCTGCTGCAGATGGAAATTGAAGAGCTGAAAGAGAAGAACAACAGCCTGGCGCAGGAAGTTCAGAACGCCCAGCACAGCCGTGAAGAACTGGAGCGCGAAAACAACCAGCTGCGTGAACAGCAGAATGGCTGGCAGGATCGTCTGCAGGCGCTGCTGGGGCGTATGGAAGAAGTGTAATTTCTTTCGGGAAATGCAGAACAGGCCGGGTAAGGCGTCGCCGCCACCCGGCTTTTTTTATTACTCGATATCCAGCGGATCTTCGGAAAGGATAATCCCGGTGTTATCGGCATAGAGATGGTCACCGGAGAAGAAGGTCACGCCGCCGAAATTGACGCGCACGTCGCTTTCGCCGATACCTTCACCTGCAGCACCCACCGGAATGGCCGCGATAGCCTGAATGCCAATGTCCAGGTCTTCGAGATCGTCCACCTGGCGCACTGAGCCATACACCACAATGCCTTCCCACTCGTTCTGTACGGCAAGACGGGCGAGCTCAGCATCAATGAGGGCACGACGTACGGAGCCCCCGCCATCAACCAGCAGAACGCGGCCACGGCCGTTCTGTTCGAGCAGATCATAGAGCAACCCGTTATCCTCGAAACATTTCACCGTGACGATTTGTCCGCCAAACGACGACCGCCCACCAAAGTTGGAGAACAGCGGTTCAACGACGTTGACATCTTCCTGGTAGATGTCACAAAGCTCGGAGGTATCGTATTTCATAGGTTTAACGCTCAGTTGCTGCGAATGTGTTCAGTATATCGTGCTAAATGCGTTGTTGGCAAAATCATCAATTGTTAATTGATATTTGTCAGTTAACCCAGCGTCTGACTTAAGACAATCCCGATGACGAACAACAGGTTAGTCAGCAGCGCCCCTTTTACCGTACGCTCCAGCATTGGCGGCATGGCCGCAGGGCTGAGTTCACGCATGACGAATCGCGCCTGCTTAATCAGCAGCGGTGCGGCGAGTACAAACAGCCAGCCCCATATGCTGTGCAGCGAGATAACGTTAAACAGCGCCAGGCACAGCAGAGCGCCCAGCAGCAGACACGTATGATAACGGCGTGCATTAACGGGCCCCAGACGCACGGCCAGCGTGTTTTTGCCGTTCTCACGGTCGCTGTCGATATCGCGCAGGTTGTTGATGTTAAGCACCGCCGTCGCCAGCATGCCGCAGGCGGTTGCCGGCAGGAACAGGGCCGGGATCAGGGTATGTGCCTGTAAGTACCCGCTCCCCATCACGCTCAGCCAGCCGAAGAACACCAGCACGGAGATATCACCCAGCCCAATATACCCGTAAGGCCGGGTACCGACGGTATAGGTAATGGCGGCAATAATGGCGAGCAGACCCAGTACCAGGAACCCAATGAAATCGCTGGGGGTTTTAGACGCGACCGTTACCAGCGCCAGGCCGGAAAGACAAATCAGCGCCACGGTGATGATCAGCGCGCGCTTCATCTGCGCCTGGGTAATGACCCCTTTCTGCATACCGCGCAGTGGCCCGATACGGTCGGGTTTGTCGCTGCCTTTAACCGCATCGCCATAGTCGTTGGCGAGATTGGAGAGAATTTGCAGCAGACCGGCGGTAATCAGTGCCAGCCCGGCAACCAGCGGGTCGAAATAGCCTTGCCACCAGGCAAGCGCCGTACCGACGATAATGGCGGCAAAGGCCAGAGGAAGAGTTTTAGGGCGCAGACTTTCGAGCCACGCCTGAGTACGGCTGATGTCAGTCATAGTAATTTAGCCAATAAAAATGGGGGCATTAGCCCCCATTAAACGTGATGAGAATGCAGTAACCGCGATTATAGGATAAAACGGCTCAGATCTTCATCTGCCACTAACGCATCCAGGTGTTTACCCACATATTCTGCGTCAATGGTAATGCTTTGACCGTTCAGGTCGCTCGCATCATAAGAGATATCTTCCATCAGGCGCTCCAGCACGGTGTGCAGACGACGGGCACCGATGTTCTCGGTGGTTTCGTTGACCTGCCAGGCGGCCTGGGCGATGCGTTTGATACCGTCTTCAGTGAACTCGATGTTCACACCTTCGGTTGCCATCAGCGCTTTGTACTGTACGGTCACAGAGGCATTTGGCTCGGTCAGGATGCGTTCGAAATCTTCAGTGGTCAGCGCCTGCAGCTCCACGCGAATCGGCAGACGACCCTGCAGTTCCGGGATCAGGTCAGACGGTTTCGCCACCTGGAATGCGCCAGAGGCGATAAACAGGATGTGGTCCGTTTTGACCATACCGTGTTTGGTGGAGACGGTGCAGCCTTCAACCAGCGGCAGCAGGTCGCGCTGAACGCCTTCACGGGAGACATCCGGGCCTGAGGATTCGCCACGCTTACAGATTTTGTCGATTTCGTCGATAAACACGATACCGTGCTGCTCAACCGCGTCGATAGCATCCTGCTTCAGCTCTTCCGGGTTCACCAGTTTCGCCGCTTCTTCTTCGATCAGCAGCTTCATGGCGTCTTTGATTTTCAGCTTACGCGCTTTCTGCTTCTGGCCGCCCAGGTTCTGGAACATGGACTGCAGCTGGCTGGTCATCTCTTCCATGCCGGGCGGTGCCATGATTTCCACACCCATAGGGGCAGCAGCAAGATCGATCTCAATCTCTTTGTCGTCCAGCTCGCCTTCACGCAGTTTTTTGCGGAACGCCTGACGCGCCGCTGACGGCTCAGCCTGCTGTTCAGCCTGGCCCCAGTTGTTTTTCGCCGGTGGGATCAGGACGTCAAGAATGCGCTCTTCCGCCATCTCTTCGGCGCGGTAGCGGTTTTTCTCAATCGCCTGGACGCGCACCATTTTGATCGCCGAGTCGGTCAGATCGCGAATGATGGAGTCCACTTCTTTACCCACATAGCCCACTTCGGTGAACTTGGTGGCTTCGACTTTGATGAACGGGGCGTTAGCCAGTTTCGCCAGACGACGGGCGATTTCGGTTTTACCGACACCGGTCGGGCCGATCATCAGAATGTTTTTTGGCGTCACTTCATGGCGCAGCTCTTCTTCGAGCTGCATGCGGCGCCAGCGGTTACGCAGGGCAATAGCCACGGAACGCTTGGCGTTGTCCTGGCCGATAATATGTTTGTCCAGTTCGCTGACAATTTCGCGTGGGGTCATTTCAGACATGGGAGATCCTTACGCTTTAGACGGTAATTCTTCGATGGTGTGGTTGTGGTTGGTATAGATGCAGATATCACCTGCAATATCCAACGCCTTCACCGCGATATCGCGCGCGTTCATGTCGGTATTTTCCAACAGCGCACGGGCTGCAGCCTGGGCGTACGGGCCACCAGAGCCAATAGCAATCAGATCGTTTTCAGGCTGAATGACGTCACCGTTACCGGTGATGATAAGCGAAGCGGTTTCATCGGCCACCGCCAGCAGCGCTTCAAGTTTGCGCAGCATGCGATCGGTACGCCAGTCTTTCGCCAGCTCAACGGCGGCTTTCACCAGGTGACCCTGGTGCATTTCCAGTTTGCGTTCAAACAGTTCGAACAGCGTGAAGGCGTCAGCCGTGCCGCCTGCAAAACCGGCGATCACTTTGTCGTTGTATAAACGACGAACTTTCTTCACGTTGCCTTTCATTACGGTATTACCCAGCGTGGCCTGGCCATCACCGGCGATTACCACGTGGCCGTTACGGCGTACACTTACTATTGTTGTCACGAGCAGACCCCCTGGTTACAGAATCGGGAAACAGAAGCCCTGAGCCTGTGCTCAGGGCTGAATAGAATGATAGATGGGGGGGAATTTGGGGGTTTCAACCCCCGGTAGCGAGTCGAATGCAGTTTGTGTGTCCCGCCACTTTCAAACGGGAAATGGTTCCGTCGGCATTTTCTTTGCCTTTGACCGGGCCAATCACCACGCGATTCCAGCCGTTATTGGTGGTAATGCGTGAATCAAACCCTTCGAAAGCCAGCTGTGCGCGCACCGTTTCCGCCTGCTCAGCACCTTTGAATGAACCACATTGCACCATCCAGCGGCGTTCGTCTTTTTTCTCAGCAGTCTGTTTCGGCGCATCGGTCTCTTTGGTTACCGGTGCGGCCTGCTGCGTTTTCGGCTGCTGCGCAGTGGTATGCGCCGGCGTCTGCAGCAGATCCTGATACGGCTGAGCCGCCTGTTTCTGCGGCTGGGCCTTCGGCGGTTGCTGCACTGGCTGGGACTGCGCCGTTCGCGTTTGCTGCTGATACGGCTGTTCCGTCACCCGCGGCTGCGTTTTAGGCTGCTGCACTGGCTGGGTTTGCGCCCACTGCTGTTGTTGCTGCTGTTGCTGTTGGAGCTGCTGCTGCGCCTGACGACGCTGCAGCGTTTGCTGACGCTGTTCCGGCGTCTGCTCGTTCCACGGCACTTCGTTCAGCTGCGTAGGCTGCTGGCGCATATCGGCCTGCATTTGAGCCAGCAACTGACGCTGTTCATCCGTCAACTGGCTGGCATTTTGCACTTCACCACCTGCTGAAGGTTCGGTCGGCGCACGTACGCCAGGCTGACGGCTTTCCAGCTCTTTAATATAGCGCCAGCGCTCCTCTGGCTTCGGCGGAAGGCCGTTTCCGGCAACCTTGCTGGCCTGAAGCGCCTCGGACTCTTCTTTTTTATGGTGCGTGATAAAGTACAGACCACCAATAAAGGCCACGACTACAGCCGCAGCAATAGCGACCATCGCTGGCGAGACAGCAGGCAGGTTACGTTGCTTTTTCCTTGAGCTACTCTTTTTGCGTCGCGAAGGTGCCGGCTGGCCGCGACGTACATAATCTCGTTGTGCCACTATCGTTTCGCTGTATTTATTCGTTCGTCAGCCCGCCATGTTACTTAAGCGGCGGGGCTTTGACCAGATAAGGGTGTCTGAAAGACATTTACTTTAAGTCAATGCCTGGGTAGAACCGCGCACAATCAATTCACAGTCCAGCAACCGCGAGCCGCTGTTAACTGTTTGACCATGCAGCTGATCCAGCAGAAGAAGCATCGCTTCACGCCCAATATCATAGCGCGGCTGCGCCACGGTCGAGAGTGGAGGATCGCAAAATTCTGACAGCGAAATATTATCGAATCCGATGATCGACAAATCTTTCGGTATGCGCAGGCCGCGGCGCTTCGCATACGATAATGCCCCCAGTGCCATCACATCGCTGTGACAGAACACCGCGGTCGGCGGCTCGGGCAGATCCAGCAGCTTCTCCAGCGCCTGTCCACCGGCTTCAAAGGTGAAATCCCCGCGAGCAATGTAGTGCGGATCGACGGTGACGCCGGTACGGCGCAGCGCCTGAACGTAGCCCTGCAGGCGGTAGTGGCACAATGGCATCTCTTCCGGCCCGGCAATGCAGCCAATACGCTTGTGCCCCAGCTCCTGAAGATAGTTGACGGCGTTGAACGCGGCGGTCAGGTTATCAATATGTACCGTCGGCAGCTCCAGCTCGGGTGCAAACTCGTTGGCCATCACCATCGGCGGTAAATTGCGCTGCTCTTCAATGCTGGCATCAAAGGGCAGGCGAGACCCAAGCAGCAACATGCCGTCGATCTGCTTGGTGATAATGAGGTCGATAAAGGTTTTTTCCTGCTGGTTCTGGTGAGCACAGTCGCCAATTAGCACCAGATAACCTTGCTCTGCCGCCGTCACTTCGATACCGCGAATAATCTCGCTGAAGAAGGGATCGCAGATGTCCGGCACAATCACCAGGATGGTGCGCGACTCATTGCGTTTAACGTTTCGTCCCATCGCCTGCGGGAAATAGCCCACTTCCAGCGCAGCCTGCTCTACCCGGTTACGGGTCGCCTGGGAGACTTTATCCGGGTTCATTAATGCGCGGGACACGGTTGCCGTAGAGACTTGTGCTTTCTGGGCAACGTCTTTCATGGTCGCCGTGGCAACCTCTTTCCTGGACTTCAACGTCTTCTCCTCGCCTGAACACCGAACTTCTGACGCCACCATTTTTACAGATAGTTAATGGAATCGGTTACAGAATTTTCATAAAAAGTGTGAGGAGCGTTAAATTTTTCGATCCGTCTTCAGCCTTCGATAGGATCAACGTCCAGCACCCACTTCACTTTGCGCGCTTCCGGTAGGGTATTGATCAGCACCAGCGCGCCGCTGACGATATGTTGCAGGCGGATGCGCGAAGGGTGCTGGAGCAAAATCTGCCAGCGGAAACGTCCACCACGCTTTGGTGCCAGCGCCGGCACCGGCCCCAGTATCCACAGCGGGTTATCCACCAGCGGACTGGCCTGCAGGAGGTTTCTCAGCTGCTGCAGGAAAAGCGGTGCCTGCTGGTTGTTGTGATCTTCTGCGCGAATGATGACGTGGCTGGTCCACGGCGGAAGCTGCATCGTCTGGCGTTCTGCCAGCGCCTGCTCCGCAAACGCGTCATAGCCTTTATGCAGCAGGGTTTGCAGTAACGGATGTTCAGGATGGTGGGTCTGTAAAACCACCTCACCCTGTTTGCCTGCGCGACCGGCACGTCCGGCAACCTGGGTATAAAGCTGGGCAAAACGTTCTGCTGAGCGAAAATCGGCCGAAAACAGCGCGCCGTCTACGTCCAGCAGGGCGACCAGCGTTACGTCCGGGAAGTGGTGCCCTTTGGCCAGCATCTGCGTGCCAATCAGAATGCGTGCGCCACCGCGATGCACTTCCGCCAGCTGCTGTTCCAGCGCCCCTTTGCGGCTGGTAGTGTCACGGTCGATGCGGGAAAGAGGAACGTCAGGGAAGAAAGGCTTAAGGGCCTCTTCCAGTTGCTCCGTCCCCAGGCCGACCGGCACGATATGCGTTGAGCCACATGACGGACACTGGCGTGGTACCGGCCGCTGGCTGTCGCAGTGGTGGCAGCGCAAATGGCGCTGGGCCTGATGGAACGTGTAGTAGTGGTCGCAGCGCGGGCATTCGGCAATCCAGCCGCAGTCGTGACACAGCAGCGCCGGGGCAAACCCGCGGCGGTTAAGGAACAAAATGACCTGATTACCGGCCTGCAAATGCTGGCGCATCCGGGTGATAAGCGCAGGCGCTAACCCCGCCTGCACCTGCTGGCCTTTTAGATCCAACACATGCTGAATAGCAGGGCGCGCGTTCCCTGCGCGCCGCGTCAGGCGCAGCATGTGGTATTTACGCTGGCGAACGTTATGCAGCGTTTCGAGGGCGGGCGTCGCGGAGCCAAGAATAATCGGGATTTGCTCGCTGTGGGCGCGATAAACGGCCAGATCGCGGGCGTGATAGCGCCAGCCTTCCTGTTGCTTATAGGAGCTGTCATGCTCTTCATCGATGACGATAACGCCGAGGTTTTTAAACGGCGTAAACAGCGAGGAACGGGTGCCAATCACAATCGCCGCTTCGCCGTTTTTGGCTTTCAGCCAGGCGCTGAGGCGCTCGCTGTCGTTCAGGCCCGAATGTAACACTTCAACCGGCGCATTAAACCGCTCGCGAAAACGGGCGATGGTTTGTGGCGTAAGGCCGATTTCCGGAACCATCACCAGCGCCTGTTTACCCTGCGCAAGCACGTTTTCCAGTACGCTGAGATACACTTCTGTTTTGCCGGAGCCGGTGACCCCTGCCAGTAGCCAGGCGGAGAAATGATCGGAGGCGCTGTGAATGGCCCCTACGGCGGTGGCCTGCTCGGTGTTGAGTCGCAGACGATCCCCTGAAACGGAGAAACTGTCCCGCCAGTCATAAAGGGCAGGCGCCTCGCTTGCCAGTTCGCTCAGCCCTTTTTTGCGCAGGGCCTGTAGCGCCGTTTCGCTCACCTCAAGCTCATCAACCTGATGCCGCCAGATTTTCCCCTGACGCAGGGCCGCCAGCGCCTGCTGCTGTTTCTGCGAGCGTTTCAGGCTATTGATATCGACCGCCTGACCCTCTTCAGTGGCAAACCAGTACCACAGGGGAGCGTGGCTGGCACTTTTACCCTGACGAAGCATAATAGGCAGGGCGTGGAACAGGACATCGCCGATGGGGTGATGGTAGTAATCTGCCGCCCACAGCAGGAGCCGCCAGGTGCTGGTGGAGAAAACGGGCTCGCTGTCCAGTACCTCTGCGACGGCTTTCAGCTCATTGAGCGGCAATTCGCTCTTATCGCTTACCGACACCACAATCCCAATACGCTGTTGTTTGCCAAATGGCACGGTCACGCGACAGCCCGCTTTGGCGCTCATGCTGTCAGGCAGCAGATAGTCAAAGGTGCGGGGAAGCGGAACGGGCAGGGCAACGTGAGCGACGGGCATCGAATCTTCCTGACTTGAAAAGTGGCGCGTTAGTATACACATTAGTGAAAGCGGCGTGCGGATCAGTTTGCATACGTTGGTCAAATTCTGTATGATTCGCCGCCTTTGGTGTACTTTACGCCAAAGAACTTACATTCAACATCGCGTGGTGTCTGGCGTTAGGGCTGGAAGAGCGACGCGGCCTTAACTGAGGTTCTCCCATGAAAAAAGATATTCACCCGAAATACGAAATGATTACTGCAAACTGTTCTTGCGGTAACTCTATCCAGATCCGCTCTACCGTGGGTCACGATCTGAACCTGGACGTGTGCGGCAAATGCCACCCGTTCTACACTGGTAAGCAGCGTGATGTTGCAACCGGTGGCCGTGTTGACCGCTTCAACAAGCGTTTCAGCATCCCGGGCGCTAAGTAAGTTTCCCGAAAAAAAGGCACCGCAAGGTGCCTTTTTTGTATCCGCTTCTCAGTATTCCCACGTATCCGGGTCGATACCCAGTTCACGCATGATCACCTTCGCCTCTTCCGGAATTTCATCACTACGCTCTTTGCGCAGATCTTCATCGTTTGGCAACGGTTGACCGGTAAACGCATGCAGAAACGCTTCGCACAGCAGTTCGCTGTTGGTTGCGTGGCGCAGGTTGTTCACCTGACGACGCGTACGTTCATCGGTGAGGATCTTCAACACCTTCAGAGGAATGGAAACCGTAATTTTCTTTACTTGCTCACTCTTCTTACCGTGCTCAGCGTATGGGCTGATATATTCGCCGCTCCATTCAGCCATGAGATACCTTTAATCCTCTCAGTCATTAATCTAAAGGTGCAAAACCCGTCATCGCCAGTTTTGACCGTAATCCAGCGTAGTTTACCGTAGAGACGATACCGTGGCACGGATATTGCCGCTGCAGCGTGCACTAAAGCATATAATTTTAACGGCTATTTGCGCATTGCTCAATCTATACGCAAAGAAGTTTAGATGTCCAGATGTATTGACGTCCATACTTTCAGTGTTTACTCTGGTGCCTGACTTTTCACCTCTTTTAGCCAGGAAGCCTTCACCATGACGCGTAAACAGGCCACCATCGCAGTGCGTAGCGGATTAAATGATGACGAGCAGTACGGCTGTGTTGTCCCGCCAATTCATCTTTCCAGTACTTACAATTTTACCGGTTTTAATGAACCCCGTGCGCATGACTACTCCCGTCGCGGCAATCCGACGCGTGACGTAACCCAGCGCACGCTGGCGGAGCTGGAAGGCGGAGCAGGCGCCGTGTTAACCAACACCGGGATGTCTGCGATTCACCTGGTGACGACGGTATTTCTGAAGCCGGGCGACCTGCTGGTGGCACCGCACGACTGTTACGGTGGTAGCTATCGTCTGTTTGACAGCCTCGCAAAACGCGGGTGCTACCGCGTGCTGTTTGTCGCTCAAAACGACGAACAGGCGCTGAAACAGGCGCTGGCAGAGAAACCGAAGCTGGTGCTGGTGGAAAGTCCAAGCAATCCATTGTTGCGCGTCGTCGATATTGCGAAAATTTGTCAGCGCGCAAGGGATGCGGGAGCGATAAGTGTAGTGGATAATACCTTCCTCAGTCCGGCCCTTCAGAACCCGCTTGCGCTGGGTGCCGATCTGGTATTGCATTCATGCACAAAATATCTGAACGGTCATTCTGATGTGGTAGCGGGCGTGGTGATTGCAAAAGATCCCGACGTTGTCACCGAACTGGCATGGTGGGCCAATAACATTGGCGTCACTGCGAGCGCTTTCGACAGCTACCTGTTGTTGCGCGGTATCCGCACGCTGTCGCCGCGCATGGAAGTGGCGCAGCGTAATGCTCAGGCGATTGTCGATTTCCTGAAGACCCAGCCGCTGGTGAAAAAGCTCTATCACCCGTCGCTGCCGGAAAACCAGGGGCACGAGATTGCCGCGCGTCAACAAAAGGGATTTGGCGCGATGTTAAGTTTTGAACTGGACGGTGACGAGCAAACGCTGCGTCGCTTCCTGAGCGGGCTGTCATTGTTTACGCTGGCGGAATCATTAGGTGGGGTTGAAAGCTTGATCTCCCACGCCGCGACCATGACGCACGCAGGTATGGCACCAGAAGCACGTGCCGCCGCCGGTATTTCTGAGACGCTGCTGCGTATCTCGACCGGTATTGAAGATTCTGAAGATTTAATTGCCGATCTGGAAAATGGCTTCCGGGTCGCAGCCAAGGGGTAATCATGAGTGTGATAGCGCAGGCAGGGGCGAAGGGTCGTCAACTGCACAAGTTTGGTGGTAGTAGTCTTGCTGATGTGAAGTGTTACCTGCGTGTCGCAGGGATCATGACAGAGTATTCGCAGCCGGGGGACATGATGGTTGTCTCCGCGGCTGGCAGCACCACCAACCAGTTGATTAGCTGGCTCAAACTGAGTCAGACCGATCGCCTCTCTGCGCATCAGGTGCAACAGTCCTTACGTCGTTACCAGAGTGAGCTGATTGCCGGCTTACTGCCAGCGGACGTCGCGGACGGGTTGATTAGCGCCTTTACGCATGACCTTGAGCGTCTGGCTGCCCTGCTGGACAGCGGTATTACCGACGCGGTGTATGCCGAGGTGGTCGGCCACGGTGAAGTGTGGTCTGCGCGCCTGATGGCGGCCGTGCTGCAACACCTGGGCGTGGATGCGGCCTGGCTTGACGCGCGCGACTTCCTGCGTGCCGAACGCGCCGCTCAGCCACAGGTGGATGAAGGCTTGTCATATCCGCTGCTGCAACAACTGCTGGTTCAGCATCCGGGCAAACGTATTGTGGTGACCGGCTTTATCAGCCGCAGCAGTGCCGGTGAAACCGTGCTGCTGGGACGTAACGGCTCTGACTACTCAGCGACGCAAATTGGTGCGCTGGCAGGCGTTTCCCGCGTCACCATCTGGAGCGACGTGGCCGGTGTCTACAGTGCTGACCCGCGTAAAGTGAAAGATGCCTGCCTGCTGCCGCTGCTGCGTCTGGACGAGGCCAGCGAGCTGGCACGCCTGGCGGCACCGGTTCTGCATGCGCGTACGCTACAGCCGGTTTCCGGGAGCGACATCGACCTGCAGCTGCGCTGTAGTTACACCCCGGATCAAGGCTCTACCCGCATCGAACGCGTCCTGGCGTCCGGTACGGGGGCGCGAATTGTGACCAGCCATGACGACATCTGCCTGATTGAGTTCCAGGTCCCGGCGGGCCAGGATTTCAAACTGGCACACAAAGACATCGACCTGATCCTCAAACGCGCCCAGGTGCGTCCGCTCGCCGTTGGCGTGCATAACGATCGCCAGCTGCTGCAGTTCTGCTACACCGCCGAAGTGGCGGACAGCGCCCTGAAAATTCTTGATGAAGCGGGCCTGCCGGGCGAGCTTCGCCTGCGTCAGGGTCTGGCGCTGGTGGCGATGGTGGGGGCGGGCGTTACCCGCAACCCGCTGCACTGCCACCGTTTCTGGCAGCAGCTGAAAGGCCAGCCGGTTGAATTCACCTGGCAGTCGGAAGAGGGCATCAGCCTGGTGGCCGTACTGCGTAAAGGACCCACCGAGAGTCTGATTCAGGGGCTGCATACCTCTCTGTTCCGTGCGGAGAAACGCATTGGACTGGTGCTGTTTGGTAAAGGAAACATCGGCTCACGCTGGCTGGAGCTGTTCGCGCGCGAGCAGGTGACCCTCTCAGCGCGTACCGGGTTTGAATTTATTCTCGCGGGCGTGGTGGACAGCCGCCGCAGCCTGCTGAACTACGAAGGGCTGGACGCCAGCCGGGCGCTGGCCTTCTTTAACGATGAAGCGGTTGAACAGGACGAAGAGTCGCTGTTCCTCTGGATGCGCGCACATCCGTATGACGATCTGGTGGTGCTGGACGTGACCGCCAGTGAACAGCTTGCCGATCAGTATCTTGATTTCGCCAGCCACGGTTTCCATGTTATTAGCGCCAATAAGCTGGCGGGGGCGAGCAGCACGGACAAGTACCGTCAAATCCACGACGCGTTTGAAAAGACAGGCCGTCACTGGCTGTATAACGCCACGGTGGGCGCTGGCTTGCCGGTTAACCATACCGTGCGTGATTTGATTGAAAGCGGCGACAGCATTCTGGCGCTGAGTGGCATCTTCTCCGGTACGCTCTCCTGGCTGTTCCTGCAGTTTGATGGCACCGTGCCGTTCACTGACCTGGTGGATCAGGCATGGCAGCAGGGCTTAACGGAACCTGACCCGCGCGTTGACCTCTCCGGTAAAGACGTTATGCGTAAGCTGGTGATCCTGGCGCGCGAAGCCGGTTATGACATCGAACCTGATGCCGTCCGCGTTGAGTCGCTGGTGCCTGCTGGCTGTGAGGACGACTCTGTCGACCACTTCTTCGAGAACGGCGAAGAGCTGAACGAGCAGATGGTGCAACGTCTGGAAGCGGCAAACGAGATGGGGCTGGTGCTGCGCTACGTGGCGCGTTTCGAAGCGAACGGAAAAGCACGTGTGGGTGTCGAGGCGGTTCGTCCTGAACATCCGCTGGCGGCACTGCTGCCGTGCGATAATGTTTTCGCCATTGAAAGCCGCTGGTACCGTGATAACCCACTGGTGATCCGTGGCCCGGGTGCGGGGCGCGATGTGACCGCCGGGGCTATCCAGTCCGACATCAACCGTCTGGCTAAACTGCTGTAATCTTTCTTGTTCCCTCTCCCGGTGGGAGAGGGACAGGGTGAGGGCATCAGACCGCACTCACCCGCCATCATGAACTCCCTTCATCTTCCCTGAGCATTCCTCACCATTCCTGGCGATTATTTCTGTTGACGTCCCTCCGCTTTTCCGTCATTTTTACATCTGGACGTCTAAACGTATAGAAGTTCGAAACACAACACACAATGACACGCGATTGATGAGGTAAGGTATGAGCTTTTTTCACGCCAACCAGCGGGAAGCCCTGAATCAGAGCCTGGCCGAAGTAAATGGTCAGATTAACGTCTCTTTTGAATTTTTCCCGCCGCGCACCAGTGAAATGGAGCAAACCCTCTGGAGCTCTATCGATCGCCTGAGCAGCCTGAAACCGAAGTTTGTCTCCGTCACCTACGGTGCCAACTCCGGTGAGCGTGACCGTACGCACAGCATCATTAAAGGCATTAAGGACCGTACGGGTCTGGAAGCGGCTCCGCACCTGACCTGTATCGACGCGACGCGCGATGAGCTGCGTGCCATTGCCCAGGACTACTGGAACAACGGTATTCGCCATATCGTCGCCCTGCGCGGTGACCTGCCGCCGGGGAGCGGTAAACCGGACATGTACGCCACCGATCTGGTCGCGCTGCTGAAAGAGGTCGCAGACTTCGACATTTCCGTTGCTGCTTATCCTGAAGTTCACCCGGAAGCGAAAAGCGCCCAGGCGGATCTGCTTAACCTGAAGCGTAAAGTGGACGCCGGTGCGAACCGCGCCATTACCCAGTTCTTCTTTGATGTGGAAAGCTACCTGCGCTTTCGTGACCGCTGTGTGTCCGCGGGCATCGACGTCGAAATTATCCCGGGAATTTTGCCGGTCTCTAACTTCAAACAGGCGAAGAAATTTGCCGATATGACCAATGTGCGCATTCCACACTGGATGTCTAAAATGTACGAAGGGCTGGACGATGACCCGGAAACACGCAAGCTGGTGGGCGCAAACATCGCGATGGACATGGTGAAGATCTTGAGTCGTGAAGGGGTGAAGGATTTCCACTTCTATACGCTCAACCGCGCGGAAATGAGTTACGCCATTTGCCATACGCTGGGTGTTCGGCCTGGCGCATAACAAATAGAAGCCCTCTTCGGAGGGTTTTTTGATTTATAAGGGTTTTATTTACCCGCCATATCAGCAATGCTGCCTTTGACGTACAGAACGCACATACTTTCAATGGGAAATTAAACGGAATTAACTATCGAATCTGTGGGTTATCTCAACTATACCTTATCAACAAGGGCGTATATCGTAACCGTAACACTGTAAAAGGGAGCATAGCGATGAGCACGTCAGACGACAGCAATAATGCGGCATCAATCGGCAAGTGCCCGTTCCATCAGGGCAGCGTCGATCACAGCGCGGGGGCAGGCACAGGCAGCCGCGACTGGTGGCCAAAACAACTCCGCGTCGATCTTCTTAATCAACATTCCAACCGTTCTAACCCTCTGGGTGAAGACTTTGACTACCGCAAAGAATTCAGCAAACTTGATTACTCAGCGCTCAAGGGCGATCTCAAAGCACTTCTGACCGACTCTCAGCCGTGGTGGCCAGCCGACTGGGGCAGCTATGCGGGCCTGTTTATCCGTATGGCCTGGCACGGCGCAGGTACCTATCGCTCCGTTGACGGTCGCGGTGGCGCAGGGCGCGGTCAACAGCGCTTTGCCCCCCTGAACTCCTGGCCAGATAACGTAAGTCTGGATAAAGCGCGCCGTCTCCTGTGGCCTATCAAGCAAAAATACGGTCAAAAAATTTCCTGGGCTGACCTCTTCATCCTTGCCGGTAACGTGGCGCTGGAGAACTCTGGCTTCCGTACCTTTGGTTTTGGGGCCGGGCGTGAAGATGTCTGGGAACCGGATATGGACGTGAACTGGGGTGATGAAAAAGCCTGGCTCACCCACCGTGACCCGGAAGCACTGGCGAAGCGCCCACTGGCAGCCACCGAAATGGGGCTGATTTACGTTAACCCGGAAGGGCCAAACGCCAGCGGTGAACCGCTGTCAGCGGCCGCGGCGATCCGTGCCACCTTTGGCAACATGGGGATGAACGACGAAGAGACCGTTGCGTTGATTGCAGGCGGTCATACCCTCGGTAAAACCCACGGTGCAGGTGAGGCGACCCATGTCGGCGCCGACCCGGAAGCCGCGCCAATTGAAGCGCAGGGTCTGGGCTGGACCAGTACGCACGGTACCGGCGTTGGCGCAGATGCGATCACCTCCGGGCTGGAAGTCATCTGGTCACAAACGCCGACCCAGTGGAGTAACTACTTCTTCGAGAACCTGTTCAAATACGAGTGGGTGCAGACCCGCAGCCCGGCGGGTGCGATTCAGTTCGAAGCCGTGGATGCACCAGACATTATGCCTGATCCGTTCGACCCGTCGAAAAAGCGCAAACCGACGATGCTGGTCACCGATCTGACGCTGCGTTTTGACCCCGAGTTCGAGAAAATCTCCCGCCGCTTCCTGAACGATCCGCAGGCCTTTAACGAAGCCTTTGCCCGCGCGTGGTTCAAGCTGACCCACCGTGATATGGGGCCAAAAGCGCGTTACATTGGTCCGGAAGTGCCGAAAGAAGATCTCATCTGGCAGGATCCACTGCCGCAGGCGGTGTTCAACCCGACCAATGAGGACATCGAGAGTCTGAAAGCGGAAATCATTGCCTCGGGTCTGTCCGTGAGCGACCTGGTTTCCGTTGCCTGGGCGTCTGCATCGACCTTCCGCGGTGGCGATAAGCGTGGCGGCGCCAACGGTGCGCGTCTGGCACTGGCACCCCAGCGCGACTGGGAAGTTAACGCCGCAGCGGTTCGCGCGTTACCCGCCCTGGAAGCTATTCAGCGTACCACCAACAAAGCGTCACTGGCCGATATCATCGTGCTGGCAGGTGTGGTGGGTGTTGAACAGGCGGCGAAAGAGGCCGGCGTTTACGTCAATGTACCGTTCACGCCGGGCCGCGTTGATGCGCGTCAGGATCAAACGGATATCGAGATGTTTAACCTGCTCGAACCGATTGCCGATGGCTTCCGTAACTACCGTGCACAGGTTGATGCCTCCACTACCGAGTCTCTGTTGATTGATAAGGCCCAGCAGCTGACGCTCACTGCACCAGAACTGACGGTGCTGATTGGCGGTCTGCGCGTACTGGGGGCGAACTTCGATGGCAGTCAGAACGGCGTGTTCACCCATCGTGAAGGCGTGCTGAGTAACGATTTCTTCGTGAACCTGCTGGACATGAATACCCAGTGGAAAGCGACCGATGAATCAAACGAGCTGTTTGCCGGCAGCGATCGCGCCAGCGGTGAAGTGAAATACACCGCCACGCGTGCCGATCTGGTATTCGGTTCGAACGCCGTGCTGCGCGCGCTGGCCGAGGTTTACGCCAGCAGCGACGCCCATGAGAAATTCGTCCGCGACTTTGTTGCCGCTTGGGCGAAGGTGATGGATTTGGATCGGTTTGATCTGCAGTAAAAACAATCCCCGCTTCGGCGGGGATTTTTTTACCATCCGGCAATACCGGTTACGCCCACTCCCGCAGGAACTGTTGCCCGTACTGATCGGCCACCAGCAGCGCCGCGTAAACCTGATCCGTTGACACCCCGCCTGGCATGTTGTGAATGGTTTCACCCTCTGCGCAGGCAGCCTCGGCAATCAGCCGCATTTTAAGCGGAATATCCTCTTTAATGTTCAGTTCTGCTAGCGTGATGGGCAAACCTACGCTGTGACACAGCGCCGCGACGGTTTCAATTTCCTCTACCGGGGCATTTTCCAGCACCAGTTGCGTCAGCGTCCCAAACGCCACTTTTTCACCGTGATAGAACGAATGTGCCTCCGGCACGGCGGTCATTCCGTTGTGAATGGCGTGTGCGGCCGCCAGTCCACCGCTTTCAAATCCAACGCCGCTCAGATAGGTATTGGCTTCAATGATGCGCTCCAGCGCCGGTGTGACCACGTGCTGCCCGGCCGCGAGCATCGCTTTCTCACCCTCTTCAATTAACGTGTTGTAGCACAGCTCGGCGAGGGCTAGCGCAGCCTGGGTACATTTTCCGCCCGCCATGGTGATCGCGCCACTACGGGAACAGGCGCGCGCTTCAAACCAGGTGGCAAGGGCATCGCCTATCCCGGCGGCCAGCAGACGCGGCGGAGCGCCAGCTACCACCCGGGTGTCGACAATCACCATGTTCGGGTTATGCGGCAGCATCAGGTAGCGATCGAATTCACCGCTGTCGGTATAAATGACGGAAAGGGCGCTGCACGGGGCGTCGGTGGAGGCGATAGTCGGGGCGATGGCAACGGGCACGTCCATAAAATGCGCCAGCGCTTTGGCGGTATCCAGCGTTTTCCCGCCGCCGATACCGAGCACCGCCATACAGTCGGCGCCGTCGGCCCGTTTTTTCAGGCGATCGATTTCATTTTGCGAACATTCGCCACCGAAGGGCGCGATTTCAGCATAAATTTCCGCTTTTTTGAAACTCTCAAGCAAGGTCTCTTGTGCAAAACCCAGCACAAACTTATCACCCACAACCAGCCAGCGTGTTGCCAGTGGTTTCAGATAGTCGCCGAGACGGGTGAGAACATCAGCGCCCTGGATATATTTCCCCGGCGATTGAATGATACGGTCCATAACAGATCTCCCTTAGAGGTTGAGGTTACCAAACGCGTTTTTCCAGTCGTGCTCAAACTTCTCTATGGCTGACTCTACCGCCGGGGTGCCGAGCATTTGTTGCGCTACATCTAAAGGAAGCGTGATTGCTTCACATCCGGCGAGCAGGCAGTCCAGCGCCTGACGTGGTGTTTTGAAGCTGGCGGCCAGCACGCTGCTTTCTGGGGCGTGGCGTTCGAGCAGGGATTGCAGCTCCTGTACCATACGAATGCCGTCCCCGCCCTGAGCGTCGACGCGGTTAACATACGGTGCGACATATTTCGCTCCCGCCAGCGCGGCCAGTAAACCCTGGGCGGCGCTGTAAACGGCCGTGCCTAACGTGGTAATGCCCTCTTTTTTCAGCATTTTTATCGCCATAAGGCCCTGTGCGGTCACCGGGATTTTCACCACGATGCCAGGAATAGCGTTACTCAGGCGTTTGGCTTCTGCCACCATCCCTTCGGCTTCACGGCTCATGGTCTGGGCAAACAGCGTACCCTGTGGCCCGATGGCGTTTTGCAGACGCGGCAGTACGTTCCAGAGGGTTTCGCCGCTGGCAGCTACAATGCTCGGGTTGGTGGTGACGCCGGCAATCGGAAAAATGCGCGCCAGGCGCTCAACCTCTGCCACGTTGGCGGTATCCAGATACAGTTCCATTATTTTTCCTTAAGTCAGAAAGGTTAACTTAAGGATAAGGTGGGGCTGCTGGTCGGGGATACAGGTCAATTTTGCCAAATACTGGACAAATGTAATGTGCTTAGTGAAGTGAGAGGGCGATCACAATGCTAGTTTTTGGCAGTCAGCTGGCTGTGATACTGGCGGCGGTACTCGGAAGGGGAGCGTTCGGTATGTTTACGAAAGAGGCGACAGAAGTAGTTGCTGTCTGTAAAGCCGCAGCGGGCGGCAATGTCTTTGATTTTTAGATCATAACCCTTGAGCAACTGGCGCGCGTGTTCCAGACGCGTTTGGGTCAGGTATTCATTGAACCCCACGTTCCCGGTCTTCTGAAACAGATGTGAAAGGTAGTTGGGTGAAATATAAAACGCCCGCGCCACGGAATCGCGGGTCAGCGGTGAGGCGTGATGTTCATCGAGATAGCGCCGGATGGCTTCAAACAAAGCACGACTGCGGCTGTCAGTATGAATGTCGCTGCCAAGAAGATCGCGACAGTGGCTGAGCATACTCAGTACCACCAGTCTGGCCGTTTCCTGTTCATCAGGCTGCATCTGCAGTTCGGCCAGCGTTTGCAGGAGAAACGCTCCGGTTCGGGGGCCGCGCCGGGCAACCTGCTGGTGCTGTATAAGCACGTTATCCCGATAAAGACGAAGCGACAGCTGCTGTTTACCGAAGCTGATGCTGAGCGCGTGTCCGGTATGAAGCAACCCCTCCGCAGAGGAAGAAAACCACGCTTCGCAGGCATTATCGAGGTTAATGACCAGGCAAGGCGTTGTGCGGGAGTGTGGGTCGGGTGGGGCGACAAACCGTACGTCACGTAGCGCTACGGTGCCATTAATGAGGTCGGTCAGAAGGGTGCTGATGTCGTGGTGCATGGCGTGAATACCGGATATCGCCCGGCAGCGTTAGCGCTGCCGGGCCTGTATGAAGCCAATGGATTAGCCTGTGTTACGCATACCTGCCGCAACGCCTGCAATCGTCACCATCAACGCCTGTTCGACGCGTGGATCCGGCTCTTTACCTTCCTCTTCCGCCAGACGTGAACGGTGCAGCAGCTCCGCCTGCAGGACGTTGAGGGGGTCGGTGTAGATATTACGCAGCTGGATGGACTCGGCAATCCACGGCAGATCCGCCATCAGGTGCGAGTCGTTAGCAATATCCAGCACCACTTTGATGTCGCCTTCCAGCAGTTCGCGCAGCTCTTTACCCAGCGTCCACAGCTCAGGCTTCACCAGACGCTGATCGTAGTATTCCGCCAGCCACAGGTCTGCTTTCGAGAAGACCATCTCCAGCATACCCAGACGGGTGGAGAAGAACGGCCAGTCGCGGCACATGGTTTCCAGTTCGTTCTGTTTGCCATCTTCCACCACTTTCTGCAGCGCCGCGCCTGCGCCCAGCCAGGCGGGCAGCATCAGACGGTTCTGGGTCCAGGCGAAGATCCACGGGATGGCACGCAGAGACTCTACACCACCGGTCGGTCGGCGCTTAGCCGGACGTGAACCCAGCGGCAGTTTACCCAGCTCCTGCTCAGGGGTAGCTGAACGGAAGTAAGGCACAAAATCTTTGTTTTCACGCACGTAGCCGCGGTACAGATCGCAGGAGATATCTGACAGCTCGTCCATGATATGGCACCAGGACTCTTTCGGCTCTGGCGGTGGCAGCAGGTTCGCTTCCAGAATCGCACTGGTGTAGAGCGACAGGCTGCTGATGGTCACTTCCGGCAGGCCGTACTTGAAGCGGATCATCTCGCCCTGTTCGGTCACGCGCAGGCCGCCTTTCAGGCTTCCCGGCGGTTGTGACAGCAGTGCCGCATGCGCTGGCGCACCACCACGGCCAATCGAGCCACCGCGTCCGTGGAACAGCGTCAGTTCGATGCCTGCTTTTTCACAGGTCTTGATCAACGCGTCCTGTGCCTGATACTGCGCCCAGGATGCCGCCATGACGCCCGCGTCTTTTGCGGAGTCGGAATAGCCAATCATCACCATCTGTTTGCCCTGAATAAAGCCGCGGTACCAGTCGATGTTCAGCAGCTGCGTCATGACGTCGTTGGCGTTGTTCAGGTCATCAAGGGTTTCAAACAGCGGTGCAACCGGAAGGGCATAGTCGATACCGGCTTCTTTGAGCAGAAGGTGAACACCCAGCACGTCAGACGGCGTTTTCGCCATGGAGATCACATAGGCAGCCACCGATCCTTTCGGCGCATCAACGATCGCTTTACAGGTGTTGAGCACCTCGCGGGTTTCGTTGCTTGGCTCCCAGTTACGTGGCAGCAGGGGGCGCTTGGAGTTCAGTTCGCGGATCAGGAAGGCTTGTTTGTCCGCTTCAGACCAGCTTTCATAGTCGCCGATGCCGAGATAGCGGGTCAGTTCGCCCAGCGCTTCGGTATGACGGGTGCTTTCCTGACGGACGTCAATACGCACCAGCGGCACGCCGAAACACTTCACGCGGCGCAGGGTGTCGAGCAATTCGCCATTCGCGATGATGCCCATTCCGCAGGCCTGCAGTGATTTATAGCAGGCATACAGCGGCTCCCAGAGCTGCTCGTTCTGGCTCAGCAGGCCTTCCGGCTTTGGCAGGCGCTGGCCTTTCAGACGCGCTTCCAGCCAGGCCTGCGTCGCCATCAGTTGGCCACGCAGTTTTTTCATCAGGAAACGATACGGCTCGCTGGCACCTTCTTCGCCGGCCAGCGCGCGCAGTTCAGGCGTGGCCTCTACCATCGACAGCTCGGAGATCAATACCTGAATATCTTTCAGGAACAGGTCGGTTGCTTTCCAGCGGCTCAACAGGAGCACGTGGCGGGTAATTTCCGCGGTGACGTTCGGGTTGCCGTCACGGTCGCCGCCCATCCAGGAGGTGAAACGCACCGGCACAAAATCGACCGGCAGGCGGTAATCCAGATTCGCTTCCAGCTGCTCGTTCAGCTCACGCAGGTAGTTCGGCACCCCTTCCCACAGGCTATTTTCCACCACTGCAAAGCCCCATTTGGCTTCGTCGACCGGGCTTGGACGATGCTTACGAATTTCATCGGTGTGCCAGGACTGGGCAATCAGCTGGCGCAGACGGCGCATCAGCTGGTTGCGCTCGTAGTCAGCAATGTCTTTGTTATCCAGCTGCTTGAGGCAGTTGTTCACTTCCACCATTTTGTGGATCAGGGTGCGGCGAGTGATTTCGGTTGGGTGAGCGGTCAGAACCAGCTCCAGCGAAAGGGACTCCACCGCTTTTTTGATGATGTCTTCGTTGAGGTCTGGCTGGTCTTTCAGTTTACGAAGCGTACGGGCAATGACTTCCGGGTTGCTGGCAGCTTCGCCATTCGGCGAAATGCTGTGGTATTGCTCAGCGGTGTTTGCCAGGTTCAGAAACTGGCTGAAGGCGCGGGCAACGGGCAGCAGCTCATCGTTAGAAAGGTTCTGCAAGGTGGTGAGCAGCTCCTGACGACTGGCCTCGTTACCTGCACGGGAAGATTTTGACAGCTTGCGGATGGTTTCAACGCGGTCGAGGATGTTTTCCCCCAACGCATCTTTGATGGTATCTCCAAGCACTTTGCCGAGCATACTGACATTACTACGCAACGCGGAATATTGTTCGTTCATAAAAACCCAGTCACCCCATCATTTTTGTTTATGCCCAATCGAAAATCTTTTGGACAATATTTTGTCATCTCCCTTTATAAAGCCACGTAAAACCCCCGTCGTCAATTGCTGCGAAAACGGTTCAGCAAACGAATAAATGTGGGTAATTTACGAAATTTAATTCGCTTTGCGTCAGATAAGAGATGCTTATGGGAATGTGACGAAGATCGCGGGATTTGTTGCCCTTACCCTGACCCTCTCCCACCGGGAGAGGGAACCTCTTAGGGGCATTTTAATGCCAGCAGAAGTGATGCACGACCTGGGTAATCAGTTCACGGGTCGGTTTGATAAAGCGCGTTTCCAGATATTCATCCGGCTGGTGAGCCTGGTTGATGGAACCCGGGCCAAGCACCAGCGTAGGACACAGGGTCTGAATAAACGGTGCTTCGGTGCAATAGTTCACCACGTCGGTTTTCTCACCGAGCAGCTTTTCCACGACTTCAACCAGTTGATGATCCGGTGGACATTCGTAGCCAGGGATCGGCGGATGAAGCTCGGAGACCGTCAGGCGGCCCGGCCAGCGCTCGCTGACCGGCGCCAGCGCTTCGGTCAACAGGCCGTCGAGATCGCTCAGCGTCATGCCCGGCAGCGGACGGATATCCATATGCAGTTCGCAGCAGGCGCAGATACGGTTGGATGCATCACCACCGTGCAGGCTGCCGAGGTTCAGCGTCGGATAAGGCACGGTGAATGCGTCGTAGTGATAACGCTCTTTCAGCGAGTCGCGCAACTGCATGATGCGGCCGATGGCGTCGTGCATCAGTTCGATGGCGTTGACGCCGCGCGCCGGATCGCTGGAGTGGCCTGACTGGCCCAGCACGCGCACCGCCGTGGAGATATGGCCTTTGTGGGCACGGATTGGCTGCAGTGACGTTGGTTCACCAATAATGGCGCAATCCGGGCGAATCGAGGTGTTTTCAGAGAAGTAGCGCGCCCCGGCCATGCTGGTCTCTTCATCGGCAGTGGCCAGAATGTAGAGCGGTTTCTTCAGCGTTGTCACGTCCACGTCACGCAGCGCATCGAGGATAAAAGCAAAAAAGCCTTTCATATCGGCGGTGCCCAGACCGTAAAGCTTGTTGTCATGCTCGGTCAGGGTGAACGGATCGCGCGTCCAGCGGCCATCGTCAAAGGGAACGGTATCGGTATGACCGGCCAGCAGCAGGCCGCCGGCACCCTGTCCGGTACTGGCGAGCAGGTTAAATTTATGGCGTGTTCCGGGAACGGGCTGAACCTCAACGTTAAACCCAATATCGCTAAACCAACCTGCCAGCAGATTGATTAAAGACTCATTGCTCTGATCCAGCGCTTCTTCGGTCGCACTGATGGAGGGTGTGGCAATCAGGGCGCGGTAAATCTCGATAAATGGCGGTAAGTTCATTTTCATTGTTGACACACCTTAGGTCGTGATAGTATCAATATTCATGCAATAAATGTGAATAAAAATACATTAACGTTGAGCATAAAGGAACCCGATGTTGAATACGCTGATTGTAGGCGCTAGCGGTTATGCGGGCGCAGAGCTTGTAAGCTACGTGAATCGCCATCCTCATATGACCATAACCGCTTTGACCGTGTCAGCGCAAAGCAATGATGCAGGAAAGTTAATTTCCGATTTGCATCCGCAACTTAAAGGCATTGTTGATCTGCCGCTGCAGCCAATGTCTGACATCCGCGCGTTCACCGACGGCGTCGACGTGGTGTTTTTAGCTACCGCGCACGAAGTCAGCCACGACCTGGTTCCGCAATGTCTGGCGGCCGGCTGTGTGGTGTTCGACCTCTCCGGCGCCTTCCGTGTGAATGACGGCGCGTTCTACGAAAAATATTACGGTTTCACCCATCAACACCCTGAACTGCTGGAAAAAGCGGTATACGGCCTGGCGGAGTGGAGCACAGATAAACTGAAGGAAGCGGATCTGGTTGCCGTGCCGGGCTGTTATCCGACGGCGGCACAGCTTTCTCTGAAGCCGCTGATCGACGCAGACCTGCTGGATCTGAACCAGTGGCCGGTGATCAACGCCACCAGTGGTGTCAGCGGCGCGGGGCGTAAAGCCGCTATCGCTAACAGCTTCTGCGAAGTGAGCCTTCAGCCGTATGGCGTGTTCAATCACCGCCATCACCCTGAAATCACGACGCATCTGGGTGCGGATGTCATCTTCACGCCGCATCTGGGCAGCTTCCCGCGAGGGATCCTCGAAACCATCACCTGCCGCCTGAAACCCGGCGTGACCCACGAACAGGTGAGCAAAGCCTTTACGCAGGCCTATGCGGACAAACCGCTGGTGCGTCTGTACGACAAAGGCGTGCCGGCGCTGAAAAACGTGGTTGGCCTGCCATTCTGCGACATCGGCTTTGCCGTGCAGGGTGAGCACCTGATTGTGGTGGCTGCGGAAGATAACTTACTTAAAGGCGCTGCCGCACAGGCAATGCAGTGTGCAAATATTCGTTTCGGTTTCCCGGAAACCCAGGCTCTTATTTAAGGTGTGATGATGAACCCATTAATTATCAAACTCGGTGGTGTACTGCTGGACAGCGAAGAAGCGCTGGAGCGTCTTTTTACCGCGCTGGTGAACTATCGCGAATCACACCAACGTCCGCTGGTGATTGTGCACGGCGGCGGCTGCGTGGTTGATGAGCTGATGAAAGGGCTCAACCTGCCGGTGAAAAAGAAAAATGGCCTGCGCGTCACGCCTGCTGACCAGATTGACATTATTACCGGTGCCCTGGCGGGGACGGCGAACAAAACGCTGCTGGCGTGGGCGAAGAAACACCATATCGCCTCTGTCGGCCTGTGTCTGGGCGATGGTGACAGCGTAAAAGTGACCCAGCTCGACGAAGAGCTCGGACACGTTGGACTGGCACAGCCTGGTTCGCCTAAGCTGATTAACATGCTGCTGGAAGGAGGATTCCTGCCGGTGGTGAGCTCTATCGGGGTGACCGAAGAGGGCGAGCTGATGAACGTCAATGCAGACCAGGCGGCAACGGCTCTGGCGGCTACGCTGGGCGCGGACCTGATTCTGCTCTCTGACGTAAGCGGTATTCTCGACGGCAAAGGCCAGCGTATTGCGGAAATGACCGCAGCGAAAGCCGAACAGCTTATCGAGCAGGGCATTATTACCGACGGCATGATCGTCAAAGTCAATGCGGCGCTGGATGCCGCGCGTACGCTCGGACGTCCGGTGGACATCGCCTCCTGGCGCCACGCGGAGCAACTCCCGGCGTTGTTTAACGGCACGCCGATTGGCACGCGTATTCTGGCGTAAGCAATTTACCGATTCTGCAGGCCCGGTCAGCGCAGCGCAGCCGGGCAATGAAATTCAAAGATATTAAGGAAGCATGTTATGGCACTTTGGGGTGGGCGTTTTACACAGGCAGCGGATCAACGGTTCAAACAGTTCAACGACTCTTTGCGCTTCGACTACCGCCTGGCCGAGCAGGATATCGTCGGCTCTGTGGCCTGGTCCAAAGCGCTGGTCACCGTGGGCGTCCTGACCGCAGACGAACAGCTGCAGCTGGAAGAGGCGCTGAATAACCTGCTGGAAGAGGTGCGTCTGGACCCGCAGCAGATCCTCGCCAGCGATGCGGAAGATATTCACAGCTGGGTGGAAGGGAAACTCATCGATAAAGTCGGCCAGCTGGGTAAAAAACTGCATACCGGGCGTAGCCGTAACGACCAGGTCGCGACTGATCTGAAATTGTGGTGTAAAGATACCGTTGGTGAACTGCTGGCAGCCAACCGTCAGCTGCAGGGCGCGCTGGTGGAAACCGCGCAGAACAACCAGGATGCGGTGATGCCGGGTTATACCCACCTGCAGCGTGCGCAGCCGGTAACCTTTGCGCACTGGTGTCTGGCCTACGTTGAGATGCTGGCGCGTGATGAAAGCCGTCTGCAGGATACCCTGAAGCGTCTGGACGTGAGCCCGCTGGGCAGCGGTGCGCTGGCAGGGACGGCCTATGAAATCGACCGTGATCAGCTGGCAGGCTGGCTGGGCTTTGCTTCAGCCACCCGTAACAGCCTGGACAGCGTCTCTGACCGTGATCACGTGCTGGAGCTGCTTTCCAATGCGTCTATCGGCATGGTGCATCTGTCGCGCTTTGCCGAAGACCTGATTTTCTTCAACTCCGGTGAAGCCGGGTTTGTTGAGCTGTCTGACCGCGTGACGTCAGGCTCCTCCCTGATGCCACAGAAGAAAAACCCGGATGCGCTGGAGCTTATCCGCGGTAAGTGTGGCCGTGTGCAGGGCGCGCTGACCGGCATGATGATGACCCTGAAAGGGCTGCCGCTGGCGTATAACAAAGATATGCAGGAAGACAAAGAAGGGCTGTTCGACGCGCTCGATACCTGGCTGGACTGCCTGCATATGGGCGCGCTGGTGCTGGATGGCATTCAGGTGAAACGCCCGCGTTGTCAGGAAGCGGCGCAGCAGGGCTATGCAAACTCGACCGAGCTTGCCGATTACCTGGTGGCGAAAGGCGTACCGTTCCGTGAAGCGCACCACATTGTCGGTGAAGCGGTGGTTGAAGCCATTCGTCAGGGTAAGGCGCTGGAAGCGTTGCCGCTGACCGACCTGCAGAAATTCAGTGCTGTTATCGGTGATGATGTGTATCCGATTCTGGCGTTGCAGTCTTGTCTGGATAAGCGTGCAGCGAAAGGCGGCGTGTCACCGAAGCAGGTCGCGCAGGCGATTGCGGATGCGAAAAACCGACTGGTTTGATGAGTGCGGGCTGGTGCCCTCATCCCGGCCCTCTCCCACGGGGAGAGGGAGTAAACACTAAAAATGGCAACTTCGGTTGCCATTTTGCTTTTATCCCCGGCCTTTTTTACGCAAAAAAAATGCGGACCACGGGGTCCGCAAAAGTTCACGTTGGCTTTAGTTGTTCGAGTTTTGAGAGAAACTCGCTGACGGTGCGGGGACGTCAAGGGTCAAACACGTGCCGCCTCGTCTATGTGGTGTATTATTCAACAGAATGCTTGATAGGGATAATCGTTCGTTGCTATGCTATCTATCGCCATGAACTATCGTGGCGACGGAGGATGAATAATGAATATTCGTGATCTTGAATACCTGGTAGCGCTAGCCGAGCACCGCCATTTTCGCCGCGCGGCAGATTCCTGCCACGTCAGCCAGCCTACCCTGAGCGGCCAGATCCGCAAGCTGGAAGACGAGCTGGGCGTGATGCTGCTGGAGCGCACCAGTCGTAAGGTACTGTTCACCCAGGCAGGTCTGCTGCTGGTGGATCAGGCGCGCACCGTGCTGCGCGAGGTCAAAGTGCTCAAGGAAATGGCAAGCCAGCAGGGGGAGGCGATGTCCGGCCCGTTGCATATTGGCCTGATCCCAACCGTTGGCCCGTACCTGTTGCCGCACATCATTCCAATGCTGCATCAGACGTTCCCGAAACTCGAAATGTATCTGCATGAAGCGCAAACCCATCAGCTGCTGGCGCAGTTAGACAGCGGCAAGCTCGACTGTGCCATTCTGGCGCTGGTCAAAGAGAGCGAAGCTTTTATCGAAGTGCCGCTGTTTGATGAGCCCATGATGCTGGCGATCTATGAAGATCACCCATGGGCGAACCGCGATCGCGTGCCGATGGCCGATCTGGCCGGTGAAAAACTGCTGATGCTGGAAGATGGTCACTGCCTGCGCGATCAGGCGATGGGCTTCTGCTTCGAAGCGGGTGCTGACGAGGATACCCATTTCCGCGCAACCAGCCTTGAAACGCTGCGTAATATGGTGGCGGCGGGCAGTGGGATCACATTGCTGCCGGCACTGGCCGTGCCGCGCGAACGTAAACGTGACGGCGTGGTTTATCTGCCATGCATTAAACCAGAGCCACGTCGTACCATTGGTCTGGTTTATCGTCCGGGTTCACCGCTGCGCAGCCGCTATGAGCAGCTGGCAGAGGCCATCCGTGGTTCGATGGATGGCCATTTTGACAATGCGTTAAAACAGGCGGTTTAAACCGTTCAGTGCCGCGACCCGATAGGCTTCCGCCATGGTCGGGTAGTTGAAGGTGGTGTTAACGAAGTACTCGATGGTGTTACCACCACCTTTTTGCTCCATGATCGCCTGGCCGATATGAATAATCTCCGCCGCGCGTTCACCAAAGCAGTGAATACCGAGGATCTCTTTCGTCTCGCGATGGAACAGGATCTTCAGCGTACCCACGCTCATTCCCACGATTTGCGCCCTCGCCAGATGTTTAAACTGCGCGCGACCCACCTCGTAAGGCACCTTCATTGACGTCAGCTGCTGCTCGGTTTTCCCGACGGAGCTGATTTCCGGGATGGTATAAATACCTGTCGGAATATCTTCGATCAGATGTGCCGTCGCTTCGCCTTTCACCAGCGCCTGCGCCGCGATGCGTCCCTGATCGTATGCTGCAGAAGCCAGGCTTGGATAACCGATAACATCACCGACGGCATACACATGCGGCAGGGCTGTCTGGTACATGCTGTTCACCTTCAGCTGACCGCGGCTGTCGGTTTCGAGCCCGATATTTTCCAGAGCCAGAGAATCGGTGTTACCGGTACGGCCGTTGGCGTACAGCAGGCAGTCTGCTTTCAGCTTCTTGCCCGATTTCAGATGCATGATCACACCGTCGTCGCAGCCTTCAATTTTCTCGTACTCTTCGTTGTGGCGAATCACCACGCCGCTGTTCCAGAAGTGGTAAGAGAGCGAGTCTGACATTTCCTGATCGAGGAAGGCCAGCAGGCGGTCGCGGGTGTTGATCAGATCAACTTTCACGTCCATGCCCCGGAAGATCGACGCATATTCGCAGCCAATCACCCCTGCGCCATAGATAATCACATGACGGGGTTCGTGGTGCAGGCTCAGGATGGAATCGCTGTCGTAAATGCGCGGGTGGGAGAAGTCCACGTCTGCCGGATGGTACGGGCGTGAACCACAGGCGATGACAAATTTTTCCGCCGTGATGGTTTCGACCGACCCGTCGTGGCATTCGAGTGCCAGGGTGTGTTCATCAACAAAGTGCGCATTGCCCTGCAAAATTTCACAGTGGTTACGCTCATAAAACCCCTGGCGCATCCGCGTCTGCTGGTTAATAACGGTATCCGCATGATTCAGGATGTCAGCAAAGGAGGAACGAAGAAGTCGGGAGTGGTCGCTGTAAAGAGGGTTCTGGTTAAATTCAATAATGCGGCTAACGGCATGGCGGAGGGCTTTGGAAGGGATGGTGCCCCAATGGGTGCAACCACCGCCAACGTTATGGTAGCGCTCTATCACCGCTACTCTGGCTCCCTGTTTCACCAGTCCCATAGCAGCGCCTTCGCCGCCGGGGCCGGAACCTATCACAATTGCGTCGTAATCGTAGGAATGTGGCATGGTAAGGCTTACCTGTTCTTATACATAAAAGCAACAGAATCATAACATCATTGCCCGAGTAACCCAATTATCGTTGTGCTTTTTTCCGGCAGTGGAGCACAAACCGTACGTAAACAATCATTCACAAAGCCAGGCAAACAGATTAATTTTATTCTCTGGTATAGTGCCATCAGGCCTTTGGAAGGATTCAACTATCGTGATGGGCGTAAGAGCACAACAAAAAGAGAAAACCCGGCGTTCGCTGGTGGAAGCCGCATTCAGTCAACTGAGTGCCGAGCGTAGTTTTGCCAGTTTAAGCCTGCGTGAAGTTGCGCGCGAGGCCGGGATTGCGCCAACGTCCTTCTATCGTCATTTCCGTGATGTGGATGAACTGGGTCTGACCATGGTCGACGAGAGCGGGCTGATGCTGCGTCAGCTTATGCGCCAGGCGCGGCAGCGTATCGCTAAAGGGGGGAGCGTGATCCGCACCTCTGTGTCGACCTTTATGGAATTTATTGGCAATAACCCCAACGCGTTTCGCCTGCTGTTGCGGGAACGTTCCGGAACATCAGCCGCGTTCCGTGCCGCTGTGGCGCGTGAAATTCAGCATTTTATCGCGGAACTTGCCGACTATCTTGAACTCGAAAACCATATGCCGCGTGCGTTCACTGAAGCACAGGCTGAGGCGATGGTGACGATTGTTTTCAGCGCGGGTGCCGAAGCGCTGGATGTCAGCATCGAACAACGCAAGCAGCTCGAAGAGCGACTGGTATTACAGCTCAGGATGATCTCCAAAGGCGCGTACTACTGGTATCGCCGTGAACAAGAGAAACTGGCACATCAAACCGAAGAGTGAAGGTGAGTAATGAAACAGTCAGGTCAGGATAAGGGTACGCTGTTGCTGGCATTGATCGCTGGCTTATCAATTAATGGCACGTTTGCGGCTGTGTTCAGTTCGATCGTTCCATTTTCTATTTTCCCGCTCATTGCGCTGGTGCTGACGGTGTACTGTCTGCATCAGCGTTACCTGAACCGCACCATGCCGGTCGGGTTGCCTGGGCTGGCCGCGGCCTGCTTTATTCTTGGCGTGTTGCTGTATAGCACCGTGGTGCGTGCAGAGTATCCGGATATCGGTTCTAACTTCCTGCCGGCGGTACTTTCCGTGGCACTGGTGTTCTGGATTGGCTCGCGCATGCGTAGCCGCAAGCACGAGCTGCCGGAGTAAGAGAGTGGGGTTGCAGGCAGGTTGACCTGCCTGCCATCACGTTACTTCGCGGTAAGAAGTACGCCGCACTCCATATGGTGCGTATACGGGAACTGATCGAAGAGAGCCAGACGTTCAACATTGTGCGTCTGGCTTAATGTTTCGAGATTCTTGCACAGCGTTTCCGGGTTACAGGAAATGTACAAAATACGCGGGTACGCCTGCACCATCTTCTCGGTTTCGCTGTCCAGGCCACTGCGCGGCGGATCGACAAAAATCGTCTCACACTGGTAGCTCTTCAGATCGATCCCCTCCAGGCGATTAAACTGTCGTACGCCATTCATGGCCTGCGTGAACTCTTCTGCAGACATACGGATGATCTGCACATTGTCGATGTGATTGGCGGCAATGTTGTACTGTGCAGCGGCAACGGACGGCTTGGCAATCTCCGTCGCCAGGACGCGCTCAAAGTTACGCGCCAGCGCCAGGGAGAAGTTGCCGTTCCCGCAGTACAGCTCAAGCAGATCGCCCTTTGACCCTTCGGTCGCCTTCAGCGCCCACTCTAGCATCTGTACGTTCATTGCTGCGTTTGGCTGGGTAAAGCTGTTCTCAACCTGGCGGTACACCATCTCTTTTCCCGCCACCGACAGACGTTCGTCGATGAAATCCTGATCCAGCATGATTTTGGTTTTTGTCGCACGACCAATCAGGTGAACGTTGATGTTCTGCGCGCGCAGGGCATCGCGCAGCACTTCTGCCTGCTCGCGCCATTCGTCATTCAGCGCTTTGTGATACAGCAGAGAGACAATCGCCTGGTTGCTTTGTGTGGTCAGATAATCAATCTGGAACAGCTTGTGGCGCAGCACAGGGTTGTTGCGTACGCCGTCAATCATCAGCGTCATGAGCTGGTTGATGAGTTCACTCGCCGCCGGGAAGCTGTCGACCCGAATGCGGGACTTCGTCTGCTGATCGAAAATGATGTGGTACAGGTCGTCACCGTCGTGCCAGATGCGGAACTCCGCACGCATGCGGTAGTGGCTAACGGGCGAGCGGAACACCTCAGGAACGGGCGCGTTGAAAGGCGTCATCATACTTTGCAGGCGGACAACTTTCTCTGCCAGCTGTGCGTCGTACTGTTCTGTTGGGAGGTGTTCGGGGGTCATGATGCGTCCTGAGTGATAAAGAATTACGCGGGGATTGTAGGGATTGTGCAGTGGATGTCCAGATTTAATGGCCAATAGCTATCTGGACATCTATACGTGTCTAATTGTAGCATTCTGTTTCCGGTCTCCTGAGAGTGAAAAGGGAATCCAGTGAAAATCTGGAGCTGACGCGCAGCGGTAAAGACTGGCGGGATGAGAATTGTAGACACTGTGAAAATGGGAAGTCTTCATCCGCAAAACGCCACCTAGCCCGAAGACCTGCCGGGATCACGTCGCATTTGGTTTCGTCATCGCGTGCTATAGATGAAGCCTGCGGCATCCTTCTTATATTGTGGATGCTTTAACAATGATTAAAAAAGTATCGCTGTTGACGGCGTTGTCCGTCACGGCATTTTCGGGCTGGGCGCAGGATAGCGACGACTCGTTGGTGGTGACAGCAAACCGTTTTGAGCAACCTGTTAATACCGTTCTTGCACCAACGTCTGTGGTGACGCGCGAGGATATTGATCGCTGGCAGGCAAAGAGTGTAGTTGAAGTGATGTCGCGTTTACCCGGGGTAGATATCGCGCAAAGTGGCGGCCTGGGCGCAACCTCTTCAACATTTATTCGCGGTACGGAATCCCGCCATGTTCTGGTGTTGATTGATGGTATTCCTCTAAACAATGCAGGGATCAGCAATGTTCCTGACCTTAGCCAAATTCCAACATCGCTGATTCAACGCATCGAATATATTCGCGGTCCGCGTTCTGCGCTGTATGGCTCTGACGCGATTGGTGGCGTGATTAATATCATCACAGGGCGAGATAAACCGGGTGCAGAAATTTCTGCAGGCGTAGGTTCTAAGGGGTATCAGACCTATGATGGTTCTTTCCAGCAAGTACTGGAAAAAACCAAAATCACCATGGCGGGTAATTACACTTATACCCGTGGTTTCGATATCGGTGCGAAAGATGCTCCGCGTCAACCGGATCGTGACGGTTTTATGAGTAAGTCACTTTACGGTTCTGTGGAACAGCAAATTACCGATAGCGTAAGTGGTTTTTTCCGCGGCTTTGGTTACGACAATCGCACTGCGTATGACGGCTATGACCATTACGATGCTAACTTTAACGTTGATGGACGACCGGATACGCGCCAACTCTACAGTCAAAACTGGGATACGGGCCTGCGCTACAGTCAGGGGATATTTAAATCGCAGTTGGCCATAGGTTATGGTCGCAGCAAAGATCAGAACTATGACCCGAAGAAAGGGCGTTATTCAGATTCCGCAACGACGGACGATGTGAAGCAGTACACCACACAGTGGTTAAATTCCCTTGAAGTAGGTCATGGTAATATAGGTGCGGGCCTGGACTGGCAGAAACAAAAAACTCAGGCTGGTTCTAGTACTATGGATAACGGCTATGAGCAGCGCAATACGGGCGTCTTCCTCTCGGCGATGCAGCAATTTGATAGCCTCACGCTAGAAGCTGCGGCACGTAACGATGATAACTCGAATTTTGGCAATCATGCTACGTGGCAAACCAGTGCTGCGTGGGAGTTTATCGATGGTTACCGGATTATTGGTTCATATGGCACGGCTTATAAAGCACCGACAATGAGCCAGATTCACAGTGAGAAATATGGCAATCCTGACCTTAAGCCTGAAGAGAGTAAACAGTGGGAAGGGGGCTTTGAAGGTTTGACGGGGCCGGTTAACTGGCGCGTAACAGGTTATCGTAACGACATTGATAACCTCATTGGCTACGACGCAAACTACCGTTACTACAATGTGGACGAAGCCCGTATCAAAGGCATTGAAGCCACGGCGCAGTTTGAAACAGGTCCGGTAGGGCACCAGATTTCCTATGACTATGTTGACCCACGTAACACCAAAACCAATGAAGTTCTGGCTCGCCGTTCTAAGCAACAGGTTAAGTATCAGCTTGATTGGCAGGTATGGGATCTTGACTGGAACGTTTCCTATCGTTATTTGGGTACACGCTATGACGTTGCGGTCGATCCGAATACCTATTCTACAGAACGTGTGAAAATGGGCGGCGTAAGCCTGTGGGATGTCGCAGTTTCATATCCTGTCACCTCTCACCTTACAGTTCGTGGTAAAATAGCCAACCTGTTCGACAAAGATTACGAGACAGTTTATGGCTACCAAACTGCAGGACGGGAATACACCTTGTCTGGCAGCTACACCTTCTAATCCGCGTCCCACCGTGCTGGTATTTGATTCCGGCGTCGGTGGGCTTTCGGTCTATGATGAGATCCGACATCTCCTGCCGGATCTCCATTACATTTACGCCTTTGATAACGTCGCGTTCCCGTATGGGGAAAAGAGTGAAGACTTTATTGTTGAGCGTGTGGTTGAAATCGTCAGCGCGGTACAAAAGCGTTATCCCCTCTCGCTGGCGGTCATCGCCTGTAACACGGCCAGTACAGTATCGCTTCCTGCATTGCGCGAAAAATTCCAGTTCCCGGTTGTGGGCGTTGTTCCTGCAATAAAGCCTGCCGCGCGTCTGACGGCAAATGGCATTGTTGGTTTACTGGCAACGCGAGGCACGGTGAAGCGACCTTATACGCGCGAGTTAATCGACCGCTTTGCCAACGAATGCCGGATTGCGATGCTCGGTTCGGCGGAACTGGTCGAGATCGCCGAAGCGAAGCTGCACGGAAAGGCAGTGCCGCTCGAAGAGTTGCGCCGTATTCTCCGCCCGTGGCTGCGGATGCCGGAGCCACCGGACACCGTTGTGCTGGGGTGCACCCATTTCCCTCTATTACAGGAAGAGTTATTAGAAGTTCTGCCTGAGGGCACACGGCTGGTGGATTCGGGGGCGGCTATAGCCCGACGTACGGCCTGGTTGCTGGAACATGAAGCTCCGGATGCAAAATCTGCCGATGCAAACATCGCTTTTTGTATGGCCATCACTAATGAGACCGAGCAACTTTTGCCCGTTTTACGCCGTTATGGCTTTGAAACGCTCGAAAAACTGGCGCTGTAGCACGATTTTGAGCAAAAAAGAGACGGTTGAACGTTTTTTTTAAAAGAGGGGTTGTCAACGTCTGAGAACTCCCTATAATGCGCCTCCACTGACACGGAACAACGGCTTGCAAGCCGCCGGGTTAGCGGGGTTCAGAGATGAACACCAACAGAGAAAAGCAAAAATAAATGCTTGACTCTGAATGAGGAAAACGTAATATACGTGACCTCGCGACGGTGAGCTGTAAGCCGCGTCGCAACTGCTCTTTAACAATTTATCA
>NZ_JARVRQ010000009.1:0-112363 GCF_030209635.1 Enterobacter sp. MEB024 | reverse complement strand
TCTTTCAGAGTCAACCCTGAAGTTCAGGATTTTTTCTCTTCAACCGACCGGGTTAACTGTGAAGTGATTCACATCTGCCGTGTCGATGGAGGCGCATTATAGGGAGTTCTCAGCAGGCCGCAACCTAAAAGTTGCAAAAAGATGACTGACTGCTGTATTCCCCAGCAAAACCCCGCTTTATACCCTTTTACGCACAGACTTATCCACAATTGAGGCGGGATCTCTGTGCGATCCTACGGATTAACAGGCAAGATCAACTATACTAGCGACAAATATTCCCCCACCAGGCCACCCCATGACCACACAACAACTGACGCGTGACTGGCGCCTTCCTACAGCAGGCATCATGTTGCTGGCGATCCTCTTAGCCGGGTTTACCCTGCATACGCACTGGAACACCTTTCTTCAGTGGTGCCTTGCCACGCAAATTACCCTGCACCGTTATCTGGTGATGTACCTGCTCCAGCTTAACAACCACCAGTACAGCGGCGGGTTATGGCTATTAACCGGCGCCTTCTTCTATGGCGTGTTGCACGCCATCGGGCCGGGGCATGGGAAATTCATTGTGACGACCTACCTCACGACAAATAAAGAAAGCGAACGGGCCGCCCGGGTCGTTCCTTTTCTTGGCAGCCTGATGCAGGGCGTCAGCGCCATTCTCTTTGTCTTTATTCTGGCGGTAGGGTTTAACCTCGCATCGGGGGATATCAGTACCAGCCGCTGGTACGTCGAGAAGATCAGCGCGGTGCTCATCGGTGCATTTGGTGTATTTGTCATTTACCAGGCGCTGAAAAGCCTGCGACCTCGCCGGATGGTTATCTCAGCCATCACGCCCCTTCATCAACATAATGAACACTGTGGTTGTGGTCATCACGGTGTAGGTGCAGATCTGGCGCAAGGCGACTGGAAAACCCGGTTGGGCGTCATACTGGCGATTGGTGCGCGCCCGTGCAGCGGGGCGATCATGATCCTGATGTTTTCAAATGCGCTGGGTATTGTTACCTGGGGGATGGCCGCGGTCATGACCATGTCGCTGGGAACGGCGTTGTCGATTATGGGCCTGTCACTGGCGGTACGTTATGCCCGAGAGCGGACGGTGGCCTGGTTTGGCGGCGGGGCTTCACTCAGCTGGCTGGTTCCGGTCTTTAAAATAGCCGGAGGGATAGTCCTGATCCTGTTCGCGACCGTGCTGTTCCTGACGGTACTCCCCATCAGCGCCAATGGCGATTACATCGCCGCAGGCTGTTAATAAAAGAAAACCCGCCAACGGCGGGTTTTTTTATTACTCGTTGATTCGTGGATGCTGGTCCACCAGGCGGGAGCGTTTTTGCTGCAGCTCTTCAATCTCTGCATCAATGTCTTCAATCTTCTGCTCTACATTATCGTAGTGTTCGCGCAGGATCTCTTTCGCTTCCTGGATATCAGACGCCGCAGGCGTGGCCCCTTTAAGAGGACGATTCGCCGTCTCCTTCATGGTAATACCGGTAATCAAACCAATCACCGCGATAACCATCAGGTAATAAGCCGGCATCATCAGGTTCTGCGTACTTTCCACCAGCGAGGCGGCAAGCGTCGGGGTCAGACCGGCAATCAGCACCGAGATGTTAAAGGCAGCCGCCAGCGCACTGTACCGAATGTGTGTCGGGAACATCGCAGGCAGCGTCGAGGCCATCACCCCGATAAAGCAGTTGAGGATCACCGCCAGCATCAGCAGACCGGCAAAAATCAGCCCCAGCACATTACTGTTAATCAGAATAAAGGCCGGGATTGCCAGGGCAAACAGCGCGACACTCCCCAGAATAATGAACGGTCGACGGCCAAAGCGGTCGCTCAACAGCCCCATAATCGGCTGCACAAACAGCATACCCACCATGATGGCGATAATAATCAGCACACCGTGGTCTTCTGAATAGTGCAGGTTATGCGACAGATAGCTCGGCATGTAGGTCAACAACATGTAGTAGGTCACGTTTGTGGAGATGACCAGACCAATACAGGTCAGCAGGCTGCGCCAGTGCTTCGTCGCAATCTCTTTAAAGGAGACTTTCGGGCCATCCTGCAGTCCTTCGCGGTCGCCCTGCTCCAGCTTCTCAACGTGCTGCTGAAACGCCGGCGTTTCTTCAAGAGCATGACGCAGGTAAAGACCGATAATCCCTAACGGCAGCGCCAGGAAGAACGGAATACGCCAGCCCCAGGAGAGGAAGTTCTCTTCACCGACGACGGTAGAAATCAGCACCACTACGCCCGCACCCAGGACAAACCCGGCAATCGAGCCGAAGTCCAGCCAGCTTCCCATAAAGCCGCGCTTACGGTCCGGGGAATACTCTGCGACAAAGATAGAGGCACCCGTATACTCACCGCCTACGGAGAAGCCCTGGGCCATCTTACAAAGCAGCAGCAGAATCGGAGCCCAGATGCCGATGCTGGCATAGGACGGTATCAGGCCGATACAGAACGTACTGATCGACATAATGACAATGGTGATAGCAAGGATCTTCTGGCGACCATATTTATCGCCAAGCATACCGAAGAACAGACCACCCAGCGGGCGAATCAGGAAGGGGACGGAGAACGTACCCAGCGCGGCAATCATCTGCAGACTGGGGTCGGCGCCGGGGAAGAACACTTTACCTAACGCATAGGCCACAAAGCCGTAAACACCAAAATCGAACCATTCCATCGCATTACCCAGCGAGGCGGCGGTGATCGCTTTGCGCAGTTTGGCATCATCAATAATGGTGACGTCGCGAAGCGTGATGGGTTTGATTTTTTTCCTTCTGAGCATAGCTATCCTCGTAGACTCGGCCCTGTCCGTTTCACAGTCCCGTATGCGATCTGTGAACCATGGGATCCGCTCCATGCGAATCGCCTTATTCAAGCGTAGCAGGTTTACTTACATTGACGTTTTACGTCGATACAACCGAACCTGTTGACGCCTGCCTGGGCAGTTAATGACCTTTTTACCCTACCAGCGTTTATATTTGTGATCAACTTCACACATATATTTATGTTACGTCAGCTGGCTGCAGTTTTTGTCAATTAGCGCAAATCTGCACGTTCTCAATCGCCATAAAAACACATCCTCACACACATCATTATTTCCCGGACAACGGAAAATGAAACCCCATTACTTCACATCAGATTTACATAAATTCTAACCCTCCGACGCGCGTTTAAAACGTTTACGTCAATATGTGATGCAGATAACTAAAACAGTGTTTTATTTTCATTGAATCATCATTCCAATGATCGCATGATAATTCCGAACACCACGTTCCCGGTGCTGTGGCACCGCGTTTACCAGGATCGCTTTTTTAGTTTTATTGCATGGGTAATGACGCCATCGAACCCAGAGACATTCAATTCATTGAATTTATTGATTTATTTTTTGGTTTTTGCCGCCCGCCATGCGGGATACGATTTGAGGGTTATCTATGAAGATTAAAGCCACGATTGAACGCATACCGGGCGGTATGATGCTGGTTCCGCTTGTACTGGGCGCTATCCTGAATACCCTGGCCCCTGAAACCGGCGCTTATTTTGGCGGGTTCACAAAAGGGATGATTACGGGCACCGTTCCCATTCTGGCCGTCTGGTTCTTTTGTATCGGAGCCTCAATTAATTTACGTGCAACAGGCACCGTATTACGGAAATCCGGCACGCTGGTGATTACGAAAATTGCCGTGGCCTGGATAGTGGCAATGATCTGTGCAATGTTCATTCCGGAGAATGGAATTCAGACCGGATTCTTCGCCGGATTATCGGTTCTGGCAATTGTCTCTGCGATGGATATGACCAACGGCGGTTTGTATGCCAGCCTGATGAACCAGTACGGTACCAAAGAAGAGTCAGGTGCATTTGTCCTGATGTCTCTGGAGTCCGGTCCGCTGATGACCATGCTGATTCTGGGCTCTGCTGGCCTGGCGTCCTTTGAACCCCACCACTTTATCGGCGCGATCCTGCCCTTCCTGATCGGTTTTGCTCTGGGTAACCTGGATCACGATCTGCGTGATTTCTTCAGCAAAGCCACGCCGGTGCTGATCCCGTTCTTCGGTTTTGCGCTGGGTAACACCATCAACCTGAATGTCATCCTCGATACGGGTCTGCTGGGTATCGTGCTGGGCGTGGCGGTGATCATCATCACCGGTATTCCGCTGATTATTGCCGACCGGGTCATTGGGGGAGGAAACGGAACGGCGGGGATCGCCGCCTCTTCAGCCGCAGGCGCAGCCGTGGCCAACCCGGTAATCATTGCGCAGATTAACCCGGCTTTTGAACCGGTGGCCGCGTCCGCGACGGCACTGGTTGCAGCCAGCGTGATTGTGACCGCGATTCTGGTTCCCATCATCACCGCACTGTACGCAAAACGCGTCGGACATGTTGCTGAGGTTCAGACAGAGCCTAAGCCTGTTGAAACACACCACTAACCGGTGCTCCCCCTCCCGGTGAGAGGGGGATTTCAGCCACCAAAAATCTCTTCCACCATCCCATCCACAAGCCGTTTTGCCGAGCACAGCCTCGGCATACCCAGCGCGACAGTGTGCCAGCTTTGCGTCACCGACCAGCTCACCGGATGGTTATCCGCCTGACACCAGTCGCCCAGCCAGCCGAGCATGTCTTTATGATCTATCAGTCCCGGCGACGCGGGCGTTGTCAGCCACTGATGGTAGAAATGGCGGGTGGAAGGAGAAGCGTTGATGCCCTGCGCAAGATAGTTTGCCGCCATACTGCGTAAGTTATCCTTGAGCATCGCCGCCACGTCTTCATTCGCCAGGCGACAGGCATCACCAAATGCACCCCAGCGCAGCTCTTCCAGGACGACATAGCAACGCCCGGCCAGCGACCAGCCATCGTAGTGGCCGGCTCGCCAGCGGGTAAAAATTTGTTCACTGTGCTCACCCGCCTGCACCGTCAGCCCTCGCTGGGAGAGCGCCTTCTCTTTATAGGCGGCTCGTTGCGTAAAATGAGCGGAAAGCTCAGCGTACTGCTGAATCAGGCCGGGCGATTGCTGGGCCCGCGGGTTAGTCTGCTGACGCAGCGCAATCAATTTGTCTGCCATCAGCGTCAGCGCAAGGTGCCCGGGGTCAAGCATACCGGCCAGCTTTTCCGCCAGCCCCAGGCGCAGCGCCGCATTTTCATTAAGCATACCCGCCATCGCCCAGGGCCGTAGCCGGGTATGCGTCATTATCTCCTGGGTCAAACGCTCACGAAACTGCAGCTGTTGTGGTCCCGGGTGGGGATGACGCGCCGCGTCTACCCCCTGAACCAGATCGACCATAAATTTTGGATGAATACACTCCAGCGTTCGCCCGGGGCCGTCCAGTAGTTGTGTTGTCATGGTTGTTCTGCCGCGAATAGGGTTTGAATATCATCGCGTAACAGTCGGGTATCTTCCTGTATCCACGTCGCAGTCGTGATACTTTGCTTTAACAGCTGGCTGAGCGCTCGGGTCGAATGCTCATTTTGCTGACGTACTGCGAGGCTATCACGCAAACTTTCCTGTAACCCGGTTAGGCATAACGAAAATTCCGCAAAGAACGTTGCCATCCCCGCCGTAACAGAGACATCGACCTGGGCCGTCAAAGCTTTACGGATTTGTTCACAGAACTGGTCGATATGCTGCTTGAATTTTTCATGCAGCTGTTCAATATCAATGACATAGCGTGTTCGTGCGACAACATAATCTTCCCAGCCCCAGCCCGGGTTATTCAGCCAGCGAGAGACGGTTTCACGCATGCTCGCCGCGCCCGCTGGCTGGCCTGCCGGGCGGTGATCCTGCGCAATGGCATCGTTAAACAGCGCCCGGGTGTTGAAGTTAAGTTGATGCGCCTGAAACGCCGGGAAGCTTATCCGCGCGCGAAAACCCGCATGGCTGAGTTGTTCTTTAATACGCGTTTCGATTGGCCGCATGGCTTCATTCAGCGAGCGCGCCAACGTCGACTCCAGTTGATCGAAGCGTAACGCCAGCTCCCGGCCGATCTTCGTCTGCGCATCCAGCATGATCAGCTCGCAGGAGGAGCGGATTTTACTCAGCGCAATTTGCGCCTGCCCTTCATCATCCAGTACCAGCTGTTTCAGCGCCTGCGGCTCGTCACGGCGAAGATCCCGCGGTTCGATGCCAGCCAGGTCGAGAACAGAGCGGGCGCTAAACACATGGCTAATTGCCTGCTGGAGGGAAGTATTTTGCGACATCATAAAGTCAGCGGTGGCGTTAAGCGCCTGCTCCACTTCATGCTTCACTTCGTCGCTCACCACGCGCTGACGCGTATGCAGCAGGGCCATGTCCTCTTCCAGGCGCGCGATATTCAATTCCAGCGCCTCAAAAGCGACCGTCAGCCCCTGGTAGCGGAAGTCCAGGTACTCCCGGGCATTTTGGGCGTAGTTAAGCAGCTTATGCGACGCCGAACGCAGGGCGAAGAGCGATGCATTGGCATAGGCGGCATAAATAAGCTTGCGGATCGGCTGTTCAAATAACGAATCTTCCCATAGCAAATCGGCAGCATGACGAATATGGTCGATGTCGTCCAAATCCTCCGTACGCCAGCGGCGTCCCAACGCGGCTTCGGCAAAATCCTGAACCCAGCGCTGCTCCTTGTGATCCGGTAGCTGACCGTGGGTAGTCATCTCATAACGGGCGCGGTTCGCCAGATACGCCCACATCGACGAAACGGGATAAATTTGCCCCGGCGAAATATTCCCTTTCATTAAGGTGCCGGAGATCATCGCTTTAACCTGTTCTTCATCGTCGCTGTTACGGTCTTTCTGATCGAATTTATTGACCAGCGCATACAGCGGCACCGATTTACCGGCAACTGAAATGGCCTGCCGGACCTCGTGATCGGAAATCGATTTGAGCTGGGTGTAATCCATCACCGCCAGCACCGCCGACGCGCGGGATAACTGCTCGCTCAGCATTTTTTGCAGATGCGGTTGCCCGGCCTCATTCGGCCCGGGGGTATCAAGCAGCGTCAGTTGCCCAAGGTGGGCATCCAGACCCGCGAGATGCACGAACTCCACTTCAATCACCGGAATGTGTTCGATGGCCGCATATTCAGAGAACGGAAACTCGACGCCCAACGCCTGTGAGAGCCTCACCAGGTCGTTAAGGCTTTTCAGACAATGAAATATCGGCTGCGCACCCAGGTGATGCTTCTCGAAAGCCTCACCTTTTTCAATTCTTTCCAGCAGCATAATCATGTCCTTATCAATTTCCAGACACTGCGCCAGCTTCCCGCGATCGTAATCGCAGAGTTTTTTCTGTAACAGGAGGATTAATTCATCGATAGGAGAGACGTGAGCAAAATGGAGCACCGGCTCTTTCTGACCCGGCGTATGACGGATCAATGTCGGGAGCGCCGTCATCGGTCGGTTGCGGTTCGGCAACACTTCGGTTCCGACAATGGCGTTAATGGTGGTCGATTTCCCCGCTTTCATGGTGCCCACAATTGCCAGCACCATTTCCAGACGGGTTATTTTTCGTAATTCATTATTCAGCATAGCCTGCTGGGCTTCGACACCCCGCGCACTAAAATGCAAAGGTAAGACGTTGTTCTTTTCACCCGTAATGGCTGCGGCGGTGCTTTCCAGCTTCGCCGTCGGCATTGATTTCAACGTATCAAGATTTTGCAGGGCGAGCTGTAACAAACGCTCTGCTTCCTGGCTTAATTCAAAAATGGTCTGTGTGTGCATGATAAAAGCCTTTCCTTAACGCAAATTTATTACTTTTATTAAGCCACTGGTTTTAATTATGTTGTTCAGGCTTATATGATCACGTGTGGAAAACATGTTCACCGAAATATAACTGATTGAAGATAATCAGAAATAAATCGCTATCCTTGCATGGCGTGTAAAGCTTCCCCTCTGGCATGACAGCCAAAAGATAAAAGCCTGGCCCATTTTTAAGAAACTTCAGGATATATCATCATTATTTACCCACCTAAAAAGAGAGGTAATGCGTCACCGCCATAAGATATGGATGACGGGGAAGTCAGGAGATAAATAACAATGTGTCGCTTCACCTTATCCGAAATGGAGGTGCGTAGCAATTTGCTGCAATAAAATATTCGATATATTTACTGCCATTTCTTTCCACCGTGTTAATGCCGTCAGCATCGCTTAACTGACTGACAGGAAATGTCACTGGCGACACGCTTTTTGCTTTTTTTTTAAATAGAATATCACCGACAACGGTGTGGATTTGCGTTATACTTGCCCCCTTTTTCGGCACCCAGCCGTCATTTTGCTGGCACTTTCCAGCGTGTTACGCACTTTTTGAGGATACCCTTATGCAACTCCCACACTGCCCGAAATGCAATTCTGAATACACCTATGAAGATAATGGCATGTTCATCTGCCCGGAATGCGCTCACGAATGGAATGACGCCGAGCCGTCGCACGATACTGATACGCTTGTTGTAAAAGATGCGAACGGTAATCTGCTGGCTGATGGCGACAGCGTCACCGTGATTAAAGATTTGAAGGTTAAAGGCAGCTCTTCCATGCTGAAGATCGGCACTAAAGTGAAGAATATCCGTCTGGTAGAAGGCGACCATAATATTGACTGCAAAATTGACGGCTTTGGCCCGATGAAACTGAAATCAGAGTTTGTGAAAAAGAACTGATTTACCCGCCCGGTGGCGCTTCGCTTACCGGGCTGGCGAGAACTACACTTAACGGGCTCTTCTTACGTGAGGTATAGATTATGCCGTTAAGTCCCTACATCTCTTTCGCCGGTAACTGTGCCGAGGCCTCCGCCTTTTATCAGCACGCCGTCGGCGCAGAGCTCCTCTATAAAATCACCTTCGGTGAAATGCCAAAAGGCGACAGCAGCGAAGAAGGCTGTCCGTCTGGCATGCAGTTTCCGGATTCGGCGATCGCCCACTCGAATGTTCGCATTGCGGGCAGCGATATCATGATGAGTGATGGGCAGCCGCCCGGCAGCAAAGCGCAGTATGCCGGGTTCACGCTGGTGCTGGACACCCAGGACGTGGCAGAAGGCAAACGCTGGTTCGACAATCTGGCCGCGGAAGGCCATATCGAAATGGCCTGGCAGGAGACCTTCTGGGCGCACGGTTTCGGTAAAGTCACCGACAAATACGGCGTGCCGTGGATGATTAACGTCGTTAAGCAACAGCAGTGATCTTCTGGCGGTGGGCAGTCTGCCCCCGCCTGTCATCAAACTCCCCTCAACTCTTCAAACTCCCGCAACCGAGACTTAACCCAAATGTCATATTGATGCGCCAGCATGAGGCCACATTTATTGTGAGGCCCAGCATATGCAAACTGTTATCCGCGTCGAGAAACTGAGCAAGACCTTTCATCACAACAAGGCCCTGCATGCCGTTGATCTGACCGTCCAGCAGGGCGAAATGGTGGCGCTCCTGGGGCCATCCGGCTCTGGTAAATCCACCCTTATGCGTCATTTAAGCGGCCTTATCACCTGTGATAAGACCTCAGAAAGCCACGTCGAGCTGCTGGGCAACACCGTGCAGCGTGCAGGACGCCTGGCGCGGGATATCCGCAAAAGCCGCGCCCAGACGGGCTATATCTTCCAGCAGTTCAACCTGGTCAATCGCCTGACGGTACTGGAGAACGTGCTGATTGGCGCGCTCGGCAGCACCCCGTTCTGGCGCACCTGTCTGCGCTGGTTCTCCCCCTCTCAAAAGCAGGAAGCGTTGCAGGCGCTGACCCGCGTCGGAATGGCGCATTTCGCCCACCAGCGCGTCTCCACCCTGTCCGGTGGACAGCAGCAGCGCGTGGCTATCGCCCGTGCCCTGATGCAAAAAGCGCAAATCATTCTTGCCGATGAACCCATTGCCTCGCTGGACCCGGAATCGGCTCGCATCGTGATGGAAACCCTGCGCGACATCAACCTCAACGACGGCATCACCGTGGTGGTGACGCTGCACCAGGTGGACTACGCCCTGCGCTATTGCGAGCGCATCGTCGCGTTGCGTCAGGGGCATGTGTTCTTTGATGGCCCAAGCCATCAGTTTGATAACGACCGTTTCGACCATCTCTACCGCAGCATTAACCGCGTCGAAGAGAACGCGCAGGCTGCTTAATTAAAACCGATCCGAGGAAAGTACATGAGCTACAAAGCCGTTGCCGCGCTGGCGTTTACCAGCATGTTCAGCATAAGCACTCTGTTAAGCCCTGCGTACGCCCAGGAGCAGGAAAAAGCGCTGAACTTTGGCATTATTTCGACGGAATCACAGCAGAACCTGAAACCTCAGTGGGAACCGTTCCTGAAAGATATGGAAACCAAACTGGGGATCAAAGTGAACGCCTTCTTCGCCCCGGACTATGCGGGCATCATCCAGGGGATGCGCTTTAACAAAGTCGACATCGCCTGGTACGGCAACCTCTCCGCCATGGAAGCGGTGGATCGCGCGAACGGCCAGGTCTTTGCCCAGACCGTTGCCGCAGATGGCTCTCCGGGTTACTGGAGCGTGCTGATCGTCAATAAAGACAGCCCTATTAACAACCTGAACGACATGCTCGCCAAACGTAAAGAGCTGACGTTTGGTAACGGCGATCCCAACTCCACCTCAGGTTTCCTGGTGCCGGGCTATTACGTCTTTGCTAAAAACAACGCCTCTGCCAGCGAGTTTAAGCGCACCGTGAACGCCAGCCATGAAACCAACGCGCTGGCCGTGGCCAATAAGCAGGTGGATGTCGCCACGAATAACACCGAGAACCTCGACAAGCTGAAAACCTCGGCACCGGACAAGCTGAAAGCGCTGAAGGTTATCTGGAAATCCCCTCTGATCCCGGGCGACCCCATTGTCTGGCGCAAAAACCTGTCTGAGACCACCAAAGACAAGGTGTACGACTTCTTTATGAATTACGGCAAAACGCCGGAAGAAAAAACGGTTCTGGAACGTCTGGGCTGGGCACCTTTCCGCCCGTCAAGCGACCTGCAACTGGTCCCGATTCGCCAGCTGGCGCTGTTTAAAGAGATGCAGGGCGTGAAGGACAACAAGGGCCTGAAGGAGGAAGAGAAGAGCAGCAAAGTGGCTGCGATTCAGGCTCAGCTCGAAGACCTTGACCGCCTGACCGCGGCGCTCGGCGCCATGAGCAGCGTGAATAAAGCGGTGCAATAACGCTTACCGCCTTCTCCCGGTGGGAGAGGGCATTCAGACCAAAGGGGCATACATGCAAACCATCACCCTCCCACCGCCGAAACGCAGCTGGTTCTCGCTTTTTAGCTGGGCCATTTTGCTTGCGGTGCTCGTTATCTCCTGGCAGGGCGCGGAAATGGATCCGCTGCTGCTGTTTAAAGATGCCGGCAATATGGCCACTTTTGCCGCCGACTTCTTCCCGCCTGATTTCAGCCAGTGGCAGGATTACCTCAGCGAAATGGCGGTCACTCTGCAAATCGCCGTCTGGGGCACCGCCCTGGCCGTCATCCTTTCTGTTCCGTTCGGCCTGATGAGTGCCGAGAACATCGTACCGTGGTGGATTTACCAGCCGATGCGTCGCCTGATGGACGCCTGCCGCGCCATTAACGAAATGGTCTTTGCCATGCTATTCGTGGTGGCCGTCGGCCTGGGTCCGTTCGCCGGGGTGATGGCGCTGTTTATTCATACCACCGGCGTGCTCTCCAAGCTGCTCTCCGAGGCGGTGGAAGCTATTGAACCGGGCCCGGTCGAAGGGATCCGCGCAACGGGCGCCAACAAAATTGAAGAGATTCTCTTCGGCGTACTGCCCCAGGTGATGCCGCTGCTGATCTCCTACTCCCTGTACCGTTTCGAATCCAACGTTCGTTCCGCCACCGTCGTCGGCATGGTGGGCGCAGGCGGTATTGGCGTCACGCTGTGGGAAGCGATTCGCGGGTTCCAGTTCCAGCAAACCTGCGCCCTGATGGTGCTCATTATCATCACCGTCAGCCTGCTGGATTTTATGTCTCAACGTTTGCGTAAGCACTTCATCTGAGAAGCGAGGCTTTGATTTGTATGCACTTATCCAGACATCCGACCAGTTACCCCACCCGCTGGCAAGAGATAGCGGCAAAGCTCGAGGTGGAACTTCGCACCCACTACCGCTGCGGAGACTACCTGCCTGCCGAGCAGCAGCTTGCCGACCGCTATGAAGTGAACCGACACACGCTGCGCCGCGCCATTGATCAGCTTGTCGAGCGCGGCTGGGTGCAGCGCCGTCAGGGCGTCGGCGTGCTGGTGTTGATGCGCCCGTTTGACTATCCGCTCAATGCGCAGGCGCGTTTTAGCCAGAACCTGCTGGATCAGGGCAGCCACCCGACCAGCGAAAAACTGCTGTCGGTGCTGCGCCCGGCCTCAAGCCACGTCGCGGACGCGCTGGGCATTCAGGAGGGCGACAATGTCATCCACCTGCGTACCCTGCGTCGGGTCAACGGCGTGGCGGTGTGCCAGATAGACCACTACTTCGCCGACCTGGCGCTGTGGCCCGTGCTGCAAAATTTCTCCAGCGGCTCGCTGCATGATTTTCTTCAGGATGCCACGGGCATCGCGCTTAAACGTACCCAGACGCGCATCAGCGCCCGCCGCGCGCAGGCCAAAGAGAGCAACGTGCTGGAGATCCCCAACATGGCTCCGCTGCTCTGCGTTCGCACCCTCAACCACCGTGACGGCGAAATAGACGCGACGGAATACTCCGTCAGCCTGACCCGCGCCGACATGATCGAATTCACCATGGAGCACTGAATGCATTTCGACACCTCCACCCGCCAGCGCTGGATGGGCGTACTGGCGCACAGCCAGCCCGCTGCGCTTTCGGACCGCATGCAGGCGCTGAATCTGACGCCGGAATATGACCTCATCCGCGCGCCGGAAATCGGTCTGGTGCAGATCCAGGCGCGTATGGGCGGTACCGGTGAGCGCTTCTTCGCCGGCGATGCCACCCTCACCCGCGCAGTGATCCGCCTGAACAGCGGCACGCTGGGCTACAGCTACGTGCTCGGGCGCGACAAACCACACGCCGAACGCTGCGCGGTGATTGACGCCCTGTTACAGGAACAACCTCATTTCCAGACCCTGATGGAAACCCTTATTGCCCCGCTGGAAGCCGACCGTGCTGCACTGATTGCCGCCCGCCAGGCCCAGATAAACACCAGCCGGGTCGACTTCTTTACGCTCGTTCGCGGAGATAACGCATGACGCTTCAACCCGCTTTTACCCTGGCCGTCCAGGATGCCCAACAAAGTTTTCGTCGCCTGCTGAAAGCCATGAGCGAGCCGGGCGTCATCGTCTCGCTGCATCAGCTCTCTCAGGGCTGGCTGCCGCTGAATCTGGCGACCACCAGCGTACTGCTGACGCTCGCCGACAACGACACCCCGGTGTGGCTCTCTGGCGCGTTATCGAATGATATCGCCAGCCAGAACCTGCGCTTTCACACCAACGCCCCGCTGGTTGAACAACCCCGGCAGGCGGTGTTTGCCGTGGCCGACGAGCAAATCAGCCACGAGCAGCTTAATGCCCTGAGCGAAGGAAGCGCGGTGGCACCGGAGACCAGCGCCACGCTGATTTTGCAGGTATCAAGCCTGAGCGGTGGCCGCATGCTGCGCCTCACGGGGGCGGGTATTGCCGAAGAGCGCATGGTCGCGCCACAACTGCCGGAGTGCATCATTCATGAACTGACTGAACGCCCGCACCCGTTCCCACTCGGTATTGACCTGATCCTCACCTGCGGAGAACGCCTGCTGGCCATCCCTCGTACCACTCATGTGGAGGTGTGCTGATGTACGTTGCCGTCAAAGGGGGCGAGAAAGCTATCGCCGCCGCCCATGCCTTGCAGGCGCACAGACGACGGGGTGATGACGCGCTTCCCGAGCTCAGCGTCACCCAGATTGAGCAGCAGCTCAATCTGGCCGTCGACCGGGTAATGACTGAAGGCGGCGTCGCTGATCGCGAACTGGCGGCGCTGGCGCTGAAACAGGCCAGCGGCGACAACGTCGAAGCCATCTTCCTGCTGCGTGCTTATCGCACCACGCTGGCGAAACTGGCGGTGAGCGAACCGATCAATACGGCAGAAATGCGTCTGGAACGTCGTATTTCGGCGGTCTATAAAGACATCCCCGGTGGTCAGTTGCTTGGGCCCACCTATGACTACACCCACCGTCTGCTGGATTTCACCCTACTGGCGAACGGCGAAACGCCCCAGCTGAGCACCTCGGATGCAGAGCAGGTTCCCTCCCCGCACGTTTTTAGCCTGCTGGCGAAACAGGGTCTGGCGAAGGCCGAAGACGATACCAGCGCGCAACCTGACGACATCACCCGCACGCCGCCGGTTTACCCCTGTTCACGCTCGTCGCGCCTGCAGCAGCTGATGCGCGGCGACGAAGGGTATTTACTGGCGCTGGCCTACTCCACCCAGCGTGGCTACGGCCGCAACCATCCGTTCGCGGCGGAGATTCGTAGCGGCTACCTTAACGTCGAGATCGTGCCCGAAGAGCTGGGTTTTGCGGTGAACGTCGGCGAACTGCTCATGACCGAATGCGAAATGGTGAATGGATTTGTCGCCCCCGAGAACGAGGCCCCGCATTTTACCCGCGGTTACGGGCTGGTGTTCGGCATGAGTGAGCGCAAGGCGATGGCGATGGCGCTGGTCGACCGTGCCCTGCAGGCACCGGACTACGGCGAAGCGGTCTCCGGCCCGGCGCAGGACGAGGAGTTCGTGCTGGCCCATGCGGATAACGTCGAGGCCGCGGGCTTCGTTTCCCACCTCAAGCTGCCGCACTACGTCGATTTCCAGGCCGAACTGGAACTGCTGAAACGCCTGCAACGGGAGCGCGCACATGACTAACTTAAGCGGCTACAACTTTGCTTATCTGGATGAACAAACCAAACGCATGATCCGACGCGCCATTTTGAAAGCGGTGGCTATCCCCGGTTATCAGGTGCCGTTCGGCGGCCGCGAAATGCCCATGCCTTACGGCTGGGGTACCGGCGGCATTCAGCTGACCGCCAGCGTCATTGGCGAGTCGGACGTGCTGAAGGTCATCGACCAGGGGGCTGATGACACCACCAACGCCGTGTCGATTCGCCAGTTCTTTCAACGCGTGACGGGCGTCAATACCACCGAAAAAACCGAAGATGCGACGCTGATCCAGACCCGTCACCGCATTCCGGAAACGCCGCTGACGGAAGATCAGATTTTAATTTTTCAGGTGCCTATTCCGGAGCCCCTGCGCTTTATCGAGCCGCGTGAAACGGAAACCCGCACCATGCACGCCCTGGAAGAGTACGGCGTCATGCAGGTGAAGTTGTATGAGGATATCGCCCGCTTCGGCCATATCGCCACGACTTACGCCTATCCGGTCAAGGTCAATGGACGCTACGTGATGGACCCGTCCCCCATCCCCAAATTCGACAACCCGAAGATGGACATGATGCCTGCCCTGCAGCTGTTTGGTGCCGGGCGTGAAAAACGCATCTACGCCGTACCGCCTTACACCCGCGTGGAAAGTCTCGATTTCGACGACCACCCGTTTACGGTGCAGGAGTGGGACGAGCCGTGCGCCATTTGCGGCTCAAAACACAGCTATCTGGACGAAGTGGTGCTGGATGACACGGGCAAACGGATGTTTGTCTGCTCCGATACCGACTTCTGCCGCCAACAGAGCGAGGCGAAAAGCCAATGAAACCGCTGCTTTCGGTTAACAACCTGACTCACCTTTACGCGCCTGGCAAAGGCTTCAGCGACGTCTCGTTTGAGCTGTGGCCGGGCGAGGTGCTGGGCATTGTCGGCGAGTCCGGCTCGGGCAAAACCACCCTGCTGAAATCTATCTCTGCACGACTGACGCCGCAAAATGGCGACATTTTATATGAGGGCCGGTCGCTGTACGGCATGAGCGAGGCCGAACGCCGTCGCCTGCTGCGCACCGAATGGGGCGTGGTGCATCAACATCCCATGGACGGCCTGCGCCGGCAGGTCTCGGCCGGAGGCAATATCGGTGAAAGGCTGATGGCCACCGGCGCACGCCATTATGGCAACATCCGCGCCACGGCACAGCAATGGCTGAGCGATGTGGAGATCCCCACCTCGCGCATTGATGACCTGCCCACCACCTTCTCCGGCGGTATGCAGCAGCGCCTGCAGATTGCCCGCAATCTCGTCACTCACCCGAAGCTGGTGTTTATGGATGAACCCACCGGTGGGCTGGACGTCTCCGTTCAGGCGCGTCTGCTCGACCTGCTGCGCGGCCTGGTGGTGGAACTGAACCTGGCCGTGGTGATTGTCACCCATGATTTAGGCGTTGCCCGCCTGCTGGCGGACCGTCTTCTGGTGATGAAGCAGGGTCAGGTGGTGGAAAGTGGGCTGACCGACCGCGTACTCGACGATCCCCACCATCCGTACACCCAGCTGCTGGTGTCATCGGTATTGCAGAATTAAGAGGCCCCCATGATCCGCGTAGAAAATGTCAGTAAGACCTTTGTGCTCCACCAGCAAAACGGCGTGCGCCTGCCGGTCCTGCACAGCGCCTCTCTGGACGTTAGCAAGGGTGAATGCGTGGTGTTGCACGGCCATTCCGGCAGCGGCAAATCGACGCTGCTGCGCTCCCTGTACGCCAACTATCTGCCGGACGAAGGCCACATCTACATTCGTCATGGCAATGAATGGGTCGATCTGGTGCAGGCGCCGGCGCGTAAGGTGCTGGACGTGCGCCGCTCGACGATCGGCTGGGTCAGCCAGTTTTTGCGGGTGATCCCACGGATCTCCGCCCTGGACGTGGTCATGCAGCCGCTGCTGGACCTGGGCGTTCCGCGCGAGACCTGCGCCGCGAAAGCCGCCGGCCTGCTCACGCGCCTGAACGTGCCGGAACACCTCTGGCACCTTGCCCCGTCGACCTTTTCCGGTGGCGAGCAGCAGCGGGTGAATATCGCCCGCGGGTTTATCGTCGACTACCCGATTTTACTCCTTGATGAACCCACTGCCTCGCTCGACAGTAAGAACAGCGCGGCGGTGGTTGAACTGATCGAACAGGCCAAAGCACGCGGCGCGGCGATCGTGGGGATCTTCCACGACGACACCGTTCGCTCCCGCGTCGCAGACAGGCTGCACCCGATGGGGACGCTCGCATGATCGTGAATAACGTAAAGCTGGTGCTGGAAAATGAAGTCGTTGATGGCTCGATTGAGATCCAGGCCGGAGAGATCCGCGCCTTTGCGGAAACCCAGAGCCGCGCACCGGAAGCGATGGACGGTGAAGGAGGCTGGCTGCTGCCAGGTCTTATCGAACTGCACACCGATAATCTGGATAAATTCTTTACCCCGCGTCCGAAAGTCGACTGGCCAGCTCATTCCGCAATGAGCAGCCATGACGCGCTGATGGTCGCCAGCGGCATCACCACCGTGCTGGACGCCGTAGCGATTGGCGACGTGCGCGACGGCGGCGACCGTCTGGAAAACCTTGAGAAGATGATCAACGCCGTAGAAGAGACGCAAAAACGCGGCCTTAATCGCGCCGAGCATCGTTTGCACCTGCGGTGTGAACTCCCGCATCACACCACTCTGCCGCTGTTTGAAAAGCTGGTGGACCGCGAGCCGGTCTCACTGGTCTCGTTGATGGACCACTCGCCGGGGCAGCGTCAGTTCGCCAGAATAGAGAAATACCGCGAGTACTATCAGGGAAAATACGCGCTGACCAACGAGGAAATGGCGCGTTATGAAGAGGAACAGCGACAGCTTGCGGCCCAGTGGTCTCAACCAAACCGGCTCTCCATTGCCGCCATGTGTCGGGATCGCAACATTGCCTTAGCCAGCCATGATGATGCGACGCATGAACATGTGCACGAATCACACCAGCTTGGCAGCGTAATCGCTGAATTTCCCACCACGTTTGAGGCAGCAGAAGCCTCCCGCACTCACGGCATGAACGTCCTGATGGGGGCGCCGAATATCGTGCGCGGCGGCTCACACTCCGGCAACGTGGCGGCAAGCGCGCTCGCGTCGCTAGGTCTGCTGGATATCCTCTCGTCCGACTACTACCCCGCCAGCCTGCTTGACGCCGCCTTCCGGGTCGCGGCTGACGAAAACAATCGCTTTACGCTGCCGCAGGCGATTCGTCTGGTAACGAAAAACCCGGCAGCGGCACTCAATCTTCACGATCGTGGAGAGATAGCTGAAGGTAAACGGGCGGATCTGGTGCTGGTTCACCGTAAGGGCGAGCACATCCATATCGACCACGTCTGGCGTCAGGGAAAACGGGTGTTCTGATGGGAAGACTAATCTGGCTAATGGGGCCGTCAGGCTCCGGTAAGGACAGCCTGCTGTCCGCGTTACGGCAGCGGGAACATCCCCAGCTTCTGGTTGCGCACCGCTATATCACCCGTGCGGCGAATGCCGGGAGTGAGAACCATATCGCCCTGAGCGAGCCGGAATTTTTCACGCGCGCCGGGCAAAATCTGCTGGCGCTCAGCTGGCACGCCAACGGTTATTACTACGGGATAGGCATCGAGACAGACCTGTGGCTGCACGCCGGGTTCGACGTACTGGTCAACGGCTCACGCGCACACCTTCAACAAGCGCGCGCCCGCTATGAAGCAGCGCTGTTGCCGGTCTGTCTGCAGGTCTCGCCTGATGTGCTGCGCAGCCGGTTGCAGAGCCGGGGTCGCGAAAACGCCAAAGAGATCGAGCAGCGGCTTGAACGTGCGGCGCGCTATACCCCATCGAACTGTCATATCCTCAATAACGACGGAAGTTTGCTACAGTCAGTCGATAACTTTTTAACGCTTATCCGTCAGAAGGAGAAACAGCATGCCTGACTGCCAGCTTCGCCCCGCCACTGCCGACGATGCGCAGATTGTTTACGCGCTGATTTGCGAACTCAAGCAGAGTGAGTTTGATCATCAGGCGTTCCACGCCGGGTATCTTGCCAATCTGCAAGACCACAATATGCGCTACCAGCTGGCTGAATTAAACGGCCAGGTGGTGGGCATGATTGGCCTGCATATGCAGTTTCACCTGCACCACGCCAGATGGATTGGCGAGATCCAGGAGCTGGTGGTCATGCCACAGGCGCGCGGTCTCAGGGTGGGCAGCCAGCTGTTGGCCTGGGCGGAGAACGTGGCGCGGCAGGCGGGCGCTGAACTGACAGAGCTATCCACCAGCGTGAAGCGCCTGGACGCTCACCGTTTTTATGCGCGTGAAGGGTATACGCAGAGCCATTTTCGTTTCACCAAACTGTTGTAGAGGTGCACGATGAGTCTGACGATTACGTTAACGGGAACCGGTAGTGCTCAGCTGGTGCCGGTGTTTGGCTGCGACTGCGCCGCGTGTCGCCGGGCGCGTCTGCAGGATAACCATCGCCGTCGCCCCTGTAGCGCGGTAGTCAAATTCAACGATGCGGTAACGCTGCTGGACGCCGGTATCCCGCACCTGATGGACGACTGGCCGTCAGGCAGCTTTCAGCAGTTTTTACTGACCCACTACCATATGGATCACGTCCAGGGGCTGTTCCCCCTGCGCTGGGGCGTCGGTGCCCCTGTTCCGGTGTACGGCCCACCAGACGAGGCGGGGTGTGACGACCTGTTTAAACACCCGGGGATTCTGGATTTCAGCCATACGGTAGAGCCGTTTGTGGTGTTTGAACTGCAGGGCCTGCGGGTCACGCCGCTGCCGCTGAATCACTCGAAAATCACCTTTGGCTACCTGCTGGAGTCCGCCCACAGCCGTGTGGCCTGGCTCTCCGATACCGCCGGATTACCCGATAAAACGGTAAAATTCCTGCTCAATAACCGGCCGCAGGCGATGATCATCGACTGCAGCCACGAGCCGCGTGACGAAACGCCGCGCAACCATTGCGATCTGAATACGGTTATTGCCTTAAATGAGATCATCGGCTGTCCGCAGGTGATCCTGACCCATATCAGTCATCAGTTCGACGTATGGATGATGGATAACCCGCTACCCGACGGGTTCGAGGCGGGATATGACGGAATGACGTTGTTGCTGGATTAGGTCACTCCCTCTCTGAATGAGAGGGCGAGGCGTATGGATGCTAAACCGCGCGTATCAGCGATCGTAATCGTCTTCTAACCGGCGCTCATCTTCTTCTAACTGACGTCTGTCATCATCCAGCTGGCGTTGACGCTCATCCAGACGGCGACGGCGATCCTCCAGTTGCCTGCGGCGATCGTCATACTGACGGCTGTCGGTCTGGCGGCTGCGATCGTAGCGATCGTCGTCGTCATCGCTACTGCGACTGCTGCTGGGGTTATAGGCATCGTTGATCGCCTGCTGAATATTGCCAATGGCTTCATCAATAACATCGGCGTGAGCCAGTTGGCTGGTAAGTGACAGCAGACCAAATAACAGAGCGGTAGAGTAACGTTTCATAAGACCAGACTCGCAGGTGGACTGGCCTTACGGTAATGAACAACAGCTGGCTGGGGTAGCGGAGGAATCTCATTTCTGCGCCTGTTCAATCACCCCTATCGCTTCCACTCTCACCTGATGTCTCCCGCCCTCAAATTCTGCATTGAGCCAGGCATCGACAATCATTTTTGCCAGCTCAAGGCCAACAACACGTGAGCCAAATGCCAGTATATTGGTGTTGTTATGCTGCCTTGAAAGCTGCGCAGAATAAGGCTCACTACATACCACTGCACGAATGCCGGGGTATTTGTTGGCCGTAATAGAGATCCCAACGCCGGTACCACAAATTAAGATGCCGCCATCAACCTCACCGTCGAGCAGGGAGGTCGCAACAGCGCTGGCATAATGCGGGTAATCGGTGCGTTCGGGCGACCAGGTGCCCTTATCCACCACCTCTACGCCACGCCCACGCAGATGGGCCAGTATGTCCTCTTTCAGTATGAAGCCAACGTGATCGCAACCAAACGCAATCCTTTTCATGATTTGCCTCTCAGTGAGTAAACTTTACGAACACGATGTATTTTGTGATTTAAGACCGGTTAGTTGTGCAATAAAACCACAAAACCATCGCGTTCTGAGCGTGTTCTACACCCCTGAGGATCGCATTTCAACCCTGAGCTGATGGTTAAGTTTGCCTGTAAGTCTTAGTCCACTCAATGCCAAAGAAATTAAGTAATTGATTTACAACGAATGAAGCAACAACGCACAGCCCAAAACTTCACAACCAATAAAACTTTATGAATTTATAAATACTGTGAAGTTGGCAACATATTTCCCGGGAAGGTTGTGATGATATAGTGTCGTCTTCATTTTTAAGGACAACAGAGAGCGATGAGTCAGTCAGAATTTGAAAAAGAGCTGCCTAATGGCATCGGTCTGGCACCTTACCTGCGTATGAAACAGGAAGGGATGACCGACAACGAGAGCCGTATCGTCGACTGGCTGCTTCAGCCAGGTAACCTGAGCGGTGCGCCGGCAATTAAAGATGTTGCCGAAACACTGCTGGTCTCGGAAGCGATGATCGTCAAAGTGGCCAAGCTGCTCGGGTTTAGCGGTTTTCGTACTCTGCGCGCAGCGCTTGTGGACTACTTCTCTCAATCCGAGCAGGTCCTCCCCGCTGAACTCGCCTTTGATGAAGCACCACAGGATGTGGTTAATAAAGTGTTCAACATTACGCTTCGCACCATTATGGAAGGCCAGTCGATTGTTAATGTGGATGAAATTCATCGCGCAGCACGTTTCTTCGCTCAGGCTAACCAGCGCGATCTGTACGGCGTCGGCGGCTCTAACGCCATTTGTGCCGACATCCAGCACAAGTTTTTACGTATCGGCGTGCGCTGCCAGTCCTATCAGGACGCCCATATCATGATGATGTCAGCATCGCTGCTGAAAGAGGGAGACGTAGTGCTGGTGGTAACACACTCAGGACGCACCAGCGATGTGAAAGCTGCAGTAGAGTTAGCGAAAAAGAACGGTGCGAAGATTATCTGCATTACCCATAGCTATCATTCACCCATTGCCAAACTCGCTGATTATATTATTTGTTCGCCAGCACCAGAGACCCCTTTATTAGGGCGTAACGCCTCCGCGCGTATATTACAACTCACACTATTAGATGCTTTATTTGTATCCGTTGCACAACAGAATATTCAACAGGCCACACTTAATATGCAAAAAACCGGTGCTATTGTGGATTTCTTCTCCCCTGGCGCCCTGAAGTAACGATAAAATGTTGATCCCGTATTAGCGGGATCAACAAAATATACCCTACATTGAGAACACTGCTATGAATAAATATCTGAAATATTTCAGCGGCGCCGCTATGGGCTTAATGTTATCTACCAGCGCATTTGCTGCCGCAGAATATGCAGTAGTATTAAAAACATTGAACAATCCATTCTGGGTGGATATGAAGAAAGGGATCGAATATGAAGCAAAAACCCTGGGGGTAAGTGTTGATATTTTTGCTTCGCCGTCAGAGGGGGATTTTCAGTCTCAACTGCAGCTTTTTGAAGACTTGAGTAATAAGAAATACAAAGGCATTGCCTTTGCCCCACTCTCCTCGGTCAACCTGGTGATGCCCGTCTCACGCGCCTGGCAGAAAGGCATTTTTCTGGTCAACCTCGATGAAAAAATCGATATGGATAACCTGAAAAAAGCCGGCGGTAACGTTGAAGGTTTTGTCACGACGGATAACGTAGCCGTTGGGGCAAAAGGCGCAGGCTTTATCATTGATAAACTCGGTGTGCAGGGCGGTGAAGTCGCGATTATTGAAGGGAAAGCCGGAAATGCATCGGGAGAGGCACGCCGCAATGGCGCTACAGAAACCTTCAAAAAAGCAAGTCAAATCAAGCTCGTTGCCAGCCAACCCGCCGACTGGGATCGCATTAAAGCCCTGGATGTCGCCACCAACGTTTTGCAACGCAACCCGAATTTGAAAGCCTTCTACTGTGCAAACGATACCATGGCAATGGGCGTGGCACAGGCGGTGGCAAACGCCGGTAAAACAGGAAAAGTACTGGTCGTTGGCACGGATGGCATTCCTGAAGCACGTAAGATGGTCGATGCCGGACAAATGACCGCCACCGTCGCGCAGAACCCAGCGGATATTGGTGCTACGGGCCTGAAGTTGATGGTGGATGCGGCGAAAACCGGCAACGTGATCCCCCTAGAAAAAACGCCTGAATTCAAACTGGTTGATTCGGTTCTGGTGACGAAATAACTGATATCCGGTGCGGTCAGAAGCCCACACCCCAGCTCTCTCCCGCAGGATGAGAGGGAAAACATAAGGAGTAAACATGGTCACGCCATATATCTCAATGGCGGGGATCGGCAAATCCTTTGGTCCGGTTCACGCATTAACGTCGGTTGATTTAACTATTTATCCCCACGAGATTCATGCGTTATTAGGGGAGAATGGCGCCGGTAAATCAACCTTAATGAAAGTATTGTCGGGAATACATGAACCGACCAAAGGAACTATTACTATCAACGAGGTAAATTACGACAAGCTCGATCATAAACTGGCAGCACAGTTGGGCATTGGCATAATTTACCAGGAACTTAGCGTTATCGATGAATTAACCGTTCTGGAGAATTTATATATTGGCCGTCATCTGACGAAAAAAGTCTGTGGCGTCAATATCATCGACTGGAAAGAGATGCGTATTCGCGGCGCAATGATGCTTTTACGCGTGGGATTGAAAGTCGATTTAGATGAAAAGGTGGCGAATTTATCCATCAGCCACAAGCAAATGCTGGAAATTGCAAAAACATTAATGCTCAACGCTAAAGCGATCATTATGGATGAGCCCACATCGTCTTTAACCAATAAAGAGGTGGATTATCTTTTCCTGATCATGAATCAATTACGTAAAGAGGGCACAGCAATTGTGTATATCTCGCATAAGCTCGCAGAAATCCGCCGCATTTGCGACCGCTTTACCGTGATGAAAGATGGAAGCAGCGTCTGCACGGGCATGGTGAGTGATGTCACAAACGACGATATTGTGCGCCTGATGGTGGGCCGCGAGTTGCAAAACCGCTTTAACGCGATGAAAGAAAGTACCGGCAACCTCGAACGCGATACCGTGTTCGAAGTGAAAAACGTCACCAGCCGGGACAAGAAAAAAGTACGTGATATCTCGTTCAGTGTGAATCGCGGTGAAATCTTTGGCTTTGCAGGACTCGTCGGTTCAGGCCGCACCGAGCTGATGGACTGCCTCTTCGGGGTGGATAAACGCGCTAGCGGTGAAATCCGTCTCAACGGTAAAACCATCTCCCCACACTCGCCGTTGGATGCGTTGAAAAAAGGGATGGCCTACATCACTGAAAGTCGTCGGGAAAACGGCTTCTTCCCCAACTTCTCTATTGCTCAGAACATGGCGGTCAGCCAAAGCCTGAAAAATGGCGGCTACAAAGGTGCCATGGGCCTGTTTCGCGAACATGAAGAGCGCAAAACTGCTGAAACGCAGCGCCAGCTGCTGGCGTTAAAGTGCCATAGTGTGGAGCAAAACATCACTGAGCTCTCCGGCGGAAACCAGCAGAAGGTGCTGATTTCCAAATGGCTGTGCTGCAACCCGGACGTCATCATTTTTGATGAACCTACCCGCGGCATCGACGTCGGCGCAAAGGCCGAAATCTACAAGGTGATGCGCCAGTTAGCTGACGAGGGCAAGGTCATCCTGATGGTGTCATCCGAGCTACCTGAAATTATCGCCGTCTGCGACCGCATCGCCGTGTTCTGCGAAGGGCGACTGACGCAAATCCTGACCAATCGCGACGACATGGGCGAAGAGGAGATTATGGCATGGGCATTACCACAAGAGTGAAACGCGATATGGACGAAAAAAAACCGTTTAATTTCGCGCTGTTCTGGGACAAGTACGGCACCTTTTTCATCCTCGCGATCATCGTTGCCATCTTTGGCACGCTGTCGTCGGAATACTTCCTGACCACCAATAACATCACTCAAATTTTTGTCCAGAGTTCGGTGACGGTGCTGATCGGGATGGGCGAGTTCTTTGCCATTCTGGTGGCAGGTATCGATCTGTCCGTCGGGGCGATTCTGGCGCTGTCCGGGATGGTGACCGCCAAGCTCATGCTGGCCGGCGTCGACCCGTTCCTGGCAGCGCTCATTGGCGGCGTGCTGGTTGGCGGTGCGTTAGGCGCGATCAACGGCTGTCTGGTCAACTGGACCGGGCTGCATCCGTTCATTATCACCCTGGGCACTAACGCCATTTTTCGCGGCATTACGCTGGTGATTTCGGATGCCAACTCGGTATACGGCTTCTCGTTCGACTTTGTAAACTTTTTTGCCGCCAATCTCTTAGGTATTCCCGTGCCGGTGATCTTCTCGCTGGTAGTGGCGGTGATTCTCTGGTTCCTCACCACCCGTATGCGGCTGGGACGCAACATCTACGCGCTGGGCGGTAACAAGAACTCGGCGTTCTACTCCGGTATTGACGTGAAGTTTCATATCCTGGTGGTTTTCATTATCTCCGGTGTGTGTGCAGGGCTGGCAGGCGTGGTGTCAACGGCACGACTGGGGGCAGCAGAGCCGCTGGCTGGTATGGGCTTTGAAACCTACGCCATTGCCAGCGCCATTATCGGCGGAACCAGTTTCTTTGGCGGTAAAGGGCGCATCTTCTCTGTCGTGATTGGGGGGCTCATCATCGGCACCATCAATAACGGACTCAATATTTTACAAGTACAAACCTACTACCAGCTGGTGGTGATGGGCGGGTTGATTATCGCCGCTGTCGCCCTCGATAGATTGATCAGTAAGTAAGGAATTGACGATGAAAATTTCCCCCTCCCTGATGTGTATGGACCTGCTGAAATTCAAAGAGCAGATCGAATTCATAGACCAGCACGCGGACTACTTCCATATCGACATCATGGACGGTCACTTTGTGCCCAATTTGACGCTGTCACCGTTCTTTGTCAGCCAGGTGAAGAAGCTCGCCACCAAACCGCTGGACTGCCATCTGATGGTGACGCGCCCCCAGGACTACATTAGTCAACTGGCACAGGCCGGAGCGGATTTCATCACCCTGCATCCGGAAACGATTAACGGTCAGGCCTTCCGTCTGATTGACGAAATTCGCCGTCATGGCATGAGAGTCGGTCTGATCCTCAACCCTGAAACGCCCGTTGAAGCGATGAAATATTACATTCACAAGGCGGACAAAATTACGGTCATGACCGTCGATCCTGGCTTTGCCGGGCAGCCTTTCATTCCGGAAATGCTCGAAAAAATTGCCGAGCTGAAAGCCTGGCGCGAACGTGAAGGGCTGCGCTATGAGATTGAGATCGATGGCTCCTGCAATCAGTCCACCTACAAAAAACTGATGGCCGCCGGGGCTGATGTCTTTATCGTCGGGACGTCAGGACTGTTCAACCACGCAGAGAATATCGACGACGCATGGCAACTGATGGCCGGACAGATTCTGTCGGCAAAGAACGAGGCCCTTCCTCATGCAAAAACAGCCTGATGTCGTTGCCGGAGTGGATATGGGCGCTACCCATATCCGTTTTTGCCTGCTTACAGCCGAGGGGGCCGTGCTGCACTGTGAAAAACACCGTACAGCAGACATTATCCGTTCAGGCGTCATGTGCGGCGTCGCAGAAATGATCGTTGCAAGGCTTCGCCACTATCAGGTTCGCTGTCGGGGTCTGGTGATGGGTTTTCCTGCGCTGGTCGGCAAAGACAAACGCACCATTATCTCGACACCAAACCTGCCATTACAGGCAACAGACCGACGGGACCTGGCGGGTAAACTGGCGGACGCGCTGGGATGCCCGGTCGAATTCTACCGTGACGTTAACCTCCAGCTCTCTTTTGATGTTATGCAGCACAACTTGCAGCAACAGCAGGTTCTGGCAGCCTATCTCGGTACCGGCATGGGGTTCGCCATCTGGCTGAACGGCGCGCCCTGGACAGGTGCACACGGGGTCGCGGGCGAGCTTGGACATATTCCGCAGGGCGATATGTCACGCCATTGCGGTTGTGGTAACACAGGATGTCTGGAAACCGTCTGTTCCGGTATTGCCCTGAAACAGTGGTATGAACAACAGCCCCGTGATTACGCGATTGGCGAGATTTTTACCTCAGCGTGTCATGACCCCTTTGTCATACAGCTCTTAAATCATGCAGCCCGAGCCATTGCCACCAGCGTAAATCTCTTCGACCCGGATGCGGTGATCCTCGGCGGCGGCGTGATGGATATGGTCGATTTTCCACGCGACGCGCTGATTGCCAGAATTAAACAGCATCTGCGCCGTCCGCTGCCGTATGAGGCAGTCCGTTTCATTACAGCATCATCGTCATCCTTTAACGGTGCTCAGGGGGCGGCGACCCTGGCTCTCAGCCAGTTCCTGTCATCACCTTGCGCAACGCCTGCGCCAGCTGAACACGGGTAAAAGGCTTGCGCAGTAACGCCACGTCCGGCAGTTGCGGGTTATGCGTCGGACGCAGATCCTGGCCGCTGATCAGCAACACCGGAAGCTGCGGATAATGGCTGCGCACATGGTTGATCACCTCGGCACCACTGAGGTTGCCGGGCAGCATTAAGTCGCTAATAAACATGCCAATATCCGGTGACGCGTCCAGCATCTTCAGGGCCTGTTCGCCGTTGTCCGCTTCAAGCGTCAGATAGCCCAGCTGATGCAGCTGCTCGCACAGGGTCTGGCGGACATCGGCTTCATCTTCCAGCACCAGTACCAGGCGTTCATTTTCAACGGCAGCCGCGGCGGCATGGGTCTCATCAGCAGAACGAACAGGCAGCGTCGAGCGTGGCAGATGCAGCCGCACGGTGGTCCCCTGCCCCGGCGCGCTTTCAATCTCCACGCGCCCACCGGACTGGCGTACAAAACCGTAGACCATCGACAGGCCTAATCCGCTACCGCTTCCGGTTTGCTTGGTCGTAAAGAACGGTTCGAAGACCCGGGATTTGACCTCCTGCGACATTCCACTTCCCCGGTCAATAACCTCCAGCGCCACCATATCCTGCCTGCGTCCGTCACTGCGGGTCACGCGCTGATTCCACGTGCGGATCTTAATAACCCCCGTCTGTCCCTCCATCGCATCGCGGGCGTTCATCACCAGGTTAATAATGGCGTTTTCCAGCTGGCTGACGTCTATCCACGCCGGCCACGCCGGTGATTGCGCTTCAATTTCCAGCGTCAGGGTGGCCGGCAGCGAGTGGTACATCAACTCCCGCAGGTTCTCGAGCAGCGGTTTCATCTCTACCGCGTGCGGGGTCAGGGATTGCTTGCGGGAAAACGCCAGCAGGCGCTGGGTCAGCACCGCACCACGCTCGGCGGCCTTGAGTGCCCGGGTGATACGCGGGGCGTCATGTGAGTCAGGATCGGTGAGTTCCAGACTGCCAATGATCACCGCCAGCAGGTTGTTAAAGTCATGCGCCAGACCGCCCGTCAGCTGCCCGACGGCCTTCATCTTCTGGCTGTGCAGCAGCGCCTCTTCCAGCCCCTGACGCTCGATGCGGTCGATCTCCATCTGCGTGGTTTTTTCTTTCAGCAGGCGGGTGGTGTGGACAAGCGAGGCGGTGTTGCGGGCAAAAACGTTAAACGCTCGCGCCAGCTCACCCAGCTCATCACGGCGCTGCAGTCCAGGGACGGAAACATCCTGCTCGCCGTGGGCAAGGCGCGACATCGCCCGGGAGATGGCCGTCAGGTTGGAGGCCAGATTACGGTAGATATACCAACAGGCGCACCCGGTGATGATCAGCGCCAGCACGGCGAACACGCTGATAAATACACTGATGGAGCGCAGCTCCTGGTGACTCTGGGCAGTGCGCAGCCGGGAGGCCTGCGCCACCTGTTCAACGTACTGATTGATGTCGCTGTTTAATATCGCCACCAGCGCCTTGATGTGGAACATATACCAGCTGATCGCCAGATCGCTCTCCTCCAGCTGCGTCGAGAGCGGAACAAGCTTGTGAAGCTCGGCATTAAAATCGGGCAGGATAGCGTTCACCACGGGCTGCGTCACGCTCCGGGGCAGCGTTGCCGTCACGGCATCCAGCTGCTGAACCGTGGCGCGCGGCGAGGGCGTTTCAATAGCGGCGATGATTAGTCTGTCCATTTCCATAAGCTGTTGCGCATCCGGGACGTTGCTGGCGTAACGGCGGTTGATGTCCTGCAGATGGCGTAAATAGCTCTGGCTTTGATAGAGCGCGCTGAGAAGCGCATTACGCTCCAGATGACGCCGCTGCCCGCGCTCCAGCATGCCCGTCACGCTCTGCTGTAACTCATTACTTCTCTGAATAATTCGCGCCACCAGCGCGGGCTCCTGTTGCGCCAGTGGCGCATCGGCAAGCTGTTCCAGCGAGTGACGCAGCGCCATCTGCGTCTGCTTCAGGCGCTCGGCTTCGCCCTTGTATTCCAGCGCGCCCACAACTTGCGAGAGCCGCACCGCCGCCGTTGCCACATTGGCGGTATCGCGGGCGAGGTTCATGCTGCCGGTCATGTCATCCAGCGTCTGCTGCTGCACCTGTTCCTGGATCTGGCTGGCATGACGAAAGCCGAGCACCGCCACGCCGCTGACCATCAGCGTCACCGCCACCACCAGCAGATTAAAAATCAGCAGGCGACCACGGGCGCTGGCAAAGAAGGGCGGACGGTGTGATGGCATACGGTAAGCTCCGGTGCAATGTGATGCCCTCACCCTGGCCCTCTCCTGCTGAGAGGGAAAAAGCGGGGAATTGTGATGTAAGTTAACTATTCATAACTATGACAAATATGAACGGCTTCTGACATTTTGCATTTACCAACCTGTGATGAAGTGCGGATATCGACATTCAAGGAGATCCGCCATGAGCAGAACCCCGGTACTGGAGATGCGCAACATTGCCAAAACGTTTGGCCATTTCCACGCGCTCAAGGGTGTGGATTTGACGGTATACCCCGGTGAGATCCACGCGCTGATGGGGGAAAACGGCGCAGGAAAGAGTACCCTGATGAAGATCCTCGCGGGCGCCTACACCGCCACCAGCGGCGAGATCCTGATTGACGGACAGCCGTTTCACATCAAAGGGCCAAAGGATGCGCTGGCCGCGGGTATCACCCTCATTTATCAGGAGATGCAGCTTGCCCCCAATCTGACCGTCGCTGAAAACATTTTTCTGGGCAGCGAGCTGTCGCGCGCCGGGCTGATACAGCGCAAAGAGATGGCCGCACAGGCGCAGGCGGTGATTGACCGTCTGGGCGCGCACTTCAAGGCGACCGACCTGGTAATGAGGCTAACCATCGCCGAGCAGCAGCAGGTTGAAATTGCCCGCGCGCTACACCGCAACAGCCGCATTCTGGTGATGGATGAACCCACCGCCGCCCTCTCCTCACGTGAAACCCATCGCCTGTTCGAGCTGATACTGCGCCTGCGAGAGGAAGGAATGGCGATTATCTATATCAGCCACCGCATGGCGGAAGTGTATGAACTCTCCGATCGCGTCAGCGTTCTGCGTGACGGGCAGTACGTCGGTAGCCTGACGCGCGACAAACTGAACGCCTCTGAACTGGTGAAGATGATGGTCGGGCGTCCGCTAAGCGATCTGTTTAACAAAGAGCGCGATATCCCGCTCGGCAGCCCGCGTCTTAACGTGCATCACCTTACCGACGGCAAGAAAGTGCTCCCCTGCAGTCTGCAGGTGCGTTCCGGAGAAATTGTCGGGCTGGCAGGTCTGGTGGGCGCCGGACGTTCCGAACTGGCGCAGCTGATCTTCGGCGCGCGCAAAGCCACGGGCGGCATGATTGAAGTCGACGGCGAACCGGTGGTGATCCACTCCCCACGTGCCGCCATCGACAACGGGATCGGTTTTCTCACCGAGAACCGCAAAGAACAAGGGCTGTTCCTCGAGCTGGCCGCACAGGAGAACATCACCATGGCGACGCTGGAGCGCGACGCCACCTTCGGCATGCTGAACCGCAAAAAAGCGCAGACCATTTCTGACGATGCGATCGCCCTGCTTAACATCCGCGTGCCGCATTCACAGGTCCGCGCGGGTGGCCTGTCCGGGGGCAATCAGCAAAAGCTGCTTATCTCCCGCTGGGTGGCCATCGGCCCACGCATTCTGATTCTGGACGAACCGACGCGCGGCGTCGACGTCGGGGCGAAAAGTGAAATCTACCGCATCATGAACCAGATGGCGCGCAAGGGCGTGGCGATCCTGATGATCTCCAGCGAGCTGCCGGAAATCGTCGGCATGAGCGACCGCGTCTATGTCATGCGTGAAGGCAGCATTGCAGGTGAACTTCACGGAGCAGAAATTTCACAGGAAAACATCATGACGCTGGCGACCGGCGTGAACGACTCTCATCATCAGGCGGTGCAACTATGACAAATTCAACCCATCCGCAGCAGGTGGCGAAGTCCGCCTCTGCCAAAAAAATGCTGATGAGCGATCTGATGCAGACGGTCGGCATTTTGCCCATCTTGATCCTGATTGTGGCGGTATTTGGTTTTATCGCGCCTAACTTCTTTACCGAAAGTAATCTGCTCAATATCACCCGCCAGGCGTCGATCAACATCGTACTGGCCGCAGGGATGACCTTCATCATTCTGACCGGCGGGATCGACCTCTCTGTCGGCTCCATTCTGGGCACCACGGCCGTGGCGGCGATGGTGGTGTCGTTAATACCTGAGTTCGCCATGCTTTCTATTCCGGCAGCGCTCATGCTCGGCCTGGTGCTGGGTTTGTTCAACGGCGCGCTGGTCGCTTTTGCCGGGCTGCCGCCGTTTATCGTGACGCTCGGTACCTATACGGCACTGCGCGGTGCGGCTTATCTGCTGGCGGACGGTACGACCGTCATTAACTCCAACATTAACTTTGAGTGGATCGGCAATAACTACCTTGGACCCATTCCGTGGCTGGTGGTGATCGCGCTGGCGGTAATTGTGCTGTGCTGGTTTATTCTGCGTCGCACCACGCTTGGCGTTCACATTTATGCGGTTGGCGGCAACATGCAGGCGGCGCGTCTGACAGGCATTAAGGTCTGGCTGGTGCTGTTGTTTGTGTACGGCATGAGCGGACTGCTCTCGGGCCTGGGCGGCGTGATGAGTGCCTCGCGTCTCTACAGCGCCAACGGCAACCTGGGCATGGGCTACGAGCTGGATGCGATTGCGGCGGTGATCCTCGGCGGCACCAGCTTTGTCGGCGGGATCGGCACGATCACCGGCACGCTGGTGGGGGCGCTGATCATCGCCACGCTTAACAACGGCATGACGCTGATGGGCGTCTCCTACTTCTGGCAACTGGTGATCAAAGGGGCGGTGATCATCATAGCAGTGCTGATCGACAAATACCGTACCCGACACCATCAAAGTGCATAACAACAATACCCTACAAGCGAGGAAGAGAAGATGCGTTTGAAACCGTTAGTGACCGCGCTCTGTGCTGGCGCGCTGCTTGCCGCAACGCCGTTTGCGCAGGCGAAAGATCTGAAGTCCATCGGCGTGACGGTGGGCGACCTGGCCAACCCATTCTTCGTGCAGATCACCAAAGGTGCCGAGCTGGAAGCGCGCAAACTGGCGGGGGATAACGTCAAAGTGACGCTGGTCTCCAGCGGTTACGATCTCGGCCAGCAGGTGGCGCAGATAGACAACTTTATTGCGGCCAAAGTGGACATGATCATCCTTAACGCCGCGGATTCCAAAGGGATCGGCCCGGCGGTTAAACGCGCGAAAGAGGCCGGGATCGTGGTTGTCGCGGTTGACGTCGCGGCGGAAGGGGCGGATGCCACCATCACCTCCGATAACACCCAGGCGGGGGAAATGGCCTGTAAATACATTACTGACCGCCTGAAAGGCAAAGGCAACGTGGTCATCATCAACGGGCCGCCAGTGTCCGCGGTGCAAAACCGCGTCGAAGGCTGCCAGACCGAGTTCAAAAAACATCCGGATATCAAGGTGCTCTCTGATAACCAGAACGCCAAAGGTAGCCGTGAAGGCGGTCTGGAAGTGATGACCTCACTGCTGGCGGCCAATCCGAAGATCGACGGCGTGTTCGCGATTAACGATCCGACGGCGATCGGTGCCGATCTGGCAGCAAAACAGGCCCAACGCAATGAATTCTTTATCGTTGGCGTAGACGGCAGCCCGGACGGCGAGGAAGCGCTTAAGCGTGAAAACTCCCTGTTTGTCGCAACGCCGGCTCAGGATCCGCAGGTAATGGCGGCAAAAGCGGTTGAGATCGGCTATGACATTCTGCAGGGCAAACCTGCGCCTAAAGAGCCTGTGCTGATCCCGGTGACGATGATCGATAAAAAGAACGTCGGATCCTATAAAGGGTGGACAGTTAAGTGATGTAGTGCGGTTTGATGCCCTCACCCTGATCTTCTCTTCGCGCGAGAGAGTTGGGGTGAGGCCTGACATAGCGTCCAGGGGGCCCGATGAAACGCTCCGAAATCAATGAAATCCTTGGCCACACGCGGCAGTTCTTCTCCATGCACGATGTGCATCTCCCTCCCTTTGCCAGTTTTCCGCCAACGAAATGGCAGCAGCTTGATCCGGCCGCCTGGCAGGAAGTGTTTGATCTCAGGCTTGGCTGGGACGTAACGGCATTCGGCGGCGACCATTTTGCCGCACAGGGGCTAACGCTCTTTACCCTGCGCAATGGCTCACCGAACGGCGTGCCCTATGAAAAGTGCTATGCCGAAAAAATCATGCACGTCCGGGATGGTCAGGTAACGCCCATGCATTTTCACTGGCGTAAACGGGAAGACATCATCAACCGTGGCGGCGGAAACCTGATCGTCGAGTTATGGAATGCCGGCGCACATCAAGAACCTGAAAATACCGACGTGACCGTTACCCTCGACGGCTGTCTGCAAACCCACGCGCCCGGCAGTCAGTTACGCCTGCAACCCGGGGACAGCATCTGCCTCACCCCCGGCCTGTACCACAGTTTCTGGGGCGAACGCGGTTTTGGCGACGTACTGGTGGGGGAAGTGTCATCGGTGAATGACGATGAACACGATAACCATTTTTTACAGCCCATTGCCCGCTATAACAATATCGAAGAAGACGAACCGGCGGTGCTGGTGTTGTGCAACGAGTACAACCTGTTTCGGAAATAAGGAGTAAATAATGCCATTGATTTCTCTTGCCGACGGTCTTGAGCACGCCAGGAAACACCGCTACGCGCTCGGCGCGTTTAACGTTCTCGACTCCCATTTTTTGCGCGCGCTGTTTGCTGCCGCGAAACAGGAACGCTCGCCGTTTATCATTAATATTGCGGAAGTCCACTTTAAGTATGTCTCCCTGGAGTCGCTGGTCGAAGCGGTCAGGTTTGAAGCCGCCCGTCATGATATTCCGGTGGTGCTCAACCTCGATCACGGCCTGCATTTCGAGGCGGTGGTACGTGCGCTGCGCGTAGGCTTCAGCTCCGTGATGTTTGATGGATCCACTCTGAGCTACGAAGAAAACATTCGCCAGACGCGGGAGGTGGTGAAGATGTGCCACGCGGTTGGCGTATCGGTAGAAGCGGAGCTGGGTGCGGTAGGCGGTGACGAAGGTGGCGCGTTGTATGGCCATGCGGATGAAGCGTTGTTTACGGACCCGCTGCGTGCGCGCGAGTTTGTCGATGCCACCGGCATTGATGCGCTGGCGGTCGCCATTGGCAACGCGCACGGTAAATACAAAGGCGAGCCAAAACTCGATTTCCCTCGTCTGGACGCCATTCGCCAGCAGACCGGCCTGCCGTTGGTCTTACACGGCGGCTCCGGCATCAGCGATGCCGATTTTCGTCGCGCCATCGAACTGGGGATCCATAAAATCAACTTTTATACCGGCATGTCACAGGCCGCGCTCTCCGCCGTTGAGCAACGGATGGCAAAACGTCAGCCTCTGTACGATGAATTTGCAGAACTGTTGCTGGGCATAGAGGAGGCGATTACCGATACGGTCGCCGCGCAAATGCGCATCTTTGGCAGCGCGGGGCAGGCATAATGGAACGTAAAGGGATTATCGCCGCCGGCAATATGCTGGTGGATCATGTCCACCAGATTGTGCAATGGCCGGAGCGCGGCTGGCTGGCGGAAATTACCCACAGCGAACGTTCAACCGGCGGTGCGCCGCTGAACGTCCTGCTGACGCTGGCCAAAATGCACGTTGGCCTGCCGCTGCAGGCCGTCGGCCTGATTGGCGAAGATAGCGACGGCGATTACATCCTGGCGATGCTCGACCAGTATCACGTCAACCGCCAGCGGGTGCAGCGCACGACCTTTGCGCCAACCTCTATGTCGCAGGTTATGACCGACCCCAGCGGGCAGCGCACTTTTTTCCACTCCCCGGGCGCCAACCGTCTTCTGGATCTGCCCGCCTTCGACCGCCTCGACGGCGCGATGAAGATTTTCCATCTCGGCTACCTGTTACTGCTCGACAGCCTGGATATGCCCGATGACGAGTACGGCACCCGCAGCGCACGGCTGCTGGCCCAGATGCGCGATCAGGGGTATGAAACCTCGCTCGATCTGGTCTCGCGAAAGGGTGACCCTCGCTATCAGCCGCTGGTCCTCCCTGCCCTGCGCCATCTTGATTATCTGGTCATCAACGAACTGGAAGCAGGCGAGTTTAGCGGGCTGGAGATGCGCGACGAGAACGATGCCCCGCACATTGCCCATATCGCGGAAGCCGCCTCACAGCTTCTGGCAGCTGGCGTGCGTCAGCGGGTGGTGATCCACTGTCCGGAAGGGGCGTGGGGGTTAACACCGGACGATGAAGGGCGCTGGATCCCCTCCTGGTTGCTGGAGCGGGAAGAGATTATCGGCAGCGTCGGGGCGGGTGATGCCTTCTGCGCAGGCTTCTTATACGGCTGCCATGAAGCGTTGCCGCTGGTCGAGAGTATTTATCTGGCCCATGCCTGCGCGCGGGCAAGCCTGCTGGCTGCGAACGCCATTGATGGGGCAAAAACGCTGGCCGAGTTGCAGCTGTTTATTAAAGAGAATATTTAAGCCGCTTTCTCGCTGTGAGACACATCGGCAGCAAAGACGTAGCCCAGCCCCCGGACGGTTTTAATGAGTGCGGGCTGATGCGGGTTGGCTTCTATTTTACGGCGCAGGCGCATGATCAACACATCGATTGTGCGGTCGAACACCTCGGCACTTTCGCTGTGCGTCAGCTCGAGCAGTTGTTCCCGGCTGAGCACCCGCCGGGCGTTCTGGGTGAGCGCCAGCAGCAGACCATATTCTCCCTGGGTCAACGGTACGGGGTTACGCTGCGGATCGCTGAGTTCACAACGGGAGGTATCCAGCGTCCAGCCATTGAACGTCACGCCCGCCACGCGTGGCACCGGGGTGTCTGCGGCCAGCGCCCCGGTCCGGCGAAGCACGGCTTTAACCCGGGCAACCACCACGCGCGGGTTAAACGGTTTGCCAATATAATCGTCGGCCCCCATCTCCAGCCCCACCACCACGTCTGACTCACTGCCCAGCCCGGTCAGCATCACCACCGGCAGCTCCGGACGTTGCTTTTGCAGGTGCAGTAATACCTGCAGGCCGTTGATATCCGGCAGCATCATATCCAGCAGGACAAGGGCGATGTGTGGCTCATGCTGAACCAGACTCAGCGCGTCCTGGCCGTTATGGCAGACGAGCACGCTAAAGACGTGCTCACTCAGCACATCCTGCAGCAGCTCGCAGACTGCGGTATCGTCATCAACCACCAGAATCGCCGGTTTCATCGCATGCTTCCATCAGGGGATTATGTTAAGTCTGAACTATTCTGCCGTCGGCTCCAGCCAATTTGACTTTTACATGACGGAATTACAACCCATGTCACATCCACTGCCCATTCGACACGTCAATTTTGACGATTGGCTGTTTTTCGTCAGGGTTTTGCCCCTCTGTTGGCCGTAAAGTCTGCTGATACCCACAATAAAAACATGGCATAGAAGCTGCATAGTGGGGCGTAAGCATTGATTAACTGGAGCAGACTGATGAAAAAAGTCGTCACGGTTTGCCCTTATTGTGCCTCGGGTTGCAAGATCAACCTGGTGGTCGATAACGGCAAAATCGTCCGGGCGGAGGCCGCCCAGGGGAAAACCAACCAGGGCACGCTGTGCCTGAAAGGCTACTACGGCTGGGATTTTATTAACGATACCCAAATCCTTACCCCACGCCTGAAAACCCCTATGATCCGCCGCGAGCGCGGTGGCAAGCTGGAAGCCGTCTCCTGGAGCGAGGCGCTGGATTATGTCGCCACGCGCCTGAGCGCCATCAAAGCCAAGTATGGCCCGGATGCGATCCAGACTACCGGCTCTTCACGCGGTACTGGTAATGAAACCAACTATGTAATGCAAAAATTCGCGCGCGCCGTTATTGGTACCAATAACGTCGACTGCTGCGCTCGCGTCTGACACGGCCCATCGGTTGCAGGTCTGCACCAGTCGGTCGGTAACGGCGCTATGAGTAATGCGATCAACGAGATAGATAACACCGATCTCGTGTTTATTTTTGGCTATAACCCGGCGGATTCTCACCCTATCGTCGCGAACCACGTGATTCGCGCCAAACAGAATGGGGCGAAAATCATCGTCTGCGATCCGCGCAAAATTGAAACGGCACGTATTGCGGATATGCACATTGCACTGAAAAACGGCTCGAATATCGCGCTGTTGAATGCGATGGGCCACGTCATTATTGAGGAGAATCTCTACGACCAGGCGTTCGTCGCGACCCGTACGGAAGGGTTTGACGAGTATCGGAAAATTGTCGAAGGCTACACGCCGGAGTCCGTCGAAGCGATAACCGGCGTAAGCGCGCAAGAGATCCGTCAGGCAGCGCGGATGTACGCCGGAGCGAAAACCGCGGCCATTTTGTGGGGCATGGGCGTCACCCAGTTCTATCAGGGCGTGGAAACCGTACGCTCCCTGACAAGCCTCGCGATGCTGACCGGAAATCTGGGCAAACCGCATGTGGGCGTGAACCCGGTACGTGGTCAAAACAACGTGCAGGGTGCATGTGACATGGGCGCACTGCCGGATACCTATCCGGGCTATCAGTACGTTAAGTTCCCGGAAAATCGTGAGAAATTCGCGAAGGCCTGGGGCGTGGAGAGCCTGCCGGAACATACCGGGTATCGCATCAGCGAGCTGCCGCACCGTGCGGCGCACGGTGAAGTGCGTGCCGCCTACATTATGGGTGAAGATCCGCTGCAGACCGACGCCGAGCTGTCAGCGGTGCGTAAAGGCTTTGAGGATCTCGAACTGGTGATTGTCCAGGACATCTTTATGACCAAAACCGCGGCGGCGGCGGATGTGATTTTACCGTCAACATCATGGGGCGAGCATGAAGGTGTTTACACGGCGGCAGACCGCGGCTTCCAGCGCTTCTTCAAAGCGGTGGAGCCGAAGTGGGATCTGAAAACCGACTGGCAGATCATCAGCGAAATCGCCACCCGCATGGGTTATCCGATGCACTACAACAACACCCAGGAAATCTGGGACGAGTTGCGCAAACTGTGTCCGGACTTCACCGGTGCCACCTATGAGAAAATGGGTGAACTGGGGTATATCCAGTGGCCATGCCGCGATGAGTCAGAGGCCGATCAGGGCACGTCGTATCTCTTTAAAGAGAAGTTCGACACCCTGAACGGACTGGCGCAGTTCTTCACCTGCGACTGGGTCGCGCCAATCGATAAACTCACCGATGAGTATCCGATGGTGCTCTCTACCGTGCGTGAAGTGGGCCACTACTCCTGTCGTTCGATGACCGGTAACTGCGCTGCGCTGGCGGCACTGGCGGATGAACCGGGCTATGCGCAGATCAATACCGCTGACGCAGAGCCTCTGGGCATTGAAGATGAAGCCCTGATCTGGGTGCACTCGCGTAAAGGACGCATCATTACCCGTGCGCAGGTCAGCGACCGACCTAACAAAGGAGCGGTCTATATGACCTACCAGTGGTGGATTGGTGCCTGCAACGAACTGGTGACGGAGAACTTAAGCCCGATAACCAAAACGCCGGAGTATAAGTACTGCGCCGTACGCGTGGAGCCGATTGCTGACCAGCACGCCGCGGAACAGTATGTGATTGACGAATATAGCAAGCTGAAAGCCAGACTGCGTGAAAGCGCGTTGGGTTAATGCCGTTAATTAATCGATGAATAAAAGGGGGTGACTTATTCACCCCTTTTTTATTTCTTAATAAGCTATTTATATTATCAATATATATTGTGCACGCTGCCCCGCAGCAATAATGTCATTAGCACCGAAATAAATACCCGCCTTTGTATTTTAATTCAGTGAGAGAATCTCCCCTGCGAGCGTCTAATGCCCTCTTTCACAAGTATTATTGTGAGACGAAACGCGGCGGACGCCTGGAAATGTTCATTCACCTTTACCGCGCCCGTTTTTTTCTTCTGCGACGACGATTATACTGCGCGGCGTGTACCCAGATGATAAGAATCCATGAAATCAATTTTTCTGATGTTGTTATTTTTTACGTCACTCGTCCACGCGGATGAGATTGGCAGCCAGTACAAGCAACAGGCGGAAGCGGGTGACGCCCGCGCCCAGTATTACCTTGCCGATACCTACTTCAGTTCCGGCGACAGCAAGCAGGCCGCGCAGTGGGCAGAGAAAGCAGCAAAAGGGGGCGATGTCGACGCCATGGCGTTGTTATCGCAAATCCAGTTTACACAGGGCGATTACGCGCAGGCCAAAGCGCTGGCGCAGCAGGCCACTATCGCCGGCAGTAAACGTGGCGCAATTATGCTGGCACGCGTGCTGGTCAACACCCAGGCAGGGAAAACCGACTACCCACAGGCCATCGCACTGCTGCAAACGGCAACCGAAGATATCGACAACGACTCCGCGGTGGATGCACAAATGCTGTTGGGGATGATTTATGCCAACGGCGTTGAGGTGGCGCAGGACGACGTCAAAGCCGCGTCGTGGTTCAAACGCAGCTCCTCCCTTTCGCGTACGGGTTACGCGGAGTACTGGGCCGGAATGCTGTTCCAGCAGGGCGAGAAAGGCTTTATAACGCCGAATAAGCAGAAAGCGCTCTACTGGCTGAACCTGAGCTGTACCGAAGGGTTTGATACGGGATGTGAAGAATTTGACGCGTTGAGTGGGGAGTAAAGCCTCTTACACGGCCCTCTCTTTTGGCAGAGAGGGAATGCGAAAAGGCCGGGTTAACCCCGGCCTTTTTATTTTACTGGTCTGCGGTCTTATCAAAACGACCCAGCACTTCGCGTTCATACGCCAGCGCTTTTTTACGGTCGAATTTGTGCTCCCACTTAGCGATAACCAGCACCGCCAGGGCGTTACCCACCACGTTCAACGCCGTACGCGCCATGTCGAGGATACGGTCGACACCGGCGATAAACGCCAGACCTTCCAGCGGGATCCCTACGCTGCCCAGGGTTGCCAGCAGGACGACAAAGGAGACGCCAGGTACACCTGCGATGCCTTTTGAGGTCACCATCAGGGTCAGCACCAGCACGATCTCCTGCCACAGAGACAGGTCAATGCCGTACAGCTGAGCAATAAAGATAGCTGCAATACTCTGGTACAGCGTTGAGCCGTCCAGGTTAAAGGAGTAGCCGGTTGGCACCACAAAGCTGGTAATCGACGCCGGCGCGCCGTAGGCCTCCATCTTCTCGATAATACGCGGCAGTACGCTTTCAGAGCTTGCCGTGGAGTACGCGAGAATCAACTCATCTTTGAGAATACGGATCAGGATCCAGATGCTCAGCCCACACAGGCGCGCCACAATTCCCAGTACCACCAGCGCGAAGAACAGGATGGCGAAGTGAACCAGAATCACCAGCTTCGCCAGCGGCCACAGGGAGGCGAAACCGAAGTTCGCCACGGTTACCGCGATAAGCGCAAACACCCCAACCGGCGCGTAGCGCATCACCATGTGAGTCACTTTGAACATGGTTTCAGAAATTGAGCGGAACACGGTGACCAGCGGTTCACGGTGCGTGGCAGGCAGGGAGGAGAGACCCAGACCAAACAACACCGAGAAGAAGATGATCGGCAGCATCTCGCCCTTCGCCATGGAAGCCACGATGTTGGTCGGCACCAGCGAAAGGATGGTTCCCATCAGGCCATGCGCGTGGCTCTGTACTTCAGCGGTAGTGCTTTGATATTTCGAAATATCCACCGTCGCCAGCTGCGACATATCGATCCCGGACCCTGGCTGGAACACGTTCGCCAGTGTGATGCCCAGAATGATGGCAATCGTCGTGATCACTTCGAAATAAAGAATTGTCTTCGCGCCGATACGGCCTAACTGTTTTGCATCCCCCACACCGGCAATGCCGACGACCAGCGTTGAGATAACAATCGGTACGACAATCATCTTGATCAGATGAATAAAGATATCTCCTGCCGGGGAGAGCAGGTTCGCAATCAGCCACTCGCGGCTGTCGCTGTGATAATGCAGGTAGCTACCCAGCAGGATACCCAGCACAAGGGCTAGCAAGATTTGCCAGGCCAGGCTGACTTTAACGTTTTTCATAGAAACTGACTTCCTCAATGAAGCGCCCTATTCACATAAACTGCATGAATATGGATACATACTGAAAGGGTATGAATTGTGTTGCGTTGGTTTATGGGATTTTTTAACGCGGCGTATGAGTATCATTTGCGCGGCATGTTGCGCAAGCCTTAAAGAACGGCACATTTCGCTGCAAAAAGCGGTCATGACGTGAGTTTGTCACAATTCCCATCAATAACTTTTTGTTATAAAAAGGCTTTTTTAATCGAAATTGTGAATAATCGGCACGGTGAATTATTTTCCTTCAAAGTTTCATTCGCTCATTTTTCATACTCTTCAAACAATGCGTGATCTGTAGCCCAAATAATAAACAAAGCTTGTAAAGCCCCTACTATTAACGTTTTTGCGACATATTATTAACATCTTACAAGGAGAAAAAAAGCCATGAGCCAAGTACATAAACACGACATTCCCGCAAACATTGCGGACCGTTGCCTGATAAACCCGGAGCAGTACCACGAGAAGTATCAGCAATCCGTCTCCAGCCCGGACGTCTTCTGGGGTGAGCAGGGCCATATTCTTGACTGGATTAAACCTTATCAGAAGGTGAAGAACACCTCCTTTGCGCCCGGCAACGTCTCCATTAAATGGTACGAAGACGGCACGCTGAACCTGGCAGCAAACTGTCTTGACCGCCACCTTGCCGAACGCGGTAATGAAACGGCCATTATCTGGGAGGGCGACGACGCCTCTCAAAGCAAACACATTACATATAAAGAACTGCACCGCGACGTGTGCCGCTTTGCCAACGTTCTGCTGGAAAGGGGCATTAAAAAAGGCGACGTGGTGGCTATCTATATGCCAATGGTGCCTGAAGCGGCGGTAGCCATGCTGGCCTGCGCGCGCATCGGTGCGATTCACTCGGTGATTTTTGGCGGCTTCTCACCGGAAGCGGTAGCCGGACGTATTGTCGATTCCAGCTCGAAACTGGTGATCACGGCCGATGAAGGCGTGCGCGCTGGCCGTGGCATTCCCCTGAAGAAAAACGTCGATGAAGCGCTGAAAAATCCGAACGTGAAAACTGTCAGCAACGTCATCGTTCTCAAGCGTACCGGCGGCAAGATCGACTGGAATGAAGGACGCGACCTGTGGTGGAGCGATCTGATTGAAAAAGCCAGCGACCAACATCAGCCGGAAGAGATGAACGCGGAAGACCCGCTGTTTATTCTTTACACCTCCGGCTCAACCGGCAAACCGAAAGGCGTGCTGCACACCACCGGCGGCTATCTGGTCTATGCCGCTACCACCTTCAAGTACGTATTCGACTACCATCCGGGCGACATTTACTGGTGTACTGCCGACGTAGGCTGGGTCACCGGTCACAGCTACCTGCTTTACGGTCCGCTGGCCTGTGGTGCCACTACGCTGATGTTTGAAGGCGTACCGAACTGGCCAACGCCGGCACGCATGTGTCAGGTGGTCGACAAACACAAGGTCAATATTCTCTATACCGCCCCAACGGCGATCCGCGCATTAATGGCGGAAGGCGATAAGGCCATTGAAGGCACTGACCGCTCTTCGCTGCGCATCCTTGGTTCCGTTGGCGAGCCCATCAACCCGGAAGCCTGGGAGTGGTACTGGAAGAAAATCGGCAACGCAAAATGCCCGGTGATGGACACCTGGTGGCAGACCGAAACCGGTGGCTTTATGATCACCCCTATGCCGGGTGCGACGCAGTTAAAAGCCGGTTCAGCAACTCAACCGTTCTTCGGCGTACAACCTGCGCTGGTGGATAACGAAGGCAATCCGCTGGACGGAGCCACCGAAGGCAATCTGGTGATCACCGATTCCTGGCCGGGCCAGGCGCGTACCCTGTTCGGCGACCACGAGCGCTTTGAGCAGACCTACTTCTCGACCTTTAAAAACATGTACTTTAGCGGTGACGGCGCCCGGCGTGACGAGGACGGTTATTACTGGATAACCGGGCGCGTGGACGACGTGCTTAACGTCTCCGGCCACCGTCTGGGTACCGCGGAGATTGAATCCGCGCTGGTATCTCATCCGAAGATCGCCGAAGCCGCCGTCGTCGGGATCCCACACAACATTAAAGGCCAGGCGATTTACGCCTACGTCACGCTGAATCATGGCGAAGAGCCGTCACCAGAGCTGTATGCCGAGGTGCGCAACTGGGTACGTAAAGAGATTGGCCCGCTTGCCACGCCGGACGTACTGCACTGGACCGACTCTCTGCCGAAAACCCGCTCAGGCAAAATTATGCGCCGCATATTGCGCAAAATCGCAGCCGGTGACACCAGCAACCTCGGTGATACCTCAACGCTTGCCGATCCTGGCGTTGTGGAAAAACTGCTCGAAGAGAAGCAGTCCATCGCAATGCCATCGTAACGCGATCCCCCCTCTCCCCCCCCGGGAGAGGGAATAAAAAAACCTCCCCTATAAATACTTCTGGAGACCTCTGATGAATAACGATATTTGTCAGCAGATAGAGAATAGTGCGCACTACAGGGAGCTCGTGGATAAACGGCAACGGTTTGCCTTCTTACTTTCCATCATCATGCTGATTATTTACGTCGGCTTTATTCTGCTGATTGCCTTTGCCCCACACTGGCTCGGTACGCCGCTGCACGCGGGCACCAGCGTCACGCGCGGAATTCCGATTGGGATTGGCGTGATAATCATTTCGTTTGTGCTGACCGGCGTGTACGTCTGGCGCGCCAATGGCGAATTCGATCGTCTTAACAGAGCAGTCCTGGCAGAGGTAAAAGCATCATGAAGAGAGTCCTGACGGCGCTTGCCGCCACACTTCCCTTTGCCGCCAACGCCGCTGATGCCATCACCGGCGAGGTACAGCGCCAGCCAACCAACTGGCAGGCGATTATCATGTTCCTGATTTTCGTGCTGCTGACGCTGTACATCACGTACTGGGCCTCGAAACGCGTGCGCTCCCGTAATGATTACTACACCGCAGGCGGCAACATTACCGGTTTTCAGAACGGGCTGGCAATTGCAGGCGACTTTATGTCCGCCGCCTCCTTCCTCGGTATCTCCGCGCTGGTATACACCTCCGGCTACGATGGTCTGATTTACTCCCTCGGCTTCCTCGTGGGCTGGCCGATTATTTTGTTCCTGATCGCTGAACGCTTGCGCAACCTGGGCCGCTATACCTTCGCAGACGTGGCCTCCTACCGGCTGAAGCAGGGGCCGATTCGTACCCTCTCCGCCTGCGGCTCGCTGGTGGTGGTCGCGCTGTATCTGATTGCGCAGATGGTCGGCGCGGGTAAATTGATCGAACTGTTGTTCGGCCTGAACTACCACATCGCGGTGGTGCTGGTGGGTGTGCTGATGGTGATGTACGTCCTGTTCGGCGGCATGCTGGCCACGACCTGGGTGCAAATCATCAAAGCGGTCCTGCTGCTGTTCGGCGCCAGCTTTATGGCCTTTATGGTCATGAAACATGTCGGGTTCAGCTTCAATAATCTGTTCACTGAAGCGATGGCGGTACACCCGAAAGGGGAAGCGATCATGAGCCCTGGCGGGCTGGTGAAAGACCCTATTTCTGCGCTTTCGCTCGGTCTGGGTCTGATGTTTGGTACGGCTGGCTTGCCACACATCCTGATGCGTTTCTTCACCGTGAGCGATGCGCGTGAAGCGCGCAAAAGCGTCTTCTACGCCACGGGCTTTATGGGTTACTTCTACATCCTGACCTTTATCATTGGTTTTGGCGCCATCATGCTGGTGGGGGCGAATCCGGCGTTTAAAGACGCGGCGGGCGGGCTGATTGGCGGTAACAACATGGCGGCAGTGCATCTGGCCGACGCGGTAGGCGGTAACCTGTTCCTTGGCTTTATCTCGGCCGTGGCCTTCGCCACCATCCTCGCGGTGGTTGCCGGGCTGACGCTGGCGGGTGCGTCTGCGGTATCGCACGACCTCTATGCCAACGTTATCCGCAAAGGGGCAAGCGAACGTGATGAGCTGAAAGTCTCGAAAATCACCGTGCTGGTGCTGGGCGTGGTCGCTATTCTGCTGGGGATTTTGTTCGAGAAGCAGAACATCGCCTTTATGGTGGGGCTGGCCTTCTCCATTGCGGCAAGCTGTAACTTCCCTATCATCCTGCTCTCCATGTACTGGTCAAAACTGACCACCCGTGGGGCGATGATTGGCGGCTGGCTGGGGCTTTTGACGGCCGTGATTCTGATGGTCCTTGGCCCGACAATTTGGGTACAGATCCTCGGTCACGAAAGCGCTATCTTCCCGTATGAATACCCGGCGCTGTTCTCCATTGCCGTGGCGTTTATTGGTATCTGGGTCTTCTCCGCGACCGATAACTCGCCGGAAGGTAACCTGGAGCGTGAGAAATTCCGCGCCCAGTTTATCCGCTCACAAACGGGTCTGGGCGTCGAGCAAGGCCGCGCGCACTAACCTCGTCTCCCCGGCCTTACTGGCCGGGGAAATCAGAACATCACCCACGCCACCAGCGGTGCAATCAATACCATCACCACGCCCGAGAGCATCATCACCAGGCTTGCCACCACCCCTTCCTGCTGCCCGAGTTCATACGAACGTGCCGTTCCCGCACCGTGCGATGCCGCGCCAAATCCCGCCCCTTTCGCCATTCCTTCACGGATCGACAGCCGCAAAAAAAGCATGTCGCCAACCGCCATCCCGAAGACGCCCGTCACGACCACAAATAACGCGACCAGATCAGGCTGTCCGCCGAGCGGCTTGGCCGCGGCCAGCGCAAACGGGGTGGTGACCGAACGGACGGCCAGGCTGCGCTGAATTTCATCGGGCAGCGTAAACAGCCGTGCCAGCCAGACGGAACTGCAGACCGCCACCACCGTGGCCGTGATCACGCCAGCGCTGAGCGACATCCAGTGGCGTTTGATGATCGCCAGGTTGTCATACACCGGTACCGCAAAGGCAATGGTCGCAGGCCCCAGTAGCCACAGCAGCCAGTGGGATTCCCCAATGTAGTTCTGCCAGGAGATATGCCCGAAGACCAGCATCAGGACCAGCAGGATCGGCGTGAAGACCAGCGGCATCAGCGGCAGCGCGTGAAAACGGCGATACAGCCGTTTATTGGCAAAGTAGATCGCCAGAGTGGCAATCAGGCACAACACGCTTATCTGGAAGTTAGTCATGCTTTTGCCTGCTGATTTCAAACCGATACACTTTATCAACCACCCAGGCGGTGGCCCCCAGCACCATCAGCGTGCTCAGCGCAATGACCGCGAAGATGCGCCAGCCATCTACCCTCAGCAGTTGCGCATAGTTCACCACCGCGACCACGGCAGGCACAAAGAACAGCAGCATTTCCGCCAGCAGCCAGCGCGCGCCGGCGCGTACCCAGTTGAGGGGGATAACGCGGCAGAGGATAAGCGTCAGCATCAGCACCATTCCAACCAGGTTGGCAGGCAGCGGCAGATGCAACCAGTTGACAAGATATTCCGCGAAAACAAACAGTCCCGCATAAAGCAGTACCTGAACCGGTACCTGAAGTCGTTGCACAACGGCAGGCGTAACACGGCTTAACGCCACGGCCATGGGGGTTTTCCTCAAAAATGAGACGAGCCGCCAGTATAGTGAGCGCACGTAATGGACTGAAATGAATTAAAATCATCAAAGGTATAGTTCCGAGGAATAATCATGGACATAAGAACGCTGCGCTATTTTGTCGAAGTGGTTCGTCAGCAAAGTTTTACCCGCGCAGCGGAGAAGTTGTTTGTCACCCAACCCACCATCAGCAAGATGCTGAAAAACCTCGAAGATGAACTGAACTGCACCCTGCTTATCCGCGACGGACGCAAGCTGCTGCTGACCGATACCGGGCGGGTCGTCTTTGAACGCGGGCTGGCGATCCTGGCGGAGTTCCGCCAGCTGGAAGCGGAGCTTGGCGATATCAATCACCTGACAAAAGGGCTGCTGCGCCTCGGCATCCCACCGATGGTTGGGATGATGATGGCCGGCCCCATCAGCCTGTTTCGCCAGCGTTATCCCGGCGTTGAACTGAAAATTTCCGAGTTTGGCGGCTTAACGGTTCAACAGGCCGTCACCAACGGCGAGCTGGATGTCGCCATGACCGCCCTCCCCGTGGAGGAAGAGAGCGGTCTGGCGACGCTGCCGCTCTTTAGCCATCCGCTGTGCGTGCTGGTCCCCCGCTCTGGTGACTGGCTGAAGGTCGACACGGTGAAACCCGAACGGCTCGGTGAACACCCGCTGCTGATTTACAACGAAGATTTCGCCCTCAGCCGCCAGCTGATGGCGCTGTTTAATCAACACAACGTGAAGCCGCGCATTGCGGTGCGCAGCGGGCAGTGGGATTTCCTGGCCGCGATGGTGCAGGCAGGCGTCGGCATTGCGATATTGCCGCAGCCGATTTGCGAACGGCTCGATAAAAACACCCTGCGCTGGATCCCGCTGGAAAGCGATTTGCACTGGCAGTTAGGGATGATTTGGCGCGAAGGGGTTTATTTATCACACAGCGCGCAGGCGTGGCTGAAATGCTGTGAAGGATTTTGGGTCCCCTGACCCTCTCCGGGCGGAGAGGGTCAGGGTGAGGGTATCAGCCCGCACGGACTACTGATTCTCAATCAGCAAGGCTTCCAGCAAATCCAGATCGTGCAGCAGTTTTTGCAGCGTCTCATTGCTGATTTGCCGCGTGGCGCGCAGGTGGTACAGCTCGGCACGCTCTGAGCGCAGCGCCGCCAGACGGAACCGGCGCTCCAGGTTCTCCTCCTGCAGCGAACTTTCCACATCGTTGCGGCCATCGGCACGACGACGCAGGTTACCAATCACGCGCGAGCTCACTTCAGTCAGCAGCTGGTTGTCGATGTTCTCTTCCGTGTCCGCCGCAAGACGTTCTTCCATCTTCTGAATGGCCACAATCGCCACTTCGGCGGTCGCCGCGCGGGCAATACGCTCCTCTTTATGCTGCTGAGTCGAGTCACCCGTCTCAATATGCTGCAGCAGAAGAGGCAGCATTATCACGCCGACAAACAGTGAGAACAGAATCACCCCTGCCGCCAGGAACACCAGTTCATAGCGCGCCGGGAAGACATCGCCCGTGGGCAGCAGCAGCGGAATGGACAGCACACCGGCAAGCGTAATTGCCCCGCGAACGCCAGCAAAAGAAGCAATCAGCAGCTCCCGCGTGGTCCACGAGCCGAACTCCATCGGTTTTTTCGTCAGGAAGCGCATGCTGAATTTTTTCATCGTCCACAGCCAGCCGAAACGCACCAGCATCAGCGCCATGTAGATCAGCACGATGTCGGTGAACAACATCCACGTTTCGACGTTCGGGTCGGCCTCGGCCGCCACCAGCGAGGATTCCATAATGCCCGGCAACTGCAGGCCCAGGAGCAGGAACACCATACCGTTAAAGACAAATTCCAGCATCGCCCAGGTGCTGTTTGCACGCAGGCGCATGGCCAGCGGCGCGCGGCGCATTACGCCGGAGCGGGTGATGGTCATCCCTGCCGCCACCGCCGCCAGAATGCCCGACACGCCGATATGTTCGGCAATCAGGTAAGAGGCAAACGGCAGAAGGAACAGCAGCACAATCTGTGTCGCCGGTTCATCGCCGCCCCAGCGGCTGAGGAAGCGCAGCGAACGACCATACAGCCAGCTCACCACAAACCCGGCCAGGATACCGCCAATCGCCACCTTGAAGAATTCCAGGGTCGCGCCGCCTACGGTAAAGATCATCGTGCCCATCGCGACGGCCACGGCAAATTTCAGGGCAACCAGGCCAGAGGCGTCATTCATCAGCGCCTCACCCTGTAAAATCCCCATGATTTTCTTCGGAATACGGCCTTCACCGACAATGCCGGACAACGCCACGGCATCGGTTGGTGACAGCACCGCGGCCAGCGCAAAGGCCGGAATTAACGGAATGCCCGGTACCGCCCAGTAGATCAGGAAACCAATCCCAACCACCGTGACCACCACGAGCGCCAGCGCCAGACCTAATATCTCTCGCCCGTGCTCAAGGAATTCACGCGTGGGCGTTTTCCAGCCATCGGCAAACAGCAGCGGCGGAATAAACAGCACGAGGAACAGTTCGGGGTCGAACTCCACGTGCAGGCCAAACGTCGGCCACGCCAGCAGCGCGCCGATGGCAATTTGCATTAATGGCAGGGGGACCTGAAAGGGCAGTACGCGTGTGACTACCCCGGATAGCGAGACCACAAGAGTCATGATGAGTATTGTGAAGAAGATTTCCATGCGTTCCCTGTTTGCTGTGTTTCTTAAAAGCCAAACCTAAGGCGTCGTGCCTGTTATTCTATCTTCCCCAGAGTAACGCAAAAGACAACGGGATGAGTCCTGAAAATAAAAACGGGCGGCCTGAGCCACCCGTTTTCGCATCAATGGACAACTTAGATTGCCCAGCCGCCCGCGTAGAACGCCACCAGCGCGACGGCAATCACAACGGTGCCGATGTTCAGCTTGCGCCACTCGCCGGAGACCAGACGCCCAATCACCAGCGACGCGAAACCGATCATGATGCCGGTAACGATATTACAGGTCAGCACGATAAAGACCGCCGTGATGAGGCCTGACATCGCATCCACAAAATCAGCAAAATCGATTTTCGCCACATTGCTCAGCATCAGCAGACCAACGTACATCAGCGCAGGTGCGGTCGCGTAGGCCGGCACCAGGTAGGAGAGCGGAGAGAGGAACAGGATCAGCAGGAACAGCACGCCAACGGTAATGGCCGTCAGGCCGGTTTTACCGCCTGCCGCCGTACCCGCAGCGGACTCGATATACACCGCAGCCGGAGCCGCGCCCACCAGACCCGAGAAGACGCTGCTCAGGGAGTCGGTGGTCAGCGCTTTGCCGCCATCGATAATCTGACCGTCTTTATCCAGCAGGTTCGCCTGACCCGCGACGGCACGGATGGTACCCGTTGCATCAAACACCGCGGTCATCACCAGCGCCAGCACGCTTGGCAGGATCACCGGGTTCAACGCCCCCATGATATCCAGACTGCCAATCAGAGAGTTGCCTTTGTCATCGCTCAGCGACGGCATGGCGAAAATCCCGGAGAAGTGAACGTTAGGATCGAAAATCAGGCCAACAATGGACACCCCGATAATGGTCAGCAAAATGCCGCCCGGGACTTTCAGTTTTTCCAGACCAATAATCACCGCCAGACCGATCAGGGACATAATGACCGGGAAGCTCGCGAAGTGACCCAACGCCACCGGCAGACCGTCCAGCGGGTTCTTGATCACCAGGCCGACGCCGTTTGCGGCAATCAGCAGCAGGAACAGCCCGATACCAATGCCGGTGCCATGCGCCACGCCCTGAGGCAGGTTGCGCAAAATCCAGCTACGGATGCCGGTGGCGGAGATAACGGTAAACAGTACACCCATCAGGAACACGGCGCCGAGCGCAACCGGTACGCTGATGTGCTGACCCAGAACCAGGCTGAAAGCGGTAAAGGCGGTCAACGAGATTGCACAACCGATCGCCAGCGGCAGGTTCGCCCACAGGCCCATCACGATGGAGCCAACGCCCGCCACGAGACAGGTAGCAACAAAGACAGCAGCCGGCGGGAAGCCCGCTTTACCCAGCATACCCGGAACGACAATGACGGAGTAAACCATCGCCAGAAACGTGGTCAGACCGGCAACGATTTCCTGACGCACGGTGCTGCCGCGAGCCGAAATTTTAAAGATGGCGTCAAGCGAACCGCCAGTACGCGCAGATGGCGTAGACATAGAAAACATCCCCTGAGAGTTTTTATAGAAAGTCCGTAAGCGTGGTGGAGACGCCACTGCCAGCTAAACGTCAAATCCGTGTTTTGCATTTGCGACGAAAGGGGCGTCACAGAAAAAGCAAACGTTTAGCTCCGCGCTTACAAACGGGTGGTCAAATTAAGGCAAACGATTATCTAGCCTAATCCCCGCCCTTTTCAACTGAACTTTATCGTTTTTCGCTAAAATTCCCTTATGACGCTGAAGAAATAAACAGAGGATGCGCAAACGTTATCGTCTGTGCGCAATTTGTTTACATTTCACTCCCCACCCGGAATCGATAACGGGCCACCTTGCTCCAGCGTTTTTTGCCAGCCAGGGCTGCTCTCTACTTTTTTCTTCCAGGCCTGGGTATGCGGGAGGTTATCGATGCCACCGCGCGCCAGCAGGGCAAAAATCGGGAAACTCATCTGAATATCCGCCATGCTGAGCGCGTCGCCGGCAAACCAGCTGTTTTCGGCAAGATGCGACTCAATAAAGCGTGCATGGGTTTCAAGCTGGCGGTTGAGATACGCTTTTTGCACTCCCTGCCCCAGCGCTTTACCCAACGTGCGGATACCAAACGGCACGGGCGGCTTACCGAGGCTACTGAAAACCAGCTTCATCAACAGCAGCGGCATTAGCGAACCTTCGGCATAGTGCAACCAGAAGCGGTATTGCACCTTATGCGCAGGATCCAGAGGCTTAAGCCGCGACTCAGGATCGTAGGTTTCCTGAAGATATTCGAGGATGGCCCCCGACTCGGCGAGGATCAGGCCGTTATCTTCAATAACCGGCGATTTGCCCAACGGGTGCACTTTTTTGAGCGACTCAGGGGCCAGCATGCTCTTTTCGCGCTGGTAATGAACAATCTCATAGGGCAGGGAAAGTTCTTCCAGCGCCCAGATCACACGGTGTGAGCGGGACTGGTTCAGGTGGTGTACCGTGAGCATTGTGTTCTCCTTTTATTCATACTTTTTAACTATAGAAAATCGAACAACACCGCGAAAAAAATTCGCCTAAAAAATGGCCTGACCGACTGGCGAAAAGACGGGTCTTGCATAGAATTAAAGTGTCAGCACAATCCGGAACCTCCCCAACACGCTCGACATGAGGGGTGCTGATGTCGGGGGAAACCCTCCCGTGAACCAGCGGGATAGAGTGAAAGACAAAGACCGGGAAAAACTAAAGCGCCCTTTTGTGGCGCTTTAGTTCTTTATGAGGTGCGGTTTTCCGCCGGATCTCAGTCTTCCTCCAGCAACCGCGCCCCTGTCCCCTGCTCACCCAACCTGTCGCCCGGGTTACGCAACGGACAATCACTGCGCGACAAACAGCCGCAGCCAATACATCCGTCCAGTTCATCACGCAGCGCTACCAGCGTGTGAATGCGTCGATCCAGCTCTTCACGCCACTGAGAGGAAAGCTCTTTCCACTCTTTCGGGCTGAGAGAGTGCCCTTCCGGCAGCACGCCGAACGCATCGCCGATGGTGGCCAGGGGGATTCCGATTCGTTGGGCAATTTTGATAATTGCGACATAACGGAGCACGTCACGCGTGTAGCGTCGCTGGTTTCCGGCGTTTCGGATGCTTTTAATTAACCCTTTGCTTTCATAGAAGTGGAGCGCCGACACCGCAACGCCGCTTCGCTTCGCCACTTCGCCGGGGGTTAACAACGCTTTAATTCGCGGCAATCTCTTTTCCATAAAACCTCTTTACCTCAAGTTAACTTGAGGAATTATACTCGCCCGCAGAGAAAACGACGAATCAACCAGGGCAGTTGTATCTACAGAGGGGCAACCTTATGTCGCATCAGCAAATTATTCAGACACTTATTGAATGGATTGATGAACATATCGACCAACCGTTGAACATTGATGTGGTCGCTAAAAAATCCGGCTATTCGAAATGGTATTTACAGAGAATGTTCCGTACCGTTATGCACCAGACGCTGGGTGAGTACATTCGTCAGCGCAGACTGCTGCTGGCGGCGCAGGCCTTACGCTCAACGCAGCGGCCCATTTTTGATATCGCGATGGATCTGGGATATGTGTCGCAACAAACCTTTTCCCGCGTGTTTCGCCGCGAGTTTGACCGCACACCGAGCGACTATCGCCACCAGTTGAATTAATGGCTCTCAATGCAAAGGTTGCTGCTGCCAGGTCATAAACTCCTGGGGCGGCATCGCTTTCGCGAAGTGCCATCCCTGACAGAACTGAACGCCACGCTTCAACAACCAGCTCACCTGCTCTGCTGTTTCCACCCCTTCCGCAATGGTTTTAAGCCGCAGGCTTTGTGCCATCTCAATAATATGCTCGGCGATAAGGTGGCTGGTGCTGTTGGTTGTTAGGGTGTCGATAAAGGATTTGTCGATTTTCAGAATATCGACATTCAGCGAATAAAGGTTGTGCAGGTTAGAGTAACCCGTTCCAAAATCATCAATCGCCACTTCGTAACCCGCCTGACGGAACGCCTGAATAACCGGAGTGGTTTTAGGGACATCAATAAAACCGCGCTCCGTGACTTCGATTTTAATTTGCTGCGCACGCACGGCGTAGTGTCGGGCCTTGTCCGAAATCATGGCGATCAGCCGTGAAGAGTGGAAATCCGTGGCCGACAGGTTAATCGAAATATAGAGATGCGGATGCGTTGCCAGGAATGTCCCCAGATCGCTGAATACCTCTTCGACAACATAATCCGTAATTCGCTCGCTCATGCCCTCTTTTTCCGCCAGCGGAATAAATTCAGCCGGGCTCATGACCGGCCCGTTAAAGCCAGGCCAGCGTAATAACGCCTCGGCTCCCACGCACCGGTTGTTCTTGATATCAATAATCGGCTGATAGTGAACACAAAGCTGGCGTTTATTGAGCGCTCGCTGCAGTAACCGCCCGGGAGAATTGAGTTCACGATGGGTGCGAGACCACACCAGCAAAATAATTATGCTGCAGATCATCCCCAGCGGTAGCGTCAACGTCGCCTGGTGATAAAGCATTTCATAAAAACGTTTATTCGACGTCGACACGATAGCGGCAATAGGCCGTTTTGGGGATTTGACGACTGTATAAAAACGGTTATCTTTTTGAAATACCGATTCCTTATCCCGAATCATCGAACTTAATAAAGAAACATTCGCGCGCTGACTGACGGAAAAGAATGCATTCGTTACCGTGTCGTATACCCCCCACGAAAGGGAATGATCTGTCGACATTACTTCGCTGTAGGAAAGCGGATTGACCACCACAACATAATTTCCGCGCTGCATATATGTCATTTTATAGCCAGTAAAAAATGGCGTATCGCGATAATAATAGATAGCAACGTCAGGTTTACGTGTGTAATTAGCAGTGGATATCAGATAAGGATTGGCGGGTGTAAAAACGGTCGAACAAAGAAAATTCTGACCTTCTGCATAAATTAAATCCGCAACAAACAGACGACCCCGAACAACGTTCAACATATATTGGCGATGTTCTGGTGTACAACGCTCACCCTGATATTTTTCAGCCTCGTCGCGGGCCAGATCAACCTGTTGAATTACCAGCTCTGTTTTGTCTAACGCCAGTTCAGCAAAGGTGCGTAGTTGGGCGCTTGTTTCCGACACGGCTCTTATCTGGGCAAACCATAGCGCAAGCATCACCGGCAGCATAACTACCATGATGATCCCTACCACCCTGAGCATCTTGCGCCGCGCGCTACGATTCATTTCCCGCCCTATATCCCTGCATGTTGTACGCCTGTAGTAATGAAGGCCGGATGCTTTGTTTAACAGGTGATTACGTTGCATGAATCATGCGAAGTTAGCAACTGACTTTTAGTATTAAAAATCTTAATTTTCGTTATGACGATAATATTTTCCCGTAAGCTAAACTGTAAGTATTCGTTCCGTTTCAATTAAGGAAAATAATTATCCAGCGGGTACGGGAGGTTTGAAGATAACACAACAGAGGATCGTTGATTAAGCCAAACTTCTGGCAGTGTGAAAAAACAACAACGGCAACATGACATTTTATGCTATTTACTCGCGCGTATTTTGTTTTTTGATTTATAAATAATCAGCAGCCACCACCGTTTTCCCCCGACCCGTACGCTTAGCGTCATATAATGCTTTATCGGCACGCATCAGTAATCCTGAAGTATCGCGTTGGCCCTGGCAAACCTCCACCGCCCCGGCGCTGAATGACAGCACCAGCTTTTTCTCTCCCACCACGAGCGGGTTGGTTTTGAGGGCAATACGTAGCCTCGCCGAAAAAAGGGCGCCCGCGTTGCCGTCGGTTCGTGCCAGCAGGAGCAAAAACTCCTCGCCGCCCACACGGCCAAGCGCAGCGTTCTCGGGGCTTAACTCACGGATAGCCTGGCAAAAGTGGATAAGCGCCCGATCGCCCACCTGATGCCCCCACCGATCGTTGATCTGTTTGAAAAAATCCAGGTCAAACATGAGCACGCAAAAATGGCTGTCAGCATCCTGCCTGGCATTTGCCGCCAGCGCGGATTCCAGCTGCTGTAAAATGGTTGAACGGTTAAAACACCCGGTAAGATCGTCCGTGGTCGCTTTCACTTCCAGCTGCTGTTCGGCTTTTTTACGTTCGGTAATATCAAGCCCGATATTCAGGACTGAGCTGTCCGGCAGCAGAATGTTTGACCACAAAACCGTCAACGGCGTACCGTCTTTACGCAATGGATGCCACTCGTACATATCCTTTAGCGGCGAGACATTTACCGACTCCCTGACCCGTCGCCGTTCTTCCGGGTCGGGGTAAAACAGTGAGAGCGGATCGGCATGGGCGCTAATCTCCGCCATTGTCCAGCCAAACACTTTTTCACACTCAGCATTCCACAGCACGCAGCGGTTAAATTTATCGAATGAGTTCATTAAAACAGGCGCTCGTTCAAACAGGGTTTTATATTGGGTCACCACACGCTGCATTTCCTGCGCTGTTTTTTCACGAACGATAATTTCTGAAAAATAGTCTTTTAATTTTTCGACCAGTACCGCAACAATACTTTTCAGGATGGCCAGAGAATATAACGGCTCAGCAAACGCCAGAAAGAAATAGCCGCTGCCTTGTCCGTTATGGGTTGAAAGCTTGCATAACACCCCGCTTTGCAATTGCGAATAACCCGGATGATGAGCGGAGAATAATGCGCGGCCGATATTCTCTTTCCAGTAGACGACCCGCCACGCACGGTGATGCTTCTCCAGCAGGGTACCGGCAAGAAAATCGGCCACCTCAAATGAGTGACAGGTCACTTCACCGGCACAGACCACGCGCTGTAGCCCGTCAGTATCAACGCTAATCCAGGCCAGGCTTGCCCCGAAGGCCCGGTTGATCGTCTCAAGCATCTCGCCCAGCGAACAATGGGCGTGAAGCTGGGGCATCAGATCTGCCAGCGCATGCAACGCCTGCAGGCTGTCATTAACAATCTCACGTCGTTTTTCTTTCATTTTTTTCGCAGATTATTAAGCGTTAAACCGGACGCAACTTTCTTCAGATTCAAAAATCGGCGAGCCAGAGTAGGATGCTGAATATCAGCACAGCTGGAGTGCGAGACGCTGTGTGTAATTAAAAACGTACAAAGAGAAAAAAACCAATAAAATTCAAAAACCTGAATTATAGAATGCGAGTAAATTTATTTATCCACTCAAGCATAATCCAAAGGGTTGTTGCTGTAAACGTTCTACAGCACACCTCAATTTGCAGAGGATTTGTTATCTCAATGAATTTATTACCTGGAAGCGATAAAAGGGGGTCATTAGCGTGCAAAGATATATTTTCCCCTCAATCCTCGTGCGACGCCTGGCTGTGATAATTCCTGCTTTTTTCACCCTTCTGAGGCTGGCGAATAAATCAACAAATGTGATATAGTTCACACATATTGTGTAACGAGAAACACTGTTTCATTCAGTTCGTCTGTTTTGTTGAGGATGGGTTTTATGGCAACCATTACTACCAGCATGGTTCTCCTGCGCTGGCCTTTGTTAAGTGCGGTGCTGATGTTCCTGGCCAGCACGCTAAACATTCAGTTTCGTAAATCTGACTATGCTGGCCTTGCTGTCATCAGCACCCTGTTGGGGTTGGGCGCAGCATGCTGGTTCGCAACGGGCCTGCTTGGCATCACCCTACTGGATCTCGCTGCCGTCTGGGAAAATATTAAAGTCGTCATGGTGGAAGCCATGAGCCATACCCCGCCAGACTGGCCGATGGTGATTACCTGATCCCTGAGATGAAGAAAAAAACCCAGACCGAGGTCTGGGTTTTTTGTTTTAAACCGTCGGATATCAGAACGGAATATCGTCGTCGAAGTCCATTGGGGGTTCGTTAGACGGTGCTGGCGCGGACTGCTGCTGTGGGCGAGACTGCGCGCCACCGCTGAACTGGTTGCCGCCCTGTGGCTGCTGAGGCTGACCCCATCCGCCCTGCTGCTGCTGACCGCCACCTGCTGGTGCGCCACCGCCCTGACGGCCACCGAGCATCTGCATGGTGCCACCCACGTTGACCACAACTTCCGTGGTGTACTTCTCAGCGCCGGCTTGATCGGTCCATTTGCGGGTACGCAACTGGCCTTCAATATAAACCTGAGAACCTTTACGCAGATACTCACCAGCCACTTCCGCCAGTTTGCCAAACAGCACTACGCGGTGCCATTCGGTCTGCTCTTTCATCTCACCGGTCGCTTTATCACGCCAGGATTCGGAAGTAGCCAGCGTAATGTTGGCAACTGCGCCACCACTCGGCATGTAGCGTACTTCCGGGTCCTGGCCCAGATTACCGACGAGAATCACCTTGTTTACGCCTCTGCTGGCCATGTTCGTGTCTCCTGAATACGTTTCTTAATAGTGTAAACGCGCGAGTGTACCATTTCCACGCTGCAATTTGCATAGTTGCGTAGTCGGTTCCGAAATCTCTCGCGAACTCGACATTGTTACACAGTGAATCAGAAAATGCATTCCAATACTGTATATTCAAACAGGTCATTTTGTGTCATAATTAGCCGTTTCTGACAGCCGTTTGTCCTTCAAACAAACCAGGCAATCCGTGTTCCAACCGGGAAAGGTGAATGGATAAGATCGAAGTTCGGGGCGCCCGCACCCACAATCTCAAGAATATCAACCTCATAATCCCTCGCGACAAACTCATCGTCGTGACCGGGCTTTCGGGGTCTGGCAAATCCTCACTGGCTTTCGACACTTTATATGCCGAAGGACAGCGTCGTTACGTGGAGTCACTCTCTGCATACGCACGTCAGTTCCTGTCACTGATGGAAAAACCGGATGTAGACCATATTGAAGGGTTATCACCTGCTATCTCCATTGAGCAGAAATCCACCTCGCATAACCCGCGTTCAACGGTTGGTACGATTACCGAAATTCATGACTACCTGCGTCTGCTGTATGCACGCGTGGGTGAACCGCGCTGCCCGGATCACGACGTCCCGCTGGCCGCGCAGACCGTAAGCCAGATGGTGGATAACGTGCTGTCGCAGCCGGAAGGCAAACGCCTGATGCTGCTGGCGCCCATCATTAAAGAGCGTAAGGGCGAGCACACCAAAACGCTGGAGAACCTGGCAAGCCAGGGCTATATCCGCGCCCGTATCGACGGCGAAGTGTGTGACCTGTCGGATCCGCCTAAGCTGGAGCTGCAGAAGAAGCACACCATCGAAGTGGTGATTGACCGTTTCAAAGTCCGTGACGATCTGGCGACCCGCCTGGCCGAATCCTTCGAAACCGCGCTGGAACTCTCTGGCGGTACGGCCGTGGTCTCCGATATGGACAACCCGAAAGCGGAAGAGCTGCTCTTCTCCGCCAACTTTGCCTGTCCGATTTGTGGTTACAGCATGCGCGAGCTGGAGCCGCGTCTGTTCTCGTTCAACAACCCGGCGGGCGCCTGTCCGACGTGTGACGGGCTGGGCGTACAGCAATATTTTGACCCGGACCGGGTGATCCAAAACCCGGAGCTGTCGCTGGCTGGCGGTGCGATCCGCGGATGGGATCGCCGCAACTTCTACTATTTCCAGATGCTGAAGTCGCTGGCAGAGCACTACAAATTCGACGTCGAAGCCCCGTGGGCCAGCCTGAACCCGAACGTGCACAAAGTGGTGCTGTTCGGTTCCGGCAAAGAGAACATCGAGTTCAAGTACATGAACGATCGCGGTGATACCTCCGTGCGCCGTCACCCGTTTGAAGGGGTGCTGCACAATATGGAGCGCCGCTACAAAGAGACCGAATCCAGCGCGGTTCGCGAGGAGCTGGCGAAGTTTATCAGCAACCGCTCCTGTGCGACCTGTGAAGGTACGCGTCTGCGCCGTGAAGCTCGCCATGTGTTTGTTGAAAACACGGCGCTGCCGACCATCTCAGACATGAGCATCGGTCACGCGATGGACTTCTTCAACAACCTGAAGCTCTCCGGCCAGCGCGCGAAAATCGCGGAAAAAGTCCTGAAAGAGATCGGCGATCGTCTGAAGTTCCTGGTGAACGTCGGCCTGAATTACCTGACGCTTTCCCGCTCCGCAGAGACCCTCTCCGGTGGCGAAGCTCAGCGTATCCGCCTCGCGAGCCAGATTGGCGCAGGCCTCGTCGGCGTGATGTATGTGCTGGATGAACCCTCAATCGGCCTGCACCAGCGTGACAACGAGCGTCTGCTCGGCACGCTTGTCCACCTGCGTAATCTCGGTAACACGGTGATTGTGGTTGAGCATGATGAAGACGCGATCCGCGCCGCTGACCACGTTATCGATATCGGCCCGGGCGCTGGCGTACACGGCGGTCAGGTGGTCGCGGAAGGAACGTTGAAAGATATTATGGCGGTGCCGGAGTCATTGACCGGCCAGTACATGAGCGGCAAGCGCAAGATTGAAGTGCCGAAACAGCGTGTACCGGCGAACCCGGAAAAAGTGCTGAAGCTGACCGGCGCCCGCGGCAATAACCTGAAAGATGTGACGCTGACGCTGCCGGTTGGGCTGTTTACCTGTATCACCGGCGTATCCGGTTCCGGTAAGTCGACGCTGATCAACGATACGCTGTTCCCGATTGCGCAGACGCAGCTGAACGGCGCGACGCTGGCCGAACCGGCGCCGTACCGTGACATCCAGGGGCTGGAGCATTTCGATAAAGTGATCGATATCGATCAGAGTCCAATCGGGCGGACTCCGCGTTCCAACCCTGCCACCTATACGGGCGTGTTCACACCCGTACGTGAACTGTTTGCAGGTGTGCCGGAAGCGCGTTCACGCGGGTATACGCCAGGACGTTTCAGCTTTAACGTGCGCGGCGGACGCTGTGAAGCGTGCCAGGGCGACGGGGTTATCAAGGTTGAGATGCACTTCCTGCCGGATATTTACGTGCCGTGCGACCAGTGCAAAGGCAAACGCTATAACCGCGAAACGCTGGAGATTAAGTACAAAGGCAAAACCATCCACGAAGTGCTGGATATGACCATCGAAGAGGCGCGTGAGTTCTTTGACGCGGTCCCTGCGCTGGCGCGTAAGCTGCAGACGCTGATGGATGTGGGCCTGACCTATATTCGTCTGGGGCAGTCTGCCACCACGCTGTCTGGCGGTGAAGCACAGCGCGTGAAGCTGGCGCGTGAGCTCTCCAAACGCGGTACCGGCCAGACGCTGTACATTCTCGATGAGCCGACCACCGGTCTGCACTTTGCCGATATCCAGCAGCTGCTTGATGTTCTGCATCAGCTTCGCGATCAGGGCAACACGATTGTGGTCATTGAACACAACCTGGACGTGATTAAAACCGCGGACTGGATTGTCGATCTCGGCCCGGAAGGCGGCAGCGGCGGCGGTGAAATCCTCGTCTCCGGTACGCCAGAGACCGTTGCAGAGTGCGAAGCCTCGCACACCGCGCGCTTCCTCAAACCGTTGCTGTAATTGTCACACGGAGAGTTGCTGTCGGGTCGCTTCCGGCAGCAGCTCTACCGCCTGCTGATAAGACGCGTCCACCAGATAGTAAATTTGCGAACCCGGCAGTGAACCGTCGAGATAAACGGTGCTCCAGTGCGCTTTGTTGAGATGCTTGCTTGGCCGGACGTCATGGTGCTGCTGGCGTAACAGCTCCGCCAGTTCCGGGCTGGTTTTCAGCGACGCCGCCGGGCGACCCTCAACCTCTTTCACCATCGCAAACAGAATATCCCCCACTTTAATCTGCGTGGCTTTCCAGTCGCTGTGAACGCTCTGCTCCGCGCCAGGTTTACTCATGCAGTACTGAAGTAGCTCCGAAATTGTCATCTTTATTCCCCTTGTAGCGTTGCGATAATTTTACGCGAACCACCGTGAATACGATGTTCTCCCAGCCAGATCCCTTGCCACGTTCCCAGCAGTAACCGACCATTGTGCACCGGCAGCATCAGCGATACGCCCAGCAGAGAGGATTTGATATGCGACGGCATGTCATCTGCTCCCTCATAGTCATGTTCATAAGGGGCGTTGTCCGGAACGGTTTTGAGAAAATGCTGCTCCATGTCAGACCGGACGGTGGGATCGCAATTTTCATTAAGCGTGAGAGAGGCTGACGTGTGCTGAAGCAGCAGATGCAGTAACCCCGTCCTGATGCGCGAGAGGTCGCGAATTTGCCCAATGACTTCATCAGTCACCAGATGAAATCCACGAGGTTTCGCGCTTAAGGTCAGGGTCTGTTGATACCACATGTGCTGCTCCGTTATGAAAGATGAATCTTTCTAAGTGTGCAGCAAGAAAGCGAAAGGTAAAACCCACAGCGGCGAGATTTGATTAAAAAAGAGGCAGCCTCGCCGCCCGGCGGTTAATACTCAGAATTAACAATCACTTCTTCGCCAAACTTTCCGGCCATGGGCAACGGTCGATACGTAGAGTTTGAGGCGCGTAACACCCTGATCCCTCTGGCTCCGACGTCATGCGCGGCGGTGATATCGTTATCTGAATCGCCATAGAAGACTTTGATGTTCTTCTGTTCCAGCCATTGGGTTTTGGTGTTTTGGCCGGGTTTGTCGCCGGCAAAAATAACCGGATTCATGCTGGAAGCCGGGATCTGAAAATCATCCTGCAGCGTTTTAGAGACGGTTTCGGTTTTGGTCTGGCTGCGTCCGGTCACAAAGTAAATGCTGTCACCGCGTTTAACGTGCATGGCGATAAGCGCGCGCGCCACCTCTTTAGGAATGCTGAACTCGTCCCAGCCGTTATTCATCTTTTCCCAGAACTCGGGGTTCTTCAGATACGCTTCGCTGTCCGGTGAGTAGGTTTTTTTGCCCCGCCAGAATCCCGGGCTGGAAAACAGGACCGTATCGTCGATATCAAAGCCTACAGCCATTGGCGGGCGCCCTAACAGGCTATTTTCGATTTGGGCTACGGATACCCAGTGAACAGGTGCTTGCTCGGCAAGCATGGCAGCTGTTGTGCCGGTGTAAAGCGGCGTCGGTGCGGAAGCGCGCGCGACGACGGCACTATTTAGCGAGAACAATAAGCAGGCGGCGCTGAGCGCCAGTGTGATCTTGCGCATGTTTTCCCCTGAATATTCAGTTTGTTATCGTTTTATTTTGAGTGAATGGTCAAAAAACTATCCGACCATAACCCCGGGGGGAGATGAAGGGAAGGAGTTTTTACTTATGAAGCTGAATAAAAAGAAGAAGATCACAAAGCGCGGATGAGGTCTGAAAGCCCGGTAGACGCAGCGCCACCGGGCAAGATTTTTGTGCGTCCTGACGCTCTCACCCGGCCCTCTCCCGCAGGGAGAGAGGGATGATAGTGAGTGCTTACATCACTGCGGCAAACGCCTGCGCAACACGATGAACGTTGCTGGCATTAAGCCCCGCCACGCACATACGGCCGCTGGAAATCAGGTAGACGCCGAACTCTTCACGCAGGCGATCGACCTGAGCCGCGCTGAGGCCGGTGTAGCTGAACATCCCACGCTGCTTAAGCAGATAGTCAAAATTATGCCCTGGGACGGCCTCTTTCAGCACGTCGACCAGCTCCTGACGCATCGTCAGGATGCGCTTGCGCATAGATTCTACTTCGGCGAGCCACGACGCTTTCAGCCGATCGTCACCCAGCACCGTGGCGACTACCTGCGCACCAAAGTTTGGCGGGCTGGAGTAAATGCGGCGCACGGTCGCCTTCAGCTGACCGAGCACGCGTCCGGCCGCTTCAGCGTCCTCACAGACCACTGACAGGCCGCCGACGCGCTCACCGTACAGGGAGAAGATTTTTGAGAACGAGTTGCTGACCAGCGCAGGCAGTCCGGCGCTGGCAACGGCGCGGATAGCGTAGGCATCTTCTTCCATGCCCGCGCCAAAGCCCTGATAGGCGATGTCGAGGAAGGGGATCAGGTTACGCGTCTTCAGCACGTCGATTACCGCATCCCACTGGGCATTAGTCAGGTCTGCACCGGTCGGGTTATGGCAGCACGGATGCAGCAGAACAATACTGCGCTCCGGCAGCGTATTCAGTTTTTCCAGCAGCGCGTCAACACGCACGCCGTTGGTTTCGCTGTCAAACCACGGATAGGTCTGCACCGTAAAGCCAGCGCCCTCAAAAATCGCCACGTGGTTTTCCCACGTCGGGTCACTGACCCACACGCCAGAATCCGGGAAGTATTTTTTCAGAAAGTCAGCGCCAACTTTTAATGCGCCCGAGCCACCCAGCGTCTGGATGGTCGCCACCCGTTTTTGTGTCAGCACGGCGTGATCGGCACCAAACAGCAGCGGCGCAATGGTGTTGCGGTAGCTGTTTAACCCTTCCATTGGCAGATAGAGCGAGGCTCCGTGCGGGACGGCGTTAAGACGCGCTTCCGCTTCTGCTACGGCTTGCAGCTGAGGAATAATGCCCTCCTCGTTGTAATACAAACCAATACTGAGGTTGACTTTGTCGCTGCGAGGATCTTCTTTGAAACGCTCCATTAAGGAGAGAATGGGGTCGCCGGCATAGGCGTCAACTTTCTGAAACACGCGATGATTCTCCGGAATTCGATGAGGCAGGGATTTCAACAATAAACCGGATATGACAGAAGATCGAGAGCGATATCAGATCCGTTCCTGCAGATGTCGTCGAATCTGTTCAATGCGTTCAGCAAGCGAACCAGAAACAGGCAGATAGGGGATATTTCTGTCAGTTAACGCGCGGATGTACCATGCCTGTTGTCGCTGGCGGAATGCAGCCCCCTGACGGGTACCATCCTGAACAAAAGGAAACTCATCGCCACAGAGCACCACCAGAGAATATGCGCGCCCGGCTAATTCCTCTAGCTCGCGTGGCGCGCTGCCAAACTGGTCGAGCATATAAAACAGCGTGGTTAAGGGCGAGGTATCGCAAACCAGGAAGGGAGCCGTGCTGGCCATCGCTTCACGACGCACCTGCTCGCGGGCAATATGCAGCAGATCATCGCATCCCAGCACGCCATTCTTCTCTTCCCAATATTCTCGGCCAAACTCGGCGACAAATGGGGCGTTGAGCGTCGTCGCCAGTGCGCGGGAAAGCGTGCTTTTTCCTGTCGATTCGCCCCCCAATAAACAAATCCGAAAGACAAAGCTACGGTAGACCTCCGGGGACATCATCGTGCGGTAGCGATGGACGTCAGAACGTATCAGGGTTCCCGAGGGCGCATCAGGCCCCTTCGGACGCTGGAGGCGGACATGCGTAACCTGCTTGCCAAAACGCTGGCTTAACACCGCCGCAAATCCGTCGCCGTAGTCTTCGGCGGTAAATACGGCCTGTGGCTGGCAGTGAAGTATTTTTTCACACAGCGTTGCCACGTAATGCCGGTGAAGATCGGCATCCGCATCATTATGCGGCAGTGGTTCAAGCGCATGGGTCGCGATGACCTCCGGTGTCAGCACAAGGTGATGACATTGCGGGAAGCGCGCGCTTAACCAGTGAAGGCGCTTGTCGGGGTCATAACCCGGGATTTCCGGACGCGAATAACTGATGATATAGACCGTCTCACACTGGGCCAGCGCAGCATTTATCAGCGCTTCATGCCCCACGTGTAATGGCGCAAATTTGCCCACAACCAGACCGTCGCGATAAGGCTTCACTGGGCGCGAATCTCCTTACGCCACTGATATAAACCGTGCCAGGCATTAAACCAAAACACCAGATATAAACCCGCGGTCAAATGCAGATCTCTCATCGCATATAACGGGACCGCCAGCGTGTTTACAGCCAGCCAGACGTACCAGTTCTCCAGGCGTCGCCCCATTAACATAAACTGTGCAAGCACGCTGAATGTCAAAATAACGGAGTCCACCCAGGGGGCCCAGGCGTTAGTGTAGCGATGCAAGATCAGGCCATAAATCGCGGCCACCAGCAGGGCGCAGGCGAGCAGGATGAAGAAATGTCTGAGCCGGGTACGCCGAACGGGCAATACCTCCCCGCGATGACCTTTGAGCCAGTGCACCCAGCCGGTGATGCTGGTGATGATGAAAAAGAGCTGCAGGGTAACGTCTGCGTAAAGCTGAACCGAATAAAAGACCCAGCCATAAAGCCCACTGCCGATGATGCCTATCCACCACGTGTGAATACTGTTTCTGGCAGCCAGCCAGACCGAGAGGGCATAAGCCAGACAAGCGGCCATTTCGGATGGTGACATTACCCCTCCCTGGAAAGGTCTGTTAGTCGATGTACTTCATCGCAACCCTTGATGTCAGGCGCGTGATAAGTTCGTAAGCACTCACTTTTGTGATTTCAGCGATGCGTTCAACAGGCAAACCCTCACCCCACATCACCACGTCATCACCCGGTTTATCCTGTGCATCTGGCCCGAGGTCAATACAGATCATGTCCATCGCCACGCGGCCCACGATGTTCGCTTCACGGCCATTGACCAGTACCGGCGTGCCAGACGGCGCGGCGCGGGGATAACCGTCGCCATAGCCCATCGCCACCACGCCAAGGCGTGTGTCGCGCTCACTGGTCCAGGTTCCGCCGTAGCCCACGGGCTCACCCGCTTTGTGATCGCGCACGGCAATCAGGTTAGACACAAGGGACATTACCGGCTGGAAACCAAAATCCGGCCCCCAGGGTCTGTTCTCCAGCGGAGAGACGCCGTAAAGAATAATGCCTGGACGCGCCCAGTCGAAGTGCGACTGCGGCCACAGCAAAATACCGCCAGACGCGGCAATGGAGCGCATTCCTGGCTTGCCTTCGCAGAAAGTATTAAAAATATCCAGCTGCTGCTCGGTCGCGCCACACTCGGGTTCATCGGCACGGGCAAAGTGGCTCACGATATTCACCGGCTGACGGACATTTTTGCACTGACACAGACGCTGATAAAACGCGTCCGCCTTTTCCGGGCGCACGCCCAGACGGTGCATGCCGGTATCGAGCTTCATCCAGACGGTGACAGGCTCACTCAGTTCGGCAGTTTCCAGCGCCGCGAGTTGTTCTTCGTTATGTACCGCGGTGTGCAGATGCTGGTCAGCAATGGTCGGCAGATCTGCCGCTTCAAAAAAGCCTTCCAGCAGCAAAATCGGTTGAGTGATCCCACCCGCGCGCAGGCGGATGGCTTCTTCAAGACGGGCGACGCCAAAGGCGTCGGCATCGGGGAGCGTTCGCGCGGTCTCAATAAGACCGTGTCCGTAAGCGTTCGCTTTCACGACTGCAACGAGTTTACTGGCGGGAGCCAGTTCACGCAGACGTTGCAGGTTGTGTCGCAGAGCGCGGCGGTTAATGACTACAGTTGCCGCTTGCATTTGAATTCCTTAGAAATTACTCATCATCATATTGAGGACCGGCGTAGTTGTCGAAACGCGACCACTGTCCGTTAAAGGTCAGACGTACCGTACCGATAGGGCCGTTACGTTGTTTACCAATAATAATTTCGGCGATCCCTTTCTGGTCGCTGTTCTCGTGATAAACCTCATCACGGTAGATGAACATGATTAAGTCGGCATCCTGCTCGATGGAGCCCGATTCACGCAGGTCGGAGTTGACCGGGCGCTTATCAGCACGTTGTTCCAGGGAGCGGTTAAGCTGCGACAGCGCCACCACGGGCACATGCAACTCTTTGGCTAACGCCTTGAGCGAGCGGGAAATCTCCGCGATTTCCAGCGTACGGTTGTCGGACAGCGACGGCACGCGCATCAGCTGAAGGTAGTCAATCATGATAAGGCCAATACCGCCATGTTCACGGGCGATACGGCGCGCACGGGAGCGCACTTCCGTCGGCGTCAGGCCGGAGGAGTCATCGATATAAATATTCCGTTTTTCCAGCAGGATACCCATGGTGCCGGAGATACGCGCCCAGTCCTCATCGTCGAGCTGGCCGGTACGGATACGGGTCTGATCCACGCGCGACAGCGACGCCAGAGAACGCATCATGATCTGTTCTGATGGCATTTCAAGACTGAAGATAAGAACCGGCTTGTCCTGCAACATCGCCGCATTTTCGACGAGGTTCATCGCAAATGTCGTTTTACCCATGGAGGGACGCGCCGCGACGATAATCAAATCCGACGGCTGCAGACCCGCGGTTTTCTTATTGAGATCGTCATAGCCGGTGTTCACGCCGGTGACACCGTCGTGCGGCTGCTGGAACAGTTGCTCAATACGCGCGACGGTAGCATCAAGCACATCAGCGATATTTTTCGGGCCTTCGTCTTTATTTGCCCGACTTTCCGCGATTTTAAAGACGCGGGACTCGGCGAGATCAAGCAGGTCTTCGCTGGTACGCCCCTGCGGATCAAAACCGGCTTCGGCGATCTCATTCGCCACCGAGATCATCTCACGAACAACAGCACGTTCGCGCACGATATCGGCATAAGCGCTGATATTCGCCGCACTTGGCGTATTTTTTGACAGTTCCGCCAGGTAAGCAAACCCACCCACGCTGTCCAGTTGCCCCTGACGCTCCAGCGATTCCGCGAGCGTGATAAGGTCAATCGGGCTGCCCGACTCCTGCAGACGTGCCATTTCAGTAAAGATATGACGGTGCGGACGGGTATAGAAATCCTCGGACACCACGCGCTCGGCGACGTCGTCCCAGCGTTCGTTATCCAGCATTAAACCGCCCAACACCGACTGTTCCGCTTCAATCGAGTGCGGCGGGACTTTTAATCCTGCGACCTGGAAATCACGCTCGCGAGGTTCAGTCTGTTTGTTGAAGGGTTTGTTTCCTGCCATAGTGAATGGAGTTACCGAGATAAAGAGTGGGTCGAAAGATTACCATATTTTTCTGACGGAGGGAGCATGGCAACGCGCATTGAATTCCAGAAACATGGTGGGCCAGAAGTGTTAAACGCGGTGGAGTTTACCCCCGCAGCGCCTGGTGAAAACGAAGTACAGGTTGAAAACAAAGCCATCGGCATTAACTACATCGACACCTATATTCGCGGCGGTCTCTATCCGCCTCCCTCCATGCCAAGCGGACTGGGAACGGAAGCGGCAGGCGTCGTGCTCAAAGTGGGCAGCGCCGTTAAGCATATTAAAGAGGGCGATCGCGTGGTGTACGCGCAATCCGCGCTGGGTGCCTACAGTTCCGTGCACAACGTGCCGGCCGATAAAGCCGCCCTTCTGCCAAATGCCATCTCGTTTGAACAAGCGGCCGCCTCATTCCTGAAAGGGCTAACGGTCTATTATCTGCTGCGCAAAACCTATGAGATCAAACCTGACGAGCAGTTCCTGTTTCATGCCGCGGCGGGCGGCGTGGGGCTGATCGCCTGTCAGTGGGCCAAAGCGCTCGGTGCAAAACTTATCGGCACGGTGGGCAGTGCACAAAAAGCCCAGCGCGCGCTTCAGGCCGGCGCCTGGCAGGTGATTAACTACCGTGAAGAGAGCATTGCTGAGCGCCTCAAAGAGATAACCAACGGCAAAAAGGTGCGCGTGGTTTATGACTCGGTGGGTAAAGATACCTGGGAGGCGTCGCTGGATTGTCTGCAGCGTCGCGGGCTGATGGTGAGCTTCGGCAACGCCTCGGGCGCCGTGACCGGCATTAATCTTGGCATTCTCAACCAGAAAGGGTCGCTGTATGTGACTCGCCCTTCCCTGCAGGGGTATATCACTAACCGGGAAGAGCTGATCGAGGCCAGCAACGAGCTCTTTTCGCTGATCGCCAGCGGTGTGATTAAAGTGGATGTGGCGGAGGCGCAGAAATACGCGCTAACCGATGCCAGGCGTGCACATGAGGTGCTGGAGAGCAGAGCGACACAGGGTTCAAGTCTGTTAATTCCCTGATCCCTAAAAAGAAATTGGGCTTCCCGTGGGAAGCCCTTTCTTTTTTTTAGTTCGGCTGTATGTAGGGTACAGCTCGATGAATTCTTTAGCGGCAGTCATAGTGACAGATTCGATAAGTAAATCCTATTCTGTTCTAAGCAATGCTGCCGGAAAAGTTGCAGGTATGTGACGAACACCTCAATACCTTAGTAACGAAAACGGTTATTGCGCTGATAAGTGGGCAGTTTTGGTGATTTAATCGCCCGTATTACCCACACCACGGCAATGGCCAGCAGCAGCCACGGCAGGAGCTTCAGCGTCAGGGCAAATAATCCCCCGATAAACATGACCACCGTCGCCACGACGATAGCCGCCAGAATCCCGAGCAGGGAAATCCCCGTCATCATCAGCATGACAAAAAAGCCAATCACAAAAAGTAGTTCTAACATGGTGCTCTCCCACGCGTTCCCAAATGATACCGCGATCATTACAAGAATCATGCCAACCATAACCCGCTGTTCTTAAAGCAAAACGCCCCGCACGGGTGTGCGAGGCGTGGTGAATTTGACGATCTTTTAGCGAAAATTATCGCTTATCAGCGACCAGACGTAGCGCGTGTTCCAGCACCTCGATGTCTGCACCGGCTTTATGCGCGTTCTCGCTAAGGTAGCGACGCCACTGGCGTGCTCCCGGGATCCCCTGGAACAGGCCCAGCATATGACGGGTGATATGACCAAGATACGTCCCGTTACTCAGCTCACGCTCAATGTAGGGATACATGGCGCGTACCACGGCCACCGGGTCGGTATCTGCGCCTTCAACGCCAAAGATTTCCCTGTCGACCGTCGCCAGAATGCCTGGATTTTGATACGCCTCGCGCCCGACCATTACGCCATCCATATGCTCCAGGTGTGTTTTGGCCTCTTCCAGCGATTTAATGCCGCCGTTGATCGACATCGTGAGCTGCGGGAAGTCACGTTTTAGCTGGTACACGCGCGGGTAGTCCAGCGGCGGGATTTCACGGTTCTCTTTCGGGCTAAGTCCGGAGAGCCAGGCTTTACGCGCATGGATGATAAACATCTCGCACTCGCCTTTCCCGGAGACCGTATTGATAAAATCGCAGAGAAATTCGTAGCTGTCCTGGTCGTCAATGCCGATACGGGTCTTGACCGTCACCGGAATGGAAACCACATCGCGCATCGCCTTGATGCAGTCTGCCACCAGGGATGCATTGCCCATCAGACACGCGCCGAACATGCCGTTCTGCACACGATCGGACGGACAGCCAACGTTAAGGTTAATCTCGTCATAGCCGCGCGCTTCTGCAAGCTTTGCACACTGCGCCAGCGCAGCGGGATCGCTACCGCCAAGCTGCAGCGCAACCGGATGCTCTTCTTCGCTGTAGGCCAGATAGTCGCCCTTTCCGTGAATAATTGCTCCGGTGGTCACCATTTCGGTGTACAGCAACGTATGGCGGGAGAGCTGACGCAGGAAGTAGCGACAGTGTCTGTCCGTCCAGTCGAGCATCGGCGCAATGGAGAAACGGTGTGCAGGGAAAGCAGTCTGTAATTCTGACGACATGGCGAAGTTTTAAGCATCTGGTGAAAAGGGGGCGCTACTATAGCACAAAGAAAAGCCGGAGGCGCAGCGCCTCCGGTGCACTTTAGAAGGTCATGCTCAACTGGGCGCCTGCGCCCCAGGTCTCGTCTTCACCATACAGGCCCATCAGGTCGACATGGACCGTGTTAAACGGTGCAAAACCGACACCGCCTGTGAAGACATTGCTGTCATTACCTTTCATATCAGCACGGAAACCCGCACGCACCGCCAGCCAGTTCAGCGGCGTCACTTCGGCGCCTACGCCAACATACTGAGAAGTGTCTTCGCTTTTGAAGCCTTTGGTTTCCGTCAGATCGCCATCGGCGGTTAACGTCACCAGATCGTTATGCCAGGCGGCACCCGCGGTAACCAGAGGGCGGATCTGGTAGGTGTCTTTATAGCTCACCACCTCCCCCGTGCGCCCGTTGCGGATGCGAATGTCTTTGGTGTCGATATCGCGTGACATCAGGTTTTGTCCGCTCACGCCGACCGTCCAGTGCTCACCAAAATCGGCCGCGATACCGGCATCAACGTTAAAGCCGGTGTCGTCAGTACGGTAGCGGCTGTCGTTCCACTTGTTGCTGTCATAATCGTAAATGGAGGTGGTGTAGTTATAGACCCAGGTCTTTTGCAGTTTTGGAGTCACGCCAACAGACACCGGAACACCGCCAAGCTCGAACTGACGCGCCACCGCGATACCATAGTCGGAGACAATTGCCGCCCGGCCAGACGCCGTTGAGTTGAGGTTTTTCGTGATTTGATCGGTGCCGTTCAGCGCAGCGTCCAGTGCAACGCCGGCAGCCACCGCATCGCTGCGTTGAATACCGCGCAGGTAATCAATATCTTGCTGATCAATAGAAGAACTGACGCGTCCGTGGGCATAGCCTTTAGCCATAAAGGCCACGGAAAGGACATCGTTAGGAATACTGACGGCTATCCCCGCACCCGCCGTGGCGCGTGCCGTTTTGCCCTTAAGATAGTCCAGCTCATCGGCGAGATCTTTCGCCGCGCCCTGGAACTGGTTGATGGAACCTAACGGGTTGGTAATGATCTCAATCGGTGTAAGGTTATCAACCACGTCTTTGTAATGGTTGATTTTATCGTTGATGGTATCAATCTCATCCTGAAGATTGTCTTCATCGGTCACCTGCACGCCAGCGGACGGTAAAATGACCGTCACATCGTCGTCCGGTTTCGCCTTCGCCAGTAGCGCAGGGTTGATTAACGCCCCGCTGCCATAGTTTCCGGCCGCGACACCCGTGCCCCCCATGGCGTCGCTACGTGATTCTGTCCAGGTATTGGCTGCTCCCGCCTGATTTGCCATAAACAAGGAGACAGCGATGCTAACCACCGAAAATTTAAAATGTTTTTTCACAGTATGCTCGTCTTATAGTCTGTTATTAAATAACCCCTGTCTGTTATCTCCCAAACAGGAACGAACTATTGCTGTGAATAAGTGCAAAAAGACCCGCCATTTCCTTAAGTTAAATTCCCGCCAGGCCTGTTGTTATTTGTGACGGCCCTCAATATTTATAGAAGAGGAAATTATTTTTTCCCAGGTTTTCCATCGTGCGGTCCGAAAAACTGAGGAGGGTGGTCTACCCAGCGATCGTCGCGCGTGGCGGCGTACTCCGGATTAAGCGGGTAATAGATACGGTTATGCTTCTTGTTGGCCTCACCCACCACCAGAAGCCGTACCTCTTCGCCGGTGTTGTTGATGAAGGTATGACAGACCCCGGTTCCGGCGGGAAAGCCCACGCTGTCGCCAGGTTCAAGTTTCCATAAATATCCGTTAATCCAGGCCTCAGGGTAGCCTTCAAGCACGTAGATAAACTCTTCTTCGTCGCTTTCAGCATGTGGATAAGAGGTCCGTCGGCCTGGCGGTAAACGCTCATGGTGTATACCAATGCGTCCAAGACCGAGCTTACGCGCCAGCGGTGCGCCAATGGAAAAACGTTCACTACTGTCGGGATAGGTTGAGTCATCTGCGCCTTCTATGTCGCGCCAGTGTCGAATACAGTCAGGTCTTTTCATCGTTTATTCCCCGGATTGCGTTGCGTCAGGTATAGCACAGCCTGGCGGATCTCGGTGTTTTTAGCAGAACATGATAAAGTGGGGGTTTTCCAGCCTATAACATCCGGGGTGCTAAATGGATAAGTCCACAAAAGAGCTGTTAGCGCAGGCAGAAAAGCTGTGCGTGCAACGCAATGTGCGCCTGACTCCGCAGCGCCTTGAAGTATTACGTTTGATGAGCCTGCAGCAGGGCGCGATCAGCGCGTACGATCTGCTTGATCTGCTGCGCGAAAGCGAGCCACAGGCTAAACCACCAACGGTGTACCGCGCGCTGGATTTCCTGCTGGAACAGGGCTTTGTGCATAAAGTTGAATCGACAAACAGCTATGTGCTGTGCCATCTGTTCGATCAGCCAACCCATACGTCGGCCATGTTTATCTGCGATCGCTGCGGCAGCGTGAAGGAAGAAGGTGCGGAAGGCGTTGAAGATATTATGCATACGCTGGCAGCCAAAATGGGCTTTGCGTTGCGTCATAACGTGATTGAAGCGCACGGCCTGTGCTCAGCCTGCGTAGAGGTAGAAGCCTGTCGACACCAGGATGAGTGCCAGCACGACCATTCGGTACTGGTGAAGAAAAAGCCGCGTTAACGGCAAAAGAAAAGGCGGCCCGAAGCCGCCCTCAGGGGGAGTAAAGGATTACCAGCGATAATCGTTACGGGTTTCCCAGTCTTTCACTTCGTTTTCAGCACGATCTTTCTCGTAGCCGTAACGTTCCTGAATTTTACCCACCAGCTGATCGCGTTTACCTTCGATGATGGTCATATCATCATCCGTCAGCTTACCCCACTGTTCTTTCGCTTTACCTTTGAACTGCTTCCAGTTGCCGCCGATTTCGTCTTTATTCATAATCGTGTCCTCGTGTTAAGCGTCTGTAAGTTTCGTCCGCTTCGTTCTTTTCTGCTGGACGTGATTATTATTGTAGTTAAGGATCCGGCAGTTGTTTTTATATTCGGAATCTTTAACCGTCACGATATATCGTGGCGGGAAGGCAGCCAGGTGTTATTTCGCCAGTGACGATGCCAGATAAAGGCCAGCGACAGACCACGTAACGCGAGGAAAACCGCCAGAGCCAGCCACAAACCGTGGTTGCCCAGATACGGCAGCGTCAGCAACGTCAGACCAAATCCCGCCGCAGCGACCGCCATGCTATTGCGCATCTCCGCACCTCGCGTCGCGCCAATAAACATGCCGTCCAGCAGATAACACCACACGCCCACCACCGGTAAGATTGCCTGCCAGAAGAGATAGTGACTCGCCAGTTCGCGCAGCGATGGGAGGGAGGTAAGTAAGGCAACGATCTGTTCACCCAGACAGGCGTAAATGAGTGCAAACGCCAGCGCCACCAGGCCTGACTGACGACAGGCGGCCCGCCACACCTCGCGGAGCTGGCCGCTTTCGCGTGCGCCATACGCTTGCCCGGAATGGGCTTCAACGGCATAGGCAAAGCCATCCAGCGCATACGCGGTAAAGGTCAGCAGCGTCATCAGGACCGCATTAACCGCGACGATCTCCGGCCCAAGTCGCGCCCCAAAGACCGTCAGCGCGCCAAAGCAGAGCTGAAGCAGTAACGAGCGCAGCATAATGTCGCGGTTAAGCGCCAGCAGCGTGCGGATATTACCGCGCCACGCGGTTTTGAGCATCGCAAGCGAGATACCGCGCAGGGCCAGCACGCGCCAGACCATCCACAGGCCGATGAAAAAGGTACCGTATTCTGCAATTGCCGTCGCCAGCGCGGCGCCCTGCACGTTCATATGCAGACCCATCACCAGCCAGACATCAAGCACGATGTTGAGAAGATTGCCTGCCACCAGCAGAATGACTGGCGCACGGGCATACTGCACGCCGAGTAACCAGCCAAGCAGGACCAGGTTCGCCAGTGATGCAGGCGCGCTGAGCCAGCGAATTTCAAGGAAGCGTCGCGCCTGCTCAAGTACCGCCTCGCTCCCGCCAACGACATGCAGCGCCAGATCAATCAGTGGCGTGCGCAACACCACGATCAGCGCACCCGCGCCCAGTGCAAGGATCAAGGGTTGTACCAGCGCTCGCGCCAGACGCAACGGATCTTTTGCGCCGTACGCCTGAGCCGTAAGCCCTGTGGTACTCATGCGCAAAAAGAGCAGCAGCATAAAAAGGAAGCTGGTTGCCGTCGCGCCGATCGCGACGCCGCCCAGATAAACGGGGGAATCCAGATGACCAATAACAGCCGTGTCTACCAGTCCCAGCAGAGGGACGGTGATATTGGAAAAAATCATTGGCAGTGCAAGACGCCACAATGCCTTATCTGATGTCGTCAGCAGTGACATGAAAAATACCGGCAGTGGAGATTGAATCAGGCTACGGCAGGTCCGTAGCCTGTTATGACATGATTACAGCCATTCACCGTTGCGGATAACCCCAACAGCCAGCCCTTCAATAGAGAAGTTATGTTCGCGGAGATCCACCACAATCGGGGAGAACTCGTTGTTTTCAGGCAGTAACTGGACGGTGTTACCCTGCTTTTTCAGACGCTTAACGGTAACTTCATCGTCAATACGCGCGACCACAACTTGCCCGTTGCGCACGTCCTGGGTTTTATGAACTGCGAGCAGATCGCCGTCCAGAATACCGATATCTTTCATCGACATGCCGCTGACGCGCAGCAGGAAATCTGCGCTCGGTTTAAACATGCCCGGGTCAACCTGGTAGTGACCTTCAATATGCTGTTGTGCCAGCAAAGGTTCACCTGCCGCGACACGGCCCACCAGCGGAATGCCTGTCTCTTCTTCCACCAGCAGACGGATGCCACGCGAAGCGCCCGATACAATCTCAATGACGCCTTTACGCGCCAGCGCTTTCAGGTGTTCTTCGGCAGCATTCGGAGAACGGAAACCCAGACGCTGAGCGATCTCCGCACGCGTGGGTGGCATACCCGTCTGGCCGATATGATCCCGGATGAGATCAAACACCTCTTGCTGCCTGGTCGTTAACGCTTTCATTCCGCCCCCTGGGTGTATATACAGTTATGCTGTGAGTATATACAGTCAAAGGCGATTTTGGAACCAAAAACTGCACAAAAAACCAGGGACTTAATTATTTCTCGAGGCTTATCGGAAATGTGACCAAAGCAGCGTGACCCAGGTGATGACCGCAGTGATAATCGCCAGCAATACGGCAGCAGACCCCATGTCTTTCGCCCGGCCGGAGAGCTCATGGAAATCAGAGCCGATACGGTCCACCACGGCCTCAATAGCGCTATTGAGAATTTCCACTATCATCACCAACAGCACGGAGCCGATCAACAAAACGCGGGTAATCGCATCAACATCAAGGAAACAGGCGATAATCACCGCGATGATAGCGGCGACGCCCTCCTGGCGAAACGCGGCTTCATTGACCCACGCGGCACGGAAACCTTTCCATGAATAGCCGGCGGCTTTGATGATTCGGGTTAACCCAGTGGTATTATTGGCCATTAAAAGAACCTTTTAATTAAAATAGCGTCAGTAACAGTAGGCGCAGCGTGTTTCGCTGCTGCCTGAAGTATGACGGGTAACAACAGAAATTTTGCGCGCTTTCTGTTATCCTTGCGCCGCAATTGCATTATTAACCAGAGGCTTTACATCGTTTATGTCCGGCTGGCCACGAATTTACTACAAATTACTTAATTTACCATTAAGCGTCCTGGTAAAAAGCAAGTCTATCCCAGCGGAACCCGCGCTGGAATTGGGGCTCGATACGTCACGCCCAATTATGTACGTTTTGCCTTATAACTCGAAGGCAGACCTACTGACGCTTCGCGCCCAGTGTCTGGCGCATGATTTACCTGACCCGCTTGAACCCCTCGAAGTCGACGGCACTCTGCTGCCGCGCTATGTGTTCATTCACGGCGGGCCGCGCGTGTTTACCTATTACACGCCAAAGGAAGAGTCCATCAAGCTTTTCCACGACTATCTCGACCTGCACCGCAGCAATCCGGGTCTGGATGTGCAGATGGTGCCGGTATCGGTGATGTTTGGTCGTCGCCCGGGCAGAGAGAAAGGTGAAGAGAACCCACCGCTGCGCATGCTTAACGGCATTCAGAAATTCTTCGCGGTCTCCTGGCTGGGACGTGACAGCTTCGTGCGTTTCTCCCCGTCCGTTTCGCTGCGCCGTATGGCGGACGAACACGGCACCGACAAGATTATCGCGCAGAAACTGGCGCGCGTGGCGCGTATGCACTTCGCCCGTCAGCGTCTGGCTGCCGTCGGCCCGCGTCTTCCTGCACGTCAGGACCTCTTCAACAAGCTGCTGGCCTCCAAAGCGATTGCCAGGGCCGTTGAAGACGAAGCGCGCAGCAAAAAGATTTCCCATGAGAAAGCACAGCAGAACGCTATTGCGCTGATGGAAGAGATTGCCGCGAACTTCTCTTACGAGATGATTCGTCTTTCCGATCGTATTCTGGGCTTTACGTGGAACCGCCTCTATCAGGGAATCAACGTTCATAACGCCGAGCGCGTACGCCAGCTGGCCCATGATGGCCATGAGATTGTCTATGTCCCCTGCCACCGCAGCCACATGGACTATCTGCTCCTCTCCTATGTGCTCTATCACCAGGGTCTGGTACCGCCGCACATCGCTGCCGGCATTAACCTGAACTTCTGGCCAGCCGGCCCGATTTTCCGTCGCCTGGGGGCGTTCTTTATTCGTCGTACCTTTAAGGGCAACAAGCTCTACTCCACCGTATTCCGTGAATATCTTGGCGAGCTGTTCAGCCGCGGTTATTCCGTTGAATACTTCGTGGAAGGGGGTCGCTCCCGTACCGGTCGTCTGCTCGATCCTAAAACCGGCACGCTGTCGATGACCATTCAGGCGATGCTGCGCGGGGGAACCCGCCCGATCACGCTGGTACCCATTTACATTGGCTACGAGCACGTGATGGAAGTGGGCACCTACGCCAAAGAGCTGCGCGGTGCGACCAAAGAGAAAGAGAGCCTGCCGCAGATGCTGCGCGGCCTGAGCAAGTTACGCAACCTTGGCCAGGGCTACGTCAACTTTGGCGAGCCGATGCCGCTGATGACCTACCTGAACAACCATGTTCCGGAGTGGCGCGAGTCTATCGATCCTATCGAAGCGATTCGCCCGGCCTGGCTGACGCCTACGGTCAACAGCATCGCCTCTGAACTGATGGTGCGTATTAACAACGCCGGTGCGGCAAACGCCATGAACCTGTGCTGTACGGCGCTTCTGGCCTCTCGTCAGCGTTCACTGACCCGTGAACAGCTTACGGAGCAGCTGGATTGCTATCTGGATATGATGCGCAACGTGCCGTACTCGGTGGATTCGACCGTACCGGTAAGCACGGCAAGCGAGCTTATCGAGCATGCCCTGCAGATGAACAAGTTTGAAGTCGAAAAGGACACCATCGGCGACATCATCATTCTCCCGCGTGAGCAGGCGGTGCTGATGACTTACTATCGCAACAACATCGCGCATATGCTGATGCTGCCCTCGCTCATGGCGGCCATCATCACCCAGCATCGTCGCATCTCGCGTCAGGAGCTGTTGCGTCATGTTGAAACGCTCTATCCAATGCTGAAAGCGGAGCTGTTCCTGCGCTGGGACAAGGACGAACTGGCGACTGAGCTGGATAAACTGACCGAAGAGCTGCGTCGTCAGGGGCTGATTACCGTCACGAACGACGAGCTGCATATCAATCCGTCACGGTCCCGTACCCTGCAACTGCTGGCGGCGGGCGCGCGTGAAACGCTGCAGCGCTACGCCATCACCTTCTGGTTGCTGAGCGCGAATCCGTCCATTAACCGCGGTACGCTCGAGAAAGAGAGCCGGACGCTGGCACAGCGCCTGTCTGTTCTGCACGGGATTAACGCCCCGGAATTCTTCGACAAAGCGGTCTTCAGCTCTCTGGTGCTGACGCTGCGTGATGAAGGGTTTATCAGTGATACGGGCGATGCCGAGCCGGAAGAGACGCTGAAGGTGTACCAGATGCTGGCCGAACTGATCACGTCTGATGTGCGTTTAACGATTGAAAGTGCGACGCAAGGCGAGTGAAGCGTGCAGCGGTCTGATGACCTGTGATGAAAGCAAAAACGGCAGCCTTCTGGCTGCCGTTTTTTTACGAAAAGTAGCTCATCGCCAGCCCTAAAAACAGCACCAGACCGACATAGTTGTTATTCATAAACGCCTTGAAGCAGGCTTCACGCTCCCGTTTCGCAATCAGCTTCTGCTGGTAGACAAACAGCATTCCCGCCACCAGCACGGCCCAGTAAAACGCCCAGTTGAGCCCGTTCAGGTAACCCATCGTCACCATTAACGCCAGCACCGCAACCTGCAGGATACCGATGATCAGCTTGTCATGACGTCCGAAGAGGATCGCCGTCGATTTAATGCCAATCTTCAGGTCATCGTCGCGGTCTACCATCGCGTATTGCGTGTCGTATGCCACGGCCCAGAGAATGTTCGCCAGGAACATCAGCCAGCAGCTTAACGGGACGGACTCACTCACCGCCGCAAACGCCATCGGGATCGACCAGCCAAACGCCGCGCCCAGCACCACCTGAGGCAGGTGGGTGTAGCGCTTCATGAACGGATAAACCCAGGCCAGAGCCAGGGCCGCGACTGAAAGCAGAATGGTCATGGTGTTCAGGGTTAACACCAGCAGGAAAGAGAGCAGCACCAGTACGATAAACAGCGTACGGGCCTCTTTTTCGGTCACTTGCCCGCTGGGCAACGGACGATGGGCCGTACGTTTTACGTGCCCGTCGAATTTACGATCCGCATAGTCATTGACCACGCAGCCCGCCGCACGCATCAGCCAGACGCCTGCAATGAACACCCCCAGGATCCACAGCGGCGGTACCCCTGGTGTTGCTACCCATAGCGCCCAAAGGGTCGGCCACAGCAGCAGCAGCGCGCCGATGGGTTTATCTGTACGCATCAAGCGATGATAAGCCAACAGCTTATTCTGCGTCAGGCTCCACTCCATTTTTTCTTCCTCTCAGTACAACGGCGATGCCGGTAAAAAAAGCTCCGTCAGTATTAACGGTTTACCGCTCAGGCGAAGGCGGGAACGACGCCCCCACAGTTCGGCATCGCGACCAATCTCAATAAAATCCCGGGTAAGCTCGGACGACGTGAAAAGATAACGCCCCAGCGGCGTATTCCCCAGCCGTTGTAGCGCCAGCTCTGGCCCGGAAAGGGTAGACTCGGGAACGACCGTTCGTCCGGCAAGCCATGGCTCACCGTCTGCACAGAGTAAAATTTCGCGCAGCCAGTAGCGTTCTTCCTGCGGCAACAGCGGCAGCTCAGAGGCGATCTCAGCGCAAGAGACAAACCCTTCCTGAACCAGGGTCACCGTAACGGTTTTGCCCTGCTGCTCGAAACGTTTAGTCATGGAATCTTCCAGCAGCAGCCAGTCCAGTTGCTCCGGGTCAAGCGCAGGTATTTGGTCGAAATAGCGCAGCGCACGCAGTTGCGTTAGCGCGGGGTGTGACATGCCAGACTCTCCGATACATAACGTAATGGCATTGTATCGCAGAAAAGCGGATTGAGGGGGGCCAAACGTTATTTAACGATCACGATCGCAACAAGAGCGCAACAGCCCGTTTGACACCAAAAAAAGTGCGCCCACTCAGGCGCACTAAACTACTAACAAATCAGCACTGTGGGGAAACGGTTACCCCTTGCCTTTTACACTGCTGATAAAGGTGGAACGGGCAGTGGTTGAACCTAAACGTTCGGCTTCATCAAGCAGTTTCAGCGCTTTGTCGACATCGCCGCGCTTCACCGCCTGCTTAATGGCGTTATTGAAGTATTCTTCGGTGTCGTTCAGTACCGGCTCGGCTTTCTTCGCCGGAACTGGGGCTGCGGTTGCAGCCGGAGCCGCCGCCGTAGCAACGGGTGCGGCATACACAGGCGCAGCAGTGTTCCCCACCGTGACCGGGCCTGTACCGGATGAACCAAACAGAGGGCCAACCAGTACGCTGGAAGCACTGTTTGTTGAGACTTTCAGCTTCAGCAACCCGTCGGTGACATGACGCGCTAACGGATCCGGGATATCCGGAACAGAGTTACCGGTTCCTTTGGCATAGGCTTTTGCCGGGTCGGTGAGCTTAGTGGTCTGCTGCAAATCTTTGTCCGTGGTGAAGACCAGGACATAAATCTTCTGCTGTCCCAGAGCAGGCGTCAGGCGCATTTTGCCTTCGAGGCGGTCAGCGCTCATGACGCCAGGTTCCTGGTAGCCAAAATAGTCGCTCGGGAAGAAGGCAGATGGCGTCAGGTTTTGATCCAGAATCAGGACGTTAGGCGCAAATACGCTGGTCTGCTTGCTTACCTCGCTGGTCAGCGTCAGGGTCAGCTCACCAATATTGGCCGGGACGCTGAAAGCGGCAACCGGACCGGCAATCCCCGGCACGTTAAGCTGTTGGCCTGCCGCAGAAAGTTGGGTCGACTGGGTTTTGGATTGGTCAACCGGCGTCCAGGTCAGTTGCTGGAGCGCCGCCGCCGGGATGGCAGGCGCAGCGCTGGTATTTTGTGGCACGAAATTGACATCTGCGAAGGTGATCGCCGGAACACAGGCCAGCAGCCCCGCAGAGAGGCACAGCGCGACGAGACTTTTCTTCATTTTCATTGTTATTACCTCTGATAGCGTGAGCACTGCGGTGGCCAGGCAATAGCGCGCAGCACCCTAAGGATAGAGGGGCTTGCGCCCCTCTTTTTAGGTCATTACGTCAGGTCTACCGAATTACCACCAGATTTCCATCTGGGCACCGAAGGTCCACTCGTCGGAGTCGCCACGGCTGAAGGTTTTCGCGGAAGTGTCGCTATACGCTACGCCAGAGGTATAACCTGCGCCTGAGTCGTTGTTCGCATAGCCCCATTTCTCATCCCACTTCGCGTAGGTTGCGAAGACACGGATAGCCGGGCGAGACCAGATGCTGTCGCCTGCCTGCCATTGCTGTGCCAGGGTGATTTTGTATTGGCTGTTTTTCTCGTCAGTTTTCTGAGACTTAACGTTGTCGTAGCCCACTTCAAGCAGGGTGCTCATGATTGGCGTCCATTTGAACATTGGACGAACGCCGACAGTCCACCACTCTGTACCATTGTTGTTGTCACGATCGATATTCTGGTACATACCGACGTACATCAGGTCCCAACGGTCTGCCAGGGTGATTGCACCGTGGTCCAGCACACGCCACATGGAACCGTCGTTATCAATGCTACCGCCCTGCGGAATACCTTTGCCGTTAGAGGTCATGGAGTCCGTACCGTACTGCAGCACGAACTTGTTGAAGCCTTTCAACATGCTCTGGGTGTGCTCAGCGGTGAACAGCCAGCCATCTTTAGAGGCGCCAGGCTGCAGATAGTAGTCGTCAGGAATGTTGGTGTGACCATAGTCAACACCCAGTTCCAGTGTACCACCCGGGTTGGTTTCCAGGCCGGCCAGACGGACGTCGAAGACATCGTTTGGTACTACGTTGTCATAAATACGGTCGCCGTTCGCATCACGATCGGCGAAGGTTGCAGAACCGCCGGACTCAGAAGAACGGGTCGCGGCCAGAGACAGTTTACCGAAGCCCAGATCGATGTTTTCGATACCCGCACCAGGACCAGAGATATCCCAGTAGTAGAAGTCGATCATGTGGACGTCATGACGCTGATAGAAACGCTTACCGGCCCAGATGGTGGAGCCTGGCAGCCATTCAATCAGGTTTTTACCCTGCACGTTTGCTTCACGGAAGGCCGGGCTGGTGGATTCCCAGTCATTCTGCTGAGAAACGGAATACGCAACGTTAGTGTCGAAATAGAAGCTCTTATCGCCCTCTTTCCACACTTCCTGACCCAGTTTCAATTCGGCGTAGGTTTCACATTCGTTACCGAGACGGTATTTACTTTGTGCACCGGTTGCCTGGAAACATTGTTGTTCACCGCCACTCCCGGTCCAGCCAATGCCAGAACGAGCATAACCTTTAAAGTCCACGGCACCCGCGTGTGCAGACAAAATGCCTGCCGTCACGGCGATTGCCAGAGGAAGTTTGCGCAGAGTAATCATCATTCTATCTCCTGAGATCATTGCTTTTCTTTGTAATTGGAATGCTTAAACGCCTGGCTCTTTGTGCAACCGACGACATGCGGTGCCATCCTCACGGAACAGATGGCAACGCTCTGGCGGCAAACCGATAGCGAATGTGGCACCCTCTTCTACCAACACCACGTCATTCTGGCGGTAGACCAGGTTCTGACGGATGGCGGGGATCTGGATATGAATCTGTGTTTCGTGACCAAGTTGTTCGACGACCTGAACGTCACCTTCCAGCGTCACATCGGCGATGTGGCTCGGCAGTAAATGCTCAGGACGAATACCGAGGGACATATTGGCCCCCACCTGTACGTTGGCGCTGTCGACCGGCAGCCACACTTGCTGACGGTTTGGCAACTCCACCTGTACCTGTTCAATGGCTGTCGCGGTCACTTTGACGGGCAGGAAGTTCATCTTTGGCGAGCCAATAAAGCCCGCAACAAAGCGGTCTGCCGGGTAGTGATAAAGCTCCAGCGGTTTACCCACCTGCGCCACGCGACCGGCGTCCAGCACCACAATTTTGTCGGCCAGCGTCATCGCTTCGACCTGATCGTGGGTGACGTAAATCATCGTGCGGCCAAGACGTTTGTGCAGACGGGAGATTTCGATACGCATCTGGACGCGCAGGGCGGCATCCAGGTTAGAAAGCGGTTCATCGAGCAGGAACACGCGCGGTTCGGCGACCAGCGTACGGCCAATTGCCACACGCTGACGCTGACCACCAGAAAGGGCTTTTGGTTTACGCTCAAGCAGGTGTGCCAGCTGTAACACTTCCGCCACCTGCGTGACGCGCTGGTTAATCACCTCTTTTTTCGCGCCCGCCAGCTTCAGACCGAAGGACATGTTCTCGGCTACGGAAAGGTGGGGATAGAGTGCATAAGACTGGAAAACCATGCCGACGCCACGTTCGGCAGGCGGAATGTCATTCATTCGGGTATCACCAATCAGCAAATCGCCGCTGGTGATGGTTTCAAGACCGGCAATCATACGCAGCAGAGTTGATTTACCGCAGCCAGATGGGCCGACAAATACCACGAATTCACCTTCGTGGATGTCCAGATTGATGTCTTTCGACACCACAACGTCACCCCAGGCTTTCGTTACATTACGCAGCTGTACGCTCGCCATGCCCTTCTCCCTTCGTTACAACCTGTCACCGACAGAAACATTCAAGATAAGTTCACTATGGGGTATCCATTACTTTCGTGAATCCTCCACCCCCCGGCTTTTTTATGGGGGAGGAGGCGGGAGGATGAGAGAGCAGGCTCTGCGACCGCCGCTGGAGGGCTGAGGCGAAATTCGTGAAGCCACCTGCAAAATTCACTGTGTTTTTATGTGCGCCAGCACTCATAACTTAAATTTATGTAACGGAGATCACACAAACGGGGGGTGGGGCGTAGGGGTTGGGAGGATGGAAAGAGGATGTCAAATAAGGAGACTGAGTCACGTTGAACCACCTCAGTGTATCCACGAGCACATCACCAAAAAAGGATGGCAGATATGAAGATCAAGACTGGCGCACGCGTTTTCGCATTGTCCGCCCTTGCAGCAATGATGATTTCCGCACCGGCTCTCGCCAAAATTGAAGAAGGTAAGCTGGTTATCTGGATTAACGGCGATAAAGGCTATAACGGCCTGGCCGAAGTGGGCAAGAAATTCGAGAAAGACACCGGTATCAAAGTTACCATTGAACACCCGGACAAACTGGAAGAGAAATTCCCGCAGGTGGCTGCAACGGGTGACGGTCCGGACATCATCTTCTGGGCACATGACCGTTTCGGTGGCTACGCGCAGTCGGGTCTGCTGGCTGAAGTGACGCCGGACAAAGCTTTCCAGGACAAACTGTACCCGTTCACCTGGGATGCCGTTCGCTATAACGGCAAGATCATCGCTTACCCAATCGCGGTAGAAGCGCTGTCTCTGATTTACAACAAAGACCTGGTACCCAACCCACCGAAAACCTGGGAAGAGATCCCGAAACTGGATAAAGAGCTGAAGGCGAAAGGTAAGAGCGCGCTGATGTTCAACCTGCAGGAACCGTACTTCACCTGGCCGCTGATTGCTGCCGACGGCGGTTACGCGTTCAAATTTGAAAACGGCAAATATGACGTGAAAGACGTGGGCGTGGACAACGCTGGCGCGAAAGCAGGCCTGACCTTCCTGGTTGACCTCATCAAGAACAAACACATGAACGCGGATACCGACTACTCCATCGCAGAAGCGGCGTTCAACAAAGGCGAAACCGCGATGACCATCAACGGTCCGTGGGCCTGGACCAACATCGACAAGAGCAAAATCAACTACGGCGTAACCCTGCTGCCAACCTTTAAAGGCAAGCCGTCTAAACCGTTCGTTGGCGTGCTGAGCGCAGGTATTAACGCTGCCAGCCCGAACAAAGAGCTGGCGAAAGAGTTCCTGGAAAACTACCTGCTGACCGATCAGGGTCTGGATGAAGTGAACAAGGACAAACCGCTGGGCGCAGTTGCGCTGAAATCCTTCCAGGATCAGCTGGCGAAAGACCCACGTATCGCGGCAACCATGGATAACGCCCAGAAAGGCGAAATCATGCCGAACATCCCACAAATGGCAGCGTTCTGGTACGCCACCCGTACCGCCGTCATCAACGCAGCAAGCGGTCGTCAGACGGTTGATGCTGCGCTGAAAGATGCTCAGGGTCGTATCACGAAGTAAGGCTTTTATCCCCTCTCTCCCCTGCGGAGAGAGGGAGAACAAAATGTGTTGTAGAGGAAGAACCCCATGGATGTCATTAAAAAGAAACACTGGTGGCAAAGCTCTGCCCTGAAGTGGTCTGTAATGGGTCTGCTGTGTCTGCTGGTGGGTTACCTTGTTGTTTTAATGTACGTACAAGGGGAATATCTGTTCGCCATCATGACGCTGATTTTAAGCTCTGCTGGCCTGTATATTTTCGCCAACCGTAAAGCCTATGCCTGGCGATATGTTTACCCGGGCGTGGCCGGGATGGGTCTGTTTGTCCTGTTCCCGCTGATTTGTACCATTGCTATCGCGTTCACCAACTACAGCAGCACCAACCAGCTTGCGCAGGAGCGCGCCCAACAGGTGCTGATGGACCGCTCTTATCAGGCGGGCAAAACCTTTAACTTCGGCCTGTATCCTGCGGGCAGCGAGTGGAAGTTAGCACTCACTGACGAAGAAACCGGCAAAAATTATGTCTCCGACGCTTTCAAATTTGGCGGCGAGCAGAAGCTGGCCTTAAAAGAGGCTGCGGCCCTGCCGGAAGGCGAACGCGCTAACCTGCGCATCATTACGCAGAACCGTCAGGCACTGACGCAGCTTACCGCCCAACTGCCGGACGAAAGCAAAGTGACCATGAGTTCACTGCGCCAGTTCTCCGGGACACAACCGCTTTATACGCTGGCGGACGACGGCACGCTGACCAACAACCAGAGCGGCGTGAAGTACCGTCCAAACAACGACATTGGTTTCTACCAGTCCATTACGGCTGATGGCAAATGGGGTGATGACAAGCTCAGCCCGGGCTACACCGTGACGATAGGCTGGGACAACTTCACCCGCGTCTTCACCGATGAAGGGATCCAGAAACCGTTCTTCGCCATCTTTGTCTGGACCGTGGTGTTCTCCATACTGACGGTGATCCTGACCGTTGCCGTGGGCATGGTGCTGGCGTGTCTGGTGCAGTGGGAATCTCTGAAAGGGAAAGCCATTTACCGCGTGCTGCTTATTCTGCCGTATGCCGTCCCGTCGTTTATCTCGATTCTGATTTTCAAAGGGCTGTTTAACCAGAGCTTCGGTGAAATCAACATGATGCTGAGCGCGCTGTTCGGCATCAAACCGGCCTGGTTCAGCGACCCCATCACCGCCCGCTCGATGATTATCATCGTGAACACCTGGCTCGGTTATCCGTACATGATGATCCTGTGCATGGGCCTGCTGAAGGCGATTCCGGACGATTTGTACGAAGCCTCGGCAATGGATGGCGCGGGTCCGTTCCAGAATTTCTTTAAGATTACGCTGCCGCTGCTCATTAAGCCGCTGACGCCGCTGATGATTGCCAGCTTTGCCTTCAACTTTAACAACTTCGTGCTGATTCAGCTGTTGACCAACGGTGGGCCTGACCGTCTTGGCACCACCACGCCGGCAGGCTATACCGACCTGCTCGTCAGCTACACCTACCGTATCGCCTTCGAAGGCGGCGGCGGTCAGGACTTCGGTCTGGCGGCCGCGATTGCCACCCTGATCTTCCTGCTGGTTGGCGCTCTGGCGATTGTGAACCTGAAAGCAACACGCATGAAATTCGACTAAGGAGGGCACAGAATATGTCTATGGTCCAACCCAAATCTCAGAAACTGCGCCTCTTCGCGACGCATTTAGGGCTGCTGATTTTTATCGCGGCAATCATGTTCCCGCTGCTGATGGTCATCGCCATTTCCCTGCGTGCCGGTAACTTCGCGACCGGGAGCCTGATCCCGGATGAAATCTCCTGGGAGCACTGGAAGTTAGCGCTGGGCTTCAGCGTTGAACACGCGGATGGCCGCGTCACGCCACCGCCGTTCCCGGTGCTGTTATGGCTGTGGAACTCGGTGAAAATTGCCGGGATTACCGCGATTGGAATTGTCGCACTCTCCACGACCTGTGCTTACGCCTTTGCCCGTATGCGTTTCCCGGGTAAGGCCACGCTGCTGAAAGGGATGCTGATTTTCCAGATGTTCCCGGCGGTACTGTCACTGGTGGCGTTGTATGCCTTGTTTGACCGACTGGGCCAGTATGTGCCGTTTATCGGCCTGAACACCCACGGTGGCGTCATCTTCGCCTATCTTGGCGGTATCGCGCTGCATGTGTGGACCATCAAAGGGTATTTCGAAACCATCGACGGCTCGCTGGAAGAAGCGGCGGCGCTGGATGGCGCGACCCCGTGGCAGGCATTCCGTCTGGTGCTTCTGCCGCTGTCGGTGCCGATCCTGGCGGTGGTCTTTATCCTGTCGTTTATCGCAGCCATCACCGAAGTGCCGGTCGCTTCCCTGTTACTGCGTGATGTCAACAGCTATACGCTGGCCGTCGGTATGCAGCAATACCTCAATCCGCAAAACTATTTGTGGGGCGACTTTGCGGCGGCGGCTGTACTCTCCGCCATCCCTATCACCGTCGTGTTCCTGCTGGCGCAGCGCTGGCTGGTGAATGGCCTGACGGCGGGCGGTGTGAAAGGTTAAGTTTCATTTGTTATGCCACTGCAACCCTCAACTTTAGACGTATTGTATTGACCCAACTTGTGACTGTTGTTAGGCGGCCTCCGGGCCGCCATTTTTTTATTCCCGTTTCAGCCGTTTCGAATTGCACAGCCAGAGCGTGATCACCAGCAGCAGGATCGCCGCCGAATAGATCAGTACGTCGAGCGGGGAGGTATGATCCACGATGATCAGCCGCACAATCGCGGTGATCCCGATGTAAACAAAATAGCGTAGCGGGAAATGAAAGCCTGACTGGAAATACTTCACAATCAGCGCGATAAATTCAAAGTAGAGAAAGTAGACCACCAGGCCTTCCACCAGCTCATATTTGCTGGTTTGTTCAGGGGCGAACAGCACATCCGCCAGATGCACCGTCTCTTTTCCCAAAAAGACGACCAGTATCAGGCCAAGGCTCAGCAGACCGAGGTTCAGCACGGTCTGGAGGATTGTTGAGATAAACTCAACGCGCGGGCGAGTCAGGGATGTCATAGAGCACCTCATTCTCCAGGGCGAGGTTCCTGTATAACGCAAAAATGTGACGGTGATCTATATTTTTTGTTTATATTATGTTCAGCGCTGTGGCATGTTGCATTGTGACACGCTTATTTCGACGAAGGGATGATGAAATTAACCATTCAACGCGCCACCCTGGATGATGCAAAACAGCTGAGTGAAATGGGGTATGCCAGCTACCGGCATCACTTTGGGCATCTATGGGAAAGCCAGACAGAGCTTGCCGCCTTTCTTGAGCAGGAATACGCACCGCAGGCGATAGCAGACAGCCTGATGCAGCCGGGCACTTACTGGCTCATTGCCAGCGCACAAATGCCAGTCGGATTCGCAAAATTCTCAACCCAGCAGACCATCGAGCCCGAGGGGCTGTCGGGTACGCTCCTGCATAAACTCTATTTATTGCCGGATGCCACAGGACACCGCTACGGCGAGCAACTCCTTGCGGAAGTGATTCGCCAGGCAAAAGCCTGTTCGGAAAATCTGCTGTGGCTGGAAGTCCTCGAAAAGAACCCTCGCGCACGCCGGTTTTACGAAGCGCAGGGGCTGAAACATGTCAAAGACATTCTCTTCGTCACTGCGGCGCAAACCAGCACCCTCCATATTATGTCGATGCCAGTCTAAGGAGATGTATGCCAGAGCAACGCCAGGCGGCTATTCGTCATGTTGTCTGCGGCGAAAACGTCGTCATTTACGAACCCGCGAATCTTTATGAATGTTCGCTGGGCGATAACGTCTTTATCGGCCCGTTTGTTGAAATCCAGGCTAACTCGCACATCGGTGCTGACAGCAAAATTCAGTCCCATACCTTCATCTGCGAGTACGTCACCGTCGGCGAGCGCTGTTTCATTGGCCATGGGGTGATGTTCGCCAACGATATGTTCCGCGACGGTAAACCCAATGCCGACCGGCGCAGCTGGGGACACATTCGCGTGGGCAACGACGTTTCAATCGGCAGCGGGGCCACCATTCTGGCTGTCTCAATTTGCGATGGGACGGTGATTGGGGCGGGAAGCGTGGTGACAAAGTCCATCACCGAGAAAGGGGTTTACGCCGGCAACCCGGCGAGGCTGTTGCGGCGTTTGTAATGTGGCCGGCAGGCGTAACGCTACCGGGCACTCACGCATCATCTGAAGTTGATGTTCTTATCGCTGGTCATGTCGTACAGCTGGAATTTACGACCCAGCTGCTGACCACCGTCACGCGTCAGCGGCGTCCAGCCAATTGCCGCACGGCTGCGGGTTGGGCCTGACGAGAACAGATCCAGCGGAATGGAAACGTACACGCCTTTGGTGAAGTCCCCTTCCCCGTACTCGTCCGGCGAGACGTTAGTGATCGTGGCATAGCCACCGACCACCACACCGCTGTCGAAGTGTTTAGAGATATCCAGCGTGCCGCCTTTATCCCCCGCCAGATACTGACCAACGCTGGCTTTCACCAGTACGTCCGGGGCAAACGACGGCGTCCAGTAGGCCGTCAGATGGCCGGTTTTAACGCTGTAATCGGTGAACTTCATCATGTCCTGCGCGCTGCGCCAGTCACGCTGTTTGACGTAGTTGGCATCAAGACCAAACGCCCAGTTGCTGTCTACCGGACGGTAGAGCACTTCAGCCCCCGCGCCGCCAAACATCGTTTCCAGATAACCGCCGTAAACCTGGCCGTAGAAACCGTTACCAAAGTACTGGAAGTAGTTGGCCTGCAGGTTGTTTACGTAAGCGTCGTTCTGCACATATTCACGTACGCGAGTACGCACGCGCGGCAGCTTCGAGTCGTTCGGCGGGTTGGTATAGTTGAACTTGTCGTAGTTGTTGGCAAGGTTACCGAACAGGCTGCCGGTGGTCAGCAGGTGGTCGGTGACCCACAGATCCGCCGTCGCCATGACGCCCAGCTGATACATGTAGAAGTTTTCTGGCCCACCAACAGACTGGTTCAGCACCGGATCGATATGGAAATCAAAGCGCGACTTATCGATATACCAGCCCTGCTCGGTGGTGTCTGGCACCACTGGCTCAACGCGTTTTTGCACCAGCTCGGTTTCATGCCCAAGCGGTTCGCCTTCCAGATGGCGCTTAAGGCTGGCGACATCCGTTTCCGTCGTGACCTGCGGCATGTTCAGACGGTTTTCGGTCACGCGGATCGTGCTGATACCGTCCGGCAGATCGTTCATGATGATCCGGTTGGCGCGTTCGATCCCTTCCCGCGAGTCGCGGTATTTCACCTGCTCGCCGGTCACGTACAGCGTATCGCCTTTCACCTGAATCTTCGGATCCGCCAGTCCGGCGTTGTATTTCAGCAGGGTCAGCTGGTTCGCCACGACGGAGTGCTGCAGAATGGCATCCTGCGGCTCCGGCTGGTAGGCAGGGCGCGCGTTGTCGTTGTAGTGTGGCCGCATATCGTTAAAGTTGGTACGCAGCGTCACGCCAAACATCACGGTATTGCCACGCTCATAGCTGAGGTTAACGTCAGCCCAGTCAGCCACACGGTAAATGGCACCGACGTTAAATTTGCTCTTCTGCTCAATCTTGCCGGCGAAATCCTGTGAATAGTCATTCCCTTCGTATTCCAGTTTCAGGCGCAGCGGCTGCCAGGGCGTCTGGTACTCTACGCCGCCAAACAGCGAGGCCGGGCCGTGGAACATCTGGTCGCCGTTGATGGAGCCCGCTTTCTGATAGCTGTTATCGCGATAGCAATATTTGTCGCTGTAGGAGCAGAACGGGTTTTTCACGTTGCCGCTGGTGCCCAGATACCCCCAGCCGAGACCGAGTGAGAAATCAAACGGTCCCCAGGCTTTGCTGGCCACCACGTATTCCGCATCAAACAGACCGGTACCGCCGATATCCCGTGCGCCAACAGAGACCTGCGGCATCCAGTAACTCTCTTCCCACAGACGCAGCTTCACGTCGAACGCTTTATCTTTGTAGGTCTGATCGCCGGAGAAGGACTCGACGCTGCTGTACCGTTTGGTGCGCACATCAGTGTAGCGCAGCGTGGTTTCGAGCCACGGAAACAGCTGCACAGCGGCGGAGTAGTAGCGATACTGATCGTTATCACGGTAGTTGAGGCTGATTTCCCCTTCCCGCGCCATGCGCGCGGTAGGCGTTTGCAGTAAACCGACGCCGCCGAAATCTGACTGAGACGGGCCAATGGGTGCCGGATACGTTTCTGCATGGCAGGCGGCACTCACGCACAACGCCAGCATGCTATAGAGATAGGTTCTTTTCATTATTCCGGTATCCGCTGTTTCAGGGAGTGAAGGATATCGGCGTTCAGCCCGTCATATGCCTTCGTCCAGAAATGGTCGGCAAAACCGACAAAAATGACGCTGCCTGGCATCGGTTCGATATGGCGTTTATTCCAGTAGGCTACCGGTGCTTTTTGCGTTTGGCCGTCCGGGTACACCACCCATGCGTAGCTCTTATCCGCACCGCTCAACAAATTTTGTTCATCGAGATAGCTCGCCACATCGCGACCCGGCATAAACGGCTTATTACCCGGACTGCTGACAAGCCCGAACACGGTAATGGTAGAAGGCTGAACAGGTAGCCAGAGCGTGTACTCGCCTTCCAGTGACGGGTTAGCCGTCTCCGCGACGCGAACGTGGTCCGGATCGAGATTGACCGGCAACCGTCCGGTAACCTTCAGCGCCTTAAGCTGCTGGCGAAGGCTGTTAATGGCCGCCGCGTCGTCACCCTCTTCCTGCTCCGCCAGCCCTGTTAGCCTGGCGAGCAGCGCGTTATGTTGTTGCTCCGCCACCACCGTCGCCTGTCGTTCACTGATGACCGCACCCGGCCACCAGCTGTTCGCCAGCCTTGGCTGGCCGACGAGATCGATCAAGTGTCCGGCGTTGGCCAATGTTTTAGGCTTCGTATTGTCCTGCGTATAGACTTTCACCGTCCCGGCAGACCATGCGAGCGGCGTAGCAAAGCTTGCGATCAGCGCAACGCGAATAAGTGTTTTCATGATTTCGCGGCCTTGATCAGCGTGGTTTTGACCGGGAAGAATCCGGCACCCAGATACTGTAACGACTGGCGTATCTGGCCGTCATCGTCCACCCAGAAGCGGTTATGCCAGGTTGCCTGATCGGTAGTGACCTCTTCATCCAGCACGCGAACCCGGGTTTCGTCGCTGCCCACATTGACGCTGTCCGTGCCATCCCAGCGGAAGGTGGAGCGGGCGGTGGCATAGCGAACCTGCTTGTGTTCGGTCCAGCCCATCGTGCGGGTCCAGCTTGCCCCGTCGGTTATCTGGTTCGGCGTGTTCAGCGGATCGGCGGCGAGATTGTTGACTTCAAGCAGGTTGTCGCCCCCGAGCAGGGTTTTCACGATACGGCTATGCTGCGTTACGATGGTGGCCTGATCCTGCGTCACCCATTTCTGCTGCCCGTTTTCATCGAAAGCGAGCACCACAAACAGCTGTGGGCCATCGTTGAGCTGCATGTACTGACTGGCATAGGGCATGTTCTGAAGTTCGTCATCGGTCAGATGCACGCCCGGCGTACCGAACATGCTTTCCCACAGTGAATGGCCCAGCCCTTTGGTGGTGGCCGAGCACGCCTGCAAAAGCAGACAAATCAGGATGATCCCAGGTCGCTTCACGACTCTTCTCCGCATTATTGCCGGGTGATGCTGCGCTTACCCGGTCTACAGGTCCCGAAGGCTACTGAAAAGCCAGAATAACCACACCGAAGTGTGGTTATGATTAAAACACCCGTTATTACTGGGTGCTAGTGGTCGTGGTGGTCGTGGTTCCGGTATTGGAGCCATCACCGCCACCGGTTGCCGCCAGGGCGACACCCACGGCTGAACTTACGGTGCTGGCGCTGGACGCGGTAGAAATCCCCGCAGACGCAGACGTCGCAGCCGAACCTGCCGCTTCTCCGACCTGAACCGGAGCCGCATTAACAGATGTCGCCGCAAGCGCAGATATGGCGAAAATGCCATACAGTACTTTCTTCATAAGAATTTCCCTTCATTTAATGAATGGAGATTTGCCCAAAAAGAATTTCAGGCGGATTCGAGTATACACAACTAAAGGTGAGGGTTTGCCGTAGGGGTAAATAGAAGAAGGGTTTTCGGACAATTGGATAAAATGGAAACAAAAGGACGATTAGATAATAATATAACTTATATAAATCAATGAAATAGAATTAGATCCCGTGACAGTAATTATCCGTATTTTCCTAAAATAAACCGCAGCAATTAACAGGTTAACGGCTATTTTCAGATTAAACTCACTGCCGGAATTTGAGTTTAATAACAGACATAAGGAATTATCCGATAAAAAAATGCCGGCATTTCGCCGGCACTTTTTCATGACACTTTAATTACGCGCGCCATGCTTTATAACGGTTGATCAGACCATTTGTGGAGCTGTCGTGGCTGTTAATCGCGTTATCGTCACCCAGTTCAGGCAGGATACGGTTTGCCAGCTGTTTACCCAGCTCAACGCCCCACTGATCAAAGGTGAAGATGTTCAGGATAGCGCCCTGAGTGAAGATCTTATGCTCGTACAGGGCAATCAGCGCACCCAGGCTGAACGGCGTAATTTCGCGCAGCAGGATGGAGTTGGTTGGACGGTTGCCTTCGAACACTTTGAACGGCACAACGTGGTCCAGCGTGGCCGGATCTTTACCCTGGTCGCGGTATTCCTGCTCAACCACGTCACGAGACTTACCGAACGCCAGCGCTTCAGTCTGTGCGAAGAAGTTAGACAGCAGCTTCGGATGGTGGTCTGACAGCGGGTTATGGGTAATGGCCGGGGCGATGAAATCGCACGGAACCATTTTGGTGCCCTGGTGGATCAGCTGATAGAACGCATGCTGGCCGTTAGTGCCTGGCTCGCCCCAGATGATTGGGCCAGTCTGGTAATCCACAGCGTTACCGTTACGGTCAACGTATTTACCGTTGGATTCCATGTTGCCCTGCTGGAAGTAGGCCGCAAAACGGTGCATGTACTGGTCGTATGGCAGAATCGCTTCGGTTTCAGCCCCGAAGAAGTTGTTGTACCAGATACCAATCAGCGCCAGCAGCACAGGCAGATTTTTCTCAGGTGCGGTGGTGGAGAAGTGTTTATCCATCGCATGCGCGCCGGAGAGCAGCTCAACAAAGTTGTCGAAGCCGACGGAGAGGATGATCGACAGGCCGATAGCGGACCACAGAGAGTAACGACCGCCCACCCAGTCCCAGAACTCGAACATGTTCGCGGTGTCGATACCGAACTCGCTAACGGCTTTCCCGTTGGTCGACAGCGCGGCGAAGTGTTTCGCCACGTGCTTGTTGTCGCCTGCGGTTTTCAGGAACCAGTCGCGCGCGCTGTGGGCGTTGGTCATGGTTTCCTGAGTGGTGAAGGTTTTAGACGCGACCAGGAACAGGGTCGTTTCCGGATTCACGTTCTTCAGCACCTCGGCGATGTGGGTACCATCGACGTTAGAAACAAAGTGCATGTTGAGGTGGTTTTTGTATGGGCGCAGCGCTTCGGTGACCATGAATGGGCCGAGGTCAGACCCGCCGATACCGATGTTAACGACATCCGTAATCGGTTTGCCGGTGTAGCCTTTCCAGCTTCCGGAGATGATCGCTTCAGAGAAAGCTTTCATCTTTTCCAGCACCGCGTTCACTTCCGGCATCACATCTTTGCCGTCAACGATAATCGGAGTATTGCTACGGTTACGCAGCGCCACGTGCAGCACGGCACGGTCTTCGGTGCGGTTGATCTTCTCACCGGAGAACATGGATTTGATGGCGTCGGCCAGCTCAGTCTCTTTCGCCAGATCCTGCAGCTTCGCCAGCGTTTCTTCGGTAATGCGGTTTTTGGAGAAATCCACCAGCATCAGGTCATCGAAGGTCGCGGAGAACTTATTGAAACGATCGGCATCTTTCGCGAACAGGTCCGCGATGGTGACGTCTTTCATTTCATCATAATGTTTCTGTAGTGCCTGCCAGGCAGCGGTCTGCGTTGGGTTGATGTTTTTCATTAGCAATACTCTTCTGATTTGAGAATTGTGACTGCGGTCGATTGTAGCGCCTGCAAATAAAAATTGTGATGGTTTTTATGCCATTGCCCTGGCCTGCATCAAACACAGGTGAAAAGACCCGAAAAGTATAGCTGCTGAAACGCCCTTCAGGGGCGGCGAAATGTCGGTCAAAAGGCGGTAAAAAGGAGCATAAAATATGGCCCTGTTATAAGTCCTTTTACTGAGGGGTACCCCCCCATAAAAAATCCGCATAATCCCAGCATTGACAGGACCTCCCCCACATTTTATTTATAGGGCCGTATTTTGCGCCTGCACCTGTTCTCGTTTCATTCTTGTGCCAAGGTCGCTTTATTCATTCCCTGACACGAGGTTGTTATGACGAGTTTTGTGGTCGCCAAATTTGGCGGCACCAGTGTGGCCGATTACGATGCCATGAACCGCAGCGCCGATGTGGTGCTGGCCGATCCGAATACCCGCCTGGTGGTGCTTTCCGCCTCTGCTGGCGTGACGAACCTGCTGGTTTCTCTGTCTGAAGGACTGGAAGCAACCGAACGTTTCGTTAAGCTGGACGCACTGCGCAAAATTCAGTTCAACATCCTTGAACGTCTGCAGAATCCGAACGTGATCCGTGAGGAAGTGGAACGCCTGCTGGAAAATATCACTACCCTGGCTGAAGCCGCCTCTCTGGCGACCTCCACCGCGCTGACCGATGAACTGGTCAGCCACGGCGAGCTGATGTCCACGCTGCTGTTCGTGGAGATCCTCCGCGAGCGTAACGTCCATGCCCAATGGTTTGACGTGCGTAAAGTCATGCGCACCAGCGATCGCTTTGGCCGTGCCGAGCCGGATGTTGAAATGCTGGCCGAGCTGACCCAGCAGCAGCTAGCTCCGCGCCTGGCAGAAGGGATGGTGATCACTCAGGGCTTTATCGGTAGCGAAGCCAAAGGCCGTACAACAACGCTTGGCCGCGGCGGCAGTGACTATACGGCAGCCCTGCTCGGCGAAGCGCTGCATGCCACCCGTGTGGATATCTGGACTGACGTGCCGGGTATTTACACCACCGACCCGCGCGTGGTCTCTGCGGCGAAACGCATTGATGTGATCGCGTTTGAAGAGGCGGCCGAAATGGCCACCTTCGGCGCGAAAGTATTGCACCCGGCGACGCTGTTGCCGGCCGTGCGCAGCGATATCCCGGTCTTCGTTGGCTCCAGTAAGGATCCCAAAGCAGGCGGTACGCTGGTGTGCAAGAAAACCGAAAACCCGCCATTGTTCCGAGCGCTGGCCCTGCGCCGCCGCCAGACGCTGGTGACGCTGCACAGCCACAATATGCTGCATTCTCGCGGTTTCCTGGCGGAAGTGTTTGGCATCCTCGCGCGCCATAATATCTCCGTGGATTTGATCACCACATCCGAAGTGAGCATCGCGCTGACGCTGGACACCACTGGCTCCACGTCAACCGGCGACACCCTGCTGACGCAGTCGTTGCTGATCGAACTCTCTGAGTTGTGCCGCGTGGAAGTGGAAGAAGATCTGGCGCTGGTTGCCATCATCGGCAACAAGCTGTCGCGTGCCTGCGGCGTGGGCAAAGAGGTCTTCGGCGTACTCGACCCGTTCAGCATTCGTATGATTTGCTACGGCGCCTCCAGCTACAACCTCTGCTTCCTGGTGCCAGCCGATCAGGCCGAGCAGGTCGTGCAAAAACTTCATCAGAATTTGTTTGAATAAAATTCGTTAGCACGATAAACAATACCTATAAGCCGGGCACAGACCCGGCTTTTTTATAACTAAACAACACGACAATACTGCAAGGACTATCTATGTTATCCGCCATCACCCGGCTGTTCCCGTTGTGGGCACTGCTGCTTTCCGTACTCGCGTATTACACTCCCACCCACTTTACGGGCATTGGCCCGTGGGTCACGACGCTGCTGATGCTAATTATGCTCGGCATGGGCGTACACCTGAAAATTGACGACTTCAAACGCGTTCTGTCGCGCCCAGCCCCCGTAGCGGCAGGAATTTTCCTGCACTACCTGGTCATGCCGCTTGCGGCGTGGCTGCTGGCCATGGCCTTTAAAATGCCGCCAGATTTATCCGCCGGTATGGTGCTGGTCGGCAGCGTGGCCAGCGGCACGGCATCCAATGTGATGATTTACCTGGCAAAAGGTGATGTGGCGCTCTCGGTGACCATCTCTTCCGTTTCAACGCTGGTGGGCGTGATTGCCACGCCGCTGTTAACGCGTCTGTATGTGGATGCGCAGATTCAGGTAGACGTCATGGGGATGCTGCTCAGTATTCTGCAGATTGTGGTGATCCCGATTGCGCTGGGCCTGGTGATTCACCATCTGTTCCCACGCGTGGTCAAAGCCGTTGAACCGTACCTGCCTGCCTTCTCGATGGTCTGTATTCTGGCTATCATCAGCGCCGTGGTTGCCGGCTCTGCATCGCACATTGCCTCAGTGGGCTTTGTGGTGATCATCGCGGTGGTGTTGCATAACACCCTTGGTCTTTTGGGCGGTTACTGGGGCGGGAAGCTGTTTGGTTTCGACGAATCCACCTGTCGTACGCTGGCAATCGAAGTGGGGATGCAAAACTCGGGGCTGGCCGCAGCTCTGGGCAAGATCTACTTCTCGCCGCTGGCGGCCCTGCCGGGTGCGCTGTTCTCCGTCTGGCATAATCTCTCCGGCTCGCTGCTGGCAGGCTACTGGTCAGGCAAACCCATTAATGAGCCCGCGAAAAAAGATGCAGTGAAACAGGGTTAATTTCCTTCGCTTGCTTTACACTGGAGCCTCCCCTTCAGGAGGCTTCAGCAATGGCTACACCACGTTTGACCCAGAAAGACATGACGGAAGCTGAGCAGCGCGAACTGAAAACGCTCCTCGACCGCGCTCGTATCGCCCATGGCCGCACGCTGACTAACGCCGAAACCAATCAGGTTAAAAAAGAGTACATCGATAAATTGATGGCTCAGCGTGAAACTGAGGCGAAACAAGCCCGCAAGCTGAAAAAAGAGCAGGCTTATAAACCCGATAAAGAAGCGACCTTTTCCTGGTCAGCCAATACCTCACCCCGTGGAAGGCGCTAATTAGCGCCCTTTCTTTTTACGGCCCGGCTGGACGAAGCGTTTGCCCGCAGGCTTGCCGCGGCTTTTCTCTTCTGATGGCGGCGCTTTCACCACCGGGCGCTTAACGGCCTGGGTTTTCGGTTTGGCTTTCGTTTTTGGCTTCGCTTCAGACGATGAATTCTCGATGAGCCTGAACAGCTCAATCAGTTCGTCATCCGTTAAATCACGCCACTCGCCCAGTGGAATACCTGACAGACTCACGTTCATAATGCGCGTACGTTCGAGCTTCACCACGTCATAACCGAAGTGCTCGCACATCCGGCGGATCTGACGGTTTAAGCCCTGCACAAGGGTAATGCGGAAAGCAAACGGCGCCTCTTTCTTCACCTTGCACTTCTTCGTGACGGTCCCCAGAATCGGCACACCTGCGCCCATACCGCGGATAAAGTCGTCCGTTACCGGCTTATTGACCGTGACGATGTACTCTTTCTCGTGGTCGTTACCGGCACGCAGAATTTTGTTCACCAGATCGCCGTGGTTGGTCAGGAAAATCAGCCCCTGTGAGTCTTTATCAAGGCGGCCAATCGGGAAGATACGGCTGCTGTGATTAACGAAATCAACAATGTTGTCCCGCTCGCCGTCTTCCGTGGTACTGACGATGCCAACCGGCTTATTCAACGCGATAAATACCAGGTCTTCCGCATCACGCGGTTCAATGAGCTGACCATTCACTTTGACCACGTCACCGGGGACGACCTGATCACCGATGGTGGCGCGTTTGCCGTTGAGGAACACGTTACCCTGTTCAATGTAACGGTCCGCCTCGCGACGTGAGCAGATCCCGCTCTCGCTAATGTATTTGTTTAATCGTGTTGATTGAGTTGGCAGCATAGTTTCTCCTGTAAAGGCGAAATATACCTTAGGTTTGGGCTGGTAAAAAGATTAGCCGACGGTTACCGGGCATCATGCCCGGCGTAAACCTGCTGGTTTTCAGGTTAACCGCCTTATAAAGGCGCTTTCAGAGATTAATATTCATCTCGATCGTCGTCTTCATCCGGCTGCTCCATGACGCTATAAGCGACCGCGCAGAATAACGAGTTGAGACGCTTCATGTCCCCCAGCAACCCCAGGTGCAGGGAGCTGGTTTCAATGCTCTGGACGTTCTGCTGGTGCAGTCGTTCAACGTGGGCGTGCGAGTAGCGCCGGTTGAGGATACGGAAGCGATGTTTGTTACGACGCAAGCGGCGTGCGCTCGGTACGTCGCTGGAGAAGAAGACCAGCATCGCCAGCTTCAGGTTGCTCAGCAACTGCTCGTGCAGCGCCTCCAGCTCCTTCAGGCCTTCAACCGAGAAGGCGCGGCGCGCGGCAAGGGATTTGTCAGCAATTTCACTTCCCATACGCTCAACGATATCCGAGGCCTGCTCGAGGTTAAGCGACATTTCGATGATTTCCGCCCAGCGGCGGGACTCTTCCTCTGCCAGTTCATCCTGCGGAATACGCGCCAGGTAGAGCTTGATAGCGGTATAGAGCACGTTGATATCGTCCGCCAGCCTGCGCAGCTCTTTCTCTTCTCGCGGCTCTCCGTGCATGACCTTTTGCAGCCCTTCAAGCATCGTTTCCATGGCATCGCCCATGCGCAGCGTCTCGCGCGCGGCATTAGCCAGCGCCAGCGCCGGGGTATCCAGCGCGGAAGTGTCCAGATGCTTAGGTTTCAGACGCGCATCCAGCTCCGGTTCATCCCGGATAAGCCGTTCGCAGAAGCGGGCCATGGGTTCAGCAAAAGGCACCATCGCCAGGCAACGCACCAGGTTGTAAAACACGTGGAAATAGATAACCAGCTCAGCCTTCGGTAACGGGAGATTATCCATCAGGTTGGCCAGCGGATAGACAAACGGCAGAATAATCAGGCTGCCCACCAGCTTAAACAGCAGGCTTCCGAGCGCCACGCGCCGGGCAGCAGCGTTTGCGGCGCTGTTATTGAGCATCGCCAGCAGGCCAGAGCCAAGGTTGGCCCCGATCACCAGACACAGCGCGACCGGGAAAGAGATCGCCCCCGCGGCGGTTAACGTCGCCGTCAGCAGCACAGCGGCCAGGCTGGAGTAACTGACGATGGCAAATACCGCGCCGATCAACGCATCCAGCATGATGTCCCCGGTCAGCGAGGCAAAGATGACCTGAACGCCGTTGGCCTCGGTGATGGGGGTCACCGCCTGCACAATCAGCTCCAGCGCCAGCAGGATCAACCCAAGGCCAATCCCCACCCGGCCAAGCTGTCCGGCACGCGTCTGCTTACGGCCAAGGAAGAAGATAACACCGATAAAAATCAGCAGCGGCGACAGCCAGGAGAGATCGAAGGTCAGGATACGCGCCATCAGCGCGGTCCCCACGTCAGCGCCCAGCACAATGACCAGCGCGGGTGCCAGCGCCACCAGATCCTGCGCCACAAACGAGGTCACGAGCAGGGTCGTCGCATTACTGCTCTGCACCAGTGCCGTCACGCCGATGCCCGCGCAGAAGGCGAGCGGCTTCTTCTCAACGCTGCTGCTGAGAACGGTGCGTAAGCGCGCGCCAAAGACGCGCATAACGCCGGTACGGACAATATGCGTGCCCCATACCAGCAGTGCTACTGCGGAAAGCAAGTGTAACAGGGTCAGCACGGAAGGTTCTCCTCCTTATCGTTCTACGTTTTTATGATTCAGTATAAGGGTTTAAACGTAAGAAAGAGACAGGGCGCCTCATGAGCGCCCTGTTTGTTGTAAGGAAAAGTGACGTTAGTCAGCGTCGTAGCCTAAATTGGGTGCCAGCCAGCGTTCAACCTCTGAGACACTCATGCCTTTGCGCAGGGCGTAATCTTCAATCTGATCGCGCTGCAGCTGCGCGACGGCGAAGTATTTGCTGTCGGGATGGCTGAAATACCAGCCGGACACCGATGCCCCAGGCCACATGGCGAAAGACTCGGTGAGCTTCATGCCGGTATGGGCTTCTACATCCAGCAATGTCCAGATAGTGCCCTTTTCGGTGTGTTCCGGGCAGGCTGGATAGCCCGGAGCCGGACGAATCCCCTGATAGTTTTCGCGGATCAGCTCCTCGTTGCTGAGGTTCTCATTGGCCGCGTAGCCCCAGTGTACCTTGCGCACGCGCTCGTGGAGGTACTCTGCGAAGGCTTCCGCCAGACGATCGGCAATCGCTTTCACCATGATTTTATTGTAATCATCGTGCTGCGCGTCGAACGCCTCCGCCAGCGCATCTTCTTCAAGACCCCCGGTCACGGCAAACGCCCCGATATAATCCGCTTTCCCGGAAAGCTTCGGTGCAATGAAATCGGCCAAGCAGTAGTTAGCAAAGCCCACTTTCTCGGTTTGCTGGCGCAGATGGCGACTTACTGCCAGCACGTGCGTGCGGGTCTCGTCGCGATAAATTTCGATGTCGTCGCCCACACGGTTCGCCGGGAACAGGCCCACCACGCCACGCGGGTTGAGGCTTTTCTGCGCACTCAACTGATCAAGCATTTCGTTGGCGTCGTTGAACAGGCGTTTGGCTTCTTCCCCGACCACCTCATCTTCAAGGATGCGGGGATATTTGCCCGCCAGTGACCAGGTCATGAAGAACGGTGTCCAGTCGATGTAGTTACGCAGCGTCTCGATGCTGGCAGTGACGTCCTGAACGCCCAGACGATGCGCCACAGGGGGCGTATAGCTGGCCCAGTCAAACGCCAGATCGTTATCGCGTGCGGCCTGGAGTGTCACCGGCGGCGTCCGCGGTTTCTTACGGCCATGCTGAATACGCACGGTCTCGTACTCTTTGCGGGTACGCGCGACAAAATCATCGCGCTGGGTGGCAGACAACAATGCCGACACGACGCCCACGGTACGCGAGGCGTTTTGCACATAAACCGTCGGGCCACTGTAGTTCTGCTCGATTTTCACCGCCGTGTGCGCTTTGGACGTTGTCGCCCCGCCAATCAGCAATGGAATGGTAAAGCCCTGACGCTCCATCTCTTTCGCCACGTTGACCATCTCGTCCAGCGACGGGGTAATCAGCCCGGAAAGTCCAATCAGGTCAGCATTCACTTCGCGCGCGGTTTTGAGGATTTTATCCGCCGGCACCATCACGCCAAGATCGATAATCTCGTAGTTATTACACTGCAGTACGACGCCCACAATGTTCTTACCGATGTCATGCACGTCGCCCTTCACGGTGGCGATCACCATTTTACCGTTGCTGGAGCCTTTCTCTTTGCTGGCTTCGATAAAGGGTTCGAGATAGGCCACCGCCTGCTTCATGACGCGTGCGGATTTCACCACCTGCGGCAGGAACATTTTACCTTCGCCAAACAGATCGCCGACCACGTTCATGCCGTCCATCAGCGGCCCTTCGATCACTTCAATCGGGCGCGTCGATTGCTGTCGTGCTTCTTCGGTGTCCTGTTCAATAAACTCGGTAATTCCCTTAACGAGTGAGTATTCCAGACGTTTTTTCACGTCCCAGGCACGCCACTCCGCCTGCTGAATGTTTACCGATGCATCGGATTTACTGCCGCGGTATTTCTCGGCCAAATCCAGCATGCGCTCGGTGGCGTCATCACGCCGGTTGAGGATCACGTCTTCTACGGCGTCGCGCAGTTCCGCCGGCAGGTCGTCGTAAATGGCCAGCTGTCCGGCGTTAACGATCCCCATGTCCATACCGTTACGGATAGCGTAATAGAGGAACACGGCGTGGATAGCTTCACGCACCGGATCGTTACCGCGGAAGGAGAATGACACGTTCGAGACGCCGCCGGAGATCAGCGCATGCGGCAGCTCGCGTTTGATGTCTTCACACGCGCCGATAAAGTCCTGCGCGTAGTTATTGTGCTCTTCAATACCGGTAGCAACCGCGAAGATGTTCGGGTCGAAGATGATGTCTTCCGGCGGGAAGCCCACCTCTTCGGTCAGAATTTTGTATGCGCGGCGACAAATCTCAATTTTGCGCGCGCGGGTATCGGCCTGGCCCATTTCATCGAAGGCCATCACCACCACGGCGGCACCATAACGGCGCACCATCTTCGCGTGGTGGATAAAAGTATCAACGCCTTCTTTCATCGAGATGGAGTTAACAATGCCTTTACCCTGAATACACTTCAGCCCTTTCTCAATGACTTCCCACTTAGAGGAGTCAATCATGATCGGCACCCGGGCAATGTCCGGCTCACCGGCTATCAGGTTGAGGAAGCGCACCATCGCCGCTTCGGCGTCGAGCATCCCCTCATCCATATTGATGTCGATGATCTGGGCGCCGCTCTCAACCTGCTGGCGGGCCACGTCCAGCGCTTCACTGTACTTCTCTTCTTTAATCAGCCGTTTGAATTTCGCCGAACCGGTCACGTTAGTCCGCTCCCCGACGTTCACAAACAGGCTGTCGTCACCGATGGTCAACGGCTCAAGGCCGGCCAAACGGCAGGCAACCGGCAGCGTAGGCAGTTGACGCGGCGGCAGACCCGCCACCGCATTGCTCATCGCGGCAATATGCTCTGGCGTGGTACCGCAGCAACCACCGACGATATTCAGAAAACCGGATTCGGCCCACTCGCGGATTTGCGCCGCCATGGTGTCTGCATCCAGATCGTATTCACCAAAGGCGTTCGGCAGGCCGGCGTTCGGGTGTGCGGTGACATAGCATTCAGCGATGCGCGAAAGTTCCTGCACATACTGGCGCAGCTCATCGGGACCCAGCGCGCAGTTCAGGCCGAAGGAGAGCGCTTCAGCGTGACGCAGGGAGTTGTAAAAAGCTTCTGTGGTCTGGCCGGAGAGGGTACGACCAGAGGCGTCGGTGATGGTACCGGAAATCATGATCGGCAGGTCGACGCCCAGCGCCTCGAACTCCTCTTTCACCGCGTAAATCGCGGCTTTGGCATTGAGGGTGTCGAATACCGTTTCAATCAGGATCAGATCGGAACCGCCTTCCACCAGCGCTTTGGTCGATTCACGATATGCCGCCACCAGCTGATCAAAGCTGATGTTACGAAAGGCCGGGTCGTTCACATCGGGTGAAATCGACGCGGTGCGGTTGGTCGGGCCAAGCACCCCGGCCACGTAGCGCGGTTTGTCCGGCGTACGGGCTGTCCATTCATCAGCGCAGGCGCGGGCCAGCTTTGCCGCAGCAAGGTTTATCTCCGCCGAGAGGGATTCCATCTGGTAATCCGCCATGGCGATGGTTGTCGAGTTAAAGGTGTTGGTTTCGACGATATCCGCACCCGCCTCGAAATACGCGTTGTGGATCGCCGAAATGACCTGCGGTTTACTGAGCACCAGAAGGTCGTTGTTACCTTTGAGGTCGCATGGCCAGTCGGCGAAACGCTCGCCGCGGAAATCGTCTTCACTCAGACGATAGCTCTGGATCATGGTACCCATGCCGCCGTCCAGCACCAGAATTCGTTTATTTAACTGCGCACGCAGTTGCTCTACTTTGCTGCTCACACTTGCTCCCGACAACGCTCAACCAGGCCAAAAGGCCAGCAGTCCATACTGGCACAATCTCGCAGGGTGTAAAAGTCACACAGCGGTAACATGAGACATGTTCACTATCACTCATCCGATCAGTCAGGATAACGGTTGCAAAATCACCAAATAAAACGAAAATGATTTCCACGATACAGAAAAAGGAGTTCGTCATGGTCACGACCGTTCCCGCTAAACGCGGCAGAAAACCTGCTGCCACCACCGCCGCCTCTCAGGGCGGACAGGTTCAATCGCTCACGCGCGGTTTGAAGCTGCTGGAATGGATAGCCGAGTCGCACAGCAGCGTGGCCCTGACAGAGCTGGCACAGCAGGCTGGCCTGCCGAACTCAACGACCCATCGACTGTTGACCACGATGCAGCAGCTGGGCTTTGTGCGCCAGGTGGGTGAGCTGGGACACTGGGCGGTGGGCGCACATGCGTTTATCGTCGGCAGCAGCTTCCTGCAGAGCCGCAACCTGCTGGCGATTGTGCACCCTATTCTGCGTAAACTGATGGAAGATTCCGGCGAGACGGTAAACCTGGCCGTGCTCGACCAGAGCGACCATCAGGCCATTATCATCGACCAGGTACAGTGCACTCAGCTAATGCGTATGTCGGCACCAATTGGCGGCAAGCTGCCGATGCATGCCTCCGGGGCGGGGAAAGCGTTTCTGTCGCAGCTCAGCGAAGAGCAGGTCACCGGGCTGCTGCACCGGAAAGGGCTGCACGCCTACACCCACGCCACGCTGGTCTCACCGGTACATCTGAAAGAAGATCTGGCCCTGACCCGCAAGCGCGGCTATTCGTTTGATGACGAGGAGCATGCGTTAGGCCTGCGCTGCATTGCGGCCTGCATCTTTGACGAGCACCGCGAGCCGTTTGCCGCCATTTCGATCTCCGGACCGATTTCCCGTATGACCGATGACCGCGTCACGGAGTTAGGTGCGCTGGTGATTAAGGCGGCGAAAGAGGTCACGCTGGCATATGGCGGGATTCGATAACATCGGGTGCACCTGAATCCCTCTCCCGTCGGGAGAGGGGGCATTACACCGCATATCGGATGCAAAACCGTTGTTTGCGGCGATAGGCATACACATCTTCCACATGCCCATTCTTGATGCGCGTCTGCAGGCCCCGCCAGTAGCTGGCGCGGAACAGGTCATCATGCATCTCTTCAAACAGTGGCCTGATGCGCGGGTCAGCGCACAGCCAGTGGCGAAACTCCTCAGGAAAGACATCTCCCGGTGAGATGCTGTACCACGGCTCGCCGGACAGTTCATCTTCCGGATAGCGGGGCTGCGGTATATCGCGGAAATTAACCTCAGTCATATAGCAAATTTCATCGTAATCGTAGAACACCACCCGCCCGTGACGGGTGACACCGAAGTTTTTAAACAGCATGTCGCCCGGGAAGATATTCGCGGCGGCAAGCTGACGGATAGCGTTGCCGTATTCTTCTATGGCATCCCGCAGTGCCTGACCTTCGGACTGCTCCAGCCAGATATTGAGTGGGATCATGCGGCGTTCGATATAGAGATGGCTGATGGCAATTTTGTCACCCAGATCGGTGATTTTCGCCGGCGCTTCCTGCAGTAATAACGCCATTAATGCCGGATCGATCTGCTGCTTATCCAGCACAAAGTTCTCGAACTCCTGGGTGTCCGCCATTCGCCCGACGCGATCGTGCTCTTTAACCAGCTGGTAGCAGGCGCGGACGTGAGCAGCGGTCATCTCCTTCTGCGGCGCGAACGTATCTTTGATGACCTTAAACACCCGATCAAAACCCGGCAGGGTAAAGACCAGCATCACCATGCCGCGAATACCGGGGGCTTCGATAAATTGCTCATCTGCCGTGGTGACATAGCGCAGATATTCCCGATAGCTTTCCGTCTTGGCGTGTTTCTGACAGCCAATGGCCATGTACAGCTCGGCGGTGGTTTTCCCCGGCAGGATCTCGCGCAACCACTCCACCAGAGCAGCAGGCAGCGGGGCATACACCATAAAGTAGGAGCGGGCGAAACCAAAGACAATGCTGGCCTCGGCGCTGGTCGTCAGGCAGGTATCAACAAACAGTTCACCGTCATCGGTACGATGGATGGGTAACAGAAACGGCACAATGGCCGACGGTGTCATCAGTTTACCGACCAGCCAGGCGGCCTTATTACGGTAAAAAAGCTCATTGGCAACCTGCAAATGGCTTTGCCCGAGCACCTCTTCGCCAAAGGTCTCCTTGAGATGCGCAGAGATATAGCCGATATCACGGGTTTTATTCTCCCAGGGCAAACGCAGCGGCAAATCCGTTAATACGCGATGCAGGAGCTTTTCCCAGCCGCGATCGGGAAAGAAATCCTTCGCCAGCGGACGCGGAATAGTGCGAAAGCGGCGCTCCGGCTGGGAGCTGAAGATAAATAACCGCTCAGGAGATAATGAGCGGTGGTCAAATAACCGGCAATAGACGGAGTTGAAAAAGCTCTCCGCAATCTCGAAGCGCGGGTAATCAGGTAACAGATGGGTGTAATGCTCCTTCACGCGCAGTAAAAACTCCGCGTCAGGGATTTTGCCGTCGGTAATGCAGCGCAACTGCTCCACCACCAGACCCACATGGTGATCGTAAAGGTGGATTCGCTGCTTCATGGCCTGCTGAACCGCATGCCAGTCGGCGTGCTCAAATCGCTGCTGCGCGCCGGATGTGACTTCCAGGAAACGTCCGTACTGGGCATCGAAGCCCTGCAGAATAGTTTGGGCAATCAGTAATTCCAGACCACGCGGCATTGTTCATGCTCCCTCACCCCGGCCCCCTCCCGACGGGAGAGGGAGTATGTTCACAGGCCCAGTAGCGTGCCACCGGGCATTACACGGCTCAGAACTGGGCTTCTTCCGTCGATCCCGTTAAGGCGGTGACGGAGGAGGTGCCCCCCTGGATGATAGTGGTCACGTTATCGAAGTAACCGGTCCCGACCTCCTGCTGATGCGAAACGAAGGTATAGCCCTCTTTACCGGCAGCAAATTCCGGCTGCTGCACCTTCTCAACGTAATGCTTCATGCCTTCACCCTGCGCGTAGGCATGCGCCAGGTCGAACATGTTGAACCACATGCTGTGAATGCCAGCCAGCGTGATGAACTGATATTTGTAGCCCATGTCGGACAGCTGCTGCTGGAAGCTGGCGATGGTTTTATCATCCAGTTTCTTCTGCCAGTTGAAGGACGGCGAGCAGTTATAGGCCAGCAGTTTGCCCGGATATTTGGCGTGGATAGCATCGGCAAAGCGTTTTGCCAGCGCCAGGTCCGGCGTGGAGGTTTCGCACCAGACCAGGTCCGCATACGGTGCATATGCCAGCCCACGGCTGATCGCCTGTTCAATGCCAGCATGGGTACGATAAAACCCTTCGCTGGTGCGTTCACCGGTAATGAACTCGCTGTCGTAAGGATCGCAGTCTGAAGTGATCAGGTCAGCCGCATCCGCATCGGTACGGGCAATCACCAGCGTGGGTACGCCGAGCACGTCAGCCGCCAGACGCGCCGCAACCAGCTTCTGAATCGCTTCCTGGGTTGGGACAAGGACTTTCCCGCCCATGTGTCCGCATTTCTTCACTGACGCGAGCTGGTCTTCGAAGTGAACGGCCGCTGCACCGGCCTCAATCATCGATTTCATCAGCTCAAAGGCGTTCAGCACGCCGCCGAATCCCGCTTCCGCATCCGCGACGATTGGCAGAAAATAGTCAATAAAACGCGGATCGTTTGGCTCAATGCCTGCCGCCCACTGGATCTGATCCGCACGGCGGAAGGTGTTGTTGATCCGATCCACCACGGTTGGTACCGAGTTTGCCGGATAGAGCGACTGATCCGGATACATGCTGGAGGCCAGGTTGGCGTCCGCCGCAACCTGCCAGCCGGAAAGATAGATGGCTTCGATGCCGGCTTTCGCCTGCTGCAGGGCCTGGCCGCCAGTCAGCGCGCCGAGGCTATTGATGTAACCTTTTTTGGCACCGCCGTGCAGCAGATCCCACATTTTCGCCGCGCCGCGCTGCGCCAGGGTACATTCCGGATTGACCGAGCCACGCAATTTCACCACCTCTTCCGCGCTATACGGGCGGCGGATGCCTTCCCAGCGAGGTTGGGTCCACTCTTTCTTCAATTCTTCGATTTGTTGGGTACGGGTTTTCATGTGCAGATGCTCCATATTGTTGTGGGGTGAATTACGCCAGGAAGCGGTAGCCCGGCAGGGTCAGGAAGTCGATTAAGTCATCAGATGTGGTGATTTGCTCCATCAGGCGTGCGGCGTCATCAAAACGTCCGCTGCTGAAGCGGTGTTCACCCAGTTCGTCCTGGATCACCCGCATCTCTTCGGCCAGCATCTGACGGAACAGGGATTTGGTCACCGGCTTGCCGTTGCTGAGCGTTTTTTGATGGTGGATCCACTGCCAGATTGAGGTGCGAGAGATCTCGGCGGTAGCGGCATCTTCCATCAGGCCGTAGATCGGCACGCAGCCGTTACCGGAGATCCACGCTTCAATGTACTGGACGGCTACGCGGATATTGGCGCGCATACCCTCTTCCGTACGCTCGCCCGCACACGGTGCCAGCAGGTGTTCTTCAGCCGTTGGGGCATCCTCATCACGCGTCACAAACAGCTGGTTTTTGTTCTCACCGAGTACGCGGTTGAAGACGTCCATTGCCGTATCCGCCAGACCCGGATGCGCGATCCACGTTCCGTCATGGCCATTTCGTGCTTCAAGCTCTTTATCGGCTTTCACCTTGTTGAGCACCTGATTGTTACGTTCAGCGTCTTTGCTTGGGATAAATGCCGCCATTCCCCCCATCGCAAAGGCCCCACGCTTGTGGCAGGTCTTAATCAACAGGCGTGAGTAGGCACTCAGGAACGGTTTATCCATGGTGACAACCTGGCGATCCGGCAGCACACGATCGGGATGATTTTTCAGGGTTTTGATGTAGCTGAAGATGTAATCCCAGCGTCCACAGTTCAGCCCTACAATATGGTCGCGCAGCGCATGCAGAATTTCGTTCATCTGGAACACGGCAGGCAGCGTTTCGATCAGCAGGGTGGCTTTAATGGTGCCGCGCGGCAGGTTGAAACGATCTTCCGTGAAGCTAAACACTTCACTCCACCAGGCCGCTTCCTGCCAGGCCTGTGTTTTCGGCAGATAGAAATAGGGACCGCTGCCTTTTGCCAGCAGATTCTTGTGGTTGTGGAAGAAATAAAGGGCGAAGTCAAACAGACTGCCCGGAATGGCTTCGCCACGCCAGGTGACATGCTTTTCAGGCAGATGCAGTCCACGTACGCGACAGATCAGAACCGCCGGATTAGGTTTCAGTTGATAGATTTTGCCGGCTTCGTTGGTATAGCTGATGGTGCCATTTACGGCATCGCGCAGATTGATTTGCCCGTCGATAACCTTATGCCAGTCCGGCGCCAGTGAGTCCTCAAAATCTGCCATAAAGACTTTTACGTTCGCGTTCATGGCGTTGATCACCATTTTGCGTTCCACCGGGCCGGTGATTTCGACGCGCCGATCCTGTAAATCATCCGGAATGCCGCGGATTTTCCACTCACCACGGCGAATGGAAGCGGTTTCCGAAATAAACCCAGGCAACTTGCCATCATCAATTTCCTGCTGCTGATGAATGCGTGCCGCCAGCAGCTTATTGCGCGTTGGCGTAAAGCGGGTCACCAGTTCGGTCAGGAATTCGACAGCGTCTGCTGTCAAAATTTGCTGTTCTTGCTCGCCATGCGGCTGGGTAAAGGCCAGTTCATCGACCGTCGTTGCCTGTTGAGTCATTACTCTGCTCCTCATCAAAGATCCAAAATCACGCCCCCGATGCGAACGAAAGATCGTTGTGTAGTTTTCGCTCAGCAGAATTAAGACTATCTATATTTTCCACAAAATCAAAAACAATTTCCATTTTAATTATTAAATGCATTTAACACATTGATTAATATGTAATTAAAGTTTTATTGTTTGTTGAGTGGTATTTCGGAAATGAAAAAGGCACCCGAAGGTGCCTGATGTGAATAGCTGAAACGCTTTAGGATCGTTTAGTGCAGAAGATTACTCCAGCGTTGGATTCATGTGGCGCAGATCGTATGGTGTGATCTGGTAGACGTAATAGTTGAGCCAGTTAGTAAACAGCAAATTCCCGTGGCTACGCCAGGTGGCTCTCGGTTTGTTCTGTGGATCGTTTTTGGGGAAATAGTTGTACGGAACGTCCGGATTCAGACCGGCTTCAACGTCACGGAAATACTCCGACGCGAGGGTGTTCGGATCGTACTCAGGATGGCCGGTAACAAAGGCAATGCGCTTGTCTTTACTGGCAAACAGGTAAGCATCCCCGTCTTCGGTTTCGGCCAGGATATCGAGATCGGTGTAATCACGAATCAGCTGTGCCGGGAAATCGGCGTAGCGCGAGTGTGGGGCCAGGAAGGAGTCATCGAACCCGCGCGTCAACAGGGCGTGAGGTTGGACAAGGTGGTGCTCGTAAACACCTGAAAGCTTCTCAGTGCGGGTTTGTTTGGGGATCCCATAGAGGATATTCAGGGCGGCTTGCACCGCCCAACAAACAAACAGCGTGGACGTGACGTGATCTTTAGCCCACTCCAGTACCTGTTTGATCTGCGGCCAGTAGGCAACATCATTAAATTCGACCAGGCCCAGCGGTGCACCGGTCACAATCAGCCCGTCGAAGTTTTCGGCGCGAATGTCGTCGAAGTTACAGTAAAAATTATTCAGATGCTCAGAAGGCGTATTTCGCGACTCACGGGCATCGATTCGCAGCAGCTGGATATCAACCTGCAGCGGCGAGTTCGAAAGCAAACGCAGGAACTGGTTCTCTGTTTCGATCTTTTTCGGCATCAGATTGAGAATAAGCACCTTCAGTGGGCGAATTTCCTGACCTGTAGCGCGTGAAGTCGTCATCACAAAGACGTTTTCATCACGTAAGAAATTGACGGCTGGTAGCTCGTCCTGCACCCGAATCGGCATAACCTCATATCCTCACAGCATACGTATAAACGTTTAGACATCCAGACAGCTAACGATACCCAGAAACAGGCTGAATGTCGAGTCTGCAAGCGGAAGGTGAGAAAGTTTCAAGGAGGAAGTAAGAAGCCCAAAAAGCAAAAAACCCCGCACCATACGGTACGGGGTTCTTTTAATTGATGCCTGGCA
>NZ_JARVRQ010000012.1:0-126359 GCF_030209635.1 Enterobacter sp. MEB024 | reverse complement strand
ATTTGAATATAAGTTATTGTTTTTGCAGATGTTAAAAAGGGGCGCAAGCGCCCCGTTTTGATGCAATGATTGCACTGTTTTAATGCACAATCAGAACTTGTAGGACACACCGACTGAGAATATGCCCGCCCAGGACTTATCAACCATCGGGCTGTCTTTCACTTCATCGCTCAGACGCTCATAGCGCCCGGTACCGTAGACGTTCCAGTCACCGAGGAAGTTATAGCTCGCCGTCAGTTCAAGGTACGGATCCCAGCCGTCGTCCGCACTGTAGCTCTTCAGACCGCTACGACGGGATTCGTTCTTAGAAACACCATAGTAGTAGTCGTTGTAGTTCTCACTGTTATATTGCACACCGATACCCGGGGTTAGCGTTAACGCGCCGTTGGTGTAGCGATAGAGCCAGGCCAGATCCCAGATAAAACCGTTGCTGTTATCCAGCGTATCCCCCGCAAGTGCGGTACGCAGGAAGCCATATTCGGTGTTATGCACATAAGAGAGTCCCGCCATCATGGTGCTCTTACGCTTGTCGAGCTGGCGAAGCGCATGGCTGTCGCTGTCACCCGGCTTGAAGTGCGTCGGATCGTAGTAAGCCATGATGGAGAGCTTGTCGGCCGTATCATTCCAGAGATAGTAGCCACCGCCCAGACCGCGGAACCAGAAGTTATCGCCTTCATAGGTGACAACCGGAACTGGATAAACATCACGATCATACTGTTTGTATGGGCTGTTAATCACGCCAACGCCCGCGCCAACAGTCCACTGACTTTCCGCCGCCTGTGCGGTGCTAACAGCGGTTGCGGCAAGTACGCCCAATGCCAGAAGTTTGAGTTTGGTCACAATCCATTCTTTCCTGTAGTCAAATAATCAGCGAGAGAAGTTTAACCGCCATTGTCGTACATCCCAAAATTTTTTGCCTGCTAATCAGTCTGATTAACCCGTTATTTTCAACTTTTCAGGTGACAGCCTGCTTTCATTTATATGACTACTGAATGAAAAACGTGCTTTTACCCTAAAACAGCAGGGTAAATTTTTGGATGAGTTATTGATATGTCATTGAAATTAGATTTTATCGGCATGCAAGTTTTGCAAATGCCATCTACGCTTTAAATTAAGAAGAGTTTTTTCTGAACACCCTGCGGTTCTTAGCGTCTGACCTGGCACACAGGTTGCTGCTCTGGCAGTGAGGTGCGAGAGATTCTCTTCCGGGAGCCTCCACTACTCATACGAACGGCTCTTATCCTGTGCTAAAAAACGAAAGGACGGCATGCCATGAATATATTCGATCACTATCGCCAGCGTTATGAAGCTGCCAAGGACGAAGAGTTCACACTGCAGGAGTTTCTTACCATTTGTCGGCAAGATCGCAGTGCCTATGCCAATGCGGCAGAACGGCTATTAATGGCTATTGGTGAGCCAAACATGGTTGATACTGCCCTGGAACCTCGGCTTTCCCGTCTCTTTTCGAATCGGGTGGTCGCCCGCTACCCGGCGTTTGAAGAGTTCTATGGTATGGAAGATGCCATCGAACAGATTGTCTCCTACCTGAAGCATGCCGCCCAGGGTCTGGAAGAGAAGAAACAGATCCTTTATTTACTCGGCCCTGTGGGTGGGGGTAAATCATCACTGGCTGAACGTCTGAAATCACTGATGCAGCGCGTCCCTATCTATGTGCTGAGCGCTAACGGTGAACGCAGCCCGGTGAATGACCATCCGCTGTGCCTGTTTAATCCGCAAGAAGATGCGCAAATTCTGGATAAAGAGTTTGGTATTCCGCGGCGCTACCTTGGCACCATCATGTCGCCTTGGGCGGCAAAACGCCTGCACGAGTTTGGTGGGGATATCACCAAATTCCGCGTCGTCAAGGTGTGGCCATCCATTCTGGAACAGATTGCTATCGCCAAAACTGAACCGGGGGATGAGAACAACCAGGATATCTCCGCTCTGGTGGGTAAAGTCGATATTCGTAAGCTGGAAAACTACGCGCAAAACGACCCGGATGCCTACGGTTACTCGGGTGCGCTGTGCCGCGCCAACCAGGGGATTATGGAGTTCGTCGAGATGTTTAAAGCACCGATTAAAGTGCTGCATCCGCTGCTGACGGCCACCCAGGAAGGCAACTACAACGGTACGGAAGGTATTTCCGCCCTGCCGTTTAACGGCATTATCCTCGCACACTCAAACGAATCTGAGTGGGTCTCCTTCCGTAATAACAAAAACAATGAGGCGTTCCTTGACCGTGTCTACATCGTCAAAGTGCCTTATTGCCTGCGGATCTCCGAAGAGATCAAAATTTACGAGAAACTGCTTAACCACAGTGAGCTGGTACACGCACCTTGCGCACCAGGCACTCTGGAAACGCTGTCACGCTTCTCCATTCTTTCGCGCCTGAAAGAGCCGGAAAACTCCAGCATCTACTCGAAAATGCGCGTGTACGACGGGGAAAGCCTGAAAGATACCGACCCGAAAGCGAAGTCTTATCAGGAGTACCGCGACTACGCCGGTGTGGACGAAGGGATGAACGGTCTGTCCACGCGTTTCGCCTTTAAGATCCTCTCCCGCGTGTTTAACTTCGACCATGCGGAAGTGGCGGCCAACCCGGTTCATCTGTTCTACGTGCTGGAGCAGCAAATTGAACGCGAGCAGTTCCCGCAGGAACAGGCTGAACGCTACCTTGAGTTCCTGAAAGGCTACCTGATCCCGAAATATGCGGAGTTCATCGGCAAAGAGATCCAGACCGCCTACCTGGAGTCTTATTCAGAGTACGGGCAGAACATTTTTGACCGTTATGTCACCTATGCTGACTTCTGGATCCAGGATCAGGAGTACCGCGACCCGGATACCGGCCAGCTGTTCGATCGGGAATCCCTGAACGCAGAGCTGGAAAAAATCGAGAAGCCGGCCGGGATCAGTAACCCGAAAGACTTCCGTAACGAGATTGTGAACTTCGTCCTGCGCGCCAGAGCGCATAACAACGGACGTAATCCGAACTGGACCAGCTACGAGAAACTGCGCACGGTAATCGAGAAGAAAATGTTCTCCAATACCGAAGAGCTGTTGCCGGTGATTTCGTTTAACACCAAAACGTCAACCGATGAGCAGAAAAAGCACGACGATTTTGTCGACCGTATGATGGAGAAAGGCTACACCCGTAAACAGGTTCGCCTGCTCTGCGAATGGTATCTGCGCGTACGTAAATCGTCTTAATACAAGTACAAGTGCCCGGTAGCGCATACGCCTGCCGGGCTACAAAAAAATGTCCGGCACGTCCGGACACTGCAAGTTGGCAAATGCAGTACGGGGGATATATGACCTGGTTTATTGACCGTCGTCTTAACGGCAAAAACAAGAGCACGGTAAATCGCCAGCGCTTCTTGCGCCGTTATAAAGCGCAAATTAAACAGTCGATCTCCGAGGCCATCAACAAACGCTCGGTGACCGACGTCGACAGCGGCGAATCTGTCTCCATCCCCACCGATGACATCAGCGAACCGATGTTTCATCAGGGACGTGGCGGCCTGCGCCATCGCGTACACCCAGGTAATGACCACTTCGTGCAGAACGACAGAATCGAGCGCCCGCAAGGCGGCGGGGGCGGTTCAGGAAGCGGTCAGGGACAGGCCAGCCAGGACGGTGAAGGACAGGATGAGTTTGTCTTCCAGATTTCAAAAGATGAGTATCTCGACCTGCTGTTTGAGGATCTGGCGCTGCCGAATCTGAAAAAGAACCAGCATCGTCAGCTTAACGAGTACAAAACCCATCGCGCGGGATATACCGCAAACGGCGTGCCCGCTAACATCAGCGTGGTCCGTTCGCTGCAGAACTCTCTGGCGCGACGCACGGCCATGACGGCAGGTAAACGGCGCGAACTCCGCGAGTTGGAGAGCAGCCTGAAGGTGGTGGAAAATACGGAACCGGCGCAACTGCTGGAAGAGGAACGCCTGCGCAAAGAGATAGCCGAACTCCGGGCTAAAATAGACCGGGTACCGTTTATCGACACCTTCGACCTGCGCTACAAGAATTACGAAAAACGCCCCGAACCGTCGAGCCAGGCGGTCATGTTCTGTCTGATGGATGTCTCCGGTTCGATGGACCAGGCCACCAAGGATATGGCGAAGCGTTTTTATATCCTGCTCTATCTGTTCCTGAGCAGAACCTATAAGAACGTGGAAGTGGTCTATATTCGCCACCACACTCAGGCGAAAGAGGTGGATGAACATGAGTTCTTCTACTCGCAGGAGACCGGTGGCACCATCGTGTCGAGCGCTCTGAAACTGATGGATGAAGTGGTGAAAGAGCGTTACGACCCGGCGCAGTGGAACATCTATGCCGCGCAGGCATCAGATGGCGATAACTGGGCAGATGACTCCCCGCTGTGTCACGACATTCTGGCGAAGAAAATTCTGCCGGTGGTGCGTTACTACAGCTATATCGAAATTACCCGCCGTGCTCACCAGACGCTGTGGCGTGAGTATGAACATCTGCAATCGATGTTTGATAACTTTGCCATGCAGCATATCCGCGATCAGGATGATATCTATCCGGTGTTCAGGGAACTGTTCCATAAACAGTCAGCCAACAGCAATGCCTGACCCAACAGCCAGCGAATCCGCTGGCTGTTTTCTTTACGTCCTGCCTATCCCAACGGCGAAATATTCTGTGCTAAGGTTAAACGCTGCGTATTGGTATTTAACAGGTAAATCGCTATGTCTGATGACGTTAAGGGAACAACAACCCACCAGCAACTCATTACGTTGTTAACCCAGCAGGGCGCACGATTTCGCGTCATGGAGCATGACGCCGTGGGGAAATGTGAAGCGGTGAGTGAGATCCGCGGAACCGATCTGGGGCAAGGGGCAAAAGCACTGGTCTGTAAGGTGAAGGGAAACGGCGTAAAAAAACACGTTCTGGCGATCCTCGCCGCCGATCTGCAGGCCGATTTAAGCCAGCTTGCCAGCCATTTTGGGGGGATAAAAGCGTCTCTCGCAAGCCCTGCCGAAGTCGATACCCTGACCGCCTGCGTTTTTGGCGCCATTCCGCCTTTTAGCTTCCATCCCGATCTGGCACTGGTGGCCGACCCGCTCCTGTTTGAGCGTTTTGATGAAATCGCGTTTAACGCCGGTCTGCTGGAAAAATCCGTGATTATGGATACGCAGGATTATTTGCGTATCGCCCGTCCTGAGCTGGTGACGTTCCATAAAGCGTAATCGTGTAGGCTGGCATCCCGTCAGCCTTTTTTTTCCAGAAAAATAACTGACGCGACCAGGATAATGGCAACAGCGAAAAACGATGAAGAGATGATCAGCGTTTCGACAAACATGTGATCGTACATTTTTGCGACCCTTTTTCGATGCCTGCCCCTGTTTTATCCCCCGTAAATGACAGGGTTATGACAGCAGTAAAATCTTTTTAAAAACTGTCTTCAGCCGTGTTTCCGCGTAAAGTAAGCAGGCTTACTCTTTTGGCAAGGATTCCTTATGTTTGACCCGACACTGCTCATTCTTCTGGCCCTCGCTGCGCTTGGCTTTGTCAGCCATAACACCACCGTCGCTATCTCAATTCTGGTGCTGATCATTGTGCGCGTGACCCCGTTAAACACCTTTTTCCCGTGGATAGAAAAACAAGGTCTCACCATCGGGATCATCATTCTGACCATTGGGGTGATGGCACCTATCGCCAGCGGTACGCTGCCTGCCTCGACGCTGCTGCACTCGTTTGTGAACTGGAAATCGCTGATAGCGATAGCGGTAGGCGTTTTTGTCTCGTGGCTGGGCGGGCGTGGCGTTACGCTGATGAGCAGCCAGCCCTCGCTGGTGGCCGGTCTGCTGGTGGGAACCGTGCTGGGCGTGGCGCTCTTTCGTGGCGTTCCGGTGGGCCCGCTGATTGCAGCCGGGCTGGTCTCACTGTTTATCGGGAAGTCATAGTCAGGCTGGCAATATAGCGCGCTGGCGTCTGCCCCAGCCCCTTCTTAAACATCGTGATAAACGCGGTGGTGGAGTCGTACCCCAGCGACTGCGCCACCTGCTGTACCGACTTTCCCCCAATCAACAGCTGTAACGCCACAATAAGCTGCAGCTGATGCCGCCAGCGGCGAAAGCTCAGGCCCGTCTCTTTCACCACCAGGCGCGCCAGATTGCGCTCACTCATGGCGAAGTGGTTCGCCCATTGCGCCAGCGTCTGCCAGGCGGCAGGCTCTTCCGCCATCTTCTCGCTCATCAGCCGGATTTTTGGATGAGGCGAAACGGGCAGTTGCAAATGTTCCTGACGCTGCAGCGGTAGCTCGTCAAAAAGAACATCCACCAGACGCGATGTGGCAGCAAGCGAAAGCGCTTCACGTGATTTTTCCGCCAGCGATAAGATCAGTTCCCGCACCAGAGGGGAGATCTTCAGGGTGCAGCAGCGATCGGGCAAACTTACCGCTCCGGGTTCAATAAACAAAAAGCAAAGCTGGGCACCCGGCGTGGCCTTATTGCTGTGCGGCATCTGGCCAGGGATCCACACGGCATACTGGGGCGGTACCATCAGCATGGCGTTTTCCACTTCGCAGGTAATGGCTCCCCCCAGCGCCAGAATCAGCTGTCCCTTACGATGTTGGTGTCGCGGAATGTATTGTTCCTCCGCCACCACGCGGATGCGAAACGCGACAGCCGCATCATGCTGGCTATCGGGATCGTAGCCGTCCAGTCCGAGACCAATCATCAGGTTGTCCGATATTAGCGATAAACTGTCATTTTAGCCTGATTTCAACCGTGGAGAAAATCGGTATTGTGTGCGCTCGCTTGAACGTATGAGAACACAATGACTACTGCAATTCGGGTTTCAGGAAAACAGGGCGCGCTGCTGATCGCAGGTATCCTGATGATTGCCACTACGCTTCGCGTCACCTTTACCGGAGCAGCACCGCTGCTCGATACCATTCGTCTCGATTATGGCTTGAGTACAGCGCAAACCGGTCTGCTGACCACCCTGCCTCTGCTGGCTTTCGCCCTTATCTCCCCGCTCGCCGCAGGTGTTGCCCGGCGTATCGGCATGGAGCGCAGCCTGTTTATCGCCCTGCTGCTGATTTGCGTCGGCATTGCTGTGCGCTCCCTGCCTTCCGCCCCCCTGCTTTTCATCGGTACGGCGGTGATTGGCTGCGGTATCGCACTGGGCAATGTGCTTTTGCCTGGGTTAATTAAACGTGACTTCCCGGGACAGGTTGCCAGACTCACCGGTGCGTATTCCCTGACGATGGGGATCTCCGCGGCGTTAGGTTCCGCACTGATTGTTCCGCTGGCGCAGGGGGAAGCCGGCTGGCATGGCGCCCTGCTAATGCTGATGGCCTTTCCGTTGGCTGCACTACTGCTCTGGCTGCCACAGTGGCGTCAGAAACACGTTGCGACGGTGACCGGTGCAGGCGCGTTACATAACCGCGCCATCTGGCGCTCTGCCCTCGCCTGGCAGGTCACCCTTTTTCTGGGGATTAACTCGCTGATTTACTATGTCATCATCGGCTGGCTACCGGCGATCCTGCTCAGCCACGGGTATAGCGAAGCCCAGGCGGGTTCTGTGCACGGACTCTTACAGCTGGCCACCGCCGTGCCGGGTCTCGCTGTGCCGCTGATCCTCCATCGTCTGAAGGATCAGCGAGCAATCGCCGGCGTCGTGGCGCTGTTGTGCGCGATAAGCGCAGCAGGATTGTGGTTTGCGCCGGGAATGGCGGTCATGTGGACGCTGGTGTTTGGTTTTGGTACCGGGGCAACGATGATCCTTGGCCTGACCTTCATCGGGCTGCGCGCCAGCTCTGCGCATCAGGCCGCGGCCTTGTCCGGCATGGCACAGTCGGTTGGCTATCTGCTGGCCGCCTGTGGCCCGCCGTTGATGGGCAAAATTCACGATGCTGCCGGTGACTGGCGGTATCCGCTTCTGGCCTGTGCACTGGCCGCCGTGATCATGGCCGTTTGCGGTATGCTTGCCGGGCGTGACCGGGAGGTCACGCCCCGTTAGTAGAATGGCAGACCACCAGGTCTGCCTTTTTTATCCGCGCGCCGCGCGCAGCATTGCCTGTACCAGCACCACCGGTCGACCTTCCAGCGCGGCACGTTCATGCTGGAATAAAGTGATCACGAAGAACGGATGGGTCAGTAGCTCCGCGGCGCGAATTTCACCCTGCTCGTCCCAGCCGGTGACGCGCATTTCGCCGCTCTCCAGCTCCCGTGCAAATTCCGGCGACACACCGTAATTGCAGTGATATCCCTCCACGATTTCCGGTTTGCCATAGGCTTTGGCGATGAGCGTATTGTTGCGCAGCTCAATTGCATCGGTTTTTTCCACCAGCGAGCAGGTTAATGGCGCAATCACCATTGTGCCTTCGGTATCCGTTTCGGCGTGCGCCGCATCGTGCCAGCCCAGCACATTACGGGCGTACTCAATCAGCGCATGCTGGAACCCGCCGCAGGTGCCGAGGAAGGGAATGCTGTTTTCGCGTGCGTAGCGTGCAGCGATAAAGGCCGCCGCTGTGTTTTTGTACGGGCTTGCGGGAACCAGCCAGATAGCGTCATAACCTACCAGATCTTCCGGGCTGGTCAGTTCCGTGGTCGCGAGCCAGTCATAATCAGCGGTGAGGTCAAGAACGGCAGCGGCGTCGTCAATTGCCAGCGGGATCGCCTGGTGCGCAATAACATCGGGATTGTAATCGCCAACCAGCGCAATGCGCAGTGTGGTTTTAGCCGGGAGGTGTTCCATGAAAGGTTCCTTATGCCTGAGTATTAGCAGATAACATAAGGAACCTCAGACTACCGATCTTCTGCAATTATCACAATACCTTAAATTGGGTGGGTAAAGACAAAGTGCTAGAGTAATACGCAGAACGTTTTGCCGCAGCTGAGGAGAAAAGATGATCCAGTGTAAACGCGTATACGAACAGGCAAGCCCGGACGATGGTTATCGGGTGCTGGTAGACAGACTCTGGCCGCGTGGCGTGAAGAAAACCGATCTCGCGTATGATGAATGGTGTAAAACGCTCACCCCGTCCAACGATTTACGCAAGGCGTTTCATAGCGAAACCCTTGATTTCAACGCCTTCAGCAAGGCGTACCGGGAAGAGCTGGCGCAGCACAAGGACGAGGGGTTGCGTCTTGCGGCGCTGGCCAGCAAGCAGACCTTAACCCTTCTCTATGGCGCGAAAGATAAGGAACACAATCACGCCCTGGTGTTAGCCGACTGGCTGCGTAATGTCTAGTCAGTCGATCATCAGTTCATCAAGGATTTGCGGCGCCGTATCCGGGGTAAGCGGCATCAGATGTTCGGCACGAATAAACGCAAAGCCGTGCTGATTGTCAAACGCGAAGACATCACCAGTCACCAGCCAAAGCGCGCGATCCGAGGTGGTGGGTAACTGCGTCATGACGCCATTGACCGGGTTAACGAAACGCTGGCCGGGCTGACACAGGCCAAACAGTTCAACAGATTTACCAATATTACGACGGCCGGACGCCGTGCGGGCACCGATGATCATCGCCATGCTGCCCGGTTTAAGCTGAAACATACTTCTCTCACGATAACGGTAGCCATCGAAAGGCTAAGAATAATCCTAAAGAGAAGTGTACCGCAGCCACTATCCCGCTGTCACCTGGCAGGTTGCGGATGATCGCGACGATAAAGCGCCCATTCATCGATCACTTCGCCGCCAGGCAACTTGCACTCCGTGCGAACCCCTTGCGGGCTCTGAACCGGGACCTGTTCCCCGCCTTTATTCAGGCAGTAGACGGAGGCGGGATTAGCCATCCCGATAACATGGGGCGGTTTCGGGGCATCAGGCGGGGATGTTTTGGAGGTACAGGCGGCCAGCGGTAACGCCAGTGCCAGAAGCAGTAATCTCATCTCATTGATCCTTTTAACTTCATCAGACTTTAAGGGTAACGGGTCACCGCCGCTTTCTCCACGATTTCTCCATCTTAACTGCACTTTTCCACACTACAGTGGCACGTGTTCTCAATGACCAGAGAACATCATTCCGTAATCAAGATGTCTTTGCCCCGGTCTCAACATCGGGGCTTTTTTTCTCCCCCGCTCCCCTGTGATGAATATTAAAATTTTTATATTCATGTTTTACTATGCCCGAAGTCGAAAAATTCAGCATAACATGCAGATGCAGACGTCTTCTGCATGGGAGTGAGCCTACGTCATGTCGGATATTATCCTTGCCCGTGTTTCAGAAACGCTCGCCACTGAGCAGTCCCTTGAAAGTCTCGTCCGCCAGCTGCTGGAGATGCTGGAGATTGTGACTGAAATGGAGTCCACCTACCTGACGAAGGTCGATATCAATGCGCGGCTGCAGCATATCCTCTACGCCCGCAACAGCAAGCAGATGCAGATCCCTGAGGGGCTGAGCGTTCCCTGGGGCGACACGTTGTGTAAGCGCGCCATTGAGAGTGGTACGTTGTTCAGTAACGAGGTGGCTGAGCGCTGGCCGGATTGCGATGCCGCGAAAGCCCTTGGCATTACAACCTACATGAGTATTCCTATTCACCTTGCGGATGGTTCACTCTATGGCACGCTCTGCGCCACCAGCACAGAAAAGAAACATCCCAGTGACCGCGGTGAACAAGTTCTGAAATTATTCGCCGGGTTGATTGCCCAGTATATTCAGAAAGAGTCACTGGTGATCCAGCTTCGGGAAGCCAATGCGGCACTCATTGCGCACTCTTATACCGATGCCCTTACCGGATTACCAAACCGCCGCGCCATCTTCGAAGAGCTGACGACCCTGTTTTCGCTGGCAAAGCACCTTAAACGCAACGCCATCATCGCGTTTATCGACCTTGATGATTTCAAGCTGATTAACGACCGTTACGGACATGAATCAGGCGATCGGTTCCTGATTGAAGTGGGTAAACGTCTGACTGAAGAAAAACAGGCGGACGAAATAATTGGCAGGCTGGGCGGTGATGAGTTTCTGGTGGCCTCGCTTAGCCAAACCAACAGTACGGGTGAGAACACACAGATTAACCTGCTTAAAACGCGCCTCGACGCCCGTATTGCAGGAGAATACTGGCTGGGGAGCGTGAACATTATTTATCCGGGCGCCAGCTTCGGTGTGATTGAAGTTGACCCCACCGTGACCGATCCGGACAGTGCGTTACGCGCGGCTGATGTCGCGATGTATCAGCATAAGAAAGGAAAAAGCAAAACGTGCTTTCTCGCGATGGATTAACCCCGTACACTCTACGGCGTTATAAAAACCGAAACAGGTGATGGTATGAGAATAGGGATCCTCTTCCCGGTCGTTATTTTTATAACGGCGGTAGTGTTTTTGGCCTGGTTTTTTGTCGGTGGTTACGCTGCTCCGGGGGCATAAATGAGAAAAACAACCCTCATTATGCTGATCGTGGCAATCGTGGCTGTTGCAGGCTCGCAGCTAGGCTGGTGGTAAACCCACCACGTAAAAAGGCCGCCATATGGCAGCCTTTTTCAACATTTATCAGGCTTAGCTTTTGATTTTTCTGTAGATAAACAGAACAACCAACGCACCGATCACCGCGACAGCGAAGCTGCCGAAGTTAAAGCCATCGACCTTACCAAAGCCGAACAGCGTACTGATCCAACCGCCCACCACTGCACCGATAATCCCCAGTATTACGGTGACGATAAACCCACCGCCATCTTTGCCCGGCATAATCCACTTCGCCAGAATACCTGCAATAAGCCCAAAGATAATCCAGGATAAAATTCCCATAAGTTTCCTCTCCGTATGGTTTTTGTCATTAAATCAACGACACAAGAAAGGATAGCACAGGATTTCAGAAAGGAAATTTGTGATAAGCATCACAGTGAGAGAGTGCGCGTTTATTCATCAACAGCACCACAAGAAATATGGGGTTGCATCTTTTGTTGAGAAAGATTATCTTTCTCAACACTGAATAGTTGAGTGAAACGCTCAGGTATTCAGTACGACATTGCTCACATTGCTTCCAGTATTTCTTGCCCACTCTAGAGTGGGCTTTTTTTTGCCTACACCGCAACAAAAGCGTGCCGGTTTCGCCCTGCGCGTTTTGCCTGATAGAGCGCCTGGTCGGCGGCTATAATGATGTTCTGCTGGCTGCCCGCGATATCCACGGCACGCGCAGTGGAGATCCCGACGCTAACCGTGACCCGCCCGAAGGGACTGAAAGCATGTTCAATATGCAGCGAAAAGACATTGCGAATGATCGTCTGACCGAGGCGGAGCGCTTCCTGGATATCCGTGTCTGGCAGGATCAGTGCAAACTCTTCCCCACCATAGCGCGCCACAACCTGGTTGTCCCGGTTGAGGCTCTCCCTGAGGCTATTTCCCAGCAGGGTTAAACAGCGGTCCCCTTCGGGATGACCATAGTTATCGTTGTATTTTTTGAAGTAGTCCACATCGACAATCAACACCGAAATCGGGGCGTCGCTGGCCGCACAGGCCGCAATTTCTGACAGAATTTTTTCATCAAAAATGCGTCGGTTGAAAAGCCCTGTTAGCGCATCTTCAGACGCAATAATCTTCAGCGCCCTGTTATCCCGTGTTTTTCTGGATAAATCGGAATAGAGGAAACAGGACGCCGCAATGAGTATCGCGGTAAAAACCAAAATGAGTACAGAAAGCTGGAGAGCCTGCTTGCGCCAGGGGGCGAGCGCTTCTTGCGTACTGACCGCCACGGTGGTGACGAGCCCGTAGCGCTTGTTCTTCTCGAAAGCATAAATGCGTTCGATTTTATCAAACCGTGAGACAGAGCTGGCGATACCCGCGTTTTGTACCTTGAGGTATGTCCTGAAGAGAGGCGAATCCGAAACAATCGCGCCGATGTAATTATTTTTAAACGGATGACGTACCAGCAACACGCCTGACTGGGTTGTTAAGCCGATCACGCCTGAGTGACCAATATTGATCTGCCCGTATAACGCCAGAAAATTTTCGATACCCAGCGTAACCACAACGACACCGTTAAACGCGCCGGTAGGGGTTTCCAGCCGACGACTAATGGTTATGACCCATTTACCATTCGTTCTGCTGACCACCGGCTGGCCAATAAAAATCTGCTGGCTCTTATTTTCTTTGTGGTAGATAAAAAACGACCTGTCCACCCCTTTCCGGGGTCCGGAAAAACTTTCATGCAGTGCCGTAAAAATATTCCCTTGCGCATCGTAAACAACCACATTATTTATCTGGATAAGAAGATTATCCTGATTGCTTATCATCCGCTGGATATTTTTGGCCTGTTGTGGGGTCATGCCATAAATTTTGATTATGTCGGAAACCGAAGTAATCAACATTTCACTTTGGCGCATGATCCCTTCGCTGTACACGTCTAAGGTATGGCTCAGGTTGGCAACGCTGGTATTTATTTGCTGGATCGACTGCTGCCTGGACGTGGTAATTTGGACGGCAAGCGACAGCGAAATGATCAATGAGACAATGATGACGGTAATAGTTGTTGTGTAAAAAGTATTTTTCACATGCACGAGCTCTTCCACCTTATCACGCCTGACATCCCTGGCTGACAACTAGAGTCACTGTAACAAAGCTCAGGATAAGAGGAAAATGAATTGCACTTAAGCATACAACAGAAATCTGATGATATTTCGCTTTTCGCAAACGGGCATCAGATATTATTACTGGGCCCCTTTCACAGAAAAAATCTCTTACAGACTGACCTTCTCCAGGGGCTTAGATAAGATGACTTTAATAAATTCTTTATACGAGACCGGTTTACCAAAATAGTATCCCTGCAACAGGGTAATCTGATTACGGTTGAGATAGTCCAGTTGCTCCTTCGTTTCTACCCCTTCAGCCACGATATGCAGTGAGAGTTTTTTCGCCAGGTCAATCACACAGTCCAGCAGGATCGTAGAGTCTTTCGCCTCTGATACCCGGTTCACGAAACTTTTATCGATTTTAATATAATCAATCGCCAGCGCGTGCAGACAGGAGAGTCCGGAATACCCGGTCCCAAAGTCATCAAGCGCAATGACGAAACCGGCGTTATGTAACGCATTGAGATTTTCCACCAGATGAGGATTATCGATCAGCGGTTCACGCTCGGTCACTTCGAGAACCAGTTTGACCTCTTTACCATAAAAGCCTTTTCCAAAGACCCGGCAGTCAGCGATAAAAGAAGGCGCATTGATGTGTCTGGCGCTGATGTTCACCCCGATGTGAAATCCGTCCGGCAACTTAGGCAAAAGCGGCTTAAGCTCGGTCACCACTTTCGCCATTAAATTTTTGGTCAGCGGAATTATCAGACCGCTGCGCTCGGCAATCGGAATAAAAACATCCGGTGGGATAAAGCCTGATTTTGGGTGCTTCCACCTTGCCAGCACTTCCACGCCATACAAACCGCCGGTATCGCCATTCACGATCGGCTGATAGTACGGAACGATCTCGCCGTGGATGATGGCTTTACGCAGATCGTCTTCAAACGAGCTGCTTTTCCCCCTGTAGCGACGGATAAGAATGCCAACAGCTACAGATAACGCAAGGATAAGCAGTATGAGGCTCCATCCCTGATGCAGTAAACGCGTCAGGCTGAAAAAGGCGGGAGGCTGCCAGGCCATGCCAAACGGAAAATGTGCCGATGCTGTTAAGGAACCCGCCCACTTCACGGGGGGCCAACTGATCACATCGCCCGCGCCGGCTATTGCTTTATCGCCAACAACCAGCCTCAGTCCCGTGTTGTTTGCTGCACTCGCAATAACATCCCGCAAATGCGCGTCGCTAACGCTTACGATAACGCGTCCTTTCGCGACGGGCATCTGAAAAAGTAACACCGGAATGCCGTTCACCAGGCGATTACCGGGGAGCAGCATCAATCCTTTGTTGGGCAGCGTCTGCGGGCGAAGAATCAATACGCCGTTTCCGGGAAGGGAGGTACAGACGATCCTACCCTGCTGCTCAATCATAATGGCGCGAAGATGCGGTTTCAGCGCAGCTTCCGAACCCAGTTCACGCTGTCCGGTGTCGGTACACCCTGCAGCGGCGACCCGTTTTGCTGTATCTGCAGCACTGACAGCCTCAGCAAGAATGGCCTCAATTTTACGCGTGCTTGCGGCGGCGGTTTCGGCATAATTTGACCGGGCCATATGCCACAACTGCCAGTTAATGATCAGCATGCCACTCAGAAACACAAATAAGGCACACAGAATGGGGAGCATAACGTTGCGCACGATTTTTTCCTTAAGAGAAAAACGCTCATTTATGACCTGTATAAGGCGATCGCCTGGCAAACTCTGCGCTGCTTAAAGCAATGTGAAAAGTTTAGTTAAGATTTATCTTAAAAAACTGGTACTTCCGCATGAGTTACTCTGACTGAATAAGATAAACCTCCGTTATTATCAGGCTTGTGCCTTGCCCTGGCTGTGTTAAGATTTGTGCAATCAGGGAGCGAACGGGACCACTGGAAAATGAAAAAGATCATTGCCGTTGCTATCATTTCAACGTTGCTGGTCGCCCTCTCTCTCTACGCGGTTAATGCGGTTATCGTGGCCCAGCAAAAGAGCAAACAGCTCGAGGTTTCCCATTCCCTTTTGCAATATTCAGAAGTCCTCTCTCAAAGTGTGGCGCAGGCGCTCAAAAGCATTACTACACAGGGTTGTGATAAAACCAGTCTCGATAGTTACAGGCAGATAAAGTTAGATAGCCTCTATTTCGGGGATATCGGTTTTATTGAAAAGGGGAAAATAGCCTGTACTGCTTTTTGGGGTAAACTCGCCACTCCCGTTGCCCTTCCTGCAGAGCTGCATAAAACGCCACGGGGTTTTCTTCTGGCACAGTTTTCCAGAAAAGATTTTTTTACAGGCAATGCGGCAATTTATAATAACGTGATTATATTCACCTCCCGCTATGCTTACGATAAGTTCACGCCGATTACGGCGAACTATTCACTGAGTACGACGACCAAAGATTTCGGCAGAACATTTTTCTCAGCCTCCCCGGTGATAAAAGAACAGAGCTGGCTGCATTCGAATCTGTTTACCTTAACCCTGACGCAGTGCAGCGCCGTATGGGATTTGTGTGTGATCGTGAAGCATCACAACGCAGGGCTGGCTTCGTTGTCGCTGGTGGTGTTTACCCTTCTCACGGCAATTTCGGCTTTCATCTGGATAGCGATCACGCTGTTTTTCTTCCGCATCTATGAAGATCGGTTCTCACTGGAGCGCACGCTGGTTAACGCGGTAAAAGCCAATACCATCAGCGTTAACTACCAACCCATTATTCGAATCCAGGATAAAAAAATGGTGGGCGTTGAAGTTCTGTCGAGATGGCGCGATAACAATCATGGAGAGGTCTCGCCTGAGCTCTTTATTCCCTTAATTAAGAAAATTGGCCTGTATCAAAAGTATTATATCAATATCATCGAAAAATCCCTGGCAGAAATCGCCTCGCTGGCGATTAAACATCAGCTGGTGATTTCATTAAACATTGGTCGAACCGAGATTGAAGACGGGCAATTCATTAAGATTCTGTGTCGTGAGTGTTTAGTGAATAGCATTCCACTCTCCTTGATAAAAGTCGAACTCTCTGAAAAGGCGGTCTCCACTGCGGATGTTCTCGAAGGGTTTTGTCAGGCGTTAAAATCACTGGGTGTGAGAATATCAATTGACGATTTTGGAGTGCAAAACTCTAACCTCGCCCGCATATCGCTTCTGGAATACGATGAGATCAAAATAGATAAATCGCTGGTAGATGGTATTAATGAGCATTATAAACAGAATATATTCGTCATCTTTAGTGACGCCCTCGCCAGACTGAATAAAACGCTCGTCTTTGAAGGTGTGGAAAGCGAAACGCAATATCGCTTTATTGCTGACCGGTATCCTGATGCCCTGATTCAGGGATGGTATTTCTCTAAATCACTGACCATTGGTGAACTGACGCAGCAACTTAACAACGATAAGCAAAAAACCAGCGCGTTAGCATGTCAACATTGACGACGTGACGGCTCTGCATAGCGACCAGTTATAATTCACGACGTTGAGTTTTAGCTCTCCGCAAACCTCACCGTAACGCTGCATGCGGCGCTCACGGAAAAACGCCCTCAGTGATTCAGGCAGACAGTCTGCCTGGTAGCGCAACAGCGTAGTGTGCCAGAACGGCGCTGGCAAAGGGGTATTGCCATGGCGTAAGCGCAACGCCTCTTGCCAGTCCGTGGTTAAGAGACGTTCACAAAACGCCTGCCGCTGCCTCAAGGCAAGTGTATCGGGTATGCCTGCAAGCAAGAGCTGGTTGGGCAATGCCACCAGCCTGAGTTCCCGAACCGTGATGCCCAGACCGGCAAAAGGGGTCCATGCGTCGATAAGCTGATGCGTCTTCGCCGGTAACGGTGCATTCTCGTCGTAGAGAGGGAGCGTTATGGGTACGAAGGTGAAATGGAAGCCGGATGGCGGCTGGAGGTCTACTAACGAGTCGTGGCGGGTCAACGCCCGCAGTTCCCGAAACAACATGTCGACAGACGCGGCCATTTCCGGCTGGAAACCTGTCGCCAGTGCGAGCTTTTGCGTAGCATAAAACGGCTCCCTTACCGCTCCGATACCGTCCTGCTTTTCCCAGAGTGCCAGCGTCTTCGCGTTGGTGTCGTGGTAATGTTTTTCCAGATCAGACGTTTCCATTTCTTTCCTAAAAACATATAGTCGTCACATTCAGACCGTAGATTACCCTGAAGCACACTCTCATTTGGTTAAAACGTGAAAAATTCTCTGTTGTTTCCGCTGGTACTCTTTTTCCTGATCGTTATTTTCGCCCTGCTCATCGGTAAACCCTCAACACACATCCCGGATAAAAAATGCATGTGGTCCGATAGCGTGATGCTGAGCTGTTTAGCAAAGCATCAGCACAACGGTTTTTGAGGCGGACTATTCATTTCCCCACTGATTGAGGAAGTTCGCAATATCATCAATGCGCGCGCTACGGATGCCGGCTTCACTGGCCATCTCTTGCTGGGCTTCCTCGCTGATCTCTTCATTGTTCGATAAACGGGTGAGCAGCAACTGGAAATAACAGGCAAGAGGATCGCGCTCTGCCTCACTTACCGACTCCGCGGCTTCCGACGCGTATTCATCGACGATGTCATAATATTTAAGTGGAATTTCATTGTGCATAAACAGTCTCTTCTCTGACCTTTAAGGGTAATGCCTGAGTATATCGGACGGCACTCTTAGACCAAAGCCTTGTTAATCAACGCAACCACAGTGCAATCAATGCAGCCAGCGCCGGTAAAGCCTGAACATAGAGTATTTTTCGGCTGGCGGTCATGGCACCGTAAATGCCCGCAATCAACACGCAGGTCAAAAAGAAGAAGACCACAGGAACACCGCTTTCACCAAGCCATAGTCCCCAGAGCAGTCCCGCTGCCAGAAAACCGTTATACAACCCCTGATTTGCGGCCAGCACACGGGTGTCGCGTGCAAAATCAGGGCTGAGATTAAATGCCTTGTGGCCTGTTTTTGTGTTCCACAGGAACATTTCCAGCACAAGTATGTAGAGATGAATTAATGCAACAATAGCGACAAGGATCGTAGCTAACATCTTGCAGTCTCCCGCAGGCAGAGGAAAAAAACGGGGACCTTCAGGCCCCCGTTCACGTTTAACCCAGAATCTGGATGACATATTCGCGATGATCGCGTCGCCAGACTCTGAACATTTTAGCATCTTCTATAGCGTTAACGATCGGGCCAGCGACTTCAACCATTTTATATGGTGCATCAACGTGACACCGGAACGTACATTAACTCAGAACGCTGCCGTTCCATACCTCTCCGAGATTTATTACCCGGTCATTATTGTATGCACCAGAGGCATTCAGGTTTTTCAGCGGGCTCCAGTCATTGTTCCAGGGGATAAACATGGTTGCTTTAGGGTATTTCTGAAGAATAACACTCACTAAATTTGCATAATCAAACTGGCCGTTAATTGTTGATGGCCCCACCTCAGCAAAGGCAAACGGCTTATTCAATGCCACCATTTCATCGTAACCGTTTACAGTGGCAGGATTGTCTGTATACAAGTCCAGGCCAGTAATATCAACATACTCTGCGCCAGGGTAATAAGATGTCTTATAATCCCGGTTTGCATCAGGAGAGAAGACCCAGAGTAAATTGTTTAACCCTTTCGTTTTAACGAAATAATTAAAGATATCCTGATACAGGCGTCGATACAGATCCATACGTACAGTATCGTTTGTATTCTCACCGGTTGCCCCCCACCAGAACCACTCGCCATTCATCTCATGCAAGGGTCGATAAAAGACGGTGACACCTTTCTCATTCAGTTGCTGTAGGCCCTGAGCGACCTTATCAAGCATTGCCAACCAGCGTCCACGCGACGGTGTTCCAGACTGTAAGATTGCAGAAAATTCATCATTACTCACAGGATGCTTGAGAGCCCCCTTTCCATCACCAGGATTATTACCCGCAAAACAAGGGTTTGGTAAATGGTGGCTGATCGCGACCAGTCCGCCTTTTTTCCAGTGGTCGATCAGATCGGCATTACAACCAAAATCGATCAAACTGGCTTCCTCTCCAGGGGTACAGGCATCCCAGCCACGGGCATAGTCAGCGCTATAAATAGCCGGGAATTTCCCGGTCAGGGCCTGCAGGTCTTTTCCTTGTTGCAGGGAAAAAGCATCGACGCCGCCGATATTGCTATAGCCACCAAAAATACCTGAAATGAGCTTTTTACCCTGTCGATCAGACAGACCACTCAACCACTGATAAATCATTTTCGCATTATTATCTGCAGACTGATTTGCGGGTACTACAGCAAAAGTACTCATTTATAGAATATCCTTACGTCTCGATTGGAAAATACATGGCAATGAATAACCATGCGTATTTGCTACGTACACAATAAAACCGATATTGCCCGGCTTTATTTTTTCGTACAGTTTGTCTGGCTTTTCCCACTACCGCGGACAGTGCCAGCACAGCAATACCGTTTGATTAAATAACTTGCTGCGACAGGGATATTTATATCAGCCGCCTGCTTAAAATGATGCTAATTCACGTTGTGCTATCTCCCGTAATACGAGTGATATTCCGCACACCAGAAAGTTATGCTGACAACAGAATTAATGAGGGTTTCACCGTAATCGCGTCGTACCCGATAAGTCAGATCAGGTATTCATGAGCGCGGCACCGGGTGAGGCCGGACACCATAACAATGAATTTAGTGAGACGTGGAATTAAGATACTCAAGAAATTTTGGGGTATACATCGCCGAATCAAACGGCGAAAGCGCATGATGGCCCGGTAAAGCGTGGACGGTAAATGCTATTGAAGGGAGGGGTTTTGATAACCGTAAGAAATCGAATAATAAAAAACGGGAACCCATCGGCTCCCGTTCTTGTTTAACCCAGACTCTGGATTACATGTTCGCGATAATCGCGTCGCCAAACTCTGAACATTTCAGCAGCTTAGCGCCTTCCATCAGACGTTCGAAATCGTACGTTACGGTTTTCGCGTTAATCGCGCCTTCCATACCTTTAACGATCAGGTCTGCGGCTTCGAACCATTCCATATGACGCAGCATCATTTCTGCAGACAGGATGATAGAACCTGGGTTCACTTTATCCTGGCCGGCATATTTTGGTGCCGTACCGTGGGTCGCTTCGAACAGTGCGCACTCGTCACCGATGTTCGCACCAGGGGCGATACCAATACCGCCAACCTGCGCCGCCAGGGCGTCAGAGATGTAGTCACCGTTCAGGTTCATACAGGCGATAACGTCATATTCAGCAGGACGCAGCAGGATCTGCTGCAGGAACGCATCGGCGATCACATCTTTAATGATGATCTCTTTGCCGGTGTTCGGGTTCTTGATCTTCTGCCATGGACCACCGTCAATCAGCTCACCACCGAACTCTTCCATCGCCAGCTGGTAGCCCCAGTCTTTGAATGCGCCTTCGGTGAACTTCATGATGTTGCCTTTGTGAACCAGCGTCACAGAGTCACGGTCGTTGGTGATCGCGTATTCAATAGCCGCACGCACCAGACGTTTAGTCCCTTCTTCGGAGCAAGGCTTGATACCGATACCGCAATGTTCAGGGAAGCGAATTTTCTTCACGCCCATCTCTTCGCGCAGGAATTTAATCACTTTCTCTGCGTCAGCAGAGTCCGCTTTCCACTCGATGCCCGCGTAGATGTCTTCTGAGTTTTCGCGGAAGATAACCATGTCGGTCAGTTCAGGGTGCTTAACCGGGCTTGGGGTGCCCTGATAGTAACGAACCGGACGCAGACACACGTACAGGTCCAGCTCCTGACGCAGCGCAACGTTCAGGGAACGAATACCGCCACCGACTGGAGTTGTCAGAGGGCCTTTAATAGCAACGCGGTAGTCGCGGATCAGGTCCAGCGTTTCAGCTGGCAGCCAAACGTCCTGGCCATAAACTTGAGTAGATTTTTCACCGGTGTAAATTTCCATCCAGGAAATTTTACGCTCGCCTTTGTAGGCTTTCTCAACAGCGGCATCAACCACTTTCAGCATTGCCGGGGTAACGTCTACACCGATACCGTCACCTTCGATGAACGGGATAATCGGATTGTGAGGAACGTTAATCTTGCCGTTTTGCAGGGTGATCTTTTTACCTTCCGCCGGAACAACTACTTTGCTTTCCATTAACCTCTCCTTCGAGCGCTTCTGGTTGTTACTGATCTTATGTTAATAAATTGTAATGAGCCCTTCGATAGTACCTGATTGTCCGACGCCATGAAAGGTCTTCGTTAATAGGCTATAATGCGGCAATTGATAACGTCTGAAAATACCATGAAGAAAACTTCTTTTACAAAACACCGGGTTGAGCGATTCAGCTCACGACAAGCCGCCAGAAGACCACAAGAATCCCAGCCAAAGCGGGTGATTTTGTTCAATAAACCCTACGATGTTTTGCCGCAGTTTACTGACGAAGCCGGACGCAGCACGCTGAAGGATTACATTCCTGTTCAGGGCGTCTACGCCGCCGGCCGGCTGGACCGGGATAGCGAAGGACTTCTGGTCTTAACCAACGATGGTGCCTTACAGGCCAGGCTCACTCAGCCGGGCAAACGCACGGGAAAGATTTACTTCGTCCAGGTTGAAGGTGAACCGGATGAAGAGACGCTGGCGACATTACGCCGCGGCGTGACGTTAAACGATGGTCCTACCTTGCCTGCAGGTATTGAGCTCGTCAGCGAGCCGGAATGGCTGTGGCCACGCACGCCGCCTATCCGCGAGCGCAAATCCATCCCGACGAGCTGGCTCAAGATCACCCTTTATGAAGGCCGTAATCGCCAGGTTCGCCGGATGACCGCACACGTGGGCTTCCCTACCCTGCGACTTATTCGCTACGCCATGGGCAACTTCACCCTGGATTCACTGGCAAACGGTGAATGGCGGGACGTTACCCCTTAAGGAGTCACTATGTTTAAACCGCATGTCACGGTCGCCTGCGTGGTTCACGCGCAGGGTAAGTTTCTGGTCGTAGAAGAGAGTATTAACGGCAAGGCGCTGTGGAACCAGCCTGCCGGGCACCTAGAAGCCAATGAAACCTTACTGCAGGCCGCTAAACGCGAACTGTGGGAAGAGACCGGTATCCACGCGGAGCCGCAGCACTTCATCCGTATGCACCAGTGGATTGCCCCTGATCACACCCCGTTCCTGCGCTTTTTATTTGCCGTCGAGCTTAGCGAAACGTGCGCCACAGAGCCGCAGGACGATGATATCGATCGCTGCCTGTGGGTCACTGCCGAAGAGATCCTAAATGCGCCAAACCTGCGCTCGCCGCTGGTTGCCGAGAGTATCCGCTGCTGGCAGTCTGCTGGTCGCCTGCCGCTTGAGGTGATTGGAGAATTTAACTGGCCGTTTACAGAGGGTGCCAATGGTGGGGGGGCGTGATAGAATACGCCGCCTTGAAGTTCAATGTCGTGAGTATTCCATGTCAGATAACAGCCAGAAAAAAGTGATCGTCGGCATGTCCGGCGGTGTCGATTCCTCCGTTTCCGCCTACCTGTTGCAACAACAGGGCTATAAGGTGGAGGGCCTGTTCATGAAGAACTGGGAGGAAGATGATGGCGAGGAATATTGCACTGCTGCTGCGGATCTCGCCGATGCGCAGGCGGTGTGCGATAAGCTGGGCATTGAACTGCACACCGTTAACTTTGCCGCAGAATACTGGGACAACGTCTTCGAGCTTTTCCTGGAAGAGTACAAAGCCGGTCGTACCCCGAACCCGGACATTCTGTGCAACAAAGAAATCAAATTTAAAGCCTTCCTGGAATTCGCCGCAGAAGATCTGGGCGCAGACTATATTGCGACCGGGCACTACGTGCGTCGTGCCGATGTGAATGGCAAAAGTCAGCTGCTGCGCGGTCTGGATGGCAACAAAGATCAAAGCTACTTCCTTTATACACTCAGCCACGAACAGATTGCGCAAAGCCTGTTCCCGGTAGGCGAGCTTGAAAAGCCGCAGGTGCGTAAAATCGCCGAAGAGCTGGATCTGATCACTGCTAAGAAAAAAGACTCTACCGGTATCTGTTTTATCGGCGAGCGTAAATTCCGCGACTTCCTTGGTCGTTACCTGCCGGCACAGCCGGGCAAAATCGTTACCGTCGACGGTGATGAGATTGGTCAACATCAGGGGCTGATGTACCACACGCTGGGCCAGCGTAAAGGGCTGGGTATTGGCGGCACCAAAGAAGGCAGCGAAGATCCGTGGTACGTCGTAGATAAAGATGTCGAAAACAATATTCTGGTTGTTGCTCAGGGCCACGACCATCCGCGTCTGATGTCCGTCGGCCTCATCGCACAACAGCTGCACTGGGTCGATCGTGAGCCGCTGAAGGGTACGCTGCGCTGCACGGTAAAAACACGCTATCGCCAGACCGATATCCCTTGTACCGTCACCGCGCTGGATGATGAACGCATTGATGTGCGTTTCGACGAGCCGGTTGCGGCGGTCACCCCAGGCCAGTCCGCCGTATTCTACAGCGGCGAAATCTGTCTGGGCGGCGGGATCATTGAACAGCGCCTGCCGCTGCCGGCCGTTTAACACGATTGCACACATAAAGGAGAACGTGTGGCGAAGAACTATTATGACATCACCCTGGCACTGGCTGGAATTTGCCAGTCTGCCCGTCTGGTGCAACAGCTGGCGCATCAGGGTCATTGCGATGCTGACGCGCTGCACGTTTCACTCAACAGCGTTATCGACCTCAACCCCGGTTCGACTCTGGGTGTCTTCGGTGGGAGTGAAACCAATCTTCGTCTCGGTCTTGAAACTTTGCTTGGCGTGCTCAACGCCAGTAGCCGCCAGGGGTTGAACGCGGAGCTGACCCGCTATACGTTAAGCCTGATGGTGCTGGAGCGTAAGCTCAGTGCGGCCAAAGGCGCGCTTGATACGCTCGGTGACCGCATTGCCGGGCTGCAGCGCCAGCTCGACCATTTTGATCTGCAGTCCGAAACGCTGCTCAGTGCCATGGCCGGCATTTATGTTGACGTCATCAGCCCGCTGGGCCCACGTATTCAGGTCACCGGCTCTCCTGCCGTGCTGCAAAGCCCGCAGGTTCAGGCAAAAGTCCGCGCCTCCCTGCTGGCGGGTATTCGTGCCGCCGTGCTGTGGCATCAGGTTGGCGGTGGCCGCCTGCAGTTAATGTTTTCTCGTAATCGCCTGACGACTCAGGCAAAACAAATTCTTGCTCATTGTTAACCTCCCGGAGTTGCGAATTATGGAATTATCCTCACTGACCGCCGTATCCCCTGTAGATGGACGCTACGGCGATAAAGTCAGCGCGCTGCGCGGGATCTTCAGCGAATATGGTTTGCTGAAGTTCCGTGTTCAGGTTGAAGTACGCTGGCTGCAAAAGCTGGCCGCCCAGGCAGCAATCAAGGAAGTTCCTGCTTTTGACGCCCAGGCAAACGATTACCTCGATAAAATCGTTGCTGACTTCAACGAAGAAGATGCTGCGCGCATTAAAACTATTGAGCGCACCACCAACCATGACGTAAAAGCGGTTGAGTATTTCCTGAAAGAGAAAGCGGCAAGCGTGCCTGCGCTGCATGCCGTGTCTGAATTCATTCACTTCGCCTGCACCTCAGAAGACATTAACAACCTGTCTCATGCGCTGATGCTCTCCACCGCGCGCAAAGACGTGGTGCTGCCTTACTGGCGTAAAATCATCGACGCGGTAAAAGCACTGTCTGTCGAATATCGTGATATTCCGCTGCTGTCCCGTACCCACGGTCAGCCGGCCACTCCCTCCACGATGGGTAAAGAGATGGCAAACGTGGCGTACCGTATGGAACGTCAGTATCGTCAGCTGGAGCAGGTCGAAATTCTGGGTAAAATCAACGGTGCGGTAGGTAACTACAACGCCCACATCGCCGCCTACCCGGAAGTGGACTGGCATCAGTTCAGCGAAGCGTTCGTGACCTCTCTGGGTATTCAGTGGAACCCGTACACCACCCAGATTGAGCCGCACGACTATATCGCGGAACTGTTTGACTGCATCGCTCGCTTCAACACCATTCTGATCGATTTCGATCGTGACGTGTGGGGTTACATCGCGCTGAACCACTTCAAACAGAAGACCATTGCCGGTGAAATTGGCTCCTCAACCATGCCGCACAAAGTCAACCCAATCGACTTCGAAAACTCCGAAGGCAACCTGGGTCTGGCGAATGCGGTGCTGCAGCACATGGCGAGCAAACTGCCGGTTTCCCGCTGGCAGCGCGACCTGACTGACTCCACCGTGCTGCGTAACCTGGGCGTGGGTATCGGCTACGCGCTGATCGCGTATCAGTCCACCCTGAAAGGTGTAAGCAAACTGGAAGTGAACCGCGACCGTCTGCTGGACGAGCTGGATCACAACTGGGAAGTGCTGGCAGAGCCCATTCAGACCGTCATGCGTCGTTATGGCATTGAAAAACCGTACGAGAAACTGAAAGAGCTGACGCGCGGCAAACGCGTAGACGCCGAAGGCATGAAACAGTTTATCGACAGTCTGGAACTGCCAGAAGACGAGAAAACCCGCCTGAAAGCGATGACCCCGGCAAACTATATCGGCCGTGCCATCACCATGGTTGACGAGCTGAAGTAACCTCCCTTCCCCCTTTCCGCCTGGAAAGGGGGCTGCTTTTCCCCGGTTTACTTAATGTTTATCCCCACAACAACATAATCAGCGTGACCGTGGAAAAGAGAACACAGAAATAGCAATAGAGCGCTCACCCGCCTCACCATATAGTTATCTAGATTGACAACAAGCCCTAAAGGGGCTATCCTTCATCTTTATGGCCCCGAATCGCTTGCGCGCATCATCCCGTAAGTGAGAACAATGAATGCTATACCTTTTGATGCCAGAGTAGTCATTATATCTGTGTATATTAAATTCTTTTAACAAATAAGCCTCGCGGGGCTCTTACCGGTGCATTATGTCGCTGATCGATAATTACACACCACCTACAACAGAAGACCTTGCGCACCTTAAAGAAGAACTTGGTCTCACAGGCCTCCAAATGGCAAATTTAGCTGGTCTTGCCGGCAGCAATCACTGGAGGAAATATACTGGTGGCGAAACGCCAAGAATTATGGGAATACATATGCTCTTTTTCATGGCCGCACAGTTAGCATTGAATGATAAAGAGTTGAAGAAAGTACTCGAAAAAATGCGTGAGATAGGGGCAAGCATCTCCTGAGGGATTCGCTATTTAACATGGAACTACAATGAAAATTTTTATCGTAAATCTAAAAAAATCAGTTGAACGTCGTAAAAAAATGGAAGCGCAACTGAATGCCTTAGGTCTTTCAGCTGAGTTTATCGAAGCAGTAGATGGCAGACTCATGTCTGAAGAAGAAAGGAAGGGAGTTACTGCCAACGTTAATTATGCATTCCTTCCTGGTGAGATCGGCTGTGCATTAAGTCATCAAAAAATTTATAAAAAAATGATTGATGAGAAGATCGGCGAAGCCCTTATTCTTGAGGATGACGTTGTTTTAAATGATGATTTTAAAAACGTTTTGGAACACATTACTGTCCCAGAGGTTCGTCCTTCTGTCATTTTACTAAGCCGTACAAATAAGTTTTTCCAAAAAAAAATAAAAAATATTTCCACCGGCTATTCTTTGCATAAGACCTTACATGCCACTACCACGCACAGTTATATTATCAACAACAAGGCTGCGTGCTCTTTACTCAAAGGGCTTAATCCTGTTTGGATCGTGGCTGATAAATGGGGACTATTCGAAGATATGTCATTAGTTGAAGTATATTCGGTAGTGCCTCATCCAGTTCATCTCTCTGAAGAAGCCCAAAATTCTACTATCAACATTCCGGAAGACTCACAAACCATCCATTTAAGAAAAAAGGAATTATGGAATCTTCTTATGTCACGTAGAACATTTAAAACGAAAATCAAACACAAATACAGAAGAGCGATTCTTCCACTTTTCAATAAGGTCATAAATCAAGGTAAAGGTTAAAACAGTAAATTCATAAGGAGGCTTGACTGGCCGTTCAATATAGGAGGGTTCTCTAATATCGATACAATTGAGAACCCCTCCGGAATTTTGCCATTCCATAAAACATTCAGTTTTTTAATCTATTGCCAAAGACTACTGAGTCGCATTCAGTAAAGAGTGTGTTTGCTAAACCGCAGTGAAATACATTGTGACTCTTCTTTCTGCTTCTGTGTAATTCACACCATTATACCCGTACTAAATACATATAGTTTTCGTAAAATTTCATAACGGAAAATCATGATCGCGTTTCACTTATCGCGGTATTTGCTGGCACGAGATTCTCCCTGACTGGATTGCAAATAGCAGTTATATCAAAAAAGCTGGAAATCCTGGCATTGTCATCGCAAGTGAAATCCAGTTCGGTCAGTTATTGATCATGGAGATATGCTGAAGTGCAGCAAAGAACTGCCGACCGGCAGGTCTTAAACTCTTCAGTCCCTGACAGGGTCAAAAAGGACCATGCGCCTTCAACAATTAATAAACAAATGGCTGTTTTATAGGAAATGCTGCAGCATGCAAATCGAAGTCGGTTTATATTATACGCTCCTTATGAGGATGTATCGTGGCTTAGGCTATCTAAGGCAGATCCCGATCCACTTTTACTTCATGAGAACCTGGCGCTGATTGCAGCCCTCCCCCGAAAATTGGCGTTGATCATCATAGTACTCCTACACTCGGGAATGAGGCCTGGCAAGATTTGAGCCCTGGCATGGGATGATGTTGATCTGGAAAAACCGAGCCGCAAAATCTACGTTTCGTTTTCCACCAGAGAAAAAATCACGAGCAAATGAGATCTATTTTTCAAAAAATTCGATTTCTTGGGATTGGCGACGAGGTTTATTCCAGGTTGATAGGAGATATGCGCCAGGATCAGGTCAACATGCTGAACAATCAGATGCCGACAGCGATGCCCCCAGGACGCCCCAAACAGTACGGGAGCATGAAAAAAGTCATTTAATTTCATGACGCTGGTTTCAAACTCCATAATCAGCGTTAAACTATTCATACCATTCATATAGGGAGAAAAGATGATGCGCGTACTGGTTGTTGAGGATAACGCATTGCTACGCCATCACCTGAAGGTTCAGCTTCAGGAGATGGGACATCAGGTGGACGATGCCGAAGATGCAAAAGAAGCCGATTATTATCTCAATGAGCACCTGCCGGACATCGCCATCGTCGATCTCGGATTGCCTGATGAAGACGGTTTGTCGTTGATTCGTCGCTGGCGCAGCCATGATGTCTCCCTTCCGGTTCTGGTATTGACCGCACGTGAAGGCTGGCAGGACAAGGTTGAAGTGCTCAGCGCGGGCGCGGATGATTACGTCACCAAGCCTTTTCACATCGAAGAAGTGGCGGCACGCATGCAGGCACTGCTACGCCGCAACAGCGGCCTGGCCTCCCAGGTGATTTCGATTCCCCCTTTCCAGGTTGATCTCTCCCGTCGTGAATTCTCGATCAATAATGAAGTCATTAAGCTGACCGCGTTTGAATACACCATCATGGAAACGTTAATCCGCAACAGCGGCAAAGTGGTGAGCAAAGACTCCTTAATGCTTCAGCTTTATCCGGATGCCGAGCTGCGTGAGAGCCACACGATTGATGTGTTGATGGGACGTCTGCGCAAGAAAATTCAGGCGGAGTACCCGCAGGACGTGATCACAACCGTCCGTGGTCAGGGTTATCTGTTCGAAATACGCTAAATGAAAGGGATCTTGCGTCATATTCTGCCCCTCTCGCTGCGGGTTCGCTTTTTACTGGCAACGGCCGCCGTCGTGCTGGTGTTATCCCTCTCCTACGGCATGGTGGCTCTGGTGGGCTACAGCGTCAGTTTTGATAAAACAACTTTTCGACTGTTGCGTGGTGAAAGCAACCTGTTTTATACCCTGGCGAAATGGGAAAACAACACGATCACCGTCGAAATGCCGGAAACCCTTAACCAGCAAAGCCCGACGCTGGCCCTGATTTATAACGAAAAGGGAAAACTACTTTGGGCACAACGCGATATCCCATGGCTGGTTAAAAGTATTCGTCCGGAATGGCTTAAGACCAATGGTTTCCACGAACTTGAAGCCGATCTGAACACCACCAGCTCGCTACTGCGCGAGGACCGCTCCCTGCAGCAAAAGCTGAATGAGATCCGCGCAGACGATGCCGAAACAGAAATGACGCACTCCGTGGCGATTAACCTCTACCCGGCCACGATGAACATGCCGCAGTTAACCATCGTGGTGGTCGATACCATCCCGGTCGAACTTAAACGTTCTTATATGGTATGGAACTGGTTCGTCTATGTTCTGGCCGCGAATCTGCTGCTGGTAATCCCGCTGCTGTGGCTCGCTGCGTGGTGGAGTTTACGCCCCATCGAATCGCTGGCGAGAGAGGTGCGCGAGCTGGAAGAACATCATCGTGAGAAGCTCAACCCGGAGACTACCCGCGAGCTGACAAGCCTGGTGCGTAACCTCAACCGTCTGCTGAAAAGCGAACGTGAGCGCTATGATAAATACCGCACCACCCTCACTGACCTCACGCATAGCCTGAAAACGCCGCTGGCGGTGATGCAAAGTACCCTGCGTTCGATGCGCAGCTCAAAGCTGAGCGTTGATAACGCCGAGCCGGTGATGCTGGAACAGATCAGCCGTATTTCTCAGCAAATTGGTTACTATCTGCACCGTGCCAGCATGCGTTCCGGCAGCGCGTTATTGAGCCGCGAACTGCATCCTGTGGCACCGCTTCTGGATAATCTCACCTCCGCGCTCAACAAGGTTTACCAGCGCAAAGGGGTCAATATCAGCCTCGATATCTCTCCCGAAATCAGCTTTGTTGGTGAAAAAAATGATTTCATGGAAGTGATGGGCAATCTGCTGGATAACGCCTGTAAATATTGCCTGGAATTCGTGGAAGTTTCCGCGCGTCAGACGGATAACGAATTGCATATTATCGTTGAGGATGATGGCCCGGGGATCCCGCGCAATAAACGTGATGTGGTATTCGACCGCGGTCAGCGTGCGGATACGTTGCGCCCCGGCCAGGGGGTTGGGTTAGCGGTGGCACGCGAAATCGTCGACCAGTACGACGGAAAAATTGAAACCGAAGACAGTTTACTCGGAGGTGCCAGAATGGAGGTCATTTTCGGTCGCCAGCAGCCCACATCGAACGATAGTTAACCCGTTATGTGAAAAATGCGAGGATCTCGCACCCAGGCTCCTGTGCTTCCGTTATAATCCGAGTCAGTAAGAGCCTGCGGAATAAAAAAATATGGATTATCACTTAACACTTAACTGGCCCGAATTTATTGAACGTTACTGGCAGAAACGCCCGGTCGTTCTTAAACGCGGGTTCAGCAATTTTGTCGATCCCCTCTCCCCTGACGAACTGGCCGGCCTGGCCATGGAGAGCGAAGTCGACAGCCGCCTGGTAAGCCACCAGGACGGGAAATGGCAGGTCAGCCACGGTCCTTTCGAAAGCTACGATCACCTCGGTGAAAACAACTGGTCATTACTGGTTCAGGCGGTTAACCACTGGCATGAACCGACTGCGGCGTTAATGCGTCCGTTCCGCGCCCTGCCCGACTGGCGAATGGACGATCTGATGATCTCCTTCTCCGTGCCAGGAGGGGGCGTTGGTCCGCATCTGGACCAGTACGACGTGTTCATCATTCAGGGTACAGGCCGCCGCCGCTGGCGCGTGGGCGACAAAGTGCCGATGAAACAGCACTGCCCGCATCCGGACCTGCTTCAGGTCGATCCGTTTGAAGGGATTATCGATGAAGAGCTGGAGCCGGGTGATATTCTCTATATCCCACCAGGGTTCCCGCACGAAGGGTATTCGCTGGAAAACTCGCTGAACTACTCCGTCGGATTCCGCGCACCAAGCGGTCGCGAAATGATCAGCGGCTTTGCTGACTACGTGCTGCAACGTGAACTGGGCAGCCATCGTTACAGCGATCCGGATGTGCCTGCACGCGAGCACCCGGCTGATATTGTGCCAGCCGAACTGGACAAGCTTCGCGGCATGATGCTGGATTTGATCAATGAACCGGCGCATTTCAGCCAGTGGTTTGGTGAGTTTATCAGCCAGTCACGCCATGAGTTGGATGTGGCACCGCCAGAGCCGCCATACCAGGCCGACGAGATTTATGACGCACTGCAGCAGGGCGACAAACTGGTTCGTCTGGGCGGGTTGCGCGTACTGCGCATCGGTGAAGATGTTTTCGTTAACGGCGAGAAGCTAGACTCCCCTCACCGTCCGGCGCTGGAGGCTATTGCCAGCCACCTGACCTTAACGGCTGATACCTTTGGCGATGCGCTGGAAGATCCCTCTTTCCTCGCGATGCTCGCCGCGCTGGTGAACAGCGGGTACTGGTTCTTTGAGGACTAAACCGTAAAGAAAAGCGTGCCGGGTGGCGGCTTCGCCTGACCCGGCTTTTTTTCGTCATTACCGTGCCGCGGTCAGCTCCGCAATTCGCACAATCACCTTCACCGCTTTTTCCATACCTTCCAGCGTCACGAACTCGTGCTTGCCGTGATAGTTGTAGCCACCGGTAAACAGATTCGGGCAAGGCAGCCCCATAAACGACAGCTGCGAACCGTCTGTGCCGCCACGAATCGGTTTTAACAGCGGTTCAATATCACAGTCACGCATTGCCTGCTGCGCGATATCGAGGATATGCGGATGCGCCATCACTTTCTCGCGCATATTGTAGTAGCTGTCTTCAATAATCAGCTCGATATAGCAATCCGGATGCAGGCCCTTACCGACCTTTTTGGCTATCTCCATCATCTTACGTTTACGCGCTTCAAATGCTTTACGGTCAAAGTCGCGAATGATGTAGTGCATCTGCGCACTGTCTACGGTGCCCTTAATGCTGGTCAGGTGATAAAAACCTTCATAACCGTCGGTCTGTTCCGGGCTCTCTTCTGGCGGAACTTCCGCATGAATACGCGCCGCCAGCGACAACGCGTTCACCATGACCCCTTTGGCGGAGCCAGGATGAACGTTGTTTCCGACGATTTTGATTGTCACGGACGCGGCGTTGAAATTCTCGAACTCCAGTTCCCCTACGCCGCCACCGTCGACGGTATAGGCCCACTTCGCGTTAAAGGCCTCTACGTCGAAGTGTTTTGCCCCCTTGCCGACCTCTTCATCCGGCGTAAAGGCGACACGGATATCCCCGTGCGGGATATTTTTCTCTTTCAGCACCGCCAGCGCCGTCATGATCTCGGCAATCCCCGCTTTGTCATCGGCACCCAGCAGCGTTTTGCCGTCGGTGGTGATGAGCGTTTGACCGAGCAGCTGGTGCAGCACCGGGAACATCACCGGCGACAGTACTTCGTCACCAATCCCCAGCGCAATGTCGCCGCCGCGGTAGTTTTCAACAATCTGCGGGTTCACATGTTTACCGCTAAAATCCGGAGAGGTGTCGACATGGGAGATAAAGCCAATCGCCGGGATATCACCGGAGACATTCGCAGGCAGCGTTCCCATCACAGTGCCTTTCTCGCTTAACGTGACGTTAACCAGCCCCATGGCGTCGAGCTGCTCTTTGAGCAGGTTTAATAACTTCCACTGGCCTTCGGTGCTTGGCACCTGGCGGACACCCGGTTTAGATTGGGTATCCAGCGAAACGTACTGTAAAAAACGCTCAAGTAATTTATCCATGCAGTCACCCTCACTTTTTGTGACAACATTATCAATAAGCATCAAAAGGCAAATATTGCGTCAGGTCACTTTTATCCCGCAAACGAGAATATTTTCCGTTTATATCGTATCCGTTAGTAAATGTAGCTTATGAATCAGTGACAAGGATTGGCGATTACAGTGGTTTGCCGTAGAATGTCCGCCCTCATTACGAGTCACCAAGGTGGTTACACACAAACCCCGCTTCGGTCTGCATCCCGGAGCGTCTATATGGGACAGCGCAAAAATTGAATACACAATCCCGTTCACGTTCACCGCTGGTGCAACTGGAACGAATTCGTAAAAGTTTTGATGGTAAAGATGTTATTTCCGGGCTCAACCTGACCATCAATGACGGTGAGTTCCTCACGCTGCTTGGCCCCTCTGGCTGCGGCAAGACAACCGTACTGCGCCTTATCGCCGGACTGGAAAACGTCGATAGCGGTCACATCCACCTTGAAAACCAGGATATCACCCAGGTCCCCGCCGAAGAGCGGCACGTGAATACCGTCTTTCAGAGCTATGCCTTGTTTCCGCACATGACCGTGTTCGAGAACGTCGCATTTGGCTTGCGGATGCAAAAAACACCGGCCAGCGAGATCCCTGCTCGCGTTACCGACGCGCTGCGCATGGTGCAACTGGAAGAATTTGCCCAGCGTAAGCCACACCAGCTTTCCGGCGGCCAGCAGCAGCGCGTTGCTATCGCCCGCGCTGTGGTCAATAAACCGCGTCTTCTCCTGCTGGATGAGTCACTTTCCGCGCTGGACTACAAACTGCGCAAGCAGATGCAGAACGAGCTTAAAGCCCTGCAGCGCAAGCTCGGCATTACCTTTGTCTTTGTTACCCACGATCAGGAAGAGGCACTCACCATGTCGGACCGTATCGTGGTGATGCGTGACGGCAAAATCGAGCAGGACGGCACGCCACGTGAAATCTACGAAGAGCCGAAAAACCTGTTCGTGGCCAGCTTCATTGGGGAAATCAACATTTTCAACGCCACGGTGATTGAACGCCTGGACGAACAGCGCGTGCGGGCCAACGTAGAAGGCCGCGAGTGCAATATCACCGTGAATTTCGCCGTCGAAAAAGGGCAAAAGCTCAACGTCCTGCTGCGACCGGAGGATCTGCGCGTTGAAGAGATCCACGGCAATACTGATGCCGAGGGCCTGATTGGCTATATCCGGGAGCGCAACTATAAAGGGATGACGCTGGAGTCTGTCGTCGAACTGGAAAACGGTAAGATGGTGATGGTCAGCGAGTTCTTTAATGAGGACGACCCTGATTTCGACCACTCCCTCGACCAGAAAATGGTTATCAACTGGGTAGAAAGCTGGGAGGTTGTACTGGCTGATGAAGAACACAAGTAAATTCCAGAATGTGGTGATTGCTACTATCGTCGGTTGGCTTGTGTTGTTTGTCTTCTTACCCAACCTGATGATCATCGCCACCAGCTTCCTGACCCGCGACGATACTGACTTCGTAAAGCTGGTCTTTACGCTGGACAACTACTCGCGTCTGCTCGATCCGCTCTATTTTGACGTGCTGTTGCACTCGCTTAATATGGCGCTGATCGCCACCGTTGCCTGCCTGGTGCTGGGTTATCCCTTTGCATGGTTTCTGGCGCGTCTGCCGCAAAAAGTGCGTCCACTGCTGCTCTTTTTGCTGATCGTGCCTTTCTGGACCAACTCCCTGATCCGCATCTACGGGCTGAAAATTTTCCTCAGCACCAAAGGCTATCTGAACGAGTTCCTGTTGTGGCTGGGCGTGATTGATACGCCAGTGCGCATCATGTTTACGCCGGGTGCGGTCATTGTGGGTCTGGTCTACATCCTGCTGCCCTTTATGGTGATGCCGCTCTACTCCAGCATTGAGAAGCTGGATAAACCGCTGCTGGAAGCTGCGAGAGACCTGGGCGCCAGCAAACTGCAGACCTTTATCCGGATTATCATTCCGTTGACCATGCCCGGCATCATTGCAGGTTGTCTGCTGGTAATGCTGCCGGCAATGGGCTTGTTCTACGTGTCCGACCTGATGGGCGGCGCGAAAAACCTGCTTATCGGCAACGTGATTAAGAGTCAGTTCCTGAACATTCGCGACTGGCCGTTCGGTTCCGCCACCAGCATTACGCTCACGGTGGTGATGGGCCTGATGCTGTTGATCTACTGGCGTGCTTCACGATTACTGAATAAAAAGGTGGAACTCGAATGATCGGTCGACTGCTTCGCGGCGGTTTTATGACCGCCATCTATGCGTATCTTTATATTCCGATCATTATTTTGATCGTGAACTCGTTTAACAGCTCGCGTTTCGGCATCAACTGGCAAGGTTTCACTACCAACTGGTACAGCCTGCTGATGAACAACGACAGCCTGCTGCAGGCTGCTCAGCACTCCCTGACGATGGCGATTTTCTCCGCCACCTTCGCCACGCTGATTGGTTCGCTTACCGCCGTGGCGCTCTACCGCTATCGCTTCCGGGGTAAACCGTTCGTCAGCGGGATGCTGTTTGTGGTGATGATGTCGCCGGATATCGTCATGGCGATTTCGCTGCTGGTGCTGTTTATGCTGCTGGGCGTCCAGTTGGGCTTCTGGTCACTGCTGTTCTCCCACATCACTTTCTGCCTGCCGTTTGTGGTGGTCACCGTCTTCGCACGCCTGAAAGGGTTTGACGTGCGCATGCTGGAAGCCGCAAAAGATCTGGGAGCCAGTGAGATGACGATCCTGCGCAAAATCATCCTGCCGCTGGCGATGCCCGCCGTTGCTGCCGGATGGCTGCTGAGTTTTACCCTGTCGATGGACGATGTGGTGGTCTCCTCCTTCGTCACCGGCCCGAGTTATGAAATTCTGCCATTGAAGATCTATTCAATGGTGAAAGTCGGCGTCTCGCCCGAGGTGAACGCGCTGGCGACCATACTGTTAGTGTTCTCGCTGGTGCTGGTGATTGCCAGCCAGGTTATTGCTCGTGATAAAACAACATCTCAGGGGACAATGAAATGAAAAAAATGCTTGCCGCTGCGGCACTGGTGCTCGGAATGGGTGCCGCGCACGCTGATGACAGCAAAACGCTCTATTTCTATAACTGGACCGAGTATGTGCCACCTGGCCTGCTGGAGCAGTTCACGAAAGAGACGGGCATCAAGGTTATCTATTCTACCTATGAGTCGAATGAAACCATGTACGCCAAGCTCAAAACTTACAAAGAAGGCGCGTACGATCTGGTCGTCCCGTCGACCTATTTCGTCGATAAAATGCGCAAAGAGGGCATGATTCAGAAGATCGATAAAACGAAGCTCACTCACTTCAACAATCTCGATCCGGAGATGCTCAATAAGCCGTTTGACCCGAATAATGACTACTCCATTCCTTACATCTGGGGCGCAACCGCCATTGGGGTCAACAGCGAGGCTATCGATCCGAAAACCGTTACAAGCTGGGCCGATCTGTGGAAACCGGAATACAAAGGCAGCCTGCTGTTAACCGACGACGCGCGCGAAGTGTTCCAGGTAGCGCTGCGTAAGCTCGGCTACTCAGGCAATACGACGGACCCGAAAGAGATTGAAGCGGCCTATAACGAGCTGAAAAAGCTGATGCCTAACGTGGCGGCATTCAACTCTGATAACCCGGCAAACCCGTATATGGAAGGCGAAGTGAATCTGGGCATGGTGTGGAACGGCTCCGCGTATGTTGCCCGTCAGGCCGGTACGCCGCTGGAGGTAGTGTGGCCGAAAGAAGGCGGGATCTTCTGGATGGATAGCCTCTCTATTCCTGCAAACGCGAAGAACGTTGACGGTGCCCTGAAGCTGATTAACTTCCTGCTGCGCCCGGACGTCGCGAAACAGGTTGCGGAGACCATTGGTTATCCCACTCCGAACCTCGCTGCGCGCAAGCTGCTCAGCCCGGCCGTCGCGAACGACAAATCGCTCTATCCGGATGCGCAAACCATCAGTAAAGGCGAGTGGCAAAACGATGTCGGTGACGCAAGCCGCATCTACGAAGAGTATTACCAGAAATTAAAAGCGGGCCGGTAAGCGGCCAGGCTTTCTTCCTCACTCCGTCTTAACGGAGTGAGGAACGATTAACTGACGGCGTTCTCCCCGGCCCAGATCGTGGCCTTCCTCATCGCCTCTACGATCTCTTCCTCTGCCAGCCCCAGCGCGTGACTTATTCTGCTTGCCTCATCCCACTGCTGTTGCTCGTAGTAATGGCAGAGGCGAACCATATCCGCTAACTGCCCTTCCTGATGGCACAACGCATTACTCACGCTCTGCGGGACAGCAATTTGCGTCATCAGCTCTGCCATCGGCAGCTCAAGCAGGGTATCAAGCAGTGAGAACAGACCGCACATGAACGCATTCTCAGCCAGCATCGGCTCATCCAGTTTCTCGGCAATCAGTTCACAGAATTTCCCGCGCATCATACTCATCGGGTAAAGCTCGGTGACGGTGTCGTTGGCTGCACTTGCCAGCACTACAACAGCCACAAACCTTCTGAGCTGATTTTCCCCGAGATACCTCAGCACTTCACTCAGCGTTAACTTGCTGAAATTACAGGCCCCCATGTGTTTAAAGGCGGTGTGCTTCATATAGCGCATGATTTTATAGGACAGCGTGAGGTCGCTTTTGATTAACGACTCGATGATCCGAAAGTCAGGTTTATTGCGTCCTACTTCCATTTGCAGACGGAAAATTGCAAGCTGGTTTTGCGATAGCCGTTTATATTTAATCACCTCCGGACGACAGAAAAAATATCCCTGGAAAAGAGAAAATCCGGCATTGCTGTATTGTTTGAATTCCTCTTTAGTCTCAATTTTTTCAGCCAGATATTTAATATGCCCGGTCAGGCTTTTACGCTCACTCAGGTAATTTTTAATTTGCGCTAAGGTGTAATTCTGGACATCAAATTTGATGATGGAAATATAGGGCAAAAAAACATCCCATTCCGGTGCGAGAGTGAAATCATCGAGCGCAAAGCAGTACCCGTGCTCATACATTTCTCTCACGGCCTGCAAAAGCGCCTCACCCGGGTCAGCATCTTCAAGGATCTCAATGACCACGTTGTTTTTGTCCAGCGCCTCAGCGCTGCGGTCGATGATCATCCGGGAAGGAAAATTGATAAACGACGTATGTTCCCCGGCGATGCGCTGGGACGGCACGGATAAGAACTGGTCTGATATCATTCTGGACGTGGCATATTCCGCCGATACATCGGGGAAACGGTTGGTCATTCCGTCTCTGAAAAGCAGCTCATAGGCCACGGTATTCATATCGAGGTTAAAAATGGGTTGTCTCGCGATAAATCCATACATATCCCATCCTCCTGAACGTCTTTATATTTATTAGCATCCCCTATCTGCACAACGATAACGAGCATTATCGAACACTAATTTGATTGAATGCACAAAATAAAAGCATCCACACTAATTAACGGGAATTAGCGATCAAAAATTTAAATTAAATATACCCGGTGCTCTACAGAAACATGGCGAAATATCCGATAAGTGATCTGTGCCTGCCCGACATGCACGTCATTACGGGAGTTGAGAATGAAAGACGCCATGGTCCGAAAACAAAAAATAAGAGTCAAGACGTTGATGCTATTGTCCATTTTCCTCACCGTGACGGTGGGCTTTACGGCAACGATCGGTTTTATGATGTGGCAGTGGATGGATCAGCAAGAAGTGCTGGCTAAAAAACACATCCGTCAGATAGCTGAAGTGCAGTCGTTGCAGGTCAGTAAACAGATGGATTCCGCTCTGGCGGCCGCGCGTGACATGGGAAATAGCGCTCAGGCAATGCGCGACGCGGGCATCGTTGATCGACAGGGACTCAACCAGCTGCTAATCCATTATCTCTCAGCGTACCCTCAGTTTCTTTCAATGTCGATGGCCTTTGAACCTGATGCCTTCGATGGCAACGATGCCACCTTTGCCGGTCAGAGCGGTGAAGATCCCGCCGGACGTTACGCCCGCTACGTTGACCGCGACGCCACAGGCAAACAGGCATTACATCTGCTGACGGACATCGAAACGCCCGGCAGCGGCGATTATTATCTGCTGCCGAAGCAACGGCAAAAAGATGTCATCATCGAACCCTATATTTATCCCTACAATGGGGTGGACGTAATGCTCACCTCGATTGCCGCCCCCATCATGCGTGAGGGTCAGTTCCTGGGGTCCGTCACGTCGGATTTCTCACTCGCGACCCTGCAATCGATGATCGGGGCGATTAAACCGTGGAACGGTACAGGCTACGCCCTGCTTCTGTCGGCGGGCAACAGCGTGGTTTCCAGCCCGGATAAACGTGCCGTAGGCAAGCCTTACACCGGAACTGTCACAGGGGATGAGGTGATACGCACAAACGATCCTCAACTGAAGGAAGAGGCATTTATCACCTGGCAGGCGATTACCATCGGCAACAGTCAGACGCCCTGGAAGCTGGCTATCGTCACCCCGGTCAGCGAAGTGATGGCCGAGGCAAGACAATTTTTACTGAAAGCCATCCTCCTGATGGTGTTAAGCATTGTGGTTGTCAGCCTGGTCATGGCGCAAATCTTTACCCGTAAAGTGGACCGCCCGGTGGGGGGCGAACCGTCAGATGCCGCCGGGATCGCGCTGGCCGTGGCCGGAGGCGACCTGAACAACGCTATCCCGGTGCGTCCCGGGGATACCAGCAGTATTTTTTACGCCCTGCACACCATGCAGATGCAGCTCAAGCGCATCGTGGGTAACATCAGCGAAGCCAGCCACTCCGTTCACGGTGGCACCAGTGAAATTTCGGCAGGCAATCTCGATCTGGCCTCACGCACCGAAGAACAGGCAGCGGCGATTGTCGAAACCGCGGCCAGCATGGAAGAGATTTCGGTCACGGTGAAAAATAACGCCGACAATGCGCACAAAGCTACCACCCTTACCGATCGCGCCGCGACCCTTGCCGGACATGGCGAGACGCTGGTCAACGATGTCGTGGTGGTGATCGGGGAAATTGACGAAAGCGCCCGTAAGATTGGAGAGATCAACAGCATTGTGGACGGTATCGCCTTCCAGACCAATATTCTGGCGCTGAATGCCGCCGTAGAAGCGGCGCGCGCGGGCGAACAGGGGCGCGGTTTTGCAGTGGTGGCAGGTGAGGTTCGCAACCTTGCCCAGCGAAGCGCCAACGCGGCAAAAGAGATCTCCCAGCTGATAGCCGAGTCTTCAGGCCGTGTCAGCAAAGGCGTTGAGCTGGTCAATGAAACCGGCGTCATGATGAAGCAGGTCATTGAGGCCGTGTCGCATGTGCATCTGGTGATTAACGATATTGTTCAGGCTCTGGATGAGCAGAATCGGGGAATTAGCCAGGTCAGCATTGCCGTCAATCAGATGGACAGCACGACCCAGCAGAACGCGTCCCTGGTACAGCAGATCTCGGCAGCGGCCCTGTCTCTGGACGAGCAGGCGAAATCGCTGGAGAAAACGCTGGCGTACTTTACGCCATAAACAAAAAAGGCACCCGCAGGACGGGTGCCTTTTCAGGCTATCGCGATTACAGCCCTTTCAGGAGCTTATCGACAAACTCCGGTACGACGGTACTGGCCAGGCCATAGTGCTTCTCTTCGAACTCACTGCCCACCTGGCTCGGCTCAAGATTCAGCTCAACCGTATGCGCGCCGTGCAGCCGCGCTTCGTGAACAAAGCCGGCCGCTGGATAGACATGGCCAGATGTGCCAATGGCGATAAAGACATCCGCCATGGCCAGCGCGCTGTAAATGTCATCCATACCAAGCGGCATTTCACCAAACCAGACCACATGCGGGCGCAGGCGCGACGGAAACTGGCAGCAGTGGCACTTATCTTCAGGCAGCACGTCCTCTTTCCAGTCCAGCACCTGACCGCTCCAGGCGCAGCGAACTTTCAGCAGTTCACCGTGCATATGGATGATGTTTTTGTTACCGGCCCGTTCATGCAGATTGTCGATATTCTGCGTAACCAGCAAAAAACGATCGCCAAGCGCCTCTTCCAGCTTCGCCAGCGCCAGATGCGCCGGATTAGGCACAACCTCTGGCTGCTGCAGCTGACGACGGCGGGCGTTATAAAACGCCTGCACAAGATCCGGATCGCGGGCAAAGCCTTCCGGCGTCGCCACATCCTCAACACGGTGCTCTTCCCATAACCCGTCCGCAGCGCGGAAAGTACGAATACCTGACTCTGCGGAGATCCCCGCCCCGGTCAGCACCACCACTCTGGGTTTATCCATCGCTTCTGGCATCATTCTGTCTCTGAAAAAGATCCGCTGGCGCAAGCGCTCACGTAAGCGGCGTTTATTTTTGCGAAAACGGCTGAGTCGACCTAAGCGACGCGACAGCATAAAAACCTCGTAAACTAATCGGTGAGATGAAGGAATGCGGCTCCGCGCATCCCTCCTGCGTCCCCGTGTCGCGCACGTTCAATACGCGGCACGCGGGCAACCGGCAATAAATGTCGGGGCAAACGCCCGGACAGCTGTTCCGTTAACGCGCTAAAGTTTGAAAGCCCTCCCCCAATCACCAGCAGATCCGGGTCGACGATGGTGAGAATATTACCCAGACACACCGCCAGCAGATCCAGATAGCGCTCAACGTGCTCTCGCGCCTGCGCATCCCCCTGCTCCCACAAGGTAATGATTTGAGGGGCTTCAAGTTTCTGATGATAGAAGTGTTCGTAAAGCCATGCAAACCCACGTCCGGAGAGGTAGTTCTCAATACAGCCGTGCTGACCGCAACCGCAGCAGGTCAGCGGGAAGTCGCGCCCGACGACCGCCAGGGCATCAACCGGCAGGCGGATATGGCCGAACTCTCCCGTAATGTAACTGCGCCCGGTAATCGGCTTACCGTTGATGACGATCCCTCCCCCTACGCCCGTGCCGAGGATCAGCCCCATCACCAGCGGATAGCGCTGAAACTCATCGTCCCAGGCTTCGGAGAGTGCAAAACAGTTGGCATCATTATCTAAACGCACGTCGCGTTCAAGCAGAGCGGAGAGATCGGCGCGCAGCGGTTTACCGCTGGCAGCAGGAACGTTGGCCGCATACAGCGTACCATCGTCAGTTTCGGGCATTCCCGGAATACCAATGCCGACGCTGCCTTTCACGCCAAAACGTGAATCAGCTTGCGCCACCAGCGCGGCAATGGCAGTTAAAAATTCATCATAGCTTTCGCGTGGTGTGGGAACGCGGGTTTCCCACTGCAGTTTGAGGTTTTTATCAAACACGCCCAGCGCAATTTTGGTGCCGCCAATATCAAATCCATAATACATCATGCATTCCTCTTTTTGATTTGGCGGCCTGACGACCGCTAAATCATGACGTAATTACTGGCCACTTAGTACCCTCGCCGGATCAATTCGGCTTGCGCGACGCGCCGGATACCAGCTTGCCAGCAGACTCAGTAAAAGTGCCGTTACCAGCACATAAAAAACGTCCAGCCAGTGCAATTCAGACGGCAGGAAGTCAATAAAATAGATATCACCTGACAGGAACTGGTGGCCAATAAGCGCCTCGATGCCATTGATAATTGGCGTCAGCTGCAGAGAAACCACCACGCCAATCACCACGCCGCAGAGGCTCCCGAACAGCCCAGCCAGCAGACCGTACCAGACAAAGATGGCACGAATAAGACCGTCTTTTGCCCCCAGAGTACGCAGGACGGCGATGTCGCCGCTCTTGTCTTTGACCGCCATCACCAGCGTCGAAACGATATTAAAGCACGCGACCCCAATCACCAGCACCATCGCCAGATACATAATGGCGCGGATCATCTGGATATCACGGTACATATAACCGTAAGTGCCAATCCAGCTTTTGATGTAGACATAGTTATTGGTCACGCTGCCGGCATCACGCACCAGCTTATTGGCGTTGAAGACGTCGTTGACCTTAATGGCAATCCCCGTCACGCTGTCGGCCATGTCGAGATACTGGCGCGCGTCTTCCATCGGCACCATCGCAAAGCTGTGATCGAGCTGGCCGCTTAACTGAAGAATACCGGTGACGTGCAGGCGTACACGTTTAGGCTGCTGCAGCTTGTGGTCGGCCCTGGCGTTCGGGATCATGATAGAGACCCAGTCGCCCTGCTTAACCTTCAGGGCCTCGGCAACGCCTTTGCCCATAATAATTTGCTGTTCACCGGCCTTAAAGTTTGCCCACGCGCCGTTTTGCACATATTTCGGCAACGCGCTGAGGCGCTCTTCCTGCACCGGGTTCACCCCTTTTACCTGAATGGCGCGCAGGTTAACGCCGCTCTCGACCAGCCCGGTAAAGTTAATGTAAGGTGCGGCCGCCACGATGCCTGGCACTTTTTCGATTTTGCTCAGGGCATCGCTCCAGTGCGTCCACGGCTGATTCACCGGTTCGATTTCACCGTGCGGGACCACCGCCAGGATGCGGTTATTCAGTTCACGCTCAAAACCGTTCATGGCGCTAAGGCCCACGATCAGCACCGCCACCCCCAGCGCAATACCGATGGTGGAGATCACCGAGATCAGTGACACCATGCCGCCGCGACGACGTCCGCGGCTAAAACGCAACCCTATGAGTAACGATAACGGTGAAGCCATTACTCCGCCTCCATCAGGGTCAGTTCTGGGTTCAGATGACCGTCGCGCATCTCAAGCTGACGCCCCATCCGTTTTGCCAGCTGGAGATCGTGGGTTACCACCAGAAACGCGGTTCCCTGCGAGGCATTCAACTCACCCAGCAGCTGGAAAATACTGTCCGCGTTGCGGGCGTCCAGGTTACCCGTTGGCTCATCCGCCAGTACCAGGCGCGGATTGTTGACCAGCGCACGCGCAATGGCCACACGCTGGCGTTCACCGCCGGAAAGTTCAGAAGGACGATGGTTACCGCGATGCCCAAGCCCAACCGCTTTCAGCATATCGCTGGCGCGAGTGTTAATTTCTGCAGGTTTCTTTTTACCAATCAGCAGCGGCATCGCCACGTTTTCCAGCGCCGTGAAATCCGGCAGCAGGTGGTGGAACTGGTAGATAAAGCCCAGCTCGCGGTTACGCAGCTCCGCTTTTGCCGCAGATGACATTTTGCTCATTGGCTGGCCGGAGAAAATCACGTCACCGCTGGTGGGTGTATCCAGCCCACCGAGCAGGTGTAATAACGTACTTTTGCCGGAGCCGGAACTGCCCACAATCGCCATCATCTCACCTTCGCCCACGCTGAAGCTCACATTGTGCAGCACGTCAGTCTGCACAGTGCCTTCCTGATAGCGTTTGGACAGGTTGTCGCATTGCAACAGGATCTTATTCATAACGTAAAGCCTCAGCGGGTTGAGTGGCGGCAGCGCGCCAGGAAGGATAAAGCGTAGAAAGCAGCGCAATGGCCATCGCAGCCAGCGCAATTCCAATCACCTGTAACGGTTCGATAGCCACGGGCAGCGCCGCACCATCAAGCAGAGCGCCGATGATCGGCATTAAATTGTTAAGCTGGCTGGCGAGCAGCGCCCCCAGCACCGCACCGAGTAGCGCACCGATAATCCCGGCACTGGCACCCTGCACCATAAATACCGCCATGATCTGGCGCGGCGTTAGCCCCTGAGTCTGCAGAATGGCGACTTCACCCTGCTTTTCCATCACCATCAACCCCAGTGAGGTGATGATGTTGAAGGCCGCGACCGCCACGATCAGGCTCAGCAGCAGCCCCATCATATTTTTTTCCATCCGCACGGCCTGGAACAGCTCGCCTTTGCGTTCACGCCAGTCCTGCCATTTGGTCCCTTCCGGCAACGTTTGCTGGCTGAGGGTATCCACTTTTAGCGGGGCGTCGAGCCACAGGCGCCAGCCGGTGATATTCCCCGCCGGATAGCGCATCAGACGTGACGCGTCCTGAATATTCACCAGCATCTGATAACCATCGACTTCGCTGTTGGCGGCAAACGTGCCAACCACCGTGAACAAGCGCTGGCTTGGCAAACGTCCCATCGGCGTAAACTGACTGGCCGACGGTACCATTACGCGCAGCTGGTCGCCACGGTTGACGCCAAGCTGCCCGGCCAGTTGCTCGCCGAGGATCACGTTATATTTGCCGGCTTCCAGGTCGGTCTGCTTCACGTTCACGAGGAACGGCGTCAGCGGGTCGTTTTGCGCCGGGTCAATGCCCAGCATCACACCGACCGCCACGCTACGGGCGCTTTGCAGCACCACATCGCCCGTGGTTAACGGCGCAACGCGCGTGACACCCTGTAACTTCGCCGCGCTTTCCGGGAGCTGTTGTGGGTTAACGGAACCGTTGGTTGAGGAGAGGATAGCCTGCGGCATCAGCCCCAGGATGTTGTTTTGCAGCTCGCGCTCAAAGCCGTTCATGACGGAAAGAACCGTCACCAGAGCCATTACGCCAAGCGTAATGCCAATAGTCGAAAGCCAGGAGACAAAACGACCGAAACGGTCCGCGGCGCGCCCACGCATGTAACGTAAGCCTATGAAGAGTGCGACAGGTTGGTACATGAAATCCGTCTGTTTGCTGATAGCAGACCCACGAGTATATAAGCGAATCCCTTAAGCGTAAATGACTGAAACCGTAAGCTTTGGTAATCATTTTTCTGAAAAATTCAGATAAATCAGGGTACTACTCTCTGAAACCTCCCTGTACAGCCTCCACCTTTTCCGAAAAACCTCCTGATACAGACTGTTACCCGTTACATCACGGTTTTGTTTAACAACAATTGTTCGTTCGTTTATGGCAAAAAGGTAGTCGCGAACAATGAAGCAAAAAGCATTATGGATTAACCAGATAAAAGGGCTGTGTATTTGCCTGGTGGTTATCTACCATTCAGTCATCACCTTTTATCCCCATCTCAATGGGTTACAACATCCGTTATCCGGTCTTCTCGCCAAATGTTGGGTCTATTTTAATCTCTATCTTGCTCCCTTCCGCATGCCGGTGTTTTTCTTCATTTCCGGCTATCTGATTCGACGTTACATCGATGAGGTGGACTGGCGTACCAGTCTCGATAAACGGATCTGGAGCATTGTCTGGGTACTGGCGCTGTGGGGCGTTCTGCAATGGCAGGCGCTGAGCCACCTCAACGCCTGGCTTGCTCCCGAGCGTGAACTGGCCACCTCCTCCAATGCGGCCTATGCCGATTCCCTTTCCGGGTTTGTGAAGGGAATGCTCACCGCCAGCACCAGTCTCTGGTATCTGTATGCCCTGGTGGTCTATTTCACGCTGTGTAAACTACTGAGCCGCTGGAAGCTGCCGGTACTGGGGCTGCTGGCACTGGCGAGCGTCGCGATAAACTTCCTGCCGCTGCCGTGGTGGGGAATGAACAGCGTGGTGCGCAACATGATCTACTACAGCCTCGGCGCGTGGTATGGCGCTGAGCTGATGGCGTGGATGAAAGGGTTCAATCTGCGTCGCGCCTGGCTGGCGTTAGCCGCCTTCGCTGCCGTCTCTGTGGTGCTGTGGTTTGCTAACGTCCCGCTGCTGCTCTCCCTGCTGTCGATTGTGTTGATCATGAAGCTTTTCTACAGCATTGAGCAACGTTATGCCGTCCATCCTAATAATCTGCTTAACGTGATCGGTTCTAATACCATCGCGATTTATACCACCCATCGCATCCTGATTGAGGCCTTTAGCCTGTTCCTGATTGGTGAGATGAATGCCGCATACTGGCCGGTCTGGGCGGAGCTGACGTTGATTCTGGTCTACCCGTTTGCCAGCCTGTTGCTCTGCACCGTTGCCGGGCTTGGGGTGCGTAAGGTCTCCACCGCACTGTTTGGTGATGTGTTCTTCTCCCCGCCTTCCACGCTTTCTCCGTCATCGGCCAGCCGCTGATGCGCTTTTCGCCCCCTTTTGGGGGCGAATTTCCTCCCTGTGCGGTTCCGGTTTGATTATGTAAAACGATCGAGGATAATAAAGACATTGCGTATCAGTGATATGCCCCAATACTGTTGGTATATCCCCAAGAGACTCTGACATAGCCATGCCTGAACACTATCGATATTCCTTGCCTGTCAAAGCGGGCGATCAGCGCCAGCTGGGCGAACTTACTGGCGCGGCGTGCGCCACGCTGGTGGCAGAAATCGCTGAGCGACACCCGGGTCCGGTGGTACTGGTTGCCCCGGATATGCAAAATGCCCTGCGTCTGCATGATGAAATCCGCCAGTTCACTGACAATCTGGTGTTCAGTCTGGCCGACTGGGAAACGCTGCCGTATGACAGTTTCTCGCCGCACCAGGAGATCATCTCCTCTCGTCTGTCGACCCTGTATCAGTTACCGACGATGCAGCGCGGCGTGCTGATCGTCCCCGTAAACACCCTGATGCAGCGCGTCTGTCCGCACAGCTATCTTCATGGCCATGCGCTGGTGATGAAAAAAGGCCAGCGCCTGTCCCGGGACGCCCTGCGCGCGCAGCTCGACAGCGCCGGTTATCGCCATGTCGATCAGGTGATGGAGCACGGGGAATATGCCACGCGTGGTGCACTGCTCGATCTTTACCCGATGGGCAGCGACCAGCCGTATCGTCTGGATTTCTTCGATGATGAAATCGACAGCCTGCGCGTATTCGACGCCGACACGCAGCGCACGCTGGAAGAAGTGGACTCCATCAATTTACTGCCCGCACATGAGTTCCCGACAGACAAAACCGCAATCGAGCTGTTCCGCAGCCAGTGGCGCGACAGATTCGACGTCAAACGCGATGCCGAACATATCTACCAGCAGGTCAGCAAAGGGACGCTGCCGGCGGGTATTGAATACTGGCAGCCGCTGTTCTTTAACGAGCCTCTGCCCGCGCTGTTCAGCTATTTCCCGGCCAATACGCTGATTGTTAACACCGGTGATATCGACGCCAGCGCCAGCCGTTTTGAGAGCGAAACCCGCGCCCGCTTTGAAAACCGGGGCGTGGACCCGATGCGTCCGCTGTTGCCACCGGAGGTGCTGTGGCTGCGCACTGATGAGCTGAACGCCGAGCTGAAACGCTGGCCGCGTATGCAGCTCAAAACCGATTCGCTCGCCGACAAGGCCGCCAATACCAACCTCGCCTTCCGCACGCTACCGGATTTATCCGTTCAGGCGCAGCAGAAGTCGCCGCTGGATAATCTGCGCAAGTTCCTCGAGTCCTTTACCGGGCCGGTCGTGTTTTCCGTTGAAAGTGAAGGCCGCCGGGAAGCGCTGGGTGAACTGCTGGGGCGGATCAAAATTGCGCCGAAACGTATTTTGCGCCTGAGTGAAGCCACCGGTAATGGCCGTTATCTGATGATTGGCTCCGCCGAGCACGGGTTTGTGGATACCCTCAACAATCTGGCGCTGATTTGCGAAAGCGACCTGCTGGGGGAACGCGTGGCGCGCCGCCGTCAGGACAGCCGTCGCACCATTAATCCGGACACGCTGATCCGTAACCTCGCCGAACTGCACCCCGGCCAGCCGATTGTTCACCTGGAGCACGGGGTGGGCCGTTATCAGGGCATGACGACGCTGGAAGCCGGTGGCATCAAGGGCGAATACCTGATGCTGACCTACGCCAATGACGCCAAACTCTATGTGCCGGTCTCCTCACTGCATCTCATCAGCCGCTATGCCGGCGGTGCAGAAGATCATGCGCCATTACATAAACTGGGCGGCGACGCCTGGGCGCGCGCGCGGCAGAAAGCCGCGGAAAAAGTGCGTGATGTGGCGGCAGAACTGCTGGATATCTACGCCCAACGCGCGGCCAAAGAAGGCTTTGCCTTCAGGCATGATAAACAACAGTACCAGATGTTCTGCGATAGCTTCCCGTTTGAAACCACGCCGGATCAGGCCCAGGCCATTAATGCTGTGCTGAGCGACATGTGCCAGCCGCTGGCGATGGACAGGCTGGTTTGCGGCGATGTCGGCTTCGGCAAAACCGAAGTGGCGATGCGCGCCGCCTTCCTCGCGGTAGAAAACAACAAACAGGTCGCGGTGTTGGTGCCTACCACCCTGCTCGCCCAGCAGCATTTTGACAACTTCCGCGACCGTTTCGCCAACTGGCCGGTTCGTATTGAGATGCTGTCACGTTTTCGCAGTACCAAAGAGCAGACCCAGATTCTGGAACAGGCCAGCGAGGGTAAGATCGATATTCTGATCGGCACCCACAAGCTGCTGCAGAGTGATGTGAAGTGGAAAGATCTGGGGCTGTTGATCGTCGATGAAGAACACCGCTTCGGGGTCCGTCATAAAGAGCGTATTAAAGCGATGCGTGCCGACGTCGATATCCTCACCCTCACCGCCACACCGATCCCGCGAACGCTGAATATGGCGATGAGCGGCATGCGCGACCTGTCGATTATCGCCACGCCGCCGGCACGTCGTCTGGCGGTAAAAACCTTTGTTCGTGAGTACGACAACCTGGTCGTCCGCGAGGCTATTCTGCGTGAAGTACTGCGCGGGGGTCAGGTCTATTATCTCTATAACGACGTGGAAAATATCCAGAAAGCGGCGGACAGGCTGGCCGAACTGGTGCCGGAAGCGCGCATCGCTATCGGTCACGGTCAAATGCGCGAGCGCGAGCTGGAGCGGGTGATGAACGATTTCCACCACCAGCGCTTTAACGTCCTGGTGTGTACCACCATCATTGAAACCGGGATCGATATTCCGACGGCCAATACCATCATTATTGAGCGCGCGGATCACTTTGGACTGGCGCAGCTTCACCAGTTGCGTGGCCGCGTTGGCCGCTCGCACCATCAGGCCTACGCCTGGCTGCTGACCCCGCATCCGAAAGCGATGACCACCGATGCGCAAAAACGTCTGGAGGCTATCGCATCGCTGGAAGATCTGGGCGCGGGCTTCGCGCTGGCGACACACGACCTTGAGATCCGCGGTGCAGGTGAACTTCTGGGCGAAGACCAGAGCGGCTCGATGGAAACCATCGGCTTCTCGCTCTATATGGAGCTGCTGGAAAATGCGGTCGATGCCCTGAAGGCCGGACGTGAGCCATCGCTGGAAGATCTGACCAGCCAGCAAACTGAGGTGGAACTGCGCATGCCTTCCCTGCTACCGGATGATTTTATTCCGGATGTGAACACGCGTCTGTCGTTCTACAAACGTATCGCCAGTGCGAAAAATGAGAACGAACTGGATGAAATTAAGGTAGAGCTGATCGATCGCTTTGGCCTGTTGCCGGATGCCGCGAGAAACCTGCTGGATATTGCGAGGCTGCGCCAGCAGGCACAGAAGCTGGGCATTCGTAAGCTCGAAGGCAATGAAAAAGGTGGCGTGATTGAATTTGCCGAGAAGAATCACGTTAATCCGATGTGGCTAATCGGTCTGCTCCAGAAACAGCCGCAGCATTTCCGTCTGGATGGTCCAACGCGTCTGAAATTTACGCAGGAGCTGACGGATCGTAAAAACCGGATGGAGTGGGTTCGTCACTTTATGCGTCAGCTGGAAGAGAACGCTGTCGCATAATTCCCCTTCCCCCCGTTGGCGCAATGCTTACGGGGGGACAATTTACAAACTCTTTGCACTTCACCTGGATTTCCCGACATACCCATTCGCCATAATTATCGTTAACGCCTTATAAAACAATAACCTTATTATTTATATGGATTATGGTGATGATGACCTCTTCGCGTTTTACCCGCTGGATAACCGTGTTTGCGCTGGCAGCAACGGTCGCTGTTGCGCTTCCTGCACGCGCAAATACCTGGCCTCTTCCCCCTGCTGGCAGCAAGGTCGTGGGCGAAAACCGTTTTCATGTGGTTGAAAATAATGGGGGATCGCTCGAAGCGATTGCCAAAAAATATAACGTAGGCTTTCTGGCTCTGCTGCAGGCTAACCCTGGAGTCGACCCCTATGTGCCACGCGCTGGCAGCGTCCTGACCATCCCGTTGCAGACCATTCTCCCGGATGTAGCGCGCGAAGGGATCGTGATAAACCTTGCCGAGCTGCGTCTTTACTATTACCCGCCGGGTAAAAATGAAGTCACCGTTTATCCAATCGGTATTGGCCAGCTGGGCGGCGACACGCTGACCCCAACAATGGTCACCACCGTATCGGATAAACGTGCCAACCCAACCTGGACGCCAACGGCTAATATTCGTGCTCGCTATAAAGCACAGGGAATTGATTTACCGGCTGTGGTGCCAGCGGGTCCGGAGAATCCGATGGGTCACCACGCGATCCGTCTTGCGGCCTATGGTGGCGTTTACCTTCTGCATGGAACAAATGCGGATTTCGGTATCGGGATGCGCGTCAGTTCCGGCTGTATTCGTCTGCGCGATGATGATATCAAGACGCTCTATAGCGTGATCACCCCTGGTACCCGAGTGAATATTATTAATACGCCCATTAAGGTTTCTGAGGAGCCGGGTGGCGTAAGACTGGTTGAAATTCACCAGCCGTTATCGAAAAACATTGGCGACGATCCGCAGACACTGCCAATAAATCTGAATGCCGCGATGGTGAGCTTTAAAACAAATGCCCGCACGGATGGCATCGTGATGGAGCGTGCGATGGAGGCGCGTTCCGGGATGCCCACCGATGTCACCCGGCATCAGGATGTCACCCAGCAGTCGATGTGATCCCCAATAAAAAAAGCCCTGCTGAGCAGGGCTTTTTTACAGTGGCATCGCAGTGGCATAAATGAGGGTTTAGCCAGGCTTATTTGTAGATAACAGCGGTGCCGTGCAGGGTGTTAGGACCGGTCACTGAGGTGATGCGGAAAGATTTTGCACCCATCTCGTCAGCTTTCTGCGCCAGCTGATCTTCCAGTGAGCCCAGGTTAGTCCCGGCAGAAGCAGAGATAGTCCCGACTTTATGCTGGTCAGCAGGGGTTGATTGCACTTCAACAGCAGCGAAGCTTGCGAAAGAAAGTGAACTCAGAACAGCAGCAGCGATGAGGGTTTTTACGTTTTTCATGATTTTTACCTTTGGGCAGATGATTTGGAGGTCGTTAGCTATTTAGTTAACGATCGATAGGTAAATAATAAATGTGATCCAGCTCACGCGTCAACATCTTTTTATAACGAACATTAATTAAATTTTAAATCCGTTATTTTTCATACCCATATGATTAATTTATTTTTCTCTCATCAGTGCTGGTGGTCACCCGCGATTATTTTTATAATGATTATTCAACAAACCAACAGAGGACCAACGGCAAATGACAACCGACGTGACGAGTTGCGCGAAGAAAAGCCGTGGCCGACCAAAAGTGTTCGACAGGGATGCAGCGCTTGATAAGGCCATGACTCTCTTCTGGCAACATGGGTATGAAGCGACCTCGCTTTCCGATCTGGTGGAAGCTACCGGTGCCAAAGCACCCACGCTGTATGCTGAATTCACCAATAAAGAGGGGCTGTTCAGGGCCGTGCTGGACAGATACATTTCGCGCTTTGCGGCGAAACACGAAGCCCAGCTGTTTTGTGAAGAGAAAAGCGTAGAACAGGCGCTACGGGACTACTTCACCACCGTCGCGACCTGCTTCACCAGTAAAGATACCCCTGCGGGCTGCTTTATGATTAACACCTCTGCCACCCTTGCGGCCTCCTCAAAAGAGATTGCCAACACGGTGAAATCGCGCCATGCCATGCAGGAAGAGACGCTAAGCGCGTTCCTGTCTCAGCGCCAACAACGAGGTGAAATTCCTGCGCATTGCAATCCACAGATGCTGGCGCAATACCTGAACTGTATTTTGCAGGGTATGTCGATAAGCGCCCGTGAAGGGGCTACGCTGGAAAAACTGCAAACCATTACCGCGACCACGCTGAAACTGTGGCCTGAACTGCTTAAAATCTGACGTAAAAAAAAGCTCCTCAGCCTGAGCGCTTGAGGAGCTAAGTTCAGAGAACATCTTTTTTACACTTTGTTATTCAGTACCAGCTGGCCGTTTCCATCCAGCGGAATTTGAGTGCCCGGGTCTTTATCCATGCGAATCTTGCCCTGCTGATCGCCAATTTTGTACGTCACGTCGTAACCCAGCATTTTCTCCGACTTGTCATAGACGGTTTTGCAGCGCTGCTGAGTCGTCGTGTACGTGTCGTTATCCTGCATAGCGCCCTGCACCTGGTTACCGGCATAGCCGCCGCCCAGCGCGCCGACCACGGTCGCCACATCTTTACCACGACCACCACCAAACTGATGGCCAATCACACCACCGGCAACCGCACCCAGTACTGAACCGGCGATACGGTTTTCATCCTGTACCGGACGGCGATGGGTCACGGAGACGTTACGGCACTCCTGACGAGGCGTTTTCACGGTTTCTTTAATGGGGGTAGCAGACACGACCTGTGCGTATTGTGGGCCGCGATCCAGTACGTTGAGACTGGCAACGGCAGCCACACCTAACGCAGCAGCGACGCCAATCCCTATACCCGCCAACATTGATTTATTCACGGGACTTCCTCCTTTGTTGCTATTGGTAACAATTTTGCAATGCAGGTCGCGCTTCGCCAATAAGACAAAGGATCAAAAAGTTGACGTGGAGGAGAGATATATCGTGTTTAGGAGAACTCTTAAGCACTCAATGTACGATGAGCAGCATGATATGCTAAAAATTCCCTCCGGAGGCCCCGGAGGGAGAGAATATTAGTGCAGCTTCAGGCGTGGTCTAATAACGCGGTTGATTCGTCCCACCAGCATCATCAGCCCGGTTTTGAAGTAACCGTGCAGGGCAATCTGGTGCATACGATAGAGCGAGATATAGACAAAGCGTGCAATACGCCCTTCCACCATCATAGAGCCGCGCATCAGGTTACCCATCAGGCTGCCGACGGTAGAGAAGTTCGAGAGCGATACCAGAGAACCATGGTCTTTATAGACATAGGCTTTCATCGGCTTACCTTTGTACTGCGCCAGAATATTGTGCAGTACCAGGCTTGCCATCTGGTGCGCTGCCTGAGCACGCGGAGGCACAAAACCGCCCTCCGGACGCGCGCAGGAAGCACAGTCGCCGATGGCGAAAATGTCCGGATCGCGTGTGGTTTGCAGGGTCGGCTCGGTCACCAGCTGGTTAATACGGTTCGTTTCCAGCCCGCCAATCTCTTTCATAAAATCAGGTGCTTTGATGCCAGCAGCCCAGACCATCAGGTCTGCTTTGATGTACTCGCCATCTTTGGTATGCAGGCCGCCGCCGTCCGCGCTGGTTACCATGGTTTGGGTCAGAACCCGCACGCCCAGCTTGGTCAGTTCATTATGCGCCGCACCGGAAATGCGCGGAGGCAGCGCCGGCAGGATACGTTCACCCGCTTCAACCAGCGTTACGTTCAGCGCGTCATTGGTTAAGCCTTTATAGCCGTAGCTGTGCAGCTGTTTCACCGCGTTGTGCAGCTCAGCAGAAAGCTCGACGCCCGTCGCACCCCCACCAACAATCGCGATATTAACCTTCCCGTTCGCACCCATATTGCTGGTGTACTTCAGGAACAGGTTCAGCATTTCCTGGTGGAAACGACGTGCCTGATGTGGGTTATCGAGGAAGATACAGTGCTCTTTTACACCTGGTGTGTTGAAGTCATTGGAGGTACTGCCCAGCGCCATGACCAGCGTGTCATACGGCAGTTTGCGCTCAGGGACCAGCAGTTCCCCTTTTTCATCGCGCAGCTCTGCCAGGGTAATGGTTTTGCTCTCACGATTGATATCCACCACGGAGCCCAGCTGGAACTGGAAATGGTGATTGCGCGCATGTGCCAGATAGCTCAGCGCGTCCACGCCCTCATCCAGTGAACCGGTCGCCACTTCGTGCAACAGCGGTTTCCACAGATGGCTGTGGTTACGATCCACCAGCGTAATTTTGGCTTTTTTGCCGCGACCGAGCTTCTTGCCTAACTGTGTAGCCAGCTCCAGCCCGCCAGCACCACCGCCGACAATCACTATCTTTTTCAATGGCGTAGTCAACGTGACCCCCTCAAATTATTAACCAATTGTTAATTAAAAGTTATAAAAATAACCCTTAATTAACAACAGGTTACAGCACTGAAACCATTCAGGTGCATTGAGAATACCACGTCAGGCGCATTGGTCATACCAAAATTGATATGCATCAAGTTTTGATGGCTTAAAAGTAGACAATTCTGGACAAAAAGAAAGCCCGGCGCTTTCGCGGCCGGGCCTGGCAGGTCGTACGCAGTAGCTTAGCCCAGGGTTTTGAAGGCTTTGATCCGCTGCAAATGCGGGGAGATGTTCTTGAATTTGTGGGTCTGTTCTTCATCCCAGACAATTTCATAGTAATGATGCAGCAGCTCAGCCGCCCGGTGGCTGTTAAGGGCTTCATCATTACGCGACAAGATCACCAGACAACGGTCGCGGTTTTTCTCCCGAAAATTACTGACGCACTTGGTGGCAATATCGACATACTCTTCAGGGCGGTCAATTTTACCTTCCATGTTCTCATTCGGGAAAAGATTAGGATTGAACACCACCTGGCGGATATCGCACAGGAATCCAATCCGCTCTGCCCAGTAGCCACCTAATCCCACGCCACAAATCAGCGGACGGTCATCGATGTTGAGCTGCAACATCTTGTCCACCTCTTTGAGCAGGTGCTGCATATCATGCTTTGGATGGCGTGTGCTGTAACTGATCAGCCGGACATCCGGATCGATAAACTGCAGCTGCAGGACCTTCTCATGATTACCAGGACTGTTTGAGTCAAAACCGTGTAAATAGATGATCATTGTCTTCTCACCACGCTACGCCTTCCGGGAGGATTTACAGGCTGGCTTTATGTGCCTGCCAGCGTTCATTCAGGGCTTCAAGCTGCGCGTTGACCGTCTTCCAGCGCGCCGAGTCCATCAGCTCCTGACGGCTAAATGAACCTTTATGATACAATTGTGTAACACGCTGTGCATTGATCGGCGACAGGTTATCCAGCACGCTGACGGCACCTTTACGATTATTGCAGACGAGGATCATATCGCAACCTGCGTCCAGCGACGCCTGACCGCGCTCCGCGTAGCTGCCCATAATCGCCGCCCCTTCCATCGACAAATCGTCAGAGAAAATCACGCCATTAAACCCCAGTTCCTGACGCAAAACGGTTTTCAGCCAGTGCGCGGACCCGCTTGCAGGACGCGGGTCGACGTCGCTGTAAATCACGTGCGCTGGCATAATGGCGTCCAGCTTGTTATCGGTGATCAGGGAGCGGAACACCGACATATCTTTGGCACGAATATCAGCTTCCGGACGCGGATCGCGCGGCGTCTCTTTGTGCGAGTCGGCGGTCACCGCACCGTGCCCCGGGAAATGTTTCCCGGTGGTTTTCATTCCCGCGTCGTGCATACCGTCAATGAAACAGCTCGCTATCGCCAGCGCAATACGCGGATCTTCATGGTATGAGCGTTCGCCAATGGCGGCGCTGATATGCCCCACGTCCAGAACCGGCGCAAAACTGATGTCGATATCCATGGCAATCATCTCGCTGGCCATCAGCCAGCCGGCCTCTTGCGCCAGTTTGCCACCCTCTTCCGTGCCCAGTAATGCCGCAAAAGATTGGGCGGCAGGCAGGCGAGTAAAGCCTTCGCGGAAACGCTGTACGCGTCCGCCTTCCTGATCGACGGCCACCACCAGATGATTGCGCGATGCAGCACGGATCTGGCGCACCAGTTCTCGCAGCTGCGCCGGATCGTGATAGTTGCGGGTGAACAGGATCAAGCCTCCCACCAGCGGGTGCGCCAGTATTTCACGCTCCTCCGCATCCAGCTCAAACCCTTCTACATCCAACATGACTGGACCCACACCAACCTCTCTTATCCTTTAGTTTGTAACTGACGCCAGGCATCATCTGCCAGCGCAATAAATTGTTTATCTCGGGATTGCTGAAAGCGCATTTCAAACCAGCCAGCCATCAGCATGATGACCCACGGTCGCCAGCGCCTCACCTGGCGCCCCAGGATACCGACATTCATGTGCGCTATCCTGGCGTAGTCGGTGATGAGCCGCTGCCGCGCAGTATCATCCTCCGACCAGACTGCCGCCAGCTCCAGCGCCACGTCTCCGTCACCGGCATACTCCCAGTCGATAAGCCTCGCCCCGAGGGACGTATGAACAATATTTCCGGGATGAACATCCATATGCAGCGGCGAGAGCCGAAGCGGCTGCGGTTCGCCCGTTTTACGCAGCCGTTTTAGCTGTGCCAGCCAGAATGGGCTTCGCCTGTCGGCTGAAGCCTGCTGCCAGTATTGTTCAAGCAACGGCAGCAGCGTCACCCGCCATCCCAGACGCGGTTGCCGGTGCAGATGACAGAGCATAGCCGCAAGCACTGCCGTTTCCGGTAGCGTGTTGCCGATCTCCCCTGCCAGATACTCCACGGCCATCCAGCCCTGGCGGTAAAAACGGGGCTTTGGCACCAGATCCGCCGGAAGGCGTTTCAGTGCCCGAAACTGACGGCGGAAATGGGATGCAGACGCTGAGGGATCGTGATTCTGCCGCAATACCAGACGTTGCTCGCCCTGCTCTATAATGCAACTCGCGCCGCCAAGCCCGGAAGGGGCCTGCGGCGCGATAAGGCGATACTGTGGAAAATAACGCGTCAGGATCTCTTCACGCGTACTGTCAGAGTTGCGTAACGGCACCTTTACCTGACCAGATAATCTCGCCTGTCTGAACCAGCATCAGCTGCATCTGCAGGGCTGGCGTGTTCACGTTACCGGTGGCACTGGAGTAAAGCACATACTGCGCACCGACGTTACGGGCAATCCCAATCGCCTTGCTGCGTGAACCGAGGCTGTCCTGCGGTGACAGGCCCAACTGCTGCTTGGCTACCGCGAGCTGCTGTGCCGAGACCAGCGTAAACTTACCGTTATTGGCCAAGGCATTGCGCAGGGTTTCTGTCGCTTCGCCCGCGTTCAGCGAACCGTTGGTACGGTTATTCACGCTATCAACCAGCAATACGCTGCCCGCGGTCACACCCTGAGCCTGCAGCATTTTGCCGACCATCGGTTGCATCGCACCGTTCCAGTCATAATGACGAACGCGCGGCGCAGGCTGCGATGTCTGATCCGGATGTTCAATTGGACCTGGCTGCGACGGAATAGACGGCACAGTCGGTACGGTTGGCGGCGGCTGCGTTGGCTGTGTCGGCTGCTCGGTACCCGGTTTGGCCTCTTCCACAGGCGCAGGTTCTTCAGTTCGGGTCACACACCCTGCGAGGAACAGAGCGAAAGCAGTCACGAGCGCATAACGGCTCAAATTTTTAATCAAGGTTCACCCCTTACAAATAAAGATAAAGTCTCACCTTATGTGCACCCAGATAGTTGGCGCTGCCATAGAGCGTTACCGACGATCTTGCCGGAATAGTGACGCTGCGCGGCGCTTCCAGCGGATGCATTTCAAGACCTCGTACGTCATACCAGAAAAAACGGTAGTGCACCGTCACTGGTTCTTGTCTTTCATTAAAGAGCGTAGAGGAAGCAGAAGAGTTGATTTCACTGATCGACAACGCAGGTTGTTGCGCCGTGATGCCCGCAGCAAGTACGGAGGATTCCATCACCAGCGTCTGTTCATCGCTGACGGGGATCGCCGGACGCGTGCTGCACCCTACGATCAACATCGTCATTACCAGCGCTGCAATACGCCCTTTAAGCATGTCAAAGACCTTTATGTGCCAGCATCGGCCCCAGAGGACGTCCACCCAGCAGATGCATGTGAATATGATAAACTTCCTGACCACCGTGGCGATTACAGTTCATGATGAGACGGTAACCGTCATCAGCAATCCCTTCCTGCTCAGCAATTTTTGCGGCCACTGTCAGCATACGACCTAACGCTACTTCATGCTCGGTTTTTACGTCGTTTACGGTCGGAATCAGAATATTAGGAATAATAAGGATATGTGTCGGAGCCTGAGGAGAAATGTCCCGGAAAGCCGTCACCAGCTCATCCTGATAAACGATATCCGAAGGGATTTCGCGGCGGATAATTTTACTAAAAATCGTTTCTTCAGCCATGACCTTTTCCTTTTTTGTTTAATCTGGCGTAGTGCGCCGCCATTAACACATTCTCAGTATTACTGTGTGACACAACACAAGAGTATGAGCGAGATTCTCCTGTCCTTTCAACCTTCTCCACCGATTTCTTTCCTGAATGTCCTCCAGCTGCCTGGAGAGTGAGCGCTGACGCGTCGCGATCGCCTGAAACATTATTTCAGTTCCTTTTGACACATCTGTTTACACCGTTAATCTCAATGCGTATATTTCGCATTTGCATTTTCATGCGCATTTTCAACATAGAAAACGACATCTGCCCGCACACGCGGGACTGATGCAGACCACCTTCACCATTCATTAAGGGTTTGATGATGTCTTTCATTACTCATACCAGGGATGGGCAACGCCAGCCTGTCGCAACACCTTCGTTGCTGGCAGCCTGTATTGCTATGGCATTGATGCCAACCGTCAGTTTTGCCGCCTCCACGACCGAAGATACGGTAGTTGTGGAGGGTGGCTTTGATAACGCACAGGATCCCTCCAGCGGACAGGATCAGGACTACAGCGTAAAAACCACCACCACCGGGACCAAACTGTTACTTGTTCCCCGCGATATCCCCCAGTCCGTCAGCGTGATTAGCCAGCAGCGCATGGCAGATCAGAACCTGCAGTCAGTCGGCCAGGTGTTAACCAACACCACCGGCGTAACGGCCCAGGTGCAGGACAGCGACCGCACCGTATTTTACTCGCGCGGATTCTTCGTCAGTAACTATGCGTTCGATGACCTGCCGACCTCCATCAGCGAAGTATGGAACTTTGGCGACACCGCCGCCGACACCGCCATTTATGACCGTATAGAGGTGGTTCGCGGTGCTACCGGGCTGATGTCCGGCACCGGTAACCCATCCGCCTACGTCAATATGGTGCGCAAGCACGCAGACAGTAACGTATTCAAAGGGAACGTCTCCGCCAGCTACGGTAGCTGGGACAAGCAGCGCTATGTGCTGGATTTACAGGCCCCGCTGGTAGAATCCGGCAAGGTGCGCGGTCGTCTGATCACCGGTTACCAGGACAACGACAGCGCTGTGGATAACTACCACTACCGTAAAAAATTCCTCTATGGCGTGGTGGATGCCGACGTCACCGACAGCACGACCCTCTCCGTAGGCTATGAATACCAGGAAAGTCACACCGCCGATCCCACCTGGGGCGGGCTGCCAACCTGGTATAGCGATGGAAGCAAAACCCATTACAACCGCAGCCAGACCGTTGCGCCTGACTGGGCTTACTCGGATAAAGACAACACCCGTATCTTTGCCAACCTGACCCAACGTTTTGACAACGGCTGGGAAGCGCACATCAACGGCATGCATGCGGAAACCCATTTCGACAGCAAACTGATGTATATGTCAGGCTATCCGGATAAAGAGACCGGGGCGGGCATGGTCGGCTACGGCGGCTGGAACCGCGGAGAACGTAAGCAGGATGCCATCGACGCCTTCCTGCGTGGCGATTTCAGCCTTTTTGGTCGTCAGCATGAGATGATGTTTGGCGGGAGCTTCAGCCGCCAGCGTAACCATTACGATAACAGCATGCCGGATGCGTTATACGGTATGGTGGATGTGGGTAATTTTAAAAACTGGAATGGCACTATCGCCGACCCGCAGTGGACACCGTGGAAGCTCTATAGCCAGGACGACATTCGCCAGTCATCGGCGTATACCTCGGCCCGATTCTCGCTGGCCGACCCGCTGCACCTGATCCTTGGCGCGCGTTACACCAACTATAACATTCGTTACAACCCGGCAGGCTCCCCGGATACCCGTCTGGAAAGTTCCAAAGATGACGTAACGCCTTATGCAGGACTGGTTTATGACATCAATGAAGACTGGTCGACCTATGTCAGCTACACCTCTATTTTCCAGCCACAGGACAAGCGTGACGCGAGCGGCCGTTACCTCGACCCTACGACCGGGAAAAGCTACGAAGCGGGGGTGAAAGCGGACTGGTTCAACACCCGCCTGACCACCTCACTGGCCGTTTTCCGTATTGAACAGGATAACGTGGCAAGCAATACCTACACCTATATGCCGAGCGGTGAATCTATTTATGAATCACTGGATGGCGTGGTCAGCAAAGGGATTGAATTTGAGCTAAACGGTGCACTGACCGACAACTGGCAGTTAACCTTCGGGGCGACACGGTTTATTGCAGAAGATAAGCGCGGGAATGCCGTCAGTTCCGATCAGCCACGCACGACCATGAAGCTGTTTACCCGTTATCAATTGCCTATGCTGCCGGAACTGGCGGTGGGCGGCGGGGTGAACTGGCAGAATAAAGTGTGGACGGATGTAGAGGGTGGCCCGGCAGGCCAGTCCCGTGCAGAACAAGGCAGCTATGCGCTGGTGAATCTCTTCAGCCGTTATCAGGTCACCAGGGACCTGGCCTTGCAGGCCAACGTTAACAACCTGTTTGATAAAAAATACTACGACTACGTCGGGTCATACGTTGTCTATGGCGCGCCGCTGAACGTCTCCGTCAGCGCGAATTACTCTTTTTAAGTTTCTACCCATAAAAAAGGCAGCCATTCGGCTGCCTTAGTCTCCCCAGGTCACAGCTTAGCTGTTGCGGATGTACTCATCCATTTCGGTTTTCAGGTTATCGGATTTAGTCCCGAAGATTGCCTGAACGCCCGAACCAGCAACAACAACCCCTGCTGCACCCAGTTTTTTCAGACCCGGCTGGTCTACTTTCGCGACGTCGGCAACGCTAACACGCAGACGAGTGATGCACGCGTCCAGGTTAGTGATGTTTTCTTTCCCGCCGAATGCGGCAACCAGAGCCGGAGCCATTTCGCTTGTCGCGGTGGCTTTGCTGTCTTCTGACGCATCTTCACGACCTGGTGTTTTCAGGTCCAGTGCTTTGATCAGCACGCGGAAGATGGTGTAGTAAACAACGGCATAGCACGCACCAACGATTGGGAACAGCCACAGTTTGCTGCTGTTACCGGACAGAACGATGAAGTCGATCAGGCCGTGAGAGAAGGACGTACCGTCACGCATACCCAGCAGGATACAGATTGGGAACGCCAGACCCGCCAGAACCGCGTGAATGATGTACAGGATCGGCGCAACGAACATGAAGGAGAACTCGATCGGCTCGGTGATACCGGTCAGGAACGAGGTCAACGCTGCGGAGATCATAATACCGCCCACTTTTGCACGGTTCTCTGGTTTAGCAGAGTGCCAGATAGCAATTGCCGCTGCCGGCAGACCGTACATTTTGAACAGGAATCCACCAGACAGTTTACCTGCAGTTGGGTCACCCGCCATGTAACGTGGGATATCACCGTGGAATACCTGACCTGCTGCGTTGGTGAATTCACCAATCTGCATCTGGAATGGAACGTTCCAGATGTGGTGCAGACCAAATGGTACCAGGCAACGCTCGATGAAGCCGTAGATACCAAACGCCACAACCGGGTTCTGATAAGCAGCCCACTGAGAGAAGGTCTGGATAGCGGAACCGATTGGTGGCCAGATGAAGGACAGGATCACGCCAGTGAAAATCGCTGCCAGACCAGAAATAATCGGAACAAAACGCTTGCCCGCGAAGAAGCCCAGATACTCAGGCAGCTTGATGCGATAGAAGCGGTTGAACATGTACGCTGCAATCGCACCGGAGATGATACCGCCCAGAACACCGGTGTCTGCCAGGTGTTTCGCAGCGATCTCTTCTGCCGGTAAATGCAGAACCAGTGGCGCAACCACTGCCATGGTTTTCACCATGATGCCGTAGGCAACAACTGCAGCCAGCGCAGAAACGCCGTCGTTATTGGTGAAGCCCAGCGCCACACCGATAGCGAAGATCAGAGGCATGTTAGCAAAGACGGAACCGCCTGCTTCGGCCATCACGTGGGAAACTACGGCTGGCAGCCAGCTGAAGTTAGCAGAACCGACACCCAGCAGGATACCTGCGATAGGCAGTACGGATACTGGCAGCATCAGCGATTTACCGACCTTTTGCAGGTTAGCAAATGCATTCTTAAACATAATTGAGAGTGCTCCTGAGTATTTGTGCTTTTTTTACGCTTTCACGCATTGGCCCGGGGGGAGTACCGTGCCGTGGACAGGACATCTAAGCGCCCTTTATTTATTACACAGAGTAAAATAATTCCCTCTGAGTTTGTTTGACGGCTATCACGTTTCAGCTTAAGACGGTCGAAAAACTTTCAGTTATTTACAAAAAGCATTTCTGGATGTGTCTAAATACACCTTCACCGCCCCAAATGAGGCGGTGAACTTTACTCGTTTTATGTATTAATTACGAGCCTAAAAAAAACAGGCGTATCAAACAGATTGCAGGCGGGCGGGGTCGATATGGAACAGCGTAGAGAAGTTGTCCGTCGTGACGCGGGCCAGCTCTTCAATGCTGACGCCTTTAAGCACGGCCATGTACTCGGCTACGTCTCTCGTCATGGCTGGCTGATTTTCTTTACCGCGATGCGGCACCGGTGCCAGATACGGAGAGTCTGTTTCCACGAGGATGCGATCGAGCGGAACATAGCGTGCAGCCTCGCGGAGTTGCTCAGCGTTACGGAACGTCACGATCCCCGAAAACGAGATATAAAACCCTAAATCAAGCAGTTTACCCGCTGTTTCTCTGTCTTCTGTGAAACAGTGTAGTACGCCACCGCAATCCGTCACCTTTTCTTCCTTCAGGATCGCCAGCGTATCGGCGCGCGCATCACGGGTATGGACAATCACCGGCTTGTTGAGCTCGCGACCAATGCGAATATGATGGCGGAAGGATGCTTGCTGGCGCGGTTTCGTTTCCGGCGTGTAGTAGTAATCCAGCCCGGTTTCCCCCATCGCCACGACGCCCTCTTCTGCGGCCAGCCGGCGCAGTTCCTCAACGTCATACTCTTCATCCTGATTGAGCGGATGCACGCCACAGGAGAAAACAACGTTCTCGCGCTCGCCCACCAGCTCACGCATGGCGCGATACCCCGGTAGCGTTGTCGCCACGGCAAGGCAAAACTTCACATCACGGGCAGCGGCTTTGGCCAGCACGTCGTCCACGTTTTTATGCAGGGATTGATAATCCAGGCCATCAAGATGGCAGTGTGAGTCGACTAAAAACATAATGTCTCTCTCAGAGATGGGAAACAGGCGGTGTCACGCCTGGTTGCAGGTAATGTTCGATACGCAGCAACTGGTCGGTCAGTAAAAGCTCGCGATTAAGACCGGTCACTGTTAAAAGTTGTTCACGACTCTGACAGATATCGTGAAGGATAGCGTGTAATGATGCGCCTGACAGGCTGTTCGCCAGCGTGTTAACCAGCGGCCAGACGTCCGGGTTGGTCAGTAGCGTTGCCCCTTGCTGGAGTTTGAGCGCATCCAGAAGTAAGGAAGCCAGCCAGTGCAGACGTTCCGCGGCCTGCTCGCCGTTAAGCACAGGCAATAAACTTAGCCAGTCGCGGCTGGTGATGGAAGACTCAACGGCCCGGCAGAGCGCGTCTCGCTGTGACCAGACCTCTGGCTGCAGTAATGCCAGCGCCGCCGCGGGTGCACCGCTGCTCAGGCGCAACGCAGAGAGCGCCCCTTCCTGTGACGTTGTCACCTCTCGCTCAAGCCAGCTCAGCGCCCATGATTCCTGAGGCACCGCGAGGTGATGAAGACGACAACGGCTGCGCAGCGTTGCCAGCAAACGCCCCGGGTCACGACAGGAGAGAAGGAACCACGTTTTCTCCGGCGGTTCTTCCAGCGTTTTAAGCAGCGCATTCGCCGCCGCCTCGGTAAGCTGTGCTGCGTCTTTGAGCCAGACGACTTTTGCGCCGCTGAGCCGCGCATGTTCGTACAATTTTTCACTGACTTCACGCACGGCATCAATACCGAGCGCGCTTTTGCCCTTCTCAGGCTCGAGCGTATAATAGTCAGGGTGCGTGCCCGCCTGCATTAACTGGCAGCCACGGCATTTACCACAGCTTTTATGGCCTTCCGGCTGCTGACACATCAGGAAGCGGGTGATGGCGTAAATCAATGCATCATCCCCCATTCCCGGCAGTGCCTGAATCAGTAACGCATGATGCCCCCGACCAGCCTGATAGCTTTCGATCAGCTTTTCAAAATGCGGGCGCAACCATGGGTACCATTTCATGCCTGTTGCTCCTGTAGCCACTGCGTAACCGTCTTCTGAATAGCGCGGGTGACCTCTTCCAGGGATTGCGTCGCATCAATGGTGCGAATACTGCCATCCTGATCCGCCAGTTCCAGATAGCGCGTGCGGGTACGGTTAAAGAAATCAAGCGACTCCTGCTCAATGCGGTCCAGCTCACCGCGAGCACGGGCGCGCTTGAGACCCACTTCCGGCGTCACATCCAGATAGAGCGTCAGGTCAGGGCCAAAATCACCCAGCACCGCATCGCGCAGCGTGGCCAGCATCGTCTGGTCAATACCACGTCCACCGCCCTGATAAGCCTGGGTCGACAGGTCATGACGATCGCCAATTACCCACTTGCCATTAGCCAGGGCCGGTTTAATGACCGTCTCCACCAGTTGCACGCGCGCCGCGTAGAACATCAATACTTCGGCTTTATCTGTGATAACCTCGTCACCTACGGATTTGATATCCAGCACCAGGCTTCGCAGCTTTTCGGCCAGTTGCGTACCGCCGGGCTCGCGGGTAAATACCATGTCCGCAACGCCAAGCGATTTGAGCGTATCCACCACCACGTTGCGGGCCGTGGTTTTACCCGCCCCTTCGAGTCCCTCAATGACAATATATTTACTGCGCATTTTTTTCCTTAAGTGCCTTCAGATAGTCCTGAACGGAGCGATTATGGCTGGCAAGGTTGGTGTTAAAGGTATGCCCCCCTTTTCCATCAGCCACAAAATAGAGATACGGTGTTTTAGCAGGATGTGCAGCCGCACGCAGGGAAGCCTCGCTCGGCGTGGCAATCGGGCCCGGCGGCAGACCGCTAATCACGTAGGTATTATACGCCGTTGGCGTCTCCAGATCTTTTCTTGAAATCTTACCGGTATAACTCTCGCCCATTCCGTAGATGACGGTGGGGTCCGTTTGCAGACGCATGCCGATACGCAGACGGTTAATGAAGACCGATGCCACCTGATCGCGTTCGGCGGCGACGGCCGTCTCTTTCTCAATAATTGAGGCCATCGTGACAAACTGGTTTTGATCTTTGTATGGCAGACCGTCCATGCGCCCTTCCCAGGCGGAATCGACGGCTGCAACCATCTTTTTATGCGCCCGCTTAAGGATAGCTACATCGGTCGTGCCTGCGGTGTACATCCATGTGTCTGGCCAGAACCAGCCTTCCACCCACTCAGGGTGTTCAAATTTCAGTACCTCGGCCACCGTCTGATAGCGGTCATCTTTCAGGGTATGCTTAATGTACGGAGCATCGCGCAGCTGTTCGAGATAATCGCTCAGGCGCATCCCCTCAACAAAACGCAGCGGGAACTGCGCTTCTTTACCGCTTTCCAGCAGCTGAAGCATCTCTTTGACGGTCATCCCCGGCGTAAAGCGATAGGTACCGGCTTTGAAATGAGACAGTTCAGGCTCGATACGTAACAGCCACTGAAACACGCGCGGACGGTTAATGATCTTGTCGCCATAAAGCTGTTCGCCAAGCGCCAGGCGGCCCGTCCCCGCTTTCAGGGTAAAAATCGTCTCGTCTTTAATCAGGATCTTACTGTTCGCCAGCTGACGAACTTTCCACACTCCCGCTCCGCCGGCAACACCCAGCGCAACGATAAGGAGGAGGACAAAGCGCAACATTTTCTTCATGACTATCGGGTTTGCTCACATATCGGGGCTAAAAACTGAAACAGCTCGCGCGAGGACAAGCTGTATTGACCATACGCGCGGACGGGTACAACCGGCATCAGCGCATTACAGATGATAATTTCATCAGCCTGGTGCAGCGCCTCTTCTCTCGCGCTCACTTCGACAACGCGAAAGCCAGAGTGTGCCAGCTGCTGCAAACAAAACTGACGCATAATCCCGTTGACGCCGGCCTGCTCGAGCGACGGCGTATAAACATCGCTCCCCTGCCGCCAGAGTAAATTAGCCGCACAGCATTCCGTAATAAACCCTTCGCTGTCAAGAACCAGCGCCTCATCAGCGTCCGTCTGTTCAAGATGAGTGCGAATCAGTACCTGTTCAAGGCGGTTGAGGTGTTTTATACCGGCAAGCATGGGGTTTCGCCCCAGACGTACCGGGCTGAGCGTCAGCGTAACGCCCTCTTCACGCCAGCGCGGATAATGAGCAGGACAGGCAGACACCGAAAGGATCCGCGTTGGGTGCTGGCAAGCTGAACCGCTGTATCCCCGGCCACCGCTGCCGCGGCTGATAATCACCTTCAGAACACCGCTTTGCTTCCCGGCCGCCAGATGGCACATCTCCTGACGCAATGTGTCCCAGTGCGTGAAGGGGATCATCAAGGCTTCACAACCCTGCTGAAGACGACGAAGGTGCGCCTCGAGCAGGCAGACATTGCCGTCAAGAATGCGCGCTGTCGTAAAGCAGCCATCACCAAACTGAGTTGCCCTGTCACCAGCAGGCAGCGTGTTTTGCTCAAGGCCATTGATTAAAAACATGGTGGCTCCTTATGCGTGGGCATTTAGTCTGGCAGGATGCCATGCAGCCGACAAGAAGATTAGGCTTAATAAAAAAGGCCCGACAAGCGGACCTTTTTTAATCGCCATGATGCAGTCAGGCTCAGATCTTTTTGAAGATCAGTGAACCGTTAGTACCACCAAAGCCGAAGGAGTTACACAGGGTGTACTCCATACCACTTACCTGACGCGCTTCGTGAGGAACGAAGTCCAGGTCACAACCTTCATCCGGATTATCCAGGTTGATGGTTGGCGGAACAGCCTGATCGCGCAGCGCAAGGATAGAGTAGATAGACTCTACTGCACCCGCCGCACCCAACAGGTGACCGGTCATGGATTTCGTGGAGCTCACCAGCACGCGGCTGGCGTATTCGCCGAAGATAGACTTAACAGCCTGAGCTTCTGCTTTATCGCCTGCAGGCGTAGAAGTACCGTGCGCATTAACGTAACCGATGTGCTCCGGGGTAAGACCCGCGTCGCGAATCGCGTTGGCCATTGCCTGCGCGGCGCCCGCACCATTTTCTGGTGGTGACGTCATGTGGTATGCATCGCTGCTCATCCCGAAGCCGACAACTTCAGCATAAATCTTCGCGCCACGTTTTTTAGCATGTTCGTACTCTTCAAGTACGATCATACCCGCACCGTCACCCAGCACGAAACCGTCACGGTCTTTGTCCCACGGACGGCTTGCCGCCTGCGGGTTATCGTTGCGGGTAGACAGCGCACGCGCTGCACCAAAGCCACCCACTCCCAGCGGAGTACTGGCTTTTTCCGCACCGCCCGCAACCATAGCATCTGCATCGCCGTACGCAATCATGCGCGCGGCCTGGCCGATGTTATGCACGCCAGAGGTACATGCGGTAGCGATAGAAATGCTTGGCCCACGCAGGCCGAACATGATGGTCAGATGACCTGCCACCATATTAACAATCGTGGACGGAACGAAGAACGGGCTGATTTTTCGCGGGCCGCCATTCATCAGAGATGTATGGTTTTCCTCGATCAGACCCAGACCGCCAATCCCGGAACCGATAGCGGCACCGATACGGGTTGCGTTCTCTTCCGTTATTTCAAGGCCAGAATCCTGCATGGCCTGAACGCCAGCGACAATTCCATATTGAATGAAGGCATCCATCTTGCGCTGTTCTTTGCGCGAGATGATCTCTTCACAGTTAAAATCCTTTACTAAGCCAGCAAATTTCGTTGCATAGGCGCTAGTATCGAAATGGTCGATTAGGCTGATGCCGCTCTGACCGGCAAGGAGAGCTTTCCAGGTGGACTCTACGGTATTGCCGACAGGAGACAACATGCCAAGTCCGGTCACAACTACACGACGCTTAGACACGTTTGTCCTCCAGGGAGGGATAAAAAAGGGATTCGTGGGACAAAAAAGATAAAACTCAGGCGGTCGAATGACCGCCTGGAGATGTTCACTTACGCCTGGTGACCGTTGATGTAATCAATGGCAGCCTGAACGGTGGTGATCTTCTCAGCTTCTTCGTCCGGAATCTCAGTATCAAACTCTTCTTCCAGAGCCATTACCAGCTCAACGGTGTCAAGAGAATCTGCGCCCAGGTCTTCAACGAAGGAAGCGGAGTTCACAACTTCTTCCTGCTTAACGCCCAGCTGTTCGCCGATAATTTTCTTAACGCGTTCTTCGATAGTGCTCATACTCTTAAATTTCCTATCAAAACTCGCTTTCGCGATGGTTTTCGTAGTGTATAAAATGTTGAAAAATTTGCAACTAAATCCCGGCAGTTCTTACCACGATTTTACGTTATTTTGAGGCCATTCGCCCTAATAACGCAAATATTTTTCATCGTGATTAAACCATGTACATCCCGCCGTTGACGTGGAGGGTCTCACCAGTGATGTAACCCGCTTCGTCAGAGGCTAAAAATGCAACCGCGCTGGCAATTTCTTTAGGGTCGCCTAAGCGGCCCGCTGGAACAGCTGCCAGCGTACCCGCACGCTGCTCATCAGTTAGCGCACGCGTCATGTCCGTTTCAATAAAGCCCGGAGCAACAACGTTTACAGTAATACCGCGGGACGCAACTTCACGTGCCAGCGACTTACTGAAACCGATCAGACCTGCTTTCGCCGCAGCGTAGTTAGCCTGACCAGCATTTCCCATGGTACCAACCACAGAACCGACAGTGATAATACGACCATGACGCTTTTTCATCATAGCGCGCATTACCGCTTTTGACAGACGGAATACAGATGACAGGTTGGTTTCGATGATATCGTTCCACTCGTCGTCTTTCATTCGCATTAACAGGTTATCACGAGTGATCCCGGCATTATTTACCAGAATATCCACTTCGCCAAATTCTGCGCGAATATTTTCCAGAACAGATTCGATAGATGCAGGTTCGGTCACATTCAGAACCAGACCTTTACCGTTCGCACCCAGATACTCGCTGATGGCCTTAGCGCCATTCTCGCTGGTTGCTGTACCAATCACTTTCGCGCCGCGCGCAACCAGTGTTTCAGCAATTGCACGCCCGATACCGCGGCTTGCGCCAGTGACCAGGGCAATTTTTCCTTCAAAACTCATGGTATTCCTCTTTTATTGCGAGAGTGCCGCTGACATCGCGTCCGGCTCGTTAATTGCCGAAGCAGTCAGGGTGTCAACAATACGTTTTGTCAGACCGGTGAGGACTTTACCTGGGCCGACTTCATACAGATGCTCAACGCCCTGAGAGGCCATAAACTCAACGGTTTTGGTCCACTGCACCGGGCTGTAGAGCTGGCGAACCAGCGCATCACGGATAGCGTCCGGCGAGGTTTCGCATTTCACATCGACGTTGTTCACAACGGAGATTGTCGGTGTGTTAAAAGTAATTTTTTCAAGCTCAACGGCCAGTTTATCGGCAGCAGGTTTCATCAGTGCGCAGTGGGACGGTACGCTAACGGGCAGCGGCAGAGCGCGTTTCGCGCCTGCAGCTTTACAGGCTGCACCAGCACGTTCAACCGCGTCTTTATGACCGGCGATAACCACCTGGCCTGGCGAGTTGAAGTTAACGGGAGACACCACCTGACCTTCAGCGGATTCTTCACACGCTTTTGCAATCGCAGCATCATCGAGGCCGATGATAGCAGACATGCCACCGGTGCCTTCAGGTACTGCTTCCTGCATGAACTTACCGCGCAGTTCAACCAGACGCACCGCGTCAGCAAACGCGATAACACCGGCACACACCAGCGCAGAGTATTCACCCAGGCTATGGCCCGCGAGCAGCGCTGGCGCTTTACCGCCCTGCTGCTGCCAGACACGCCACAGCGCAACGGACGCCGTCAACAGCGCAGGCTGAGTCTGCCAGGTTTTGTTCAGCTCTTCGGCTGGTCCCTGTTGGGTCAGCGCCCACAAATCATAACCCAGCGCAGCGGAAGCTTCACGGAAAGTCTCTTCGATAACCGGATACTTTGCTGCCATTTCAGACAACATCCCAACGGCCTGAGAACCCTGGCCCGGGAACACAAAAGCAAATTGCGTCATTATTTAATCCTTATACTAGAAACGAACCAGCGCGGAACCCCAGGTGAACCCGCCACCAAAGGCTTCAAGCAAGACCAACTGGCCCCGTTTGATTCGTCCGTCACGTACCGCTTCATCAAATGCGCACGGTACTGACGCCGCAGAGGTGTTGCCGTGACGATCCAGCGTCACCACAACGTTATCCATCGACATGCCCAGCTTTTTAGCGGTCGCGCTGATGATGCGCAGGTTCGCCTGATGCGGCACCAGCCAGTCGAGTGCGGAGCGGTCAAGGTTATTCGCTTCCAGCGTTTCATCGACAATGTGCGCAAGCTCAGTCACCGCCACCTTGAACACCTCATTACCGGCCATCGTCAGGTAAATAGCGTTATCCGGATTAACGCGATCGGCGTTAGGCAGGGTCAGTAATTCGCCGTAGCTGCCATCGGCATGCAGATGCGTAGAGATGATGCCCGGCTCTTCGGACTGACCGAGCAGTACCGCGCCCGCACCATCACCAAAAATAATGATCGTCCCACGATCGGTTGGATCGCAGGTACGTGCCAGCACGTCAGCACCGATGACCAGCGCATATTTCACGGCACCGGATTTAACATACTGATCGGCAACGCTCAGCGCATAGGTGAACCCTGCGCACGCTGCGGCAACGTCAAATGCCGGGCAGCCTTTAATGCCGAGCATGTTTTGCACCTGGCACGCTGCGCTTGGGAAGGCATGCGTGGCAGAGGTCGTGGCAACCACGATCAAGCCAATCTGATCTTTATCAATGCCCGCCATTTCGATAGCACGCTGCGCGGCTTCGTAACCCATGGTCGAAACGGTTTCGTCTGGCGCGGCAATACGACGTTCACGGATACCTGTGCGCGTGACAATCCACTCGTCAGACGTATCTACCATTTTTTCAAGATCGGCGTTGGTACGCACGTGTTTTGGCAGGTAGCTGCCGGTACCTAAAATCTTCGTATACATGTACGCTCAGTCACTTTTAGCTAATACAGATTCCAGGCGAGCGGCAATCCGCTGAGGGACTTGTCGCTGCACCGCCTGCACTGCCTGTTCAATGGCGACAGTAAATGCTCGCTGATTGGCGGCACCATGACTCTTAATCACGATGCCGCGCAATCCTAACAGACAGGCGCCATTATACTGGTCGGGGTTGAGGTGACTGAATCGCCGCGTCAGGCTTTTTTGTAACCAACGCTTTAATAAAATCAACCACCAGGCGCTTTTTTTGCCTTCTCCCTGCGATTTAAGCAGTGAGAGAAACATTCGCACGACCCCTTCCATGGTCTTCAACGTTACGTTCCCGGTGAAGCCATCACACACCAGAACATCCGTTTTCCCCGTCAGCAACTCATTGGCTTCGAGATAACCAATATAGTTGATGGAGGGAACCTGTTTGAGCAATTCGGCAGCTTCGCGAATACTGTCCAGGCCTTTGGTCTCTTCTTCACCGATGTTCAATAACGCAACACGGGGATTGTTTATCCCGACCACTTCTTCTGCCAGCACCGACCCCATCACGGCAAACTGAGCCAGCATTGTACTATCACAATCGACGTTAGCACCCAAATCGAGCACCACGGTCTTGCCCTTCTGCTGGTGCGGTAATACCGTCACCAGCGCCGGACGCTCAATACCTTCAATAGGTTTGAGCAACAATTTCGACAGCCCCATCAGCGCGCCGGTATTTCCCGCACTGACGCAAGCCTCCGCGCGTCCTTCCTTCACCAGCTCCAGCGCCATTCGCATAGAACTGCCCCGGCTATTGCGAATCGCCTGCGATGGACGTGCATCACTGGCAATAACTGACTGCGCAGGAATAATCTGCAGACGCGAACGTTGTTCGAAGTCAGCTTTTGCAAGTAATGGCGTGATTGTGTCGGGATTGCCGACTAAAAGAAGTGTGAGTTGCGAATTAGAATTCAGTGCCTGCAAAGCTGCAGGCACTGTCACGGAAGGGCCAAAATCCCCTCCCATGACATCTAACGCCAGGGTTAGACGTGTCAAGGTATCGTCACAGCCTGGTTCGGTAAATTCCCCGTTTGCACGGGGAAATCCTCACTAAGCCTAATCACGCTGACGCGTGATTACTTAGTGATAACCTTGCGGCCGCGGTAGAAACCGTCAGCGGTGATGTGGTGACGCAGGTGTTTCTCACCAGAAGTCTTGTCTACAGACAGGCTGGTAACTGCAGTCAGCGCGTCATGGGAACGACGCATGCCACGTTTGGAACGGGTTGGTTTATTCTGTTGTACGGCCATGGACCTTACTCCTCAATTACTTACGCTTTAAGCTGGCTAATACGGCAAATGGGTTTGGTTTTTGCGCTTCATCAGGCAGTTCCCCAAAGACCATGTCCGCCTCGGACACTTCACAGTGTTCAGATTCATGCACCGGAACGACTGGCAAGGAGAGGATGATTTCATCTTCAACCAGAGCCAGAAGATCGATTTCACCGAATTCATTAACTTCAATCGGTTCATACGCTTCCGGGAGTGCTTCAGCCTGTTCGTCAGAACGGACCGGACTGAAACAATACGTTGTGTGAACATGCTGTACAAACGGTTTCCCGCAACGCTGACATTCGAGGGTTACCGTCACCTTTGCATCACCGGTTAAAACGGCGAGACGCTGGTTATCGATAGCGAACGACATGGAGCATTCTACATCACTGTCCACACTGACTACGGATTCGGCGACACGCTCAGCCTGATCGGAAGTATAAATACCTTCGTAATCGAGGCGTTTTTGAGCCGTGCGAACCGGATCAAGAGTCAGGGGTAATTTTACCTTTTGCATAGGGCGCGCATATTAACTTTGTAACGTCATATAGTCAAAGAAAAAGGCAACCACAGCTGCCTTTTGCCAATTATTCGCACACATTGCGGCCTGTAGTTTAAAATGGCTGGCATCGATACGCTATATCTGGTGATAAAAATATGCCAAATCTCGTTCTTGCCTCCACCTCACCCTACCGCCGAATGTTGCTGGAAAAGCTCGGGATCCCGTTTGAATGCGCGGCGCCGGAGGTTGACGAGACGCCACAGCCGGGCGAATCACCGCGTCACCTGGTCACCCGTCTTGCGAAGGAGAAAGCGCAATCACTTGCCGCACGCTACCCTTCGCATTTGATTATAGGCTCCGATCAGGTTTGTGTGCTGGACGGTGTTATCACCGGAAAGCCGCACACTGAAGCGAATGCCTGCCAGCAGCTTATGCAAGCGCGAGGCAATATCGTCACCTTTTATACGGGTCTGGCGCTCTACAACTCCGCCTCGGGTCACCTGCAAACCGAATGCGAACCTTTCGACGTCCATTTTCGCCATCTTAGCGAGCAGGAAATCGCCGACTATGTGCGTCGGGAGCGACCGCTCAATTGCGCCGGAAGCTTCAAAAGTGAAGGTCTGGGGATTGCCCTGTTCGACAAGCTGGACGGACGTGACCCGAACACGCTGGTCGGGTTGCCGCTGATAGCATTGTGCCAGATGCTCAGACGCGAGGAGTGTAATCCGCTGAAGATGTGAGTATTACGGGTGATGCATCACTTACCGGCCTGAGAGACCTCAGGCCGGTAAGTGCCGGCCAAATCAGCCGCGCAGCACCTTCAGGCAGCGTTTTAACTGCTCATCAAGGGGGGCTTCAATGCGAATTGTTTCGCCGGTATTCGGGTGAGTGAACGTCAGTGCCGCCGCATGCAGGAACAGGCGTGACAACCCGGTGCCCGCCAGCTGCTTATCAAACTCCCTGTCACCATAGCGGTCATCAAATGCGATCGGATGACCGGCATACTGCGTATGTACGCGGATCTGGTGGGTACGGCCGGTTACCGGGCTGCAGCGCACCAGCGTGGCGAACGCATAGCGCTCTTCCACTTTGAAACGCGTCTCAGACGGCTTCCCTTCCTGATTCACACGTACAATGCGCTCACCGCTTTGCAAAATATTCTTCAGCAAAGGTGCCTGCACCGCCTTAACGTGGGACTGCCAGTGGCCACGAACCAGCGCCAGATAATCCTTCTGCATCCCTTTTTCACGCAGCTGCTCATGCAGGGAACGCAGGGCAGAACGTTTTTTTGCGACCAGCAACACGCCGGAGGTATCGCGATCGAGACGGTGAACCAGTTCAAGGAAACGGGCTTCAGGGCGCAGCGCACGCAGGCCTTCAATCACGCCAAAGCTGAGACCACTCCCGCCATGGACAGCGGTACCTGACGGTTTATTCAGCACCAGGATATGATCATCCTCATAAAGGATAACGTCACTCAGGGCGGCCACTTTCTGCAACCTGGGTGAAACGACCTCTTCTTCGCGTTCCGCAACACGGACCGGCGGGATACGCACTTCATCACCGGCTTCGAGTTTGTACTCAGGCTTCACGCGTTTTTTGTTAACCCGCACTTCACCCTTGCGCAGGATGCGGTAAATCATGCTCTTTGGCACGCCTTTGAGTTGGGTGCGCAAAAAGTTATCGATACGTTGCCCCGCGTCGTCTTCCGCGATGGCAACCATTTTTACGGCTGGAGTCTCTGTTTTCATGGTTGGCGATTCTAAATATCGTCAGCCATTAGCGCCACTCATTTTTCTATGCTTATATTTACTTTTATCCGGCCTGTCCCCTGTTTCACGCAATCGATTTGGTGGTTATTAAACCAATCACCACCTTGAAGTGAAGAAACTGTGAGTAACCGGGTGATAATTGGTAAAAGTCATCTTGCTATAACCCGGCGAGCAGTGGAATAATGAACTCGTTTTCCGTGTTAAATCCTGGTTAAGTAAGGATCTCGACGGAATGACCAATTTTGTCTGACCGATCATCCACGCAGCAATGGCGTAAGACGTATTGATCTTTCAGGCAGTTAGCGGGCTGCGGGTTGCAGTACTTCCCGGTATAAGGATTGTTCTCTGGAGAGTTCTACCCAGGCAATTCCCCTGATAATTGCGCTGTGTTTCCGTATGAAATACAGGCAACCGACACTCTGCGCCTCTTAAGCGAGCGACAACCGTGAGGTTGGCGACGTGAATAGACACGAGGCCATCGGTTCATACCCCGGAAAGCGTCACCTTGCCCGCAGCTTTGTCGTCAATGTAAGAATAACGAGTAAGTTACGATGAAAAGAATGTTAATCAACGCAACTCAGCAAGAAGAGTTGCGTGTCGCCCTTGTGGATGGGCAGCGCCTGTACGATCTGGATATCGAAAGTCCTGGACACGAACAGAAAAAAGCGAACATTTACAAAGGTAAAATCACCCGCATTGAACCAAGCCTTGAAGCTGCATTTGTCGATTACGGTGCTGAGCGTCACGGTTTCCTCCCTCTGAAAGAAATCGCCCGCGAATATTTCCCTGCAAACTATAACTCCCATGGCCGCCCAAACATCAAAGATGTGCTGCGTGAAGGTCAGGAAGTCATTGTTCAGATTGATAAAGAAGAGCGTGGCAACAAAGGTGCCGCACTGACCACCTTTATCAGTCTTGCGGGAAGTTATCTGGTTCTGATGCCAAACAACCCGCGTGCCGGTGGTATCTCTCGCCGCATCGAAGGTGATGACCGTACCGAGCTGAAAGAAGCGCTGGCAAGTCTTGAGCTGCCTGACGGCATGGGGCTTATCGTGCGTACCGCAGGCGTCGGCAAATCTGCCGAAGCGCTGCAGTGGGACTTAAGCTTCCGTCTGAAGCACTGGGAAGCAATCCAGAAAGCGGCAGAAAGCCGCGCAGCGCCGTTCCTGATTCACCAGGAAAGCAACGTGATTGTGCGTGCCTTCCGTGACTACCTGCGTCAGGACATCGGTGAGATTCTGATCGATAACCCGAAAGTGCTTGAGCTGGCGCGCCAGCACATCGCTGCGCTGGGTCGTCCGGATTTCACCAGTAAAATTAAACTGTACACCGGTGAAATCCCGCTGTTCAGCCATTATCAGATCGAATCGCAGATTGAATCCGCTTTCCAGCGTGAAGTGCGTCTGCCATCCGGTGGTTCTATCGTTATTGATACGACCGAAGCGCTGACCGCCATCGACATCAACTCCGCACGTGCTACGCGCGGCGGTGATATCGAAGAGACAGCCTTCAACACCAACCTTGAAGCCGCTGATGAAATTGCCCGCCAGCTCCGCCTGCGCGACCTGGGTGGTCTGATTGTTATCGACTTTATCGACATGACCCCTGTTCGTCACCAGCGTGCGGTTGAAAACCGTCTGCGCGAAGCGGTACGTCAGGATCGTGCTCGTATCCAGATTAGCCATATCTCACGCTTCGGCTTGCTGGAGATGTCCCGTCAGCGTCTGAGCCCTTCACTCGGTGAATCCAGCCATCACGTCTGTCCGCGCTGCTCCGGTACCGGTACCGTTCGTGATAACGAATCTCTGTCCCTCTCTATTCTGCGTCTGATTGAAGAAGAAGCGCTGAAAGAGAACACCAAAGAGGTTCATGCCATTGTTCCCGTGCCAATTGCGTCCTACCTGCTGAACGAAAAACGTGCAGCCGTCAGCGCAATTGAATCACGCCAGGGCGATGTTCGCTGCATCATCGTGCCTAACGATCAGATGGAAACTCCGCACTACCACGTGCTGCGTGTCCGTAAGGGTGAAGAGACCAGCACGCTCAGCTATCTGCTGCCTAAGCTGCATGAAGAAGAGATGGCGCTGCCTTCCGATGAAGAACCTGCCGAGCGCAAACTGCCAGAGCAGCCAGCCTTAGCGACCTTCATCATGCCTGAAGCTCCGCCAGAAACGGCACTGGAAAAACCCGTGACCAAACCGGTTGCGCAAAAACCAGAAGCCGTTGCGGTCAAAGCCCAGCCAGAACAACCGGGTCTGCTGAGCCGCCTCTTCGGTGCGCTGAAGAAGATGTTTGCAGGCGAAGAAGTCCAGCAGCCTGAGCAACCGAAAGAAGCACCGAAAGAAGCGAAACCTGAACGTCAGCAGGACCGTCGTAAACGTCAGAACAACCGCCGTGACCGTAACGATCGTAATGACCGTAACGAACGCCGTGACAACCGTTCGGACAATAATGAGGGTCGTGAGCAACGCGAAGACAACCGTCGCAACCGTCGCGAGAAGCAACCGCAGAATGTTGAAGATCGTGAAATTCGCCCGCAGGCGGGCGATGAGTCTGAGAAGAGCAAACAGCGCGACGAGCAGCAGCCACGCCGTGAGCGTAGCCGTCGTCGTAACGACGAGAAGCGCCAGGCGCAGCAGGAAGTCAAAAACCTGAACCGCGAAGAGCCTGTTGAACAGCAGGAAAGCGAGCAGGAAGAACGTACTCAGGTTATGCCGCGTCGTAAGCAGCGCCAGCTGTCACAGAAAGTGCGTGTAGGTGCCCTGCCGGTGGAAGAGACCGTCATCGTCCCTGCAGAAGCAAGTGACACTGCACCAGGCACTCAACTGGCGAAAGTGGATCTGCCGGCCGTCGTCGAAAACAACGCTGAGCAAGACGATAACGGTGAAGGCCGTGATAACGCGGGTATGCCACGTCGTTCACGCCGTTCTCCGCGTCACCTGCGCGTCAGCGGTCAACGTCGTCGTCGTTATCGCGATGAGCGTTACCCGACACAGTCGCCAATGCCATTAACCGTGGCGTGCGCGTCTCCTGAAATGGCATCCGGTAAAGTCTGGATCCGCTACCCGGTTGCTCGTCAGGAGCAGGTTGTGGAAGAACAGGCTGTCACCGAAGAGGTGATTGCCCCGGTAGCCGCAACTGAAGAAGCGGTAAATGAAGCCGCTATCGTGGTTGAGCCACAGGCCGTTGAGTCAGAAGCGCCTCATGCAGTAGACGTTGAAACCACGCACCCAGAAGTGATTGCCGCGCCGGTTGACGCCGCACCGCAGCTTATTGCTGAAGAAGACACCGTGGTCGCTGAAGACGTTGTTGCTGAGGTTCAGCCAGCAGCAGCGGTAGAAGAGACCCCGGACGTGGTTGTTGAAACCGTGACTGAAGACGTGGTTCAGGACGTTGAAATTGACGTCGAACCGGTGCGTGAAGCCGCGAAAGCAGAAGAGCCAGAAGTGAAAGCCGAGCCGGTAATCACAGCGCCGGCCCCTGCTCACGTTGCGACAGCCCCGATGACTCGCGCACCAGCGCCGGAATATGTGCCGGAAGCACCGCGTCACAGTGACTGGGTCCGCCCTGCGTTCAACTTTGACGGTAAAGGCTCTGCCGGTGGCCACAGTGCAACGCATCAGGCGACGGCACCGGCTACCCGTCCGCAGTCTGTTGAGTAACGACACATAGCGTAAAAAGCCGACCTTCGGGTCGGCTTTTTTATTGCTCGCGTGCCGGCTTTCTCATACCCGCAATGTCCGGCATCACCCTCTTCATCATCTCCAGAAAACGGCGTAAACGCGCCGGATAATAACGCGACCACGGATAAACCAGATGAACCGGGAGCGCGGCGGGCTGCCACTGTGGAAGCAAATGCACTAAGCGCCCTTCCTGGATATCCTCCTTGACCGTCCAGCTTGAAACCATCGCCACCCCTAACCCTGTCAGGGCGGTATTGCGCGCAACATGCAGACTATCCGTGCTTAACCGTGGCGCAATGGAGATACGTTTTACCTGCGAAAGATCATCCCACAACTCCACATGTCGCTGATAGAACGTGCTGATGGCAATCCAGGGCAGCGCCTGCAGATCCTCCGGTGTGTGAACCGGCGCAAACTGGTCCAGCAGCGCAGGCGAAGCCACCACACAGCGTGGCACTTCCGCCAGCAGCACGGAGACGGTTGCCGGATCCACCTCTGCGCCAACTCGAATAGCACAATCCAGATTGTCGCTCAGAAAATCCACCGACTTATCGTTGAGCATCCACTCCACCGACAGCTGAGGATAACGCTGCAAAAACTCCGTTAACGGTCTCAGGAGCTGATCCTGCCCAAAGGCGTGCGGTGCGCGTACCCGTAACACGCCGACCGGCTCGTCCTCCGTCTGGCCGATTTCATCTTCCAGTGCCAGCCAGCTATCAATGACCCGCCGGGCATGTTGATAGCAGCGCTCGCCGTCATCGGTAAGTTTTGTTGCATGGGTGGTTCGCAATAAAAGCCGTACCCCCAGCAGCGTTTCCAGAGACTGAAGACGGCGGCTCACCGTGGCCTGGCTCGTCGCAAGCCGTCTTGCCGCCCCGGATAGCGATCCGCTTTCCACAATACGAACAAATGTGCGCATGAGTTCAACCCTGTCTATACGCTCAACTCGCTTCATCATTTTCCCTGCTATACGCCAAACGTATAAGCGTTTTACCACCAGGCCCTCTACCGTCGCAAGGCATAGTGATAAAAAATAGCGGCACACTATGAGTGAGGAACGTCTTATGAACACAACAACTGCTCCCCATGCCGCCAGTCGCTGGGTGATTTTTATGCTGGCTCTGGGGGCTGGCTTTAGCGTCGCATCCATTTACTACGCGCAACCGCTGCTGCCGCTGATAGGCGCCGACCTTCATCTTAGTATTGAAGGGATGGGGCTGGTCCCGACGCTGACCCAGGCAGGCTACGCGCTCGGTATTCTTTTTCTGTTGCCACTTGGCGATCGTCACGACCGCAGGATGTTAATCCTGATAAAAAGCGCCGCCCTGGCACTGTTTCTGCTGGGCTGCAGCCTGACCGGGCAGCAGCACTCACTGCTGCTGGCAAGCCTGCTGATTGGCATGGCCGCGACCATGGCACAGGATATCGTTCCCGCAGCGGCTATCCTCGCCCCCGAAGGGAAACAGGGAAAAACCGTGGGAACCGTGATGACAGGGTTGCTGATGGGCATCTTGCTGTCGCGAACCGTCAGCGGTGTGGTGGGTGAAGCTTTTGGCTGGCGCGTCATGTATCAGTTGGCCGCTGTAAGCATCGCATTTATTGGGGCGGTGATGTGGCGGGTACTCCCGCGTTTTGCCATTCACTCCACGCTGAGTTATCCCGCTCTGATGCGCTCAATGGAACATCTGTGGCATCGTTATCCGGCTCTGCGTCGTGCAGCACTGGCACAGGGTTTTCTGTCGATTGCCTTTAGCGCCTTCTGGTCAACGCTGGCGGTCATGCTGCTGGAGCGCTATCACCTGGGGAGCGCCGTCGCGGGTGGTTATGGTATTGCCGGGGCCGCGGGGGCCTTAGCCGCCCCGCTGGCGGGAGGTCTGGCGGACAAGCTGGGCGCCGGAAAAGTCACGCAGCTTGGCGCGGCACTGGTTACCGTCTCGTTTGGCCTGATGTTCCTGATGCCCGCGCTGGGTCTTCATGGACAACTGATTCTGATTGCTGTCTCAGCCATCGGGTTTGATCTGGGGCTGCAGTCCAGTCTGGTGGCGCACCAGAATCTGGTCTATAGCCTTGAGCCTCAGGCCAGGGGGCGTCTTAACGCCCTGCTCTTTACGGTGGTCTTTATCGGCATGGCGCTGGGTTCGGCTGCGGGGAGTAAAATCTACACGCTGGCTGGCTGGACGGGCGTGGTTGCCCTGGCAACGGTATGCGGTGTCATTGCGCTGGCAATACGTCTGATTGAAAGTGCACGCGTCGCCTCCGCACCGGCAGAAATCGCGTAAAAAAAATGCCCAATCCACACGGATTGGGCAGTAAAACATGCCCAGTTTCAAGACATGTTCCAAGAGGTCAAGATGTTATCTGTTCAGCTGGAACAGGGACATGCCCTGCATATCGCTAAACGCTTTATAAGATGCCTGCAGCGCGGCCTGCTGCATGGTGTAAGAGGAGATCGCTGCGTTCCAGTCCACATCAACCAGGTCGCTCATCTGCTTAGTCTGGCCCAGTGCACGATCGTCACCAAGGTTATCCAGCTTTTCAAGCTCGTTCATCTTGGTACCTACATCAGCAGCGACAGTAAGAATGTTGTTCTGGGTATTTGTGATGCCGGTTTGAGCATCAGAAATGATTTTCCCCTGTGCTTCAGCTGCAGCAGAGTCGGTATCGACGGGAACCTTAAGCGCGGTAATCGCCGTATCGAGGATCTTGAACATGTTCGTCTCGCCATATCCGCCACCAGGCAGTTCTTTGGCGTTACTGGTGATGCTTTCGAAGATCTGCTGACCCGTGTGGCTAATGACCATATTACGCGCGGTATCAACCTGCTGCGAAATAGCCTCAGTACCGCCTTTGTAGTCACCGGTAACGGAATCAAACGGTGGCACTTCAGTCTTAAAGCCGGCAAAGATAAACCGACCATTACCATCCGCGGTGTTTGCAAGGTTCATCAATTGGTCGCGAATACCTTGCAAATCGCTCGCCAGCGACAGGCGATCGTCATCACTTAAGGTTGCGTTTCCGGCATAGACTAATTTCTCTTTAGCACTGGTGATAGCGGCAGTAACCTGGTTAAGCACATTATCTTCGAGAGAAACTTTTTGTGATGCGAACGATCTTGCCAACGCAAACTGGCTATTTTGTGACTGTGATTGTGACAGAACAATAGCCTGCGACGCCGCGATAGGATCGTCCGACGGACGATTGACACGCTTGCCGGTGGACATTTGTTCACCATAACTCAACCACTTGCTCTGGGAATCGGTGATCCCGCGCATGTTTTGGTCGTACATCATCTGGGTGCTAATACGCATGTTTAACCTCAGCCTTAGCGAATATTAATGATTGCATCAAAGAGCGAGCTGGCAGTTTGTAGAACCTGCGCATTAGCGAGGTAATACTGCTGATAGCGCTGCAAATTGCCATACTCTTCGTCAAGGTTTACCCCTGAGATCGACTGCTGCTGTTTGGTTAACTGCGTCGCCACATTCGCTTTCGTTTCGCTGCTGGTTTTCAGTGCCGCTGTTGAGCTACCAACGGTACTGACGAGGGAAGCATAAGCATCATTGAAAGACTTATTCCCGCCGACAAGCTTGCTATTTTGCAGATCCAGCAATTTTTGACCGTTGCGGTTGTCACTTTCGCCACCGGCGCTTGTCGATGCCATCGCCAGTTTGGACTCATCATTAAACTTGAGTTCCATGTTTACGATGACATCAGAAACGGGCTTCACAACAAAACTGTCTTTGTTATTCGCGGTACCGCTCACGTTGACATTCAGGCCGTCGAAAGACAGATTGCCGCTCGCATCCGGACTCATCGTGAAACTGGTCTTATCCGACGTACGCGTAATGGTCCAGTCGGTTCCGTTGAACTGCAGCTTATAATCGGTTGCCTGGACTTTAGTACTGTCAGCCACGGAGGCTGTCAGCGCGGCGGTACCTGAATTCTTGCTGTTGGACACAACCGCAGGCGAGCCAAAGTCAAAGAGCTTGCCGCCAGCATCGCCGTTAGCATCAAAACCCGCTTCATGCTGCTTGTTCATCGCGTCAGCAAAGGCCAGCGCCATCTGGTTAAGGCTATTACGCGCTTTATCCAGATCTTCAGAGCGGAAGGTGAGTAAACCGCCAAGGGTGCCGGTGGTAATCAGCTTCTCAGGAATTTCGATATTCCCGGAAACGTCATCGGTATAGGCCAGCGTTGTACGGGTTGGGTCTGCGCTGGAATTCACCGCAGCCAGCTGGTTCGCTTTGCTCCCCTGTACCAGGCTGTAACCGGTGCCAAATGAGACGTTATACGTGCCGCCATCCTGCACAGAAACTTCAACACCGACAATTTTATTCAGTTCGCTCACCAGCTGATCGCGTTGATCGAGCAGGTCATTTGGTGATGAGCCAGCACCCACGCCGGTCAGACGGGAAATCTGATCGTTCAGGTTCGCAATCTGTTTGGCGTAGTTATTAATTTGATCGACGCTGGCAGCAATCGCGGTATTCACCTGAGAATCCTGATCGCGAAGATACTGATCGTTGGTTTTAAACTGATTGACCAGGCCATCCGCTTTGCCCAGCACCGTCTGGCGCGCAGCCGGATCTTCCGCGTTGCTCACCAGCGTCTGCAGACTTTTGAAGAAGTCCTGCAGCGTGGTAGAGAGCGAGTTGGTGGTATCCGAGAGCACATCATCGATCTTTGACATCTGCTGATAGCGCGTAGTCAGGCCGCTGCTCTGGGTCTGCGCGGCGCGCAGCTGGTTGGTAATGAATGCATCATACTCACGCTGGACACCGGAGACATAAACCCCGTTACCTACCCAGCCACCGCCGGTCAGCGTGCTGTTTGACGCGCCCAGCACTGTCGTCTGGCGGGTATAACCTGCCACGTTATAGCTTGAAATATTATTACTGACGGTATTGAGTGCCGACTGCGCAGCACTGAGGCCACTCATGGCACTGTTAATCAAACTGGACATGGGGGTTCCTTTTATACGTTCAGACACGAGTCCTGATGAAGGTTATCGGCAGCCTCCACCGGGACTTGAGAACTTTCAGAACAGATTTTCGATATCTGTGCTATAGGCTTTGCTGACCTTCTCGCCCATCGATTTCAGCTGCTGAATCATACTGGTGAGCTTACGCGCATAGTTCGGATCGGTGGCGTAGCCCGCATTCTGCAGTGCCTGAGCGCCCTGCTCCGCGGTTGCCGCCTGTGTAACGGCGGTGTAACGCGGATTTCGGCTCAACAGGCCCACATAGTCGGATAAGGCTTCCAGATAGGAGCTATAGACGCGGAATTTGGCTTTAACCTTCACCGCCGCACCGTTTTCATATTCAGTGGTGGTGATCTCGGTGGTCGGCCCCTTCCAGCTCGACGTGGCCTTCACGCCGAAGATGTTAAAGCTCGGATCGCCGTTTTCTTTACGGATCTGCCGCTGACCCCAGCCGGACTCCAGCGCCGCCTGCGCGAGGATCAGGTGGTGAGGCACGCCGCTCTGTTCACTGGCAAGACGTGCCGGCAGCGAGAGCTGCGCCAGGAAGTCTTTGCTGTCGCCAGAAAGTGGCTCATCGCTGGTGCTCGTGGCCTTCGGTATGGCTTTGCGCACCATCTGCGTCAGGGCCTGATTCTGATAACTGGTCACCGTTTGCAGGTCGAACTTCATCGGCACCTGCTGTGGCTTATCATCCGGCTGGATGCCCTGCGCGGCTTCGGTCTGTTTGACAATCATATCAGCCAGACCGAGGCCTTTCCCGGCGGTCATCTGCTGCGCAATCTGCTGGTCATACATGCTGGTGTAAAGACGGGTTGAATCACTGCTGAACATCCCGTCTTTCGGCAGGGTTTCACGCATGCTTTTCAGCATCATCTGTACAAACATCCCTTCCACCTGGCGGGCGACCGGGCGGATATTCGCCGCCGGGTCCTTACCTGCTTTGGTTTTCAGTTCGTTGAGCGACTGGGCATCCCAGGCAGCACCGGTCAACAGCTTGCTATCGGTCAGCATCAGATGATTTCCAGTTTGGCGCGCAGACAGCCCGCGCTTTGCATGGATTGCAGAATCGACATCAGATCCATCGGCGTCGCCCCCAGGGCATTCAGGGCCCGAACCACGCTATTGAGGTTCGCGCTGGAGCGTACGCTCTGCAGCGACCCACCGCTCTGGCGCAAATCAATCTGCGTTTGTGGCGTCACCACGGTCTGGCCACCCCCGAACGGGGTATCAGGCTGACTGACGTTGGCGGAACGGTTAACCGTCACGGAGAGGTTACCCTGCGCCACGGCACAGCTGTCGAGCGACACTTCGCGGTTCATTACGACCGAACCGGTGCGCGAGTTGATAATCACTTTGGCATCCTGAACCGGAACATTCACTTCCATATTCTGGATATCAGCCAGCATACGGACCTGGTTGCTGCTGCCGGTAGAGGTGCGGATCTGCACGGTACGGGCATCCAGTGCCGTGGCGCTGCCGTAGCCGCGGCTACGGTTGATGGTGTCGGCAATCTGCTGCGCCATCGTGAAGTCTTCATTATTCAGTTGCAGGTTAATGGTGTTGCCTGCGCCAAACTGGGTCGGCAGTTCACGCTCAATGATCGCACCATTGGTGATACGCCCGCCGTTCAGCTGGTTCACCTGCACACTGCTGCCGCCCGCAGACGCGCCGGCACCGCCGACCAGAATGTTCCCCTGCGCCAGCGCATAAACCTGGCTGTCGACCCCTTTCAGCGGAGTCATCAGCAGCGTGCCGCCACGCAGGCTTTTGGCGTTACCCATTGACGAGACCACGACATCAATTGTCTGCCCCTGGCGCGCGAACGCCGGGTAGGAGGCGGTGACCATGACCGCGGCCACGTTTTTCAGCTGCATGTTGGTTCCCGCCGGGACGGTAATACCGAGCTGGGAAAGCATGTTGTTCAAACTTTGAGTCGTGAATGGCGTCTGGGTGGTCTGGTCGCCCGTTCCGTCCAGACCCACCACCAGGCCATAGCCAATCAGCGAGTTTTCGCGTACGCCCTGAACGCTGGTGAGATCGCGAATACGGTCAGCCTGGGCAAACGTTGCCACCAGCGCCAGCGCCACGGCGAAGATCGATTTAAACATGGGTCACCTCGCTTACATCGGCGATAAGTTAAGGAAGAAACGCTGCAGCCAACCCATATTTTGCGCTTCATTGATGTAGCCGTTACCGACGTACTCGATGCGCGCATCCGCCACCTGGGTGGACGGAACGGTGTTGGTGCCGCTGATGGTGCGAGGATTAACCACGCCCGAGAAACGAATGAACTCAGTGCCCTGATTGATGGCGATCTGTTTTTCACCCACAACGTGTAAATTGCCGTTAACCAGCACCTGGTCAACCGTCACCGTCAGCGTGCCGCTAAAGGTATTGCTGGCATTCGCGCCACCTTTACCGTTAAAGGTATTGCCGCCAGAGGCCTCGACATCAGCACGCGCATTGCCGAACAGGCCCTGCAGATAGCGTGGAACGGTATCGAAACCGAAATTGGTTTTGCCATCGCGGCTGGCATTCGCCGACGAGCTCTTGCTCGCGCTGACGTTTTCCTGCAGCACAATGGTCAACGTATCGCCGACATTACGCGGGCGGCGATCTTCAAACAGCGGTTGATAGCCATAATTGATTGGCTGCGCGGTCTGGAAAATGGAGCCGTTCACCACTGGCGCCGGGCCAGGAACGGGTTGGGCGGTAGTCGCACCCTGCACTAAAGGTTTAGACGGGATCAAGGCACACCCGCTGAGGGTGACAGCCAGAACAGTCAGTATCGGATAACGAAACGCCGCGTTTTTTTGCATTGCCTTCATCTTCGAAAACAGGGAGCCGGCGCGGCGTTGACCGCACCGGGCTACACCTTAGAGTTGCGTCAGTTTCTGCAGCATCTGGTCGGTCGTCGACACTGCTTTACTGTTAATTTCATACGCGCGCTGGACCTGGATCATATTCACCAGCTCTTCCGCAACGTTCACGTTCGAGGTTTCCACATAACCCTGATACAACAGACCCGCACCGTTGAGGCCCGGGGTGCTTTCATTTGGCGTACCGGAGGATTGCGTTTCGGTGTAGAGGTTCTCACCAATGCTTTCCAGACCGGTGTCGTTCATGAAGGTGGTCAGGTTTAGCTGTCCAACCTGAACAGGTGCGGCCTGCCCCTGCTGCGTCACACTCACCACGCCGTCACGCCCGATAGTAATACTCAGGGCATTCGCCGGGATGGTAATCGCAGGCTGAACCTGGAAACCACCCGCCGTCACCAGTTGGCCATTCTGATCGACCTGGAACGATCCGTCGCGGGTATAGGCAGAAGTACCGTCAGGCAACTGCACCTGGAAGAACCCCTGGCCTTTGATTGCCACGTCTTTGCTGTTGTTGGTCTGAGACAGGTTGCCCTGGCTATGCAGACGCTCGGTGGCTACCGGACGAACACCGGTACCAATCTGCAGGCCGGATGGCAGCGTCGTTTGTTCAGAAGACTGCGCTCCCGGCTGGCGGATGGTTTGATAAAGCAAATCTTCGAAAACAGCACGCTGACGCTTGAAACCATTGGTGCTGACGTTTGCCAGGTTGTTGGCAATCACATCCATGTTGGTTTGCTGCGCGTCCAGGCCAGTTTTCGCGATCCATAAAGAACTGATCATAAGGAGTCCTGTTAACTCATAGCCAGAAGTTGGTTAGCCTTGCCCGCGTTTTCATCAACGCTGCTGATAATCTTCATCTGCATTTCAAAACGACGGGCACTGGCGATCATGTCGGTCATCGCTTCGACCGGCTTGACGTTACTGCCTTCCAGAACGCCGGACATCACGCGGATGCTCGGATCGGCCTGTAACGTGGCACCCCGAGTGGCCTGGGTCGCCTGGGTCAGACGGAACATCCCGTCATCACCACGCTGCACCTCTTTGCCTTCCGCCTTCACCAGCTTCAGACGCCCGACGGGCGCAACGGTATTGGCCGGATCGCCCGGGTTCAATGCCGAAATGGTCCCGTCGGCCGCGATAGTCAGCTCAGACCCTTCCGGCACCGTCAGCGGACCCGCTTCACCCATTACCGGATGACCCTGAATCGTCAGCTGGCCCGTGGCACTCACCTGGATGTTACCGTTACGGGTATATCCTTCACCGCCGTCAGCGGTCTGCACCGCCAGCCAGCCGTCCTGTTGCAGGGCAACGTCCAGCGGGCGTGAGGTGTAATCCATCTGCCCTGGCGTCATATCCGCACCCGGCGTGGAGGCCGTGACCAGCGTACGCGTCGGCAGGGAGAGCCCTTCCACCGGGACCGCACGCAGCGCATTAAGCTGCGCACGAAAGCCCGGTGTAGAGGCGTTTGCCAGGTTGCTGGCAGTAACAGCCTGCTGATTGAGCGTCTGGCTTGCCGCGCCCATCGCGGTATATATTGCGTGATCCATTGCGCTTTCCTGTCAGCCGCTTAACGCAGGTTAACCAGCGTGTTGAGGATCTGATCCTGGGTTTTGATGGTCTGCGCGTTCGACTGATAGTTACGTTGCGCGACGATCATGTTCACCAGTTCTTTACTCAGATCCACGTTAGACGCTTCCAGCGCACCGTTGGTCAGCGTACCGAAGTTACCGGAGCCCGCGGTACCCAGCAGCGCCACGCCGGAAGACTGGGTGGCAGACCAGACGTTATCGCCTTCAGACTTCAGACCTTCGTTGTTGGCGAAGTTAGCCAGCACGATCTGGCCCAGGGCCTGGGTCTGTTCGTTGGAGTAATTACCCACCACGGTGCCGTCGTCGTTGATCTGGTAGCTCACCAGGTCACCCGGTTTGTAACCGTTCTGGTTGGTTGCCACGATGTTATTGGCGCCGGTGTTCTGCTGCATGGAATTGGCGAAGCTCATCGCAAACGTGGCTGGCGTTGCACCTGGAACGGTGCCGGTGGTGATATTGATGCTGCCGCCGCCGGTCAGTACGCCGCTGGTGTTGAAGGTCAGCGTGGTCGCCAGGGATGGCGTGCTTCCTGCAACGCTGCCGTCCTGGGCATAGACTTTCCAGGAGTTTGCCGGAGTCGCGTCTTTAACGTAAAACAGGTTCATGTTGTGCGCATTACCCTGGCTGTCAAAGACCGTCACCGTCCCTTTTTTGTTGTAGCTGTCAGGGTTGATCGGATCAAAGGCCGTGGTTGGCGCGGTGTCAGTAGAGTTCAGGTTGATCTGCTGGGACGCGGTGGTGGTGGATTTCGCCGCCATCAAGGTCGTTGGGATATTGATCGCCTGCGGGTTAGCGCCGGTCTGAACCGTTGGCGGGGTACCCGCAACAGGATAACCGGTTAATTGCAGACCCTGCATGTTCACCAGGTTACGGTTTTCGTCCAGTTTGAACTGACCGTTACGGCTGTAGAACACAGAGCCGTTGGAATCGACCATACGGAAGAAACCGTTCTGGCTGATGGCGACGTCCAGACCACGACCGGTGTTGGTCGTCGTACCGTCGGTAAAGTCCTGAGTGATGCCCGCAACTTTCACGCCCAGACCCACTTTGGAACCGGCAAACATATCTGCAAATGAGGCAGAACCGGATTTAAAACCATAGGTCGCGGAGTTGGCGATGTTGTTGCCAATGACATCCAGGTTGGTGGCCGCAGCATTCAGGCCGCTGACCGCTTGAGAAAAGGCCATGACTTACTCCTGATAAGTGTTAAGGCTTAGATAATCTGCCGAACTTCGTCGAGCGTGGTGGTACCTGAGGTACCCAAATCCAGTTTGTTACCGCCAGCGCCTTTAATCACGCCCTGAACCAGCGCGAACTGCAGCGGCTGTGCCACCAGTTGGGTGGTTCCGTTGCTGGCGCTGATCGCCACTTTGTAAGAACCGTTTGGTGCTTTCGTGCCGTCGGTCAGGCTGCCGTCCCAGGTAAAGGTGTGTACGCCTGCCTTCAGCTCACCAATGTCAATGGTGCGTACCACTGCCCCGCTCGCATCGCTGATCGTCGCAGTCACTTTGTCAGCCGGCTGCTGCAGCTCAACGCCAAACGGCGTGGTGGTCGTGGTTGACGTCCCCTCGGTAGTGCTGGTGCCGGCAAGGATCGTGGTCCCCGGGATCATCACCCCATGACCAATCAGATTCGCAGCCTGCAGAGACTGGCTGTTGTCAATCTGACCGGAAACGGAGCCAAGGGTGGTGTTGAGTTTTTCAATGCCGCTGACGGTACTGATCTGCGCCAGTTGCGTGGTCAGCTCGTTGTTCTGCATCGGATTGGTGGGATCCTGGTTCTTCAGCTGCGCTACCAGCAGCGTCAGAAAGCTGCTCTGCAGATCGGACGCGTTACTGCCCGTCAGGGCGTTGGAACCCGTCGAACTTTTGGCGCCATTAACACCTGAGTTCGTGGGATCATTCACATTTACGGCGATGGACATGCATGTCTCCTTTACTGGCCGAGAGTGAGTGTTTTGAGCATCATGCTCTTCACGGTATTAAGCACTTCGACGTTTGCCTGGTAACTGCGTGACGCCGACATGGAGTTCACCATCTCACCCACCACATCCACGTTAGGCATTTTTACGTAACCGTTCGCATCCGCCAGCGGGTTGCCAGGCTCATACACCAGCTTGTCCGGTGCCTGGCTCTCAACCACATCAGAGACTTTCACACCGCCGGTGGCCGCGCCTGGTGCCGCATCGACCTGAAAGACGACCTGTTTCGCACGATAAGGCTGACCGTCTGGTCCGGTCACGCTGTCGGCGTTCGCCAGGTTACTGGCGGCTACGTTCAGACGTTTGGACTGCGCGGTAAGCGCCGAGCCGGCGATATCAAAAATATTCAGCAAGGCCATTTATCAGTTGCCCCCCTGCAGGACGTTCATCATGCCTTTGATTTGTCCGCCGAGAACGGTCAGGCCTGTCTGGTATTTCAGGCTGTTATCGGCAAACTGTGTACGCTCCCGGTCCATGTCCACGGTATTACCGTCGAGTGAAGGCTGGTCGGGAATGCGATAAAGCAAATCGGTCGTTGGTGCGGTCATCGTCTGAGCGGGAATATGACGTGAGGAGGTCAGCGCGAGCGCGACACCGCTCCCTTCTGCGCGTCCACGCTCCATCACTTTTTTAAGCTCACTGGAAAAATCAATATCGCGCGCCTGATACCCTGGCGTATCGGCGTTAGCGATATTGGCGGCTAAAATTTCCTGCCGCTGGGCACGTAAATTGAGCGCTTCCTGCTGAAAACGTAACGCGGCGTCGAGTTTATCGAGCATGTCTCCTCCGCTGATGGCAAAATTTCAGTTCACAGCTTAAATCTCAACCCATCCGCCTTATCGACGGAATAAGCGCAAAATGCGTCGCTATTTATTGCGTTGATGAAAAACCACTGCAGGTAGAATTCACTCAATTCTGGAAACGGTGGAACTTGCGATGCAAACGTTAAAACGTGGCCTGATGGCAACTTTCTTGCTTTTTAGCCCCCTGGTGCAGGCGGATGGTTTACAGGATCAGCTAAACACCTTTTTTGCCCAGAAGCTGGCGGGCTTTAGCGATGAAGTTGTCGTCACGGTACGCACGCCACCAAATCTGTATCCCTCCTGTGAGCAGCCGTCATTTACCGTGACCGGCACCACCAGACTGTGGGGGAACGTGAACGTGCTGGCACGCTGCGCCAACGAAAAACGGTATTTACAGGTTGCAGTCCAGGCGACAGGCAATTATGTTGTCGCCGCTGTCCCCATTGCCCGGGGTACCGCACTGCAGGCCAACAGCGTGACGTTGAAACGTGGCCGTCTGGATCAGCTGCCGCCACGGACAATGCTTGAAATTAACCAGGCGCAGGACGCCATCAGCCTGCGTGATGTCGCACCGGGCCAACCGATACAGCTGTCGATGCTGCGCCAGGCGTGGCGCGTCAAGGCGGGTCAACAGGTGATGGTGGTGGCCAATGGAGATGGCTTCAGTATCAACAGTGAAGGGAAAGCGTTAAACAATGCCGCGGTGGCACAAAATGCCCGCGTCAGAATGTCTTCAGGGCAGGTGGTTAGCGGAACCGTCGATTCTGATGGGAATATTCTGATTAACCTATAATCTTTTTAAAGATTTCGCTGCAGCTGCCGATAAATATTCAACTATTGATGATGTCAGGCGCCCACGCCGCGAACCCTCGATGAGGACAACACTATGAGCATTGATCGTACATCAGCCCTGAAGCCGGTAAGCGCTGTACAACCTCGCGAAACGAATGACGCTACGCCGCAGAAAACGCGTCTGGAAAAACCGTCAACGTCTAACAGCACCAGCGTAACCCTGAGCGATGCCCAGGCAAAACTGATGCAGCCAGGCGGCAACGATATCAACATGGAACGTGTTGAAGCACTGAAAACGGCTATTCGTAACGGCGAGCTGAAAATGGACACCAGCAAAATTGCTGACGCCCTGATTCAGGAAGCGCAGAGTTTCTTACAGAGTAACTAACCGTATGAGTCGACTGTCAGAAATACTGGATCAAATGACGGTTGTCCTGAACGACCTGAAAACGGTAATGGACGCTGAGCAACAGCACCTCTCTTCCGGTCACATCAACGGCAGCGCGTTGCAGCGTATTACTGAAGACAAAAGCTCGCTCCTGGCGACGCTGGATTACCTTGAGCAGCAACGTCGCGCTGAGCAGGATCCTAAGCGCAGTGCTAACGACGATATCGTTGAGCGCTGGCAGACTATTACAGAAAAAACCCAGCATCTTCGCGATCTCAACCAGCATAACGGCTGGCTGCTTGAAGGTCAGATAGAGCGTAATCAGCAAGCGCTTGAGGTGTTAAAACCGCATAAAGAAACCGGGCTGTACGGTGCGGATGGGCAGACAGCGACGGCACGTATTACGGGCGGGAAAAAGATTTCGATTTGAAGCATAAGCGACAAATCAAGCAGTGGGGAGCACCATAAGGTGAACTCCCCTTTTGGCGTTTATGCCGTACGGCGGGCAAACTCTTTCACTTTGAAGCCCAACACGGCGAGGGTGGCAAAGTAAGCCACAACCCCAACACCCACCACGGCCATCAGTCGCAGCAGACGATAAGGCATGGTGCCGAGCGACCACTCCGGCATCACGTGCATCATGCCGAGCAACGCCGCTGCCATCACCAGCACCGCGATAACCAGTCGCACAAGGAAACTCGCCCAGCCCGGCTGCGGCGTGAAGATATCCTGCTTACGCAGCTGCCAGTACAACAGCCCGGCATTCAGACAGGCCGCCAGACCAATAGACAGAGCCAGCCCCGCGTGCTTCAGCGGGCCAATAAACGCCAGGTTCATCAACTGGGTCATCACCAGCGTCACCAGGGCAATCTTCACCGGCGTTTTAATGTTCTGACGGGAGTAGAACCCTGGTGCCAGCACTTTAACAACAATCAGCCCCATCAATCCCACCGAGTACGCCACCAGCGCCTGCTGAGTCATGGACGCATCATGGGCTGAAAATTTACCGTACTGGAACAGCGAGACGGTCAGCGGTTTCGCGAGGATCCCCAGCGCCACCGCGCTTGGCAGTGCCAGCAGGAAACAGAGGCGTAAGCCCCAGTCCATCAGGCGGCAATACTCATCATGGTTGCCGCTGGCAAAGCTTTTAGAGAGCGACGGCAGCAGAATCGTCCCCAGCGCGACGCCCAGTACGCCAGAAGGAAACTCCATCAGACGGTCAGCGTAGTACATCCAGGAGACCGAACCGGACACCAGGAAAGAGGCAAAGATGGTATTGATGATAAGTGAGATCTGGCTGACAGAAACCCCGAGGATTGCAGGTCCCATCTGCTTCATGACGCGCATTGCGCCGGCATCACGGAAATTAATGCGCGGCAGAACCAGCATGCCAATTTTCTTCAGATGCGGCAGCTGATATGCCAGCTGCAGGACGCCGCCCACGGTCACCGCCCAGGCCAGCGCCAGTACCGGCGGGTTGAAATGCGGTGCGGCAAACAGGGCAAAGCCGATCATGCTGACATTCAAAAACGTCGGCGCAAACGCCGGAACGGAGAAGCGGTTCCAGGTATTGAGGATTGCCCCCACCAGCGAGGCCAGCGAGATCAACAGGATATAAGGAAAGGTAATGCGCAGCAGCTGGGTGGTGAGCGCAAATTTATCAGCGGTGTCGGCAAACCCCGGCGCGGTCACCATAATCACCCAGGGCGCAGCCAACATCCCCAGGACTGTCACAATAGCCAACGCCAGCGTCAGCAGCCCGGAGACGTAGGCGACAAACACCCGCGTAGCATCTTCGCCCTGCTTGCTTTTATATTCCGCCAGAATTGGAACGAAGGCCTGCGAGAAAGCCCCCTCAGCAAAAATACGGCGCAATAAATTCGGCAGTTTGAACGCGACGAAAAAGGCGTCCGTTGCCATCCCAGCACCAAAAACCCTTGCCACAATGGCATCGCGCGCAAAACCCAGTACGCGAGAAAACATGGTCATCGAGCTGACGGCTGCCAGCGATTTTAATAAGTTCATTAATGTGAATTTCCACAACCATACGGCAAAACGCCTGCAGAGCAGGCGTAATGAATGCCCGACGGCGTTGCGCTTGCGCAGGCCTTCGGATTTGCAGGCCGGGTAGGCGAAAAGCCTCCCGGCGAAACCAACAATCGGCGCTTAGTCTACCCGGATTTAAGGGAATTACTATCGGCAGATGTTACAGAGGGTTATTCACTCATGGCCTCTCGCCAGAGCCGTTCCACGATGCGTTGCGCCATGATGGCCTGTTCACCGGCGGTTTCCGGAACCGTCTGATTTTGCACGCAGCTAATGAAGTGACGGGCGCATCCCGCGAAGCCGCGTTGCTCCAGAGTGCTCTGCCAGCCTGGCGCCGGAAGCGTGACCACACCGTTGCCCTTCTCTTCACGCCACTCCCGCATGTCGGTGATGTCATACAGCGCACCGTCAGTGACGGCCTGGACAAACTCCCGCTGACTGCCCGCACGACGATGCATGCTGGTGGTCACCTGCAGATGTTCCAGCGCAAAGTGGTGCTCGGCGTAGACCATCTCGCCCAGATCGTTGGTCATCAGGGTCCCGCTTTTCAACTGAGCCTGGCCGTTTGTCAGCCAGAGCGCCGTATCCACCACGTGCAGATAATCATCGAGAAGCGTAAAGCGCAGATCGTTTGGCCCGACGCTGTCGGTACGGTGTTTATCCATCCTCAGGGAGGCCAGCGCGCCCGGCTGAGCCTTCAGCTGCTGATAAAGCGGAGCGAAGCGGCGGTTAAAGCCCACCATCAGCGTCAGGTTCTTGCGTGCCGCCAGCTCTATCAGTCGCTCGGCATCCTGAACGTTCTCCGCCAGGGGCTTATCCACACAGACGTGAACACCGGCATTCAGCAGTTCGCTGACCACCTGATAGTGCGTTGCCGTTGAGGTATGCACAAATACCGCGTCGCACTCGCGGGCAAGATCCGACAGCGAAGCGGCATAAGGTATCCGCCAGGTTGCGCAGATGCGTTCAGCCTTCTCGCGGGTAGGTGACCACGCGCCCTGAAGCGTCCAGTCCGTTGCCGCGCCTAATACCGGTAACCAGGCTTTTTGTGCAATACCGCCAAGCCCCACCACGCCTACACGTAATTTTTTCACTGTTAATCTCCCAAATGTGCCAGCAGTGCGTCCAGGCGCTGTTTCAGCCTAGCGACCTCCTCTTCCAGCGCGTCCACGCGCGCCGTCAGGCTGCCGCTGACAACAGTGGACTCTTGTTCCGTTGCCAGCGTCGCGGTATCCACCTCGCCACTGAAGAGATGCATATAGCGGCTCTCACGCTTGCCCGGTTCGCGTGCCAGACGCACCACGTAAGGGCCATCCTCGCGGGTTGCAAGCCCTTCCAGGGTTTGTTCCACTTCCTGCATATCCGCAAACTCATGCATACGGGAAGCCCGTGTGCGCAGCTCGCCGGGAGTCTGTGCGCCGCGCAGTAAAAGGGTCGCGATCACCGCCACTTCCGCGGCGCTCAACTTCAGGTCGCCGAATTCGGAATTACAAAAACGTTGTTCGTACTTGGTGACGCGGTTTCCGAAGCCGCTGACGGTGCGCAGATAATGGCGTTTCACCAGTTCATCCAGCACATCCTGAACGTCATGCTCGCTGAGGTTCATTACCGGCTCGCGGTTGGTCTTTTGGTTGCAGGCCATCATGACGGCGTTGACAGAGAGCGGATATTGCTCCGGCGTCGTGACCTGTTTTTCCAGCAGGCATCCGACGACGCGCGCTTCTGCACCGCTTAACTGATATTTCATCTCTTCTCCTTAGCGACCCGCTGTCCAGTCCCGGGTGGTTAATGCCGTGAGGACATGGTCGCGCCATTCTCCATCTATCAGCAGATAGTCTTTGGCGTAACCCTCTTTCTCAAACCCTAAACGCGCCAGCAAATTACCGCTGCGCTGATTATGCGGCATATAGTTCGCCATAATACGATGGATATGTTGCGTGCGTTGCATATAACGGATCGCCACCGTTAATGCTTCATACATCAGCCCCTGCCCCTGCCATTTCTGACCGATGGAGTAGCCGAGGTAGCAGGCGTGAAACGATCCGCGCACGACGTTTGAAAAGTTGGCGATGCCGATGATCTCTTTTTCTTCGGGATCCAGCAGCGCAAAATAAAACGCACTTCCCTGCTTATGAAATTCCGCAATCATACTGAGGCGCGCCTGCCAGCCGGATGGGTAACAATGGCTCTCATCCCGAACGGGTTCCCAGGGTTTTAAAAACTGGCGATTCTCGGCGTAATAATCCGCCAGACGCCAGGCATCACGCTCATGCACCAGACGAACGACCAGCCTGTCCGTTGTCAGACGCACTTTTGGCACATTACTGCGATAGCCAAACATCGATACCACTCCTTCCCGTCACTTCTGCTGACCCATTAGCTTTACTATACCTGTGCCTGCGCCGTCTGTGAAAACAGTGACATACCATTTTGACCTCTTTTCACATTTTTCGATGAGAACTCTCTATCAAAGCGCTCTTTTGATAAAAAAATATTGTCACGCTCAGGGGTGGGAAAACGCGCATTAACCCCGCAGAATGTTAGCGTGCTCACCATCCTGTTTTCCCTGGAGGGAAAATGTCCCGCGTATCACAGGCGAGGAGCCTGGGTAAATATTTCCTGCTAGTCGATAACATGCTGGTCGTGCTCGGCTTTTTTGTCGTGTTTCCTCTTATCTCGATCCGCTTTGTCGATCAGATGGGCTGGGCGGCGCTGATGGTTGGCATCGCGTTGGGGTTACGCCAGTTTGTCCAGCAAGGCCTTGGGGTGTTTGGCGGCGCCATTGCTGACCGCTTCGGCGCGAAACCGATGATTGTGACCGGTATGCTGCTTCGTGCGGCAGGCTTTGCCACGATGGCGGTTGCCCATGAGCCCTGGCTTCTGTGGTTCTCCTGCTTTCTCTCCGGGATCGGCGGAACCCTGTTTGACCCGCCGCGCACCGCGCTGGTGGTGAAGTTAATTCGCCCGCAGCACCGCGGACGTTTCTTCTCGATTTTGATGATGCAGGACAGCGCGGGCGCGGTAATTGGCGCGCTTCTGGGGAGCTGGTTGCTGCAGTACGATTTCCGTCTGGTCTGCGCGGCTGGCGCAGTGCTCTTTATTCTGTGCGCCCTCTTTAATGGCCTGTATCTGCCCGCATGGAAATTGTCGACGGTGAAAGCGCCGGTACGCGAAGGGCTGGGCCGCGTCCTGCACGACAAACGTTTTGTCACCTACGTATTGACCCTGACGGGTTACTACATGCTTGCCGTGCAGGTGATGCTGATGCTGCCTATCATGGTGAATGATATTGCGGGAACCCCGGCCGCCGTGAAATGGATGTACGCCATCGAAGCCGCGCTTTCGCTGACGCTGCTCTATCCGATTGCCCGCTGGAGCGAACGGCGTTTTCGCCTGGAGCATCGTCTGATGGCCGGGCTGTTTTTAATGACGCTGAGCATGATGCCCATCGGTCTGGTGAATTCTCTCCAGCAGCTGTTTACGCTGATTTGCACCTTCTATATCGGCTCTATCATCGCCGAGCCGGCTCGTGAGACGCTGAGCGCCTCGCTTGCAGATGCACGTGCCCGCGGCAGCTATATGGGGTTCAGCCGACTCGGCCTGGCCTTTGGTGGGGCTTTGGGTTACGCCGGCGGCGGCTGGCTGTTTGATGCAGGCAAAGCGCTGAATCAACCGGAACTGCCGTGGATGATGCTCGGCGCGGTGGGCTTTATGACGCTGCTGGCCCTCTGGTGGCAGTTCAGCCAGAAGCGCAGCGCAAGCGGTATGCTCGAACCGGGCGCGTAGCCCTTCCCTCTGGCGGGAGGTCGCTCCCGCCTCACTTCTCAGTTTTTTCTGCTGGTTTCTGCCATTTCACACTGACATACTGACGTAACAGGACAGAAGCGCCGATTTTTCGTTGAGGAACACTATGAAGAAAATTGTCATTGCCGCTGCATTCATTGTCAGCGGTCTGCTGGTGGGCTGTAACCAGCTTACGCAATACACCGTCAGTGAACAGGAAATTAATCAGGCGCTGGAAAAACATAACAACTTTTCAAAAGACATCGGCGTGCCCGGGCTTGCCGATGCGCATATCGTCCTCAGCAACCTGACCAGCCAGATAGGACGTGAAGAGCCAAACAAAGTGACGCTGAACGGGGATGCAAACCTCGATATGACCTCCCTCTTCGGCAACCAGAAAGCCAATATCAAGCTGAAGCTGAAAGCGCTGCCGGTCTTTAACAAAGAGAAAGGGGCTATTTACCTGCAGGAGATGGAAGTCGTCGATGCGGAAGTCACGCCGGACAAGATGAAATCTGTGTTGCAAACCCTGATGCCTTATCTGAATCAGTCGCTGCGTAACTATTTTAATCAGCAGCCAGCCTATGTCTTAAGTGAAGACAAGAGTAAGGGTGAAGCGCTTGCGAAAAAGTATGCTAAAGGGATAGAGGTGAAACCGGGAGAAATCATTATTCCCTTCACTGATTAACCCGTAGGGCGCCGAGGCGCCCTTTTTTTTACGGAAAAGTGTGCAAACGAAAACGTTTCCGCTTATGATTTGTGTCCGGCAAAAACAGCCATCCGAATGACTGATTCCTGACAAGCCGGAGCTTCCATGACTGCACAACCCCAGGTTCTTAAAATCCGCCGCCCTGACGACTGGCATATCCATCTGCGCGATGGCGATATGCTCAAAACCGTCGTGCCTTATACCAGCGAAATTTATGGCCGCGCGATTGTCATGCCTAACCTGGTGCCACCAGTCACCACCGTCGATGCCGCAATGGCGTATCGCCAGCGCATTCTGGATGCCGTCCCGGCGGGCCATGATTTCACCCCGCTGATGACCTGCTACCTGACCGATTCCCTGGATCCAAACGAAGTGGAGCGCGGGTTTAACGAAGGCGTATTCACCGCTGCGAAACTTTACCCGGCCAATGCCACCACCAACTCCAGCCACGGCGTTACCAGCATTGATGCCATCATGCCGGTACTGGAGCGCATGCAGAAACTGGGTATGCCGCTGCTGGTTCACGGTGAAGTCACGCATGCCGAGATCGACATCTTCGACCGTGAAGCCCGTTTTATCGACACCGTGATGGAGCCCCTGCGTCAGCGCCTTCCCGCGCTCAAAGTGGTCTTCGAGCACATCACCACCAAAGATGCCGCGGAGTATGTCCGCGACGGTAACGAGCTTATCGCCGCCACCATCACGCCACAGCATTTGATGTTTAACCGTAACCACATGCTGGTTGGCGGTGTACGTCCGCATCTGTACTGCCTGCCGATCCTCAAGCGTAACATTCACCAGCAGGCGCTGCGCGAACTGGTTGCCAGCGGCTTCTCCCGCGCGTTTCTGGGCACGGATTCCGCACCTCATGCGCGTCATCGCAAAGAAGCAAGCTGCGGCTGTGCGGGCTGCTTTAATGCCCCAACTGCTCTCGCCAGCTATGCAACCGTGTTTGAAGAGATGAATGCCCTGCCGCATTTCGAGGCGTTCTGCTCACTCAATGGCCCCCGTTTTTATGGGCTGCCGGTCAATGAGACCTTCATTGAGCTGGAACGTGAAGAGAGCCAGGTTGAGGAAGCCATTCCACTGACCGATGACACGCTGATCCCATTCCTGGCAGGTGAAACCGTTCGCTGGACGGTAAAACGCTAAAAAATCAGTGCCCCTTGTTGTCAAACCGATAATATACCTGTATAAATACACAGTATATTACACAGGGGGCATTTATGCGTATTGAAGTCACCATAGCCAAAACTACTGTTCTGCCTGCCGGCGCGCTTGATGCACTTGCAGGCGAATTATCCCGTCGTATTAACAACACCTTTCCCGAAAACGATGGTGCCGTAACGGTGCGTTACGCGGCCGCAAACAACCTCTCCGTCATTGGCGGCGCGAAAGAAGATAAAGCGCGTATCACCGAAATCCTGCAGGAAACGTGGGAAAGCGCCGACGACTGGTTCATCACAGATTAACACTGCTCCCTCATTGTGTTTTTTTGCCGGGTCGCCCCGGCTTTTTTTTCGCCTGAAAATCCAGAAAGTTCAAATTAATTCGGCAACTTCTTTAAAAATCGTGAACAACATGGTGTTTTATTGTTCGAACAATCCTAAAAAGCAGAAAAATGTGTTGCTAGCTGTTTATTTTTCCCTTAGGAACCCTTATTACTTGTATACTGAAGTTGCTTCAGAAAAACATGCATTGAACCTCGAAGTCGTTGTCTTCTAACACGCATTATGGGGGTTATAATGGAAAAGAATAGCGAAGTCATCCAGACCCATCCACTCGTTGGCTGGGATATCAGTACCGTAGACAGCTACGATGCACTGATGCTGCGTTTGCACTACCAGACCCCAAATCAGCTGAACCGTGAAGAAGCGGAAGTTGGACAGACGCTGTGGCTTACGACAGACGTCGCCCGTCAGTTTATTTCTATTTTGGAAGCAGGCATCGCAAAAATAGAATCTGGCGACTACCAGGAAAATGAGTATAAACGGCATTAGCGTTTAGCCCACTTTTCACTCTACAGGCACCCTTGGGGTGCCTTATTTATTTCTCCCTTGTATAAGCCCCCGATGTTAATTACTCTGCTAACAAAGCGTTAGTTTAAGAGATGCCCATGAAATATGATCTGATTATTATTGGTAGCGGCTCCGTTGGTTCTGCCGCCGGATATTATGCCACCCAGGCTGGCCTCAAGGTTCTGATGATAGATGCCCATCTTCCCCCTCATTCAGAGGGAAGCCATCATGGCGATACTCGCCTCATTCGTCACGCCTATGGTGAAGGCGAGCGCTATGTCCCGCTGGTACTTCGCGCGCAAGCGCTCTGGGACGAACTGGCTAAACAGACTGAGGAACGCATTTTCGAACGCACGGGTATCATTAACCTTGGTCCTGCCCGCTCTGATTTTCTCGCCAGCGTCGAACGCAGCGCGAAGACATTCAACCTGGACGTTGAGAAGCTCGACGCGGCGGGGATCATGTCACGCTGGCCGGAAATCACCGTCCCGGACGATTATGTTGGTCTCTTTGAAGCCCATTCTGGGGTGTTGCATTGCGAAACAGCAATAAAAACCTGGATAGCGCTGGCCGCGAAAGCAGGCTGCGCCCAGCTTTTCAATTGCCCGGTCGAGGCCATTAAACATGACGCTGACGGCGTCACGGTGACAACCCTGGACGGAGAGTACACGGCCTCCCGATTGCTCATCAGTGCAGGTACCTGGGTAACCCGTCTGCTGCCAGACCTGCCCGTACAGCCGGTGCGCAAGGTCTTCTCCTGGTTCCAGTCTGATGGCCGTTACAGTACGCAGAATAAATTCCCGGCGTTCACCGGCGAGTTACCCAACGGCGATCAGTTCTACGGCTTCCCTTCGGATAAAGACGCGCTCAAAATCGGGAAACACAATGGGGGACAAATTATCTCCTCTCCTGAAGAACGTAAACCGTTTGGCGCCTACCCACAGGATGGCTCTGAAGCCTTCTCGTTCCTGCGAAATATTCTGCCGGGCGTCGGTGGCTTACTCTATGGCGCGGCATGCACCTACGACAACACCCCGGACGAAGACTTTATTATCGATACGCTGCCCGGGCATGAGAACACATTGCTCATCACCGGTCTGAGCGGTCACGGCTTTAAGTTCGCGTCGGTGCTGGGTGAAATTGCCGCGCAGTTTGCCCAGGGTATTACACCGCAGTTTGATCTGACGCCCTTCTCTCTTTCACGTTTTAACGGATAATCCACCACGGGCTTCGGACGTTCCGGAGCCCGTCTTTTTGTTACGGTTTGCGGGGCGCTATGCGCAAAGTTGTGGGTTTTCTCATCAATAATATTCGTGAGCATTTGATGCTCTATATCTTATTGTGGGCGCTGCTGGCCATCATTGATTTTATTTACATTGTATTTTACTGAAAGCCTGCCTGACATTTATTGACATTACTTTATATTTACTTAAGTTAGAACAATTCCTCAATTAGCCCTTTGTTAAGTCTTGCACGAAGACATTGAATTACCTTTGCGGATCATTTTCAAAACCGCTGAAATAAATAAAATAAAAATCAATATCGACTTATTTCAGTTGCAATATCATTCCTTCCCGTTCATTTTTACTGCTCTGTTTATTTGATAATGGTAATCCTGATGCAATTGCGTAACACCTCCCGGCGCTATGGAATAATATCCATAAGCTTGCACTGGATATTTGCTATTGCGGTCTATGCCATGTTCGGACTTGGCCTCTGGATGGTGACGCTCAGCTATTACGATGGCTGGTATCACCAGGCCCCGGAGCTGCATAAGAGTATCGGCGTGCTGCTGATGATGGGGCTGGTTATTCGCGTGATCTGGCGACACATTTCACCGCCGCCTGCCGCGCCAAAGACCCACAGTAAATTTACCCGTATCAGCGCTGTTGCCGCGCATATTACGCTTTATGCGCTGCTCTTCGCTCTTCTGATCAGCGGCTATCTCATCTCGACAGCAGAGGGTAAGCCAATAAGCGTTTTTGGCATTTTTGATGTCCCGGCAACGCTTGCCGATGCGGGATCACAGGCCGATATTGCCGGGGTGATTCACCTCTGGCTGGCATGGAGCGTGGTTATCCTGTCCGTGCTGCACGGGCTTGCCGCCCTTAAACATCATTTCATCGATAAAGACGATACGCTAAAGCGCATGCTTGGCCGCTCGTCAGTTGACTCTGGAGCTTAAAATGAAAAAACACCTGCTGGGTATCGCACTGGGTTCTCTGTTATTTACCACCGGCTCAGCCGTTGCTGCTGGCTATAAAATTGATAAAGAGGGCCAACATGCTTTCGTCAATTTCCGTATTCAGCATCTCGGGTATAGCTGGCTGTATGGCACCTTTAATGATTTTGACGGCACATTCAGCTTTGACGAAAAAAATCCTGCCGCCGATAAAGTCAACGTGACCATTAATACCAACAGTGTCGACACCAATCATGCAGAACGCGATAAACATTTGCGCAGTGCGGAATTCCTGAACGTGTCTAAATTCCCACAGGCTACCTTCACCTCCACGGAAGTGAAAAAAGATGGCGATAAGCTGGATATTACCGGCAACCTGACGCTCAACGGCGTGACAAAACCGGTTACGCTGAATGCAAAATTAATGGGCCAGGGTGACGATCCGTGGGGGGGTAAACGTGCCGGATTTGAAGCCGCAGGTAAAATTCACCTGAAAGACTTTAATATTACTACCGATTTGGGCCCGGCTTCTCAGGATGTCGAACTGATTATTTCCGTTGAAGGCGTTCAGCAGAAGTCATAATAACGACGCCCGGCAGGCTTTCACACTGCCGGGCATCAGCCTTATTCAGGGTCGGGAATACCCAGTTTGGTGTTCAGACGGCCACGGGATTTATTAAAAATCTTGTTACCGTTTTCCCGTCCTGCACGACGACGGCGCTGCTCCTCTTCCGGCAGCATACTCTCTTCACTGCACAGTTCGCTGCAGCATCCGTTAAATTTCTCGGCACAGGTCGGACACTGAATAAACAGCAAATGACATCCGTCATTTTTGCAGTTGGTATGGGTATCACACGGCGTACCGCACTGGTGACAGTGGGCAATCACATCCTCTGAAATACGCTCGCCCATTCGTTCGTCAAAGACAAAGTTCTTACCGATAAAACGCACCGGTAAACCCTGCTCACGGGCACGGCGGGCGTACTCTATAATGCCGCCTTCAATGTGCCAAACCTTATTAAACCCGTTGTGCTTCATCCAGGCGCTGGCCTTCTCACAGCGGATCCCACCGGTACAGTACATCACGATCTTTTTATCTTTATGTTCCTGCATCATCTCAACCGCTTTTGGCAGTTGCTCGCGGAAGGTATCAGCCGGAATTTCCATCGCGTTTTCGAAATGCCCCACTTCATACTCATAGTGGTTACGCATATCGATGAACACCGCATCCGGATCGTCCAGCATCGCATTCACTTCCGCCGCTTTCAGGTATTCCCCGACATCAGCGGCGTTAAACGCCGGATCGTCAATACCGTCCGCGACAATGCGTTCACGCACTTTCATGCGCAGTACCCAGAATGATTTACCGTCATCATCCAGGGCAATGTTCAGGCGTACACCGTTGAGAGCCGGATCGAACCCGTAAAGCAGGTCGCGGAAGGCGTTTACTTTGCTTTCCGGTACGCTGATCTGGGCATTGATGCCTTCACGGGCAAGATAGACGCGACCGAAAACATTCAGCGTCGTGAAGGCCTGATAAAGCGCATCGCGGGTCGCTTGTGGATCGTTGATGGTGAAGTATTTGTAGAATGAGATTGTCGTGCGCGGTTCGGTTTCAGCCAACATACGCGCCTTTAACATCTCATTCGAAACGCGGTTGTGTAACACTGGCATGGTGTACAAGTCCTGCAATCGTTAGAGAGAATGAAAAATCGGTCGGCATCATATAGCAAACAATGACAATTTACATCCACACAATTTACGCTACATTTCACACACCCTAGTTAGTCAGACTTATCAATTGCTGCATTCGTACACGTTTCGAAGACAGACATTTTGGCTACGCCTCAAAAAATGAGACAATAGCTAAACAGGACGTTAGAACACAGGAAAGACATGACCCAGTTACCGAAATTTACTGTCGCCCTTTTGCATCCCCGCTATTGGTTGACCTGGCTTGGCATTGGTTTTTTATGGCTGATGGTCCAACTCCCTTACCCTGTGATTTTCCGTGTGGGCAAATGTGTGGGCCGTATTGGTCAAAAATTCATGAAACGCCGCGCCAGGATTGCCTACCGCAACCTTGAGCTGTGCTTCCCGCAGATGAGCGAGGCGGAACGTCATGAGATGGTTACCAGGAATTTCGAATCCGTTGGCATGGGGCTGATGGAAACCGGTATGGCGTGGTTCTGGCCAGACAAACGGATGGCCCGCTGGAGTGAAGTCACTGGGACGGGTATGGAGCCTGTGCATACGCTTCAGGCCAATAAGACAGGCGTACTGCTGATTGGCGTGCATTTTCTGACGCTGGAGATCGGTGCGCGTATGTTTGGCATGCAGGCACCCGGTATTGGTGTTTATCGCCCTAACGATAACCCGGTGATCGATTTAATCCAGACCAATGGTCGTATGCGCTCCAATAAAAGTATGATCGACCGTAAAGACCTGAAGGGGATGATCCGCGCGCTGAAATCAGGTGAAGTGATCTGGTATGCCCCTGACCACGATTATGGCCCGCAATCCAGCGTATTTGTCCCGTTCTTCGCCGTTGAAGAGGCGGCCACAACCACCGGTACCTGGATGCTGGCGAAAATGTCCAAAGCCGCGATCGTCCCGTTTGTCCCGCGTCGCAAGCCGGATGGCTCAGGCTACGAGTTAATGATGCTCGAGCCGGAACTCGCGCCGCCGCTGGACGATGCGGAAACGACCGCTCGCTGGATGAACAGAGTGGTTGAGAAATGCATCATGCTCGCGCCGGAGCAGTATATGTGGCTCCATCGTCGCTTCAAAACGCGGCCAGAGGGTATGCCGTCGCGCTATTAATTTTCCGTGCGGCCATCAGGGCCGCACGCTCATTTAGCTTTAAAAGCGCCTCCGCATTGCAGCGATCATAACCCAGGCGCATACTTAGCAGGCTTATTACTTCAGGCCTATGGTGCTCTGCACCTCATTATGCGGATTGTTATGTCACCCTCAGATGCCCCCATAAACTGGAAGCGTAACCTCACGGTTGCGTGGCTTGGCTGTTTTCTCACCGGTGCGGCGTTTAGCCTGGTGATGCCCTTCCTGCCGCTTTACGTTGAACAACTTGGCGTCACCGGTCACAGTGCGCTCAATATGTGGTCTGGCCTGGTCTTCAGTATCACCTTTCTCTTTTCCGCGATTGCTTCGCCCTTCTGGGGTGGCCTTGCCGATCGCAAAGGACGAAAGATCATGCTGCTGCGTTCGGCACTGGGGATGGCCATCATCATGGCGCTGATGGGCCTTGCGCAGAACGTCTGGCAATTTCTGATTTTGCGCGCGTTACTGGGGCTGCTGGGGGGCTTTATTCCTAACGCAAATGCGCTCATCGCCACCCAAATTCCGCGACACAAAAGCGGCTGGGCGCTCGGAACGCTCTCCACCGGTGGCGTGAGCGGCGCATTGCTGGGACCGCTGGCAGGCGGACTGCTGGCGGATAACTACGGCCTGCGTCCGGTCTTTTTCATTACTGCCAGCGTCCTTTTTCTCTGCTTTATCGTCACGCTGCTCTGTATCCGTGAACGTTTCACCCCGGTCCCCCGAAAAGAGATGCTCCACGCACGGGATGTGCTGACCTCGCTTAAAAACCCCAGGCTGGTGCTAAGCCTGTTCGTCACGACCCTGATTATTCAGGTAGCAACCGGGTCGATTGCCCCTATTCTGACGCTCTACGTTCGCGATCTGGCCGGTGACGTCAGTAATATTGCATTTATTAGCGGGCTTATCGCGTCGGTGCCCGGCGTGGCGGCGCTGCTCAGCGCCCCGAGGCTGGGAAAACTGGGGGACCGCGTGGGCCCGGAAAAAATCCTGATATGCGCCCTGGTGATTTCCGTTCTGCTCCTCATTCCGATGTCGATGGTACAAGCGCCGTGGCAACTTGGCTTGCTGCGTTTCTTACTGGGAGCGGCAGACGGCGCGTTACTGCCTGCGGTTCAGACCCTGCTGGTTTACAACTCAACGAACCAGATAGCCGGCCGCATTTTTAGCTATAACCAGTCATTTCGCGATATCGGCAACGTCACCGGACCGCTGGTCGGTGCCGGGATTTCCGCCAGTTTTGGTTTCCGCGCCGTGTTTATCGTCACCGCGGGCGTGGTGTTGTTTAATGCGATTTATTCGTGGTTCAGTTTATCGAGGGCTTTACGACCGGTCGTTAATAAGACAAACGCGTGACAGCTTATTTTTGCATTCATACTTGCAGAACCCGATATTCAGCTATTCTTTCCCTGAAACCTTCAGGAAAACAGGGAGACACCAATGACCATGTACGCCACACTGGAAGAAGCTATTGATGCCGCTCGTGAAGAGTTCCTCGCCGATAATCCTGGCGTTGATGAAGAAAATGCTGACGTGCAACAACTTAATATCCAGAAATACGTTCTGCAGGACGGGGATATTATGTGGCAGGCCGAATTCTTTGCTGATGATGGCGAGGAAGGAGAATGTTTGCCGGTCCTGAGCGGAGAAGGTGCGCAGGCCGTCTTTGATGGCGACTATGACGAAATCGAACTACGGCAGGAATGGCTTGAAGAAAACACCCTGCACGAGTGGGATGAGGGCGAATTTCAGCTCGAGCCGCCGCTGGATACGGAAGAAGGACAGACCGCAGCCGATGAGTGGGATGAGCGTTAATTTCCCCTATTCATAAGGGCCGTGCTGAGCGTCGATCGGCAGCAATAGCGTATCGAATACCAGTGAAAACGGTAAATCGAGCACGGTGAGATAGCGCCACGCTGAGTCACGTACATCCCATTTTACCCCGGGGTAGTACTGATTACCGTGGCCTTGCCCTGGAATGGTGCGGCTGATGATGCTGCCACAGCCGCTGAGTAAACACGCCATCATCACGGCGAGGATTATTTTCATCAATGACCTCTAAAAAAATACCGGCTTTTCAGCCGGTATTTTTATTTGCCGGGTAGCATAACGCCGCCGGGCACAGAAGGCTTACTTCGCCTTCAGCGCGAGTGGATTAATTTTAATCTCTTTATAGTGGCTGACCCACGAAGAGTATTTTTCCGGCGCAGACCACACACGGTAGTGAAGGCGTGCCATCGTAACCGGATCGCTCAACAGCACCAGACGACGGTCGCGGTTGAGTTTTTCCGGCGTATCATTCAGCGCCTGCTCAACGTGACGATCGCGGGCAATCTCAAGTACCTGGCTTGCACGGTGACGCGCTGTCGCCATGGCCGTCGCCAGAGCGTTAAATGACGGGTTAAACACCGCGTGCATAAAACCATCTTCCAGCGAACGTTTGCGGTTCTGCTCCAGATACGTGTCGGTATCCACCAGCACCTGTGGCGGCGAATACTCTTCCGGGATCAGGAACAGTTTCCAGCGTTTGGTACGCAGCCCCACCGTTGAACGGCTCGAAATCACTGACACAAACGGTGACAGGATCAGCGAGAAGACAATCGGTGCCAGCCAGAACAGGAAGCGCAGATCCAGCCAGGCCATACCTGCCGCCCATACCAGACCCAGCAGCAGCTGCGAGCCATGACGCATGAAGGCTTCCCCCCACGGCGTGGAGTCATCATCACGCTGCGGTGAATTCCAGACCACTTCCCAGCCGAGGAACGCGCTGACCACAAACACGGTATGGAACAGCATACGCACCGGCGCCAGCAGCACCGAGAACAGCACTTCCAGCAGAAGCGAGAGCGTCACGCGGCAGAAACCACCGTACTCTTTCGAGCCTTTGCACCAGATCAGAATGATACTGAGCAGCTTAGGCAGGAACAGCAGCACCATGGTGGAGGCAAACAGCGCAATCGCCAGCTCCGGACGCCACTGCGGCCACACCGGGAACAGCTGGCGCGGTTGCAGGAAGTATTGCGGTTCCGTCAGAGCATGCACCACCTGTAGCGCAGTAGAGAGCGCAAGGAACATAAACCACAGCGGTGCGGAGAGATAAGACATTACGCCAGTCAAGAACACAGCACGGTGAACCGGGTGCATCCCTTTTACGAGGAACAGGCGGAAGTTCATCAGGTTACCGTGACACCAGCGGCGGTCACGCTTGAGCTCATCCAGCAGGTTCGGCGGCAGCTCTTCGTAAGATCCCGGCAGGTCGTAGGCGATCCAGACGCCCCAGCCAGCACGACGCATCAACGCCGCTTCCACGAAGTCGTGCGACAGAATAGACCCCGCAAACGAACCTTCACCCGGCAGCGGAGCCAGCGCACAGTGCTCAATGAACGGCTTCACGCGGATAATGGCGTTGTGACCCCAGTAGTGAGACTCACCCAGTTGCCAGAAGTGCAGACCAGCGGTAAAGAGCGGCCCGTAGACGCGGGTTGCAAACTGCTGGCAGCGCGCATAAAGCGTGTCCATACCGGACGCTTTTGGCGAAGACTGGATAATCCCCGCATTCGGGTTGGCTTCCATCAGACGCACCAGACCGCTCAGGCAGTCGCCGCTCATTACGGAGTCAGCATCCAGCACGACCATGTAGCTGTACTGATTCCCCCAGCGACGGCAGAAGTCATCGATGTTTCCGCTTTTACGCTTCACACGACGACGACGACGGCGGTAGAAGATCTGGCCTTCACCCTGCACTTCCGCGATCAGTTCCATCCAGGCTTTTTGCTCGGCAACGCAGATGTCCGGGTTGTAGCTGTCACTCAGGATATAGACGTCAAAATGCGCCGCGTTACCGGTTGCCTTTACGGACTCCCAGGTCGCACGCAGACCCGCAAATACGCGGTCAACGTCTTCGTTACAGATAGGCATGATCAGCGCCGTACGGTGCTCAGGATTAAGGGGTTCATCCCCGACCGTTGAGGCTGAAATGCTGTATTTGTCCCGCCCCATCAGCAGCTGCAGGAAGCCCATCAGCGCGGTCCAGAAACCGGCTGACACCCAGCAGAAGAGAACGGCAAACAGCAGAAGAATGCCGCTCTGCAGGATATACGGCAGCAGCTGCATGAAGGAGACCCAGATATCCTGGCCCATCATGTCTGCAGGGTTGATAAGTGCCCAGCCCTGGTAAGGCAGAATGGTTTTCATGTACCAGGTGGCGACCACGGTCTGCGCCAGCGTCAGTAACAGCAGAATGTAACGACGAATGGTCCCCACGGTACGCCATTTCTGTTCGGAGGCCTGCTCTTCTTTCGTCAGGCGCGACAGATAGCGCGGCGTAACATCACGCCCACGCAGGCGATCCCAGAAGCGGCCAACCGGGTTGGTGCGCCACGGGTCAGGGAACATTGAGGAACGCGTGGCTTTCGGCATTGCCTGAAGCTGATCGCGTCCTTCGTCGTCTTTAATCAACTGCCCTTCTGCCAGCGAGTCTGGCCATGCCTGCTCCAGACGCGCCTTTACTGACCCCAGCGGCGTATCATCGTCACGGGAAAACGGACGATGTTCGCCATCCAGCGCGGTATGCACCGCGCGGATGTCGCTTTTAGGCAGCGCCGCTTTTTCAATGTCCGTCAGCGGCATGGCATCAATATATTCAGATGTATTATTCATTGGCAGGTAGCTGATAGCTCCAGGTTTCACTCAGCGGCTGATCGTTACTGACCAGCGCAGCACGCATTTCAGTGGTCTGTTTCGGATCTTTCACTTTCACGCGCAGCGTCAGACGCCAGCCTTTCGTTACCGGGTTATAGCGTACGGTGTTCTCAACGATTTCACCGTTATCACCGATGCTGGCCTGAGCCGCAACGGCAGTATCCGGGGACAGTTTTTTCATATCCTGGCCCGCGAAGTCCACAACAAAGGCCACGGTGCCATCAGGCTGACGGATCAGGTTAGACTGCTTCACATCACCCGTAGAACGGCGAGTCTGCATGACGTACGCGTTATCCGGCGCATGCAGTTTGTCTTCGTCGCGGCTAAAGGTAATGGTGTATTTGAAGTTCATCTCTTTACCGGCTTCCGGCAGCTGATCCGGCGTCCAGTAAGCAACGATGTTATCGTTGGTTTCGTCATTGGTTGGAATTTCAACCAGCTCAACCTTACCTTTACCCCAGTCACCTTTCGGCGTGACCCAGGCGCTTGGGCGCAGGTCATAGCGGTCATCCAGATCTTCAAATCGGGAGAACTGACGGCCACGCTGCAGGAGGCCGAAACCTTGCGGGTTTTCCATCGCAAAACTGCTGACAGCCAGATGTTTCGGGTTATTCAGCGGACGCCAGATCCACTCACCATTACCTGCATGAATAGAAAGACCGTTGGAATCGTGCAGTTCCGGGCGGAAGTTCGTCGCCGGTGACGGCTGATTCGGCCCAAACAGGAACATACTGGTCAGCGGTGCAACGCCCAGTTTGCCGACTTTATCGCGCAGGTAAACTTTGGACTGCACGTCAACGACCGTGTCACGGCCAGGCATAATCACAAAGCGATAAGCACCGGTCGCACGCGGGGAATCCAGCAGTGCATAAATAGTCAGGCGTTTGTCGGTAGGTTTTGGACGTTCAATCCAGAACTCGCGGAAACGCGGGAACTCTTCACCTGATGGCAGCGCGGTATCAATGGCGAGGCCACGCGCAGAAAGCCCGTACACCTGCCCTGCCCCGATCACGCGGAAGTAGCTGGCACCGAGCATGCTGACGATTTCGTCGTTTTTATCTTTGCTGTTGATCGGGTAAAGCACCTTGAAGCCAGCGAAGCCCAGGTCTTTAACCGTATCTTTATCGTGCTGAACATTGCCAAAATTGAAGTAATCCGGGCTGTACTTGATTTTACGTACCGCGGTCGCCGTCACTTCATTAATGGCAACAGGCGTGTCGAAGTACATTCCCTGATGATAAAACTCAAGCTTGAACGGGGTTTTAATGTTGTTCCAGTACGCTTTGTCATGGTTGAACTGGATCTGCTGATAGTCCGCATACTTCATGTCGCGGAAAACGGAGGGCAAGTTACTTTTTGGCGCTTCGTAGCTCTTGCCTGCCATCGATTTTGCCTGTTTTGCGACATCGTCGATGTTAAAGGCCAGTGCCGATGAGGTATACAGAGATAACACCACTGCAGCACCCAACCAACGCATTTTCATCATCTGTGGTTTATGTTTCATAATAAGTAAGCACTTCCCCCTTTGTGTGCTTATATCGATCCGATCCATTTTAATGGAAACTCAGGCAATCCGACAACATTATCACTGCTTTGTTCAGCTCGCTGGCTCATGGATTAAGCAAATGAAAGAACCCGCTTTTCACTTTGCGTGCTTATCCTGGAGACAGGGTGTCGGTCTTGGTGTAGGGTTGGCTTCGAATGTAACCATTATGAGTCTTAGGGATAAGGCGAAAAGTCTGAGAATGCACAAAGTTATATGAGCTCAACACCTGTAGAACGTGAATATTTCCTCGACTCGATCCGGGCATGGCTGATGCTGTTGGGGATCCCCTTTCACATTTCACTGATTTACTCCAGCCACACCTGGCATGTGAATAGCCAGATGCCCTCCTGGTGGCTCACGCTGTTTAATGACTTTATCCATGCCTTTCGTATGCAGGTGTTTTTTGTCATATCCGGCTATTTCTCCTACATGCTGTTCTTACGCTACCCGGTAAAACGCTGGTGGAAAGTGCGCGTGGAGCGTGTGGGCATTCCGATGTTGACCGCCATTCCCCTGCTGACGTTGCCGCAGTTTATTATGTTGCAGTACGTCAAAGGCAAGGCGGAGAACTGGCCAAATCTGACGCTGTATGAAAAGTACAATACCCTGGTCTGGGAACTGGTGTCTCACCTGTGGTTCCTGCTGGTCCTGGTGGTGCTCACCACGGTCAGCCTGGTCATTTTCAGCCGCCTGCGCCATCGCCTGAGTACCCAGGCCGATACCTTCTTCGCCAACATTACGCTGGGTAAACTGTCTCTGCTCTTTTTGCTGCTGGGGATCGCCTATGCGGCCGTGAGACGCACGCTGTTTATCGTGTATCCGCCGATACTGAGTGACGGGCTGTTCAATTTCGTCGTGATGCAGTCGCTGTTTTACATCCCCTTCTTTTTAGCCGGTGCGCTGGCATTTATTCATCCCAAACTTAAATCGCTGTTTACCACCCCGTCGCCATGGTGCGCCCTGGGTGCCGCTATCGCGTTTGCGGCCTATCTGTTAAATCAGCGCTATGGCAGCGGCGATGGCTGGATGTATGAAACAGAAAGCGTGATCACCATGCTGCTGGGCCTGTGGATGGTGAATGTGGTCTTCGCGCTGGGACACCGCTTGCTGAACTTTAAGTCCAGCCGCGTAACCTACTTCGTCAATGCTTCACTGTTTATTTACCTGGTGCACCACCCGCTGACGCTGTTCTTCGGCGCTTATATCACGCCACATATTGCGTCCAACACGCTGGGTTTCTTTACCGGACTGGTCTTTGTGATTGGGATTGCCATCGTGCTCTATGAAATCCATCTGCGGATCCCGCTCCTGCGTTTCCTCTTTTCAGGAAAACCGCAGGCTAAAGCCTCATAAACAAACGCGGCGCACTCAGTGCGCCGCGTTTGTTTTAGCTCTCTACGTCCTGTCCACGCTGCGTGAGAAGCCGCTGATAAAGGTGCGTGGTTTCTTCGTCGAAACAGACAAAAATCACCTTCTCAGGCATCGGCTTGAGGGAGAGGTATCGGTAAACGGTCTCTACCGCGATCGTGGCAGCGGCAGGTTTTGGATATCCGTATACCCCAGTGCTGATAGCCGGAAAAGCCATCGTCTTATAGCCGTTATCCGCTGCCAGGCGCAGGCAGTTGCGGTACGCCTCCTCCAGAAGACTCGCCTCATGCCGATCGCCGCCATGCCATACAGGCCCCACAGCGTGAATCACCGCTTTGGCAGGAAGATCTCCCGCGAGGGTAATCACCGCATGACCCGGAGGACATTCACCCTGCTGCTGACGCACAGCTTTACAGGCCTCAAGGAGCTGCGGTCCTGCAGCCCGGTGGATTGCGCCGTCAACACCGCCCCCGCCCATCAGTGATGGATTGGCCGCATTAACGATCACGTCGACGTGCATCGTCGTAATATCGCCATGAATGACTTCAATTTGCGGTTTCATACGTACCCTCTGCTACCCGCCTTTTTCTTAAGTGTATCGCAGAGGAGGTATGGATAAAAAACTATCGGGGAAAAACCTCTTCCGCCGGGGAGCGGAAGAGCGAGAATTAACGATACTGAATTTGAACAACCGCGAGCGTTTTTTCGGGATTAAGGTACTTCATGCTGAGAGTTGCGAGGCTGGAATCGTTGACCTGACCGTTAAGTACATCTTCATAGCTGACCCTGCGCGTTTGCATCCGATTATTATCCGGGCATGTCATTGCAAACGCGTCATGATGCGGTGTGACCACGCAGGGGTCTGCGACAATAGCGCCGCGAAAATGAATCACACCACCGTCGACAATCGTGGCTGAAAAAGCGGGAGTAATAAATGCAGAGAGGATCAAACCTAAACCATAAACCCGTCGGGCTAAATATTTGGTCACTATATGTACTCCTCAATGAAAGTCGTCCTTGAGGGGTAAACGCGCTCCGTTAGGGCAAACAAAGCATCACGTTATGGAACAGCACTGCACCGTTCCTAATAACAGCATAGCTCAACCGCGCACGCCCGCCATATCCACAACGTCTTGATTTCATAATCATTAGAGCGCACTTCCCGCCGGGGACCATTGCTGTGATAAATGAAGCGATTTCCCGTCAGAGACAGTGACAGTAATGTTCACTTTGTCTCCGGAATCTATATTTAAACTCAGCCGCATTAAATCAATCGTCTGATTAGCGGGAATAAAAAGTGTGTTTTGTTGCCGTGAAGAACTTTGCCCCCCCTGCCCCTGGCGCAAAGAGACAATCTGCACCTGACATTCACACGGTTCCGTCAGAATAACCTGCGGAATAATGGTGGTCATATTTCCCTGTTGCGATGTTTTAAACGTGATCTGACTGGAAAGCGCCGCGAGGAGAATTAAGGTATTCATGATGAACTCCCGAAAAAAAACAGGGCAAATGCCCTGTTTTTTTGTAGCACAGACTGGAAATTAATACTGATGTGCAGTCGCGTGGTTGCCAAAACCAACCTGCTGAACAGTCACTGTGGATCCGGATGCGGTTTGATCAACAGCAGCACCGTTGCCACCACCGTACTGGCTAACGTTCATCACCGAGTGGTTACCATTCCACTGGTCAAGCGTTGCGCTGTTACCGAAACCATTCTGAGTCAGACTAATCGAGCTGTCATCAGAGCCCTGGCCAACGTCAGCACCGTTACCGCCGCCACTCTGATTAATGGTCAGTGTGGAATTTCTCGCACTGGTTTGCAAAGCGAGAGCCGAGTTACCGCCACCGTACTGGTAAATGCTCAGCGTTGAATTTGGACCACTGTCATGACCACCGTGGCCATGCCCGTTACCCCAACCGCCTTGATTAATACTACCGGCCATAGCACTACCAGAAACTACGATTGCTGCAATTGCTGCCACTTTGATAAATTTCATGGTAAACCCCCATCGGATTGATTAAAGTCGCCGCTAAATAACTAACGCTGAATAACGCGAATCGCCATTTGCGACTGTCTCTGCACTACAACTGCGGTTTTCTGCGTACCGTACTGCGTAATATTTGCTCTATTACCCGACCCTTTTTGGATAATTTTCGCACTATTACCATATCCATCTTGCGTAATACCTGCATCATTCGCGCTACCGCTCTGATCGATCCAGGCAATATTATAAGTCCCTGATTGATCAACTCTCGCTCTGTTGCCTGCTCCATCCTGAGAAACAATGGACAATAATTTTGACCCGTCCTGGCGAACCTGAGCATCATTTAACATGCCCTGCTGACCAATAATGGCTGCCTGATTTAATGATGAACGACTTAATTCATTAACCGTGAAGTTATATTCAGCGTTAGCCAAATCTGAATCAGCCGCGATTACAAATCCAGGCGCACCCAGTAATGTAAACATCATAAATAACGATGTATTTTTCATGTTGTCACCCTGGACCTGGCTATTTGATAACGCCATAACCTTGTTACTGTGACTTCGTGTTAGAACGACTCGTAATTTGTTAACGCGTCGTTACGGTGATGAGTATGTCTGCCGAAACATTTTAAATATCTCACCCGCGTGGCTTATTTTTATTTATGACGTCACCTCAAAGTAGTAATTCCATGCAAAAAAACGTTATAGACCGGGGTTCTTATTTTTCTATTAAGCTTTTCTTAATAATCGATTGTGCAGCGGGACGAGAGGGGTAAAGCCCCCATGCAACGGACGCTAAACGAAACGCCAGGAGGACATTTTACACAACACGTGACACGAGACCTGTTTTCTTAAGACGCAGCACCTTTCATTCCAGGACTTAGAAAATCTCTGTGACTCATACCTCTTTACGGGAAGAAATAAATAATTAATATTCATAAAAATCAAATAATTATAAATATTTGTATGATTTTTAAAATCTGTGCAGGGTTATTTACATGTACAACTTTCTTATCATTCCACAACATTTAAAAGAGTCCATTTTCACAAATTAATATTGATTTTTACATCCTGTTACACGTTTAACACTTGCTTTAAAGTTAGTAATAGCTAGATTGAAATCAGATGTACGAAATTTGTTTTATATTTACCTCCTGCTGGAGGTTATGGTTTTTTTCTTCACACAGCAGTGCAACATCTGTCAGTACTTCTGGGGTCCTCTTTTTTATCTGGAGGACCGCTGTCAGGTGTCATAAAAAAGTGGGGTTTCATCATGTATAATGAAGTCCAAAGTTTACATGGTCATACGTTACTGTTGATCACAAAACCTTCGTTGCAAGCGACCGCTTTATTACAACATTTAAAGCAATCGCTGTCTCTGCACGGGAAATTACATAATATTCAACGTTCTTTTGATGATATTGCACCTGGCAGTATCATTCTGATTGATATGATGGAAGCGGATAAAAAGCTTATCCATTACTGGCAAGATAATTTAAGCAGGAAAAACAATAACATCCGCGTGTTATTATTGAATACCCCTGATGAGTATCCCTTCAGAGATATTGAAAGCTGGCCGCATATCAATGGTGTGTTCTATATCACGGAAGAAGAAGATCGGCTGGTCGAAGGTCTGCAGGGTATATTGCGCGGCGAGTGTTATTTTTCGCAAAAACTTGCCAGCTACCTCATCACGCACTCCGGAAATTACCGCTATAACAGTTCAGAGTCAGCGCTGCTAACGCACCGTGAGAAAGAGATCCTGAACAAATTGCGCATTGGTGCTTCAAATATTGAAATCGCCCGTTCGTTATTTATCAGCGAAAATACGGTAAAGACGCACCTTTATAATCTTTTCAAGAAGATAGCTGTTAAGAACCGAACTCAGGCTGTTTCATGGGCAAACGATAACCTCAGGCGTTAATCAAATGAAACGCACGTTGAGTTGGATCGCCGCAGCGAGTTTCATGCTCGCTGCCGGGAACGTACGGGCCGTCGAGGTCGAAGTTCCCGGATTGTTAACAGACCACACTGTCTCCTCGGTCGGGCACAATTTTTATCGTGCATTCAGTGACAAATGGGACAGTACATTTACTGGAAATATAACAATCAACGAGCGGCCCAGTGCACGATGGGGAAGTTGGATAACAATAACGGCTAATCAGGACGTTATTTATCAAACATTTTTATTCCCCACGAAAATAGACTTCGATAAAAACGTAGCCTTAGCACTGGCTCAATCAGAAGATGCTATTAATCGCCTGCAAATTGATAAAGCGCTATTAAGCACCAGCGATTTAGCAAAAGACGAATTCTAGCGAACCTATATCCGGAGGCTGTCATGCGTATTGCATATGCAGTTGTTTCGATAATGCTAATAACCCCTATAAGCTGGGCCGGAAATATGACGTTCCAGTTCCGTAACCCTAACTTTGGCGGTAATCCCAATAATGGGGCGTTTCTGTTGAACGAAGCCCAGGCGCAAAACTCCTATAAGGATCCCAGCTTTAAGGATTTTAGCGTCGATACCCCATCGGCACTGGACAACTTCACGCAGGCTATCCAGTCGCAGATTTTGGGAGGGTTGCTGACCAACATTAATACCGGCAAACCCGGCCGAATGGTGACCAACGACTTCATTGTCGACATCGCCAACAAGGACGGACAACTCCAGTTGAACGTTACCGATCGAAAAACCGGGAAAACCTCCACCATTCAGGTTTCCGGTCTACAAAGTGATTCAACGAACTTTTAAACAACAACGAAATAAGGACAACGATCATGCAGCGCTTCCTGATATTTGTTGCAGTGTGCTTATTGAGCGGTTGTTTAACTGCTCCACCTAAAGAAGCTGCAAAACCAACATTAATGCCTCGGGCTCAAAGCTATCGTGATTTAACACATTTACCTGCGCCGACCGGTAAAATATTTGTCTCGGTTTACAACATTCAGGATGAAACGGGACAATTTAAACCTTATCCGGCAAGTAACTTCTCTACGGCAGTGCCACAGAGCGCCACCGCCATGCTGGTGACCGCCCTGAAGGATTCGCACTGGTTTATTCCTCTGGAACGTCAGGGTCTGCAGAACCTGTTAAATGAACGGAAAATTATTCGCGCTGCGCAGGAAAATGGCACCGTCGCGAATAATAACCGCATGCCGCTGGAATCACTGGCCGCGGCGAACGTCATGATCGAGGGATCGATTATTGGTTATGAAAGCAACGTTAAATCGGGTGGTGTGGGCGCGCGTTACTTTGGTATCGGTGCTGATACGCAATATCAGCTCGACCAAATCGCCGTAAACCTGCGTGTCGTCAACGTCAGCACGGGCGAAGTGCTCTCTTCGGTAACGACCAGCAAAACCATTCTTTCTTATGAAGTGCAGGCCGGGGTTTTCCGCTTCATCGATTACCAGCGTTTGCTGGAGGGTGAAATCGGGTATACCTCTAACGAACCGGTCATGATGTGTCTGATGTCAGCCATAGAAACCGGAGTAATCTTCCTGATTAATGATGGTATCGATCGTGGATTGTGGGACCTGCAGAACAAAGCAGAGGCGCAAAACCCGATACTGGTTAAATACCGCGATATGTCGGTGCCTCCGGAATCCTGACAGGAAGCGCATAAAAAAGGCGAGATCATCATCTCGCCTTTTTTTATTCGCTTACCGCAGTGATGTTTTGCGCTTTATCCCGTCTAGCGGCCAGCCAGAGGCCGCTGTTCTTCATGGCATAGCCAAACACCAACCCCAGCATTAGCGAGGGAAGCACCAGCGCCCAGTCCCCCTGCCCTGCAAACGTCGCGCATGCGCCCATAAAGGTACCGGGTACAAACGACAGCAGCATATGCTTTGCCTGGATACACATCAAAAACGCGACTACGCCGGTCATGATATAGCCCAGCATCTCCAGATGCGGGGCCAGCGCGCTGCCCTTCATAATCACGAGTGCCCAGATAACACCGCTCATCAGGGTACAGCCAGAGATGAAAAGCCCTTTTACGCCGCCCTGCGGGCAGGCAAAGTAGGCCGTACAGCCCAGAAACCCGGCCCAGCTGAGCAACCCGAGAGAGACCGCCACCCATCCCCATAGTCCGGAGAGAATGCCTGTCGTTAATGCGATACAAAGTAAAATGTTCATGGTGCGCATCTTAGCAGAAGCGCACCATGGAAATGAGATCAGATGCACATTCCGTGCAAGATGAAATGTATGATTGCAGAATTTATGTGAACTAAATCACTCTTCATCCTCTTCTTCCAGCTCATCCCACATTGCCGCAATGGCGTCGCGGGTCAGCGGAGCCAGCGTTCTCCAGAACGGCGAGGTCGCATGTGCTTCAACTTTGCCGAGGAAAGTACCGCACCACGGCAGCAGATACGCTTCGAAGAGCGTTTCGATAGCCTCGTTCTCATCATCAGCGGCGTGATCTTCAATCCAGGATGCAGCCAGCAGCAACGTTCCGATATGGTCCGCAGGGGTATCCGTCAGCGGCATTCCGCGTTCAGAGAGAAACGCGCGCACTTCCGCTTCCGTCGCCCCTTCCTGCCAGGCTGAACGGTACGGCGAAACGCGGCATTCGTCGCCAATAAACAGTGCGTTGTAATCCGTTGAAATCTGCTGCATATCGCAACTTTTTTGCAGACGCTCCAGCAACTCATCCTGTTCCAGCGGCCAGTTTTGCGCCAGTTTCCCTTCACGAATCAGGGTAAAGAGTGGAACCAGCAGCGGGTCTTGCGGCTGACGATAGAACAGCGTACCCAGCACGCGGCAAAGGATGGAAAACTCATTCATTTTTTTATTCCATTACACAATTAAAGATCGGCAAATTCATCAATCGGATCCATTCCGCGTGACTCGAGGAAATCAAGCATGCGGCGTGGGGTAACGTTAAGGATCCTGTCTTCCGGGAAATCCACGTCATTCAGTATTTTCAGGCATTCACTAAAATCACCCAGCGTAAACGCGGTATGGGAATCGGAACCCAGCGCCACCATGCCGCCGGCATCCCGTACTGCAGCTGCAACGGCGCGACAGTTTGCTTCACTGCCCTTACGCGAGTGAACAAAAGAAGAGTTATTGATCTCCAGCGCCACGCGGTGTTTCGCTGCCGCCTGGGCAACAGCCTCGATATCAATCGGGTATTTAGGATTACCCGGATGAGAAATAATGTGCACGTTGCCGCTGGCTATAGCAGCAATCATCGCTCGGGTGTTCGTCTCTTTATCCTGCGGCGCGAAAACCGGCTCGTGGAAACCGGCAAGGATCAGATCCAGAGAGGTCAGCATCGGTCCGGTGCAGTCGATTTCACCGTCTGTATTTTTAATGTTTGCCTCGATACCGCGCAGTATCCCAATACCGTCCACCAGACGTGGCCAGATCCGCATATTCACAAAATGCCAGTAGTGCGGCGCATCTGCCATGTCCGGGCCGTGATCGGTAATCGCAAAAAGCGTAATGCCCTTGCGTTTCGCTTGCGCGATATAATCATGGAGGTTGCTATACGCGTGGGTACTGGCGACGGTGTGCATATGCAGGTCAACGGGATACATCTTTCTCTCCTCTGCGGTTTTTCCAAAGGATAGCAGTTATCTGCAGCGAATATTAGCAAAAACCCGGCTAACGCCGGGTTTCACTCAGTAGCCGCGCTGTCTGTCGACCTGTCCGGTTACCGGATGGCCCTGCTCCATCTCACTGATGGTGTGGGTAATATAGGCCACAGCTTCCGCCGGACGCGTGACCGCTGCAATGTGCGGCGTCATCGCCACACGCGGATGTGCCCACAGCGGGCTTTCGGCCGGTAACGGCTCGCGGCTGTACACATCCAGCATCGCCCCTTTCAGTTTTCCGCTGTTCAGCGCCTGCAGCAGATCGGACTCAACAAGGTGTACCCCGCGCGCCAGGTTCATTACGTAACTCTGGTCAGCCAGTTGATTTAGCAGTGCACCATTGATAATCCCCACCGTTTCGGCCGTATTTGGCAGCAGGTTGATGAGCACGCGCGTACCGTTCAGGAACGCAGGAAGCTCATCAGCGCCGGCAAAACTTTCTACGCCCGGATAATCCTTGCGGCTACGGCTCCAGCAACGCAGTGGGAAGCCCCACGGGGCAAGTGCTTCAGCGACTTTTGAGCCGAGCACGCCAGCCCCGAGGATACCAATGGTAAAATCTTCGCGCTGATAATCAGGCAGCGGCTCCCAGTGGGATTGCTGTTTTAGTGCCTGATAGTCGTCGAAGCGGCGGAACCAGTGCAGCACCTGGCTGACGGCATACTCCTGCATTTGCTGGCCCATGCCGGTATCTTCCAGACGGAAAAGAGGGATCTCTTCCGGCAGCATTTCAGGGTGTGCTTTCAGTTTGCTCAGAATCGAATCCACGCCGGCGCCCAGTGCAAAAACGGCCTTCAGTTTACGGCCCTGGAGCATTTCTACCGGCGGATGCCAGACCAGCGCGTAGTCAGCATGTTCGTTATCACCACGTTTCCACTCACGCACGCGCGCCCCGGGCAATGCCGCCGAAAGTGCCTTAATCCAGTAAGCAGTATCAAAAGTGGGGTGATAGAAGATTATATCCATAGTCATTCCTGCCTTTTATTGCGCTGTTTTGTGTTCATTTTCAACTGGATTGCCAGCATAACAAATTTTTCCCGCCACCGCGTTGTTGATAAAAAAGGCGCTTTCAGCACATTTAAAAGCCATGTTGACTGAAGTTTGTCTAAATGCGCTGATTTACTGAAAAAGTGAGTTGACGCCAGTTCGGCTTTTCCTTACATTAGCGCCCGTCCCGGCAACAACGGGATGACAATATGGTGAGGTGTCCGAGTGGCTGAAGGAGCACGCCTGGAAAGTGTGTATACGGCAACGTATCGGGGGTTCGAATCCCCCCCTCACCGCCATATTCAAGATGAGAGTTCGTACGAAAGTACGGGCTTTTTTCTTTTATATTCCCCGGACAGGGGGGATGAGAATCCCCGACCGGGGTTCGACAACGGGCGACAGCCAGCTGGACAGACTGAGCGCGCAGCGAACAGGCTGCCCGCAGGGCGAGCGAAGCGAGTCAATCCCTCCCTCACCGCCATATTCAAGATAAGAGCTCGTACGAAAGTACGGGCTTTTTTCATTTATATTCCCCGGACAGGGGGGATGAGAATCCCCGACCGGGGTTCGACAACTGGCGACAGCCAGTTGGACAGACTGAGCGCGCAGCGAACAGGCTGCCCGCAGGGCGAGCGAAGCGAGTCAATCCCCCTCTCACCGCCATATTCAAGATGAGAGCTCGTACGAAAGTACGGGCTTTTTTCTTTTATATTCTCCGCCAGTGCGCCCTGAGCCCCTCTCTCGAAAGATTAATCTTCCACCATCCGCGCATACTCTTCGGTAAGAAAATCCACCAGTGCCCTGACAGACGGGAGTAACCCGCGTCTTGAAGGATACACAGCATGAATCACCTCACGTCGTGGCTCCCAGGCATCAAGTACGCGAATGAGGTCCCCTGACGCAAGCTGATCTTTCACCATCAATATCGGCAACTGCACCACGCCGATACCCGCTATAGCCGCTTCACGCAGCGCCAGCATATCGGTAGTGATCAGGCGAGGATGGTAATGGATTTCCGCCTTCGCCCCTTCGGGACCGCTCAGTTCCCATTTATGGATGTGTTTACCCTCGTTCGTGCTTAATCCAGGCCAGGCACTGAGTTCAGAGGGCACCAACGGTTTACCCATCCGCTGAATCAACGCCGGTCCAGCGACCAGGCAATGTCCCCGGTCAGCCAGTACCCTTAACACCAGATCGCTGTCATCGAACGGACGCGGGCGCACACGGATCGCGACATCAATCCCCTCCCCCACCAGGTCTACCCGCCGGTTGGTTGCCTCAAGCTGCAGCGCGATCCCTGGATAGCGCGCCATAAATCTCGCCAGCATCGGGCCAACATGGACATGCAACAATGTTATCGGGCAGGTGATCCTGACAATACCGCGCGGCTCAGCCTGCAACGCGGCCACCGCCTCCTCAGCAGCTTCTGCTTCCACCATCATCGCTTTACAGTGCTGATAGAAGGTCTGGCCAACTTCTGTCACCGTAAACAGCCGCGTTGTGCGATGTATTAACCGTACGCCAAGCCGCTCTTCCAGCTGAGCTATCCGGCGGCTTAGCCGGGACTTCGGCAAATCGAGCGCACGCCCCGCGGCAGCAAAACCACCGTAGTCGACCACCTTCACAAACCAGACGAAGTCATTGAGATCCTGCATAAATCCTCATCGTTCTATTTTTAGAACAGTGAATGCCATTTTCACTATCTACCGGGATATTAACGCTGAATATAAGCTAATTACATCAACAACGCTTCAGGAGTTCATCATGAAAAACGTAACAGGCGTGTATACCGCTCCCCGTCAACACTGGGTTGGTGATGGTTTCCCGGTACGTTCAATGTTTTCTTACCAGACACACGGCGAGCCGCTCAGCCCGTTTTTACTGCTGGATTATGCCGGGCCATACACCTTCCCGGCGGATGGGGCAAAGCGCGGCGTCGGCGAGCATCCGCACCGGGGTTTCGAAACGGTCACCCTCGTCTATTCCGGCGAAGTTGAACATCGCGATTCCACCGGCAGAGGCGGCGTAATAGGCCCCGGGGACGTGCAATGGATGACGGCGGGCGCTGGCATTTTGCACGAGGAGTTCCACTCCAGCGCGTTCTCGCAGAAAGGCGGCGAACTGAAAATGATGCAGCTGTGGGTCAACCTGCCTGCCAAAGACAAAATGGCGACGCCGGGCTACCAGAGCATCACTAAGGCGGATATCCCTGTGGTCACGCTGCCGGATAACAGCGGCTCGCTGCGGGTTATCGCAGGTCGCTACGAGGATGTTGCTGGCCCCGCACACACCTTTTCGCCGCTAAACGTCTGGGACATCGCACTCAATCAGGGTAGCCATCTCACGCTCAGTCAGCCGGAGGGCTGGAGCACGGCGCTGGTTGTGATGGAAGGCACCATTACGGTGAACGGAACAGCCCAGGCAGGCGAGGCACAGTTGGTTGTATTAAGCCAGCAAGGCGACACACTCCATCTGGAAGCGAGCCTCGATGCCAAAGTCCTGCTGATGGCCGGCGAGCCGCTGAATGAACCCATCGTGGGCTATGGGCCGTTTGTGATGAACAGTAAAACCGAAATCGCGGAAGCCATTCGTGATTTCAACTCCGGCCGCTTCGGCCAGATCTGATGGTAATAAAGGAGAAGAAGATGTCTGCACCTGCAAATTTTAACGGCTCACGCCCGGTTATTGATGTAAACGATGCGGTGATGTTGCTTATCGATCACCAGAGCGGACTTTTCCAGACCGTGGGGGATATGCCAATGCCAGAGTTGCGCGCACGTGCTGCGGCGCTGGCAAAAATCGCTACCCTGGCGAAGATCCCGGTGATCACCACCGCTTCTGTTCCACAGGGACCGAATGGCCCCCTTATCCCGGAGATCCACACTAATGCGCCACATGCGCAATACGTTCCACGTAAAGGTGAGATCAACGCCTGGGATAACCCGGAGTTTGTGGCTGCGGTGAAAGCCACCGGGCGCAAAACGTTGATCATTGCCGGCACCATCACCAGCGTCTGCATGGCGTTTCCCTCTATTAGCGCAGTCGCGGAGGGTTATAAAGTGTTTGCGGTTATTGATGCCTCCGGCACCTACAGCAAAATGGCTCAGGAGATCACCCTGGCGCGCGTGGTCCAGGCCGGGGTGGTACCAATGGATACCGCGGCGGTTGCCTCTGAGATCCAGCGGACATGGAACCGGGAAGATGCAGCCGAGTGGGCTGAAGTGTATACCCATATCTTCCCTGCCTATCAGCTGCTGATCGAAAGCTATACCAGAGCACAAGAGGTGGTCAAAAACAGCGAAGTGCTCGATTCACAGCGTTAATCACCGGCTCCACGGTCAAAATGACGTGGAGCTGATTATTGCTTAACCGAACAAGCACTAAAGCAGAAAATCTGCTTGACCGTTTTAGCGCAACTCCCTATAGTAGCGCCCCGTTGCCCCCCAAGCGGTCAGGCAGCAAAACAATATGGTGAGGTGTCCGAGTGGCTGAAGGAGCACGCCTGGAAAGTGTGTATACGGCAACGTATCGGGGGTTCGAATCCCCCCCTCACCGCCATATTTAAGATAAGAGCTCGTACGAAAGTACGGGCTTTTTTCTTTTATATTCCCCGGACAGGGGGGGATGAGAATCCCCGACCAGGGTTCGACAACTGGCGACAGCCAGTTGGACAGACTGAGCGCGCAGCGAACAGGCTGCCCGCAGGGTGAGCGAAGCGAGTCAATCCCCCCCTCACCGCCATATTTAAGATAAGAGCTCGTACGAAAGTACGGGCTTTTTTCTTTTATAT
>NZ_JARVRQ010000016.1:0-143794 GCF_030209635.1 Enterobacter sp. MEB024 | reverse complement strand
CTGACCCGGCGGCGTGTGTGCCGTTGTTCCGTGTCAGTGGAGGCGCATTATAGGGGGTAATTCTGAAGCTGCAAGGATAAAGTGAAAATTATTTACTGACCGCTCACTTTCCAGGCAATTTGCATCCCAGACCTCAATTCTGGCCTGGTTTTTAAACAAAAACGAGCCGCAAGCGGCCCGTTTTTGCGTTTTGTGACTTACTGCACTGCCACAATTTTGTCGTCGTTGGCTTCCAGACGGATAACTTTGCCCGGAATCAGCTCCCCGGAGAGTATCTGCTGCGCCAGTGGGTTTTCGATCTGTTGCTGGATTGCGCGTTTCAGCGGACGCGCCCCATAAACCGGATCGTACCCATTTGCGCTCAAGAGCTTCAGCGCATCATCGGAGATGTGAATTTCATATCCACGCTCTTCCAGACGTTTATACAGACGCTGCAGCTGAATCTGCGCAATCGACGCAATATGTTTCTCACCCAGAGGATGGAACACTACCACTTCATCAATACGGTTAATGAACTCTGGACGGAAGCTATGGCTTACCACGCCCATCACCAGATCCTTCATATGGCCGTAGTCCAGTTCACCGAAACGTTCCTGAATCAAATCGGAACCCAGGTTCGAGGTCATGATCACTACCGTGTTACGGAAGTCGACCGTTCTCCCCTGTCCGTCAGTCAGCCGTCCATCGTCAAGAACCTGCAGCAGAATATTGAACACATCCGGATGCGCTTTTTCCACTTCATCCAGCAGGATGACGGAATAAGGACGACGGCGCACCGCTTCTGTCAGGTAGCCACCTTCTTCATAACCCACATATCCTGGAGGCGCACCGACCAGTCGCGAAACGGAGTGTTTCTCCATAAACTCGGACATATCGATACGCACCATCGCATCATCGCTGTCAAACATGAAGTTAGCCAGCGCCTTACACAGTTCGGTTTTACCGACCCCCGTAGGCCCCAGGAACAGGAACGAACCGATCGGACGATTAGGGTCAGACAACCCTGCACGGCTACGGCGAATGGCATTAGAGACCGCTTCAACCGCCTCGTTCTGACCAATCACGCGCTGATGCAGATCCTGCTCCATGCGCAGCAGTTTGTCGCGTTCGCTTTCCATCATGCGCGCAACCGGAATACCGGTCCAGCGAGCCAGCACTTCAGCGATCTCCTCATCCGTTACTTTGTTTCGTAACAGACGCATCGTTTTGCCTTCCGACTGTGTGGCGATCTCAAGCTGTTTCTCAAGCTCAGGAATTTTGCCGTACTGCAGTTCAGACATTCGCGCCAGGTCACCCACACGACGCGCTTGCTCAATGGCAATTTTCGCCTGTTCCAGTTCAGCTTTAATTGTCTGAGTACCCGAGAGTGATGCTTTCTCCGCTTTCCACTCTTCTTCCAGCTCAGAGTACTGACGCTCTTTATCGTCCAGTTCTTCGTTGAGCATATCCAGCCGTTTCTTACTGGCTTCATCAGACTCTTTCTCCAGTGCCTGCTGTTCCAGTTTGAGCTGGATGATGCGACGGTCGAGCCTGTCCAGCTCTTCCGGTTTCGAGTCAATCTGCATACGAATGCTCGAGGCCGCTTCATCAATAAGGTCGATTGCTTTATCGGGCAACTGACGGTCAGCGATATAACGATGCGAAAGCGTGGCCGCTGCAACAATCGCCGGGTCAGTAATCTGCACATGGTGGTGCAGTTCATAACGTTCTTTCAGCCCACGCAAGATCGCGATGGTATCTTCAACGCTTGGCTCAGCAACAAACACTTTCTGGAAACGACGTTCCAGCGCAGCATCTTTTTCGATGTACTGACGATACTCATCCAGTGTGGTAGCCCCTACGCAGTGAAGCTCCCCACGAGCCAGGGCTGGTTTCAGCATGTTACCGGCATCCATCGCGCCGTCCGCTTTACCCGCGCCGACCATGGTGTGCAGTTCGTCAATAAACAGAATGACGTTGCCTTCCTGTTTCGCCAGGTCGTTAAGCACGCCTTTCAGACGCTCTTCGAACTCACCGCGGTATTTCGCCCCGGCCACCAGCGCACCCATGTCGAGCGCCAGTACACGACGACCTTTCAGCCCTTCCGGCACTTCACCGTTCACAATGCGCTGCGCCAGACCTTCGACGATGGCTGTTTTACCGACCCCCGGCTCACCAATCAGCACCGGGTTGTTTTTGGTACGACGCTGCAGTACCTGGATAGTACGGCGAATCTCTTCATCACGGCCGATCACCGGGTCAAGCTTGCCCTGCTCGGCACGCTCGGTCAGGTCGACCGTAAATTTTTTCAAAGCCTGACGTTGGTCTTCGGCTCCCTGATCGTTCACGCTTTCACCTCCGCGCATTTTCTCAATCGCCTGAGTCACATTGGCGGTGGTTGCACCGGCAGATTTCAGCAGGTCGGTCAAGGTACCGCGTGATTCAAGCGCCGCCAGAACGAAAAGTTCTGACGAAATAAAGTTGTCCCCACGTTTTTGCGCCAGCTTGTCGCAAAGATTCAGCACACGCACCAGATCCTGAGACGGCTGAACGTCGCCACCGGTACCTTCTACCTGGGGTAAACGGCTCAGGGCCTGATCGATGGCGGTGCGTAACTGGCCAGCATTAATGCCGGCAGACGTTAATAACGGACGTACCGATCCCCCTTCCTGATTCAGCAAGGCGCTCATTAAATGAAGAGGTTCGATGAATTGGTTGTCGTGCCCCAGTGCAAGTGACTGGGCATCGGCGAGAGCAAGCTGGAATTTATTAGTAAGACGATCCAGACGCATAACTCCTCCCATAACAGGTCAAATTTGCTACTGGAGATTAAATGAGGTCATCCCTCAATTATTCAAGGTTAATGACCTGAATTATGTGAAAAGAAAACGGCACGTTCCGGATCGTCTTGATTCTTTAGGTTATATCAGCCAAATAAAACTTGCCATACGACCTGTCGTCTTGTCGCGGCGATAAGAGAAAAAATCACCCTTTTCGGTGAAGGTACAACGATCGCCGCCGAAGATCTGCGTCACGCCGACATTATTCAGGCGCTGGCGGGCCAACAGGTAAATATCGGCCAGATATTTTTCACCGGCAGGAAGGAAAGCATCCGCGGCCTGCAGATCTTTCTCCATAAAGGCTTCGCGGACCTCGGGTCCCACTTCAAACGCATGAGGACCAATGGCCGGGCCGAGCCAGGCCATGATATTCGCAGGGTCATCTTTAAAGCAGGCGACTGTCTCTTCGAGCACACCTTCACACAGACCACGCCAGCCCGCATGCGCTGCTGCCACCTCGGTACCGGCACGGTTACAGAACAGAACCGGCAGGCAATCGGCAGTCATTACCGCACATACCGTTCCCGGGGTATCACTGTAAGACGCATCGGCCCGTTTAGACGCATAGGGTTCGCCCGTTAACGGCAGTACCGTTTTACCGTGAACCTGTTCCAGCCAGACCGGTTTCGACGGTAAATTCCCGGCAGCAAACAGGCGTTTGCGGTTTTCTTCAACGTGCTCCAGGTTGTCACCACAGTGTGCGCCGAGATTCAAAGATTCCCACGCGCCCTGGCTCACACCGCCGATACGGGTTGAACTGCAGGCAGCCACGCCCTCAGGCAGTGGCCACTCCGGGACAATCAGTTTGGTCATAACCAGTCCACTTGATCTTTATGTTCTTCAAAATCAACACGCATGGCGTCAATAAGGTCGACCATATCCTGTGGGATCGGCGCGTGCCATTCCATCTGAATACCGGTGATAGGATGGTAAAGACGCAGCATCGTTGCGTGCAGCGCCTGGCGATCAAACTTACGCAGTACGCTAATGAACTCATCCGATGCACCTTTTGGCGGACGCGGACGACCACCGTAGACCTGATCGCCCACCAGCGGATGGGTAATGTGCGCCATATGAACACGGATCTGGTGAGTACGACCGGTTTCCAGACGCAGACGCAGACGCGTATGAATGCGGAAGTGTTCCATAATGCGGTAGTGCGTCACCGCTGGCTTACCCATCGGGTGCACCGACATATGGGTACGTTTGGTTGGGTGACGGCTGATAGGTTCTTCCACCGTGCCGCCAGCGGTCATATGACCAATGGCCACCGCTTCATATTCACGGGTGATTTCACGCAGCTGCAGAGATTCCACCAGACGTGTCTGAGCTGGAACGGTCTTTGCCACCACCATCAGACCCGTGGTGTCTTTATCCAGACGGTGAACGATGCCGGCGCGCGGAACATCCACGATAGGCGGGTAATAATGGAGAAGTGCGTTAAGCACTGTGCCATCAGGGTTCCCCGCGCCCGGATGAACAACCAGGTCACGTGGCTTGTTGATCACCAGGATGTCATCATCTTCATAGACGATGTTCAGCGGGATATCCTGCGGCTCGAAGCGGATATCCTCTTCGATTTCAGCATTGATGGCGACGGCTTCCCCACCTAACACTTTCTCTTTTGGTTTGTCCCAGATCTTGCCGTTTACCAGCACGCGCTGGTCAAGGATCCATTCTTTTATGCGTGAACGCGAATAATCAGGGAACAATTCGGCCAAAGCCTGATCTAAGCGTTGACCGAGCTGATTTTCGGAGACTGTTGCGGTGAGTTCTACTCGTTGTGCCATAAACTGCTTCTTCGTTTAACGTTGGGTTTTACGGCTTTGCCGTTTAATATAGTGTGCTATTGTAGCTGGTCTTAATCGGGAGCAGGAACAGAGTTTCTCCCGGACAAACATTTGAGGAAAGTCAAAACGTCATGACGCGCATGAAATATCTGGTGGCAGCGGCCACGTTGAGCCTGGCTTTGGTGGGCTGCTCCGGTTCAAATGAACAGGTCCCTGACAATCCGCCGAATGAAATCTATGCGACTGCACAACAAAAGTTGCAGGACGGTAACTGGAAACAGGCGATAACGCAACTGGAAGCGTTGGATAATCGCTATCCATTTGGTCCGTATTCGCAGCAGGTACAGTTAGATCTCATCTATGCCTACTATAAAAATGCCGATCTGCCGCTGGCTCAGGCAACCATCGATCGTTTCATGCGTCTGAACCCGACTCATCCTAACATCGATTATGTCATGTACATGCGCGGTCTTACCAACATGGCGCTGGACGACAGTGCCCTGCAAGGTTTCTTCGGTGTGGATCGTTCTGACCGTGACCCGCAGCATGCGCGTGATGCTTTCAACGACTTCTCCAAACTGGTGCGCGGCTACCCGAACAGCCAGTACGTCACTGACGCGACCAAACGTCTGGTGTTCCTGAAAGATCGTCTGGCGAAATACGAATACTCCGTTGCGGAATACTATACCCGCCGTGGCGCATGGGTTGCCGTGGTTAATCGTGTAGAAGGTATGTTGCGTGATTACCCGGATACACAGGCAACGCGTGATGGCCTGAAGCTGATGGAAAATGCTTACCGTCAGATGCAGATGACCGCACAGGCTGACAAAGTGGCGAAAATCATCGCTGCGAACAGCAGCAACACCTGATATTGCCTCAATGCAAAACGGCAGCCTTCGGGCTGCCGTTTTTTTATGCGTTCAGAGATCCGCTGAAGCGGTTTAGCCTCAACACATCCTATCAACTATGACCGCAAATCGGGCCTTCCACAAGGTAAATATCACCTCTTCCTGCCCTGCCTCACAAAAAACATTCCCTGACAAAAACCGACAAAATAACGTGATCTAAATCACACATTTTGACATTAGGACAGGTATGCTGGAATCACCAAGACGGAAAGACAAGAGGTAAAATTTATGACAATGAACATTACCAGTAAACAAATGGAAATTACTCCGGCAATCCGCCAACACGTCGCAGACCGTCTCGCCAAACTGGATAAATGGCAAACACATTTGATTAACCCACATATCATCCTGTCCAAGGAGCCGCAAGGTTTCATCGCTGACGCAACTATCAATACTCCAAACGGCCATCTGGTCGCCAGCGCAAAACATGAGGATATGTACACCGCTATTAACGATTTGATCAACAAGCTGGAACGGCAGCTCAATAAAGTGCAACACAAAGGTGAAGCCCGTCGCGCCGCAACGTCGGTGAAAGACGCCAGCTTCGCGGAAGAAGTTGAAGAAGAGTAATCCTTTAAATTGAGTTTACCGCCAACGCGCCTTCGGGCGCGTTTTTTATTGACAGCGTGAAAACAGTACGGGTACTTTAACGGTATCAACAACAGGATGATTTCATGAAACACACACCGTTTTTCTTCGCATTCTTTTTTACCTTCCCCTGATTGGGAGGCGTTTCGTCGTGTGATAAAGAATGCGAAGACGAACAACAAGGCCTCCCACACCGGGAGGCCTTTTTTATTAATAACGATAAACGAGACAGGCAACACTATGACACCGGAAAACCCGTTACTGGACCTGCGAGTGAAAATCAGCGCACTGGACGAAAAATTACTGGCCCTGCTGGCAGAACGTCGCACACTCGCCATCGAAGTGGGAAAAGCCAAGCTGGACTCCCATCGGCCGGTGCGTGATATTGACCGTGAACGCGACCTGCTGGAACGCCTGATTCAGCTTGGCAAAGCGCACCACCTCGACGCCCATTACATCACCCGTTTGTTCCAGCTCATCATCGAAGACTCCGTTCTGACCCAGCAAGCGCTACTCCAGCAGCATCTGAATAAAACGAACCCGCACTCTGCACGTGTCGCCTTCCTCGGCCCTAAAGGCTCTTACTCTCACCTTGCCGCGCGCCAGTACGCAGCGCGTCATTTCGAAGAGTTTATTGAAAGCGGCTGCGCAAAATTTGCTGATATTTTCAATCAGGTCGAAACCGGACAGGCGGATTACGCCGTCGTACCGATTGAAAACACCAGCTCTGGTGCCATTAACGACGTGTACGATCTTCTGCAGCACACTACGCTGTCGCTGGTTGGCGAGATGACAATTCCTATCGATCACTGCGTACTGGTCTCTGGCTCAACCGACCTGAGCCAAATCGAGACGGTGTACAGTCACCCACAACCGTTCCAGCAGTGCAGTCAGTTCCTCAACCGTTATCCGAACTGGAAAATTGAGTACACCGAAAGCACTTCTGCGGCGATGGAAAAAGTGATGCAGGCAAATTCCCCGACGGTGGCCGCGCTTGGCAGCGAGGCGGGCGGAGCGCTGTATGGGCTGCAGGTACTGGAACGCAACCTGGCGAACCAGACGCAAAATATCACCCGCTTCGTGGTACTGGCCCGTAAAGCCATCAATGTCTCTGAGCAGGTTCCGGCTAAAACGACGCTGCTGATGGCGACCGGGCAGCAGGCGGGTGCGCTGGTTGAGGCCCTGCTGGTACTGCGTAACCACAACCTGATCATGACGAAGCTGGAATCGCGCCCGATTCATGGTAATCCGTGGGAAGAGATGTTTTATCTGGATATCCAGGCCAACCTGGAATCTGCATCCATGCAGAAAGCCCTGCGTGAACTGGGTGAAATCACCCGCTCAATGAAAGTGCTGGGCTGCTATCCGAGCGAAAACGTCGTGCCGGTTGACCCCGCTTAACGTTCGATAAAGCGGCTTTTCTTCATCCCTGCCACGCTAACGGGCAGGGTGAAGATGGCGCCGGAGAGCGGATACTGCGCCACTTCATCCGCATCCATATTTTCCCGCGTGGTCGTGATAAACAGGGTTTTCATATCCTCGCCGCCAAAGCAGACCATCGTCGGACAGCGAACCGGCATGCGATGCTCTTCCAGTTGCTCCCCCTGCGGTGAAAAGCGTGCGATACGCCAGCCATCAAACATTGCGCTCCAGTAGCAGCCTTCTTCATCCATCGCAGCACCGTCGGGTATGCCCTCCCCCTCTTTAAAGCGGCGGAATATCTCGCGTTTCCCGGGCTCACCTTGCTCATCAAGCGGCGTGCGGTAGATAACGCCATTTGGCGTATCAGAGGTGAACATCCACTGTTTGTCCGGGCTGAATGCCAGACCGTTGTGCCCGTGAATATCACACTGGATCACTTTCGGCGTCAGGTCATTATCGATACGCATCAGCATGGCGCCGTTGTAATCCCCCGGCCCCCAGAAGGTTCCCGCATAGAACCGTCCATGATGATCGGTACCTCCATCATTAAAACGCGCCAGTTGCGGGTTAGAGGGGTTATCACACACCTTGCGCTGAAGCAGGCCGTGCTTGTCAGCAAGCCAGATGCCATTGCGCATCGCGACGATAAAGCCGCCACGCTCACGCAGAGCGAAACAGCCTACTTCTTCATGGAAAGAGAGTACCGTGTGTTCCGCGGTGGGCAGATGATAACGGTGGATCTCCCCCTCCAGAATATCTGCCCAGTAGAGCGCATGCTCTTCGGCACTCCACGTCGGACATTCGGGCAGATGCCCGGTGTAATTCAACAGCGGCTGCGGTTCGGCCATAACAGTTCCCCAAAATGAAAAAAGCCAGCATTGCTGGCTTTTAGTATATACATCATCGCATTACTGGCGACTGTCATTTGCCTGACGCAAAAGCGTGCGGCTCTCACTCTGAAAACGTTGTGCATAATCGCCAAACCAGTGCTCGACTTTACGGAAGCTGTCGATAAACGCCTGCTTATCGCCATGCTCCAGCAAGGTGATCGCTTCACCAAACCGCTGGTAATAACGTTTGATAAGCGCCAGGTTGTTCTCAGAGGACATAATAATGTCGGCGTAAAGCTGTGGATCCTGAGCGAACAAACGCCCGACCATCGCCAGCTCCAGGCGATATATCGGCGAAGAGAGCGCCAGCAGCTGTTCAAGCTGCACATTCTCTTCCGCCAGATGCAAACCGTAGGCAAAGGTCGCAAAGTGGCGCAGCGCCTGAATGAACGCCATGTTCTGATCGTGCTCTACCGCGCTGATCCGGTGCAACCTGGCACCCCATACCTGAATTTGTTCCAGGAACCACTGATAGGCCTCCGGCTGACGACCATCGCAGTACACCACAACCTGCTTCGCCAGGCTGCCACTGTCCGGACCAAACATCGGGTGCAGGCCAAGCACCGGGCCAGTATGCGCCGCCAGCATCGCCTGCAGGGGGCCATTTTTGACCGATGCAAGGTCAACCAGGATGCAATCTTTCGGCAACGGTGGAAGCTTGCCGATGATCTGCTCCGTCACGTGGATAGGCACGCTGACGATAACCATCCCCGCATCGGCCATCAGCGCTGGCGCGTGTTCCCAGTCCTCTTTTTCCAGAATGCGAACCTGATAACCAGAAAGCGTCAGCATTTTTTCAAACAGACGCCCCATCTGGCCCGCACCACCCACAATAACCACCGGGCGCAGGGACGGACAGAGGGTTTTGAAGCCCTTATCGTTTTCGCTGGAATAGGATTCCCGCATTACGCGACGCAAGACATCTTCAATCAGATCAGGCGAGACGCCCAGCGCCTGGGCCTCTTTACGCCGCGAGGCCAGCATGGATGCCTCACGCTCCGGGACGTAAATCGGCAGGCCGTATTTGCTTTTTACCTCACCCACTTCGGCAACCAGAGCCATACGGCGCGCCAGCAGGTCCAGCAACGCCTTATCCACTTCATCAATTTGATCGCGTAACGCGGTCAATTCAGCAACCATAACTACCCTCTTAAGCCAGACGCATCGCCAGCTGGCCGCTTACATCTTTATGGATCTCACGCAGCAGCGCGTCGGTGGTTTCCCAGCTGATGCAGGCATCCGTGACGGATACGCCGTGCTTCATTGCGCTGCGCGGTTGTTCAGATGACTGATTGCCTTCGTGAATATTGCTCTCAATCATCAGACCGATAATAGAACGGTTGCCGTCTTTTATCTGTGCCACCACAGATTCCGCAACCGCAGGCTGACGACGGTAATCTTTATTCGAATTACCATGACTGCAATCTACCATCAGTGCCGGGCGCAGTCCCGCCTGCTCCATCTCTTTTTCACACTGTGCCACATCTGCCGGGCTGTAGTTCGGTGCTTTGCCACCGCGCAGGATCACGTGACCATCCGGGTTACCCTGCGTTTGCAGGAGGCAAACCTGCCCCGCCTGGTTAATACCGACAAAACGGTGCGGCATTGCCGCGGCACGCATGGCGTTAATCGCGGTGGCCAGGCTGCCATCAGTACCGTTTTTAAAACCAACCGGCATCGACAGACCAGACGCCATCTCGCGGTGGGTTTGTGATTCTGTGGTGCGTGCCCCAATGGCAGACCAGCTAAACAGGTCGCCCAGGTACTGCGGGCTGTTCGGATCCAGCGCTTCAGTGGCCAGCGGCAGCCCCATGCTGACCAGCTCCACCAGCAGGCGACGCGCAATTTTCAGTCCTGCTTCCACATCAAACGAGCCATCCATGTGCGGATCGTTAATCAACCCTTTCCAGCCAACGGTGGTACGTGGCTTCTCAAAATAGACGCGCATTACCAGATAGAGGCTATCGCTGACCTCCTCCGCTAATGTTTTAAATCGACGAGCGTACTCAATGGCGGCTTCAGGATCGTGAATAGAACAAGGACCACATACCACCAGCAGGCGCGGATCGCGGCCAGCGATAATGTCTGAAATGGTCTGACGCGAGTGCTCAATTTGAGCCTCCTGCGCGACGCTCAGCGGGAATTCCGCTTTCAGTTGATCCGGAGTAATCAAAATCTGTTCGTCAGTGATATGTACGTTGTTCAGCGCGTCTTTTTGCATGATTGCGATCCTATAGAGCTCGTTTGCGATAGTTGTTTTCCTCGAAGAGGTGAAACAACGATACCATAACAAGTAAAGATTTCAATCCAAAATGCGTACACTTTTCTTTACGAATGCCAATTTATTGCAAAAATCAGCCGCCATATCCGTAAACTTTAAATTACACCCCTAATTTCCGTTACCAGGCTATGCTGAAGAAAAAAGGAGAATGGCTATGCGTTCAATTGCTCTAGTGCTGTTGTCGCTCATTTTATCGGGTTGCCAAATCAATCCTTATACCTTCCACCCGGACTGGACCAGCCCCAGCTGGTTTGATGCAGGTAAAGAAGACGCCATGAATGGTCTGCCGGTTAAAGATAACCAGACGCTGGCCGATAATTTTAATGATCCGCATGTTGATCGTAGTGAATATCTCCGGGGATATGCAGACGGACAGAAGAAAGTGTGTGAAGAAGGTTTTCTCCACGCCTGGGGATTAGCGGGCAAATCTTTTCCTGCCAGCTGCGATACTGCTGAAAATGCAGCAAAACTGCACGAGTCATGGCAAAAAGGCATGGATGAAAGCATGCGCTCCAGCAGACTTAATTAAGCCTCTTTTTATTCACCGGAATATAACAAAGTGTAGGATTTAGCTTAGGTCGAGGCAGGGAAAATTCTGACATAATGACGGCTTTGGTAAACAATGGTATTCTGCCCACAACTCTTAAGGACATCTATTTCCGGAGCGAAGTGGCGGATTCTGGTGAGAAATTTATTCTTGATCTCTTTTTTCCGACTCACTCTGGTGCTAATGCTGTTCCTTATGGTGGGCGCAGCGGCGGCAGGCACGTTCACCGAAACCGATAAATCGGTACGTTCGATCGTTTCAGGTATTGTGAGCTACACCCGATGGCCGTCACTTTCCGGCCAGCCAAAACTCTGTGTTTATGCTTCTTCTCACTACACGCATGCACTCACCAGCAAGGACGGGCAAAGCGAATTACCTTATACCCCCGTTATTGTGCGTAACGATCAGGAAGCCCTGTCCGCGACGTGTGATGCTATTTATTTCGGGGCGGAATCCCCCGTAAAACAACGTGAATTAATAAGTCAGTATCAGGGCAGAGCATTGCTATTAATCTCAGAGCAAAATCCGGAATGTATTATTGGCAGCGCCTTTTGCCTGATAATTGATCGCAACCATGTCCGGTTTTCCGTCAATCTGGATGCGCTGACTCGCAGTGGCGTGAGAGTCAATCCGGATGTATTAATGCTCGCACGGAATAAGCAGCATGGATAAAGATTTCACTTCAGCGCCACGTCCGACGTTTAAAAGAACACTCAGACGAATCAGCATGATAAGCGTCATCATCACGATGACATTAATATGGCTGCTCCTCTGTTTTGCCTCCGTCGTGACATTAAAGCAATACGCACAAAAGAATCTCGAATTAACCGGCGCCACCATGAGCCACAGCCTTGAAGCCTCCCTGGTGTTCAACGATTCAGTGGCAGCCAATGAAACGCTTGCCGCCCTTGGCAAACAGGGCCAGTTTGCCGTGGCTGAAGTCCTCAACGTGCACAAAAAACGCTTTGCGTACTGGTCGTGGAACCCGGCGGATAACAACGACACTCTGGGCGCACTGGTCAGCCGCTGGCTTTTCCCCGAGCCGATTTCCCAGCCTGTATTCCATAACGGCTCAACGATTGGCGAAATACGCCTTACCGCGCGTGACAGCCTGATAAGCCACTTCATCTGGATGTCGTTTGCCGTTCTCACCGGCTGTATTTTGTTTGCGACGGTGGTCGCACTGACCATTACGCAATCCTTGCATCACGGCATGGTTACAGCGCTGCAAAACATTACTGACGTCGTTCATGACGTACGCACTAACCGTAACTTCTCCCGACGGGTGAAAGACGGGCGGATTGAAGAATTTCACCAGTTTGGCGAGGACTTCAACAGCCTTCTGGATGAAATGGAGGAGTGGCAGCTTAAACTGCAGGCGAAAAACGCCCAGCTATTACGCACCGCCATGCACGACCCGCTGACGGGTCTTGCCAACCGTGCGGCATTTCGTAACAGCATCGCGGCATTAATGAATGACCCCGCAGCAAAAACAAACTCGGCCCTGCTCTTCCTCGACGGTGATAATTTTAAGTTTATTAATGACACCTGGGGACACGCGGCAGGAGACTGTGTGCTGATTGAAGTCGCCAGAAGAATGGTCGAGTTCGGTGATAAGCGCCATCAGTCATACCGCCTTGGCGGCGACGAGTTTGCCATGGTGCTGTACGGCGTCCATTCAGAGCCTGAGGTTCAACATCTTTGTGCTGCCTTATCGCAGCAGTTTATCCGCCCGTTCGAATTGCATAACGGGCAAAAAGCATCAATGTCACTCAGTATTGGCTTTGCTCTGGCGTGGGAAAATGGTTCTGTGGAAGCATTACTGGAGAAAGCCGACCGCAATATGTACCTGGTTAAAAATCAGCGTACAAAAACGATAAATTAGAAGGGAAACGATATGTTAAAGCGATACTTCGCGCCGTTGTTATTAGCCTCAGTCGTGCTGGCAGGTTGCCAGTCACCGCCGCAAGGCAAGTTCACTCCTGAGCAGATTGCGGCGATGAAGTCTTACGGTTTTAACGAACTGAACGGCGACTGGTCTCTTGGCCTGTCAGATACCATCCTGTTTGATAAAAATGACGCCAGGCTGCGTGCGGAAAGTGAAACGCAGATCAAGACTATGGCCTCTCGCCTCGCGGCAACCGGCCTGAACCACGCGCGTATGGACGGTCACACGGACAACTACGGCGAAGAGCGCTACAACGAAGCGCTGTCATTGAAACGTGCAAATGCGGTAGCCGACGCCTGGGCGAAGGGAGCCAATATCCCACGCAGCAACCTCTCCACGCAGGGGTTAGGCAAAAAATACCCTGTTGCGAACAACAGTACTGCAAAAGGGCGCGCTGAAAACCGCCGGGTTGCGGTGGTTATCAGCACGCCATAAGGTTATTTAACCGATGATTCTGCGAGCGACACGCCTGTTGCCGCTCGCCAGCGCAGCCAGTCGACCAGCACAAACAGGGCCAGACTCACCCCCATCACCGGCATCGCCAGCCCCAGCAGGACACTCACCATCGCCGTGACGGCTCTTCCCCATCCCGATAGCGCCAGCCAGCTCTGACAGAGCGTCTGAACCGGGTTCACGGCCGATTGCGCCGGACGACGCATCCACCACATCCGGTATCCCCAGACGATCAGCACGCACAGGGCAATACCGAACGCGATCAGCAACAGCTGATTGGCCAGCCCAAACAAGATCCCCATGTGGAAATCCACGCCCCAGCGGGTCAGTTTTGCCATTAACGGGAAATCTTCAAACCGGGTTCTGTCCAGAATGTGCAGGGAGTGCGGATCGACCGACACCGCGTCGACCTGAGTCGGCCAGCTGCGATCGATTTCCGTCACGGTCCAGGCCTGTTCAGCCGTTTTCGCCGGGCGGATTTCGAGCTTGCTGGCATCTATACCCGCCGTACGGGCGGCATGCAGGACGTCATCAAAAATCGTCGGATCCATCACCATCCCGGGCATCATCATCCCGCTATGATGCCCCCGGTGCTCAGCGTGCTCGTCCATGATGGCAGGCACACCGGAGAGCGTAGTATTGACCTGCGGCGTAAGCCAGTTCATCCGGGCACGCAGTGTATCTACGTTACCGCCCGCCCATTGAGACCACGTCAGGCCTGTCGCTGAGAACAATAACATTCCCCCCAGCAACACCCAGCCCAGTGCCACATGCACACGACGGCGGTTCTGGAAACGGTTGTTCATCCGACGTTTTGGTCGGGTGTAAAACCACAGGGCGATTCCACCCAGCGCGGCAACCCACATCCAGGAGGCGGCCAGCTCGCTATACAGACGCCCGACATCGCCAAGCATCAACGAGGTGTGCAGATAATCGATGGTCTGGCGCAACGGCAGAATGCCACTCGTGCCGTACACCGTCATATCGCCCCGCACCTCAAGGCTCACGGGATCCACAAAGATAGCGCGGTTCTCCGACGGGCCAAGCGCAGGGTCAGCGAACATCACGCGGGTAGTATCACCGTCAACCAGCCCCGGACGAACGGCATGCAGGCGCAGATCTGAACCCACGGCGTTTTCCGCCACGGCAATCTGCTCGGCCAGAGGCCGTGCCTCTCCCACCGAATCCGTGTGCAACGCGTGCCGGTAGAGCGTGTTTTCCAGCTGCGGCGTCGCCACATACAGCGTACCGGTCAGCGCGGCGAAGAAGATAAACGGGCCAACAAACAGCCCGACATAGAAATGGAGTCGACGCAGCAGGTTTCCCCATGCCGCGCGCGGAGTGCAGGTAGTCATACTTTTCCTTTTTAAGGCAAAAAGTTATCGATTTTTTTTAAAGGGAAAAAGCAGACTGCCGCGGCGGCGCGCGGGTATCAGGAAAGAGCCAGGGGAAAAAGTGCCAGTGGCTGACCGGCGGTTGCGGCGGTGTAACGCGACTCCTTTGCAGTACCACACTGAGCAGTACAATCAGCGCCAGCATCACGCCCGGCACATGCGCTAACAGTACACAGTAGCCACACGCTTCCGCATGGTCGACGGGCATCGAGTGCGGCATATCGCCATGGTGCTCATCCATCGACATCATGCTCATGTCATGATGCATTCCCGGCATGGCGCTCATGGGATCTTTTTGCAGCGAGATGGAGATAAGCGGCGCAACCACGATCAGCAGGATCGCAAACAGCGCGGTCAAAGCCGCTGCGCGTTTCCAGTTATGCCGATGCAGTACGTTATCCACTTTCCCTCCCGTTAAGAGGCCAGCATTGTAAATGATTTATGACGAAAGGGTTAATGCGAGAGGTGCGATGGAATAAAAAAGGGCCAGCCTTTCGGCCAGCCCTTTTTAACAGGATGTCGCTTAAGCGAATCTTAGTTCAGACGCTCTTTAATACGAGCAGACTTACCAGTACGCTCACGCAGGTAGTACAGTTTAGCTTTACGTACAGCACCACGACGTTTAACAGCAATGCTGTCAACTACCGGAGAGTGAGTCTGGAAGACACGCTCAACGCCTTCGCCGTTGGAAATTTTACGAACAGTGAATGCAGAGTGCAGACCGCGGTTACGAATAGCGATAACCACGCCCTCGAATGCCTGCAGACGTTTTTTGGAACCTTCAACAACCCATACTTTCACTTCCACGGTGTCACCTGGACGGAAGGAAGGTACGTCCTGCTTCATCTGCTCTTGTTCAAGTTGCTTAATAATGTTGCTCATAATTTAATCTCTTATCCTGGGTAAACTGATATTCGGGAGCGTATTACGCATTCCCATCATGTTCATGCTGCTGTTGCGCGTGTTCTTTTTTGAACTCGGCCAGCAACTTTGCTTGCTCTTCAGTCAGAGCCAGGTTTTCCAGAAGTTCAGGTCTTCTAAGCCAGGTTCGGCCCAGCGACTGCTTCAAACGCCAGCGACGTATCTCAGCATGGTTTCCTGACAGTAACACCGCCGGTACTTCCATCCCTTCTAACACTTCAGGACGAGTATAGTGTGGACAGTCCAGCAACCCATCAGCAAAGGAATCTTCCGTTGCCGAAGCTTCATGGCCCAGTACACCCGGAATGAACCGGGCAACGGAGTCAATCAGCGTCATCGCTGGTAACTCACCACCGCTGAGTACGTAATCGCCGATAGACCATTCTTCGTCAATCTCGGTTTGAATTACGCGCTCATCTATCCCTTCGTAGCGACCACAGACCAGAATCAATTTTTGATTCGTCGCCAGTTCGCTGACGCCCGCTTGATCAAGCTTGCGTCCCTGAGGTGACAGATAAATCACCTTCGCGCCTTCACCTGCCGCGGCTTTTGCTGTGTGAATGGCGTCCCTTAAGGGTTGCACCATCATTAACATCCCCGGTCCGCCGCCGTAAGGACGATCGTCCACGGTACGGTGCCGGTCATGCGTAAAGTCACGAGGACTCCAGCTCTGGATGTTCAGCAGGCCATTCTTTACTGCCCGGCCAGTTACCCCGTAATCGGTAATCGCGCGGAACATTTCAGGAAACAGGCTAATTATGCCAATCCACATAGCGCCGTCTTTTACCGTTTATCCGGAGAATTTAAAAACCAGGATCCCAATCTACTTCAATCGTTTGAGTAGCGAGATCGACTTTCTTGATAACCTGTCCATCGAGGAACGGAACCAACCGCTCCTTGATGCCAAATGCATCTTTCAGGTTTGCCCTAATGACGAGAACGTCATTTGACCCGGTTTCCATCATGTCGATGACTTTCCCCAGGCTATAACCTTCAGTGGTGACCACCTGGCAACCCATAAGGTCTTTCCAGTAGTAGTCGCCCTCTTCCAGCTGCGGCAACTGCGACGAATCCACGATAATTTCACAATTAGTCAGTGCATTCGCGGCATCACGATCGTCAATGCCTTTCAGCTTGATGATGATGTCCTGATTGTGGTGACGCCAGCTTTCCAGCTCGACCTCTTCCCACTTACCGGCTTTCTGGATAAACCAGGGCTGGTAATTAAAAATGCTATCAGCGTCTTCAGTGGAGGAAAACACTCTGAGCCAACCACGAATACCGTAGCAAGAACCCATTTTGCCCAATACAATCGGTTCAACAGGTGCTTTATTGCTCATCATGACCACCGTGACAGATTAAGCTGCTTTGTTTGCTGCTTTGATCAGCGTAGCAACGCGATCGGAAACAGTAGCGCCCTGGCCAACCCAGTGAGCGATACGATCCAGATCCAGACGGGTTTCTTCTTCAGAACCAGAAGCGATCGGGTTGAAGAAACCAACGCGCTCAATGAAGCGACCGTTGCGTGCATTACGGCTGTCAGTAACAACAACCTGGTAGAACGGACGCTTTTTAGCGCCGTGACGTGCTAAACGAATAGTTACCATAACATCCTCTTGTGTGAATAAAACAACCGGGCCCCATCGAGGAACGGAGCCCGGGTGTCATATTAAAAGCCCGAAAATTTTACTGATTTCTGGGGAAAATGCAATCAGCAGTTAAAACTCTGCTGCAAAAGACGGTCGGGGTGCGCTTTTCGGGCACACCCCGGCATTAAAATAGCCAACAGCCAGGCGATTAACGGCCAGGGAATCCTGGCGGCATCATGCCCTTCATGCCACGCATCATCTTCGCCATGCCGCCTTTCTTCATTTTCTTCATCATGCGCTGCATGTCGTCGAACTGTTTCAGAAGGCGGTTTACGTCCTGCACCTGCATGCCACAACCGGCTGCGATACGGCGTTTGCGGGATCCTTTGATGATGTCCGGGTTAGCACGTTCCTTGAGGGTCATCGAGTTGATGATCGCCTCCATACGCACCAGCACCTTGTCATCCATCTGCGCTTTTACGTTGTCAGGGATCTGGCCCATGCCCGGCAGTTTGCCCATCAGGCTTGCCATGCCGCCCATGTTTTTCATCTGACGCAGCTGCTCAAGGAAATCGGTCAGGTCAAAACCGTCGCCTTTTTTCAGCTTGCTGGCCAGCTTCTCAGCCTGGGCGCGGTCAACCTTGCTCTCGATATCTTCGATAAGCGACAGCACGTCGCCCATGCCGAGGATACGGGAGGCGATACGGTCCGGGTGGAATGGCTCCAGCGCTTCGGTTTTCTCACCCACACCGAGGAATTTAATCGGCTTGCCGGTGATATGACGAATCGAAAGCGCCGCACCGCCGCGGGCGTCACCGTCCACTTTGGTCAGCACTACGCCGGTTAACGGCAGCGCTTCGTTAAACGCTTTCGCGGTGTTCGCCGCATCCTGACCGGTCATGGCGTCAACAACAAACAGGGTCTCTACCGGATTGATAGCGGCATGCACCTGTTTGATCTCATCCATCATCGCTTCGTCAACGTGCAGACGACCGGCGGTATCCACCAGCAGCACGTCGTAGAATTTCAGCTTCGCCTCTTTCAGCGCCGCGTTAACGATGTCGACAGGCTTCTGGGCAACGTCAGACGGGAAGAAATCCACGCTGACCTGCTGCGCCAGGGTTTCCAGCTGTTTAATCGCCGCCGGGCGATAGACGTCCGCAGAAACGACCAGCACTTTTTTCTTGTGCTTTTCACGCAGGAATTTACCCAGCTTACCCACGCTGGTGGTTTTACCCGCACCCTGCAGGCCCGCCATCAGCACGACGGCCGGTGGCTGTGCCGCCAGGTTAAGCACCTGGTTCTCTTCGCCCATCGCCGAAACCAGTTCGTTACGGACGATTTTGACGAACTCCTGACCCGGGGTCAGGCTCTTGTTAACTTCATGACCAACCGCCTTCTCTTTAACGCGGTTGATAAAATCACGAACAACCGGCAACGCGACGTCTGCTTCCAGCAGCGCCATGCGCACTTCGCGCAGCGTTTCCTTGATGTTGTCTTCGGTAAGGCGTCCGCGGCCGCTGATGTTGCGCAGCGTGCGCGACAAACGATCGGTTAAATTATCAAACATTGTCTCTCGCCTGAGTAGAAACGTTGGGTCGCTGGCAGCGACACATACACAGAATTTTGCCGGAGTATAACATGAAGGCGGCTTTGTTGTTATGCAACGGTTGGAGCAGGCGTCACGTAACGTTATACTGCTTCTCTTTCTTATTAAGACAACTGTCGATGCCTATATGCCTGTTTTCGCACTGATCGCCCTTGTTGCCTACTCTGTCAGCCTCGCGCTGATCATTCCTGGACTGCTGCAAAAAAACAGCGGCTGGCGACGCATGGCTATTCTTTCGGCGGTGATCGCACTGATAAGCCATGCGTTCGCGCTGGAATCGCGCATTATCCCCGGCGATGGCAGCGTACAGAACCTGAGCGTGCTCAACGTCGGCTCGCTGGTTAGCCTGATGATCTGTACGGTGATGACCATTGTCGCCTCTAAAAACCGTGGCTGGCTGCTACTGCCGATTGTGTATGCCTTCGCGCTGATCAACCTGGCCCTGGCCACGTTTATGCCCAATGAGTTTATTACGCATCTGGAAGCGACGCCGGGAATGCTGGTGCATATCGGCCTGTCACTCTTCGCTTATGCAACGCTCATTATCGCCGCGCTCTATGCCATGCAGCTCGCCTGGATTGACTATCAGCTGAAAAACAAAAAGCTGGCCTTTAACCATGAGATGCCGCCGCTGATGGTGATTGAGCGTAAGATGTTCCACATCACGCAGGTCGGTGTCGTGCTGCTGACGTTAACGCTGTGCACGGGCCTGTTTTATATGAAAAACCTGTTCAGCGTGGAGAATATCGATAAAGCGGTCCTCTCCATCATCGCGTGGTTTGTCTATATTGTCCTGTTATGGGGCCATTATCATGAAGGCTGGCGCGGTCGTCGCGTGGTCTGGTTCAACGTCGCGGGCGCGGGCATTCTCACCCTTGCCTATTTTGGCAGCCGCTTCATACAGCAATTTGCTGGCTAAGTAACAAAGGAGTTCCCCCTGGAACACATCTCTACCACCACGCTGATCATTACGCTGATCGTCATGGTGGTCATCTCCGCCTATTTCTCCGGCTCGGAAACCGGCATGATGACCTTAAACCGCTACCGGTTACGTCATCGTGCTAAACAGGGTAACCGTGCCGCCCGTCGCGTCGAAAAACTGCTGCGTCAACCGGATCGTCTGATCAGTCTGGTGCTTATCGGTAACAACCTCGTCAACATTCTTGCCTCTGCACTCGGTACCATCGTCGGGATGCGCCTGTATGGCAACGCCGGCGTCGCCATTGCCACCGGTGTGCTGACCTTTGTGGTGCTGGTGTTTGCAGAAGTGTTGCCTAAAACCATCGCCGCGCTCTACCCGGAAAAAGTGGCCTACCCCAGCAGCTTCCTGCTGGCACCGCTGCTGATCCTGATGATGCCGCTGGTCTGGTTACTGAACATGGTGACGCGTGTTCTGATGCGGATGATCGGTATCAAAGCAGACGTCACCATCAGCAGCGCGCTCAGCAAAGAAGAGCTGCGTACCATCGTGCATGAATCGCGCTCGCAGATCTCCCGACGTAATCAGGACATGCTGCTGTCGGTACTGGATTTGGAAAAGGTCAGCGTTAACGACATCATGGTGCCGCGTAACGAGATCGTCGGCATTGATATCAATGACGACTGGAAAGCCATCGTCCGCCAGCTGACCCACTCCCCGCACGGGCGTATCGTGCTGTACCGCGACTCTCTGGACGATGCCATCAGCATGCTGCGCGTGCGCGAAGCTTATCGTCTGATGACCGAGAAAAAAGAGTTCACCAAAGAGGTGATGCTCCGCGCCGCCGACGAAATTTATTACGTGCCGGAAGGAACGCCGCTCAGCACCCAGCTGGTGAAGTTCCAGCGTAACAAGAAGAAGGTCGGCCTGGTGGTTAATGAGTACGGGGATATTCAGGGGCTGGTGACGGTTGAAGATATTCTGGAAGAGATTGTCGGGGACTTTACCACCTCAATGTCCCCTTCCCTTGCGGAAGAAGTCACCCCGCAGAACGACGGCTCGGTGCTGATCGACGGTAGCGCGAACATTCGCGAACTCAATAAAGCCTTTAACTGGCATTTACCGGAAGATGAAGCACGCACCATAAACGGGATGATTCTGGAAGCACTGGAAGAGATCCCGGCGGCGGGCACGCGGGTGCGCATTGAGCAATACGATATTGATATCCTGGACGTGCAGGACAATATGATTAAGCAGGTGAAAGTCCTGCCGGTAAAACCGATTCGGGAAAGTATTGCAGAGTAGAGAGTAGGCCGGGTACGGCGCAAGCCGCCACCCGGCACTACAGATGGCAAATTACGCTTTCGCTTTCGCCACGGTAACCATTGCAGCACGAATGGTACGACCGTTCAGGGTATAACCTTTCTGCATCACGCCAAGCACTTTACCGGCTTCAACGTCTTCTGATTCCACCATCGCAATCGCCTGGTGTACGTTTGGATCCAGCGGAACGTTGGTATCGCCAACCACTTCCACGCCAAACTTACGTACCACATCCAGCATGGATTTCAGCGTCAGTTCGATACCTTCGATCATCGCGGTGTTGTCCGGGTTAGCTTTATCAGCCACTTCCAGTGCGCGATCCAGGCTATCAATAACCGGCAGCAGTTCGTTGATGAATTTCTCCAGCGCAAATTTATGCGCCTTCTCAACGTCCTGCTCGGTACGACGGCGCAGGTTTTCCATTTCCGCCTTGATGCGCAGAACACTATCGCGTTCGCGATTCTGTGCTTCTACCAGCTGAGCTTCCAGATTCGCAATTTTTTCATCGCGCGGGTCCACCTGCTCAGCAGATGCGTCCGGCTCTACAGCCTCAACATCATCGTGCTGTTCCGTGATAATTTCTTCAGGGGCTTGCCCCTCAGGCGTTTTCTGTTCTTTACTACTCATGAATTTCTCCGCGTTTTTCTGCATTCATATCGCTAACTTCGCTTATTATGGGGATCAGTTTCCGGGATTCAAGGGAACAAGACAGATTGTCATCATTCATCAGGCACAAGGACCTCCAGAAAATGAATAATCATTTCAGGTGTATTGGGATCGTCGGGCATCCGCGTCACCCTACCGCATTGACGACACATGAAATGTTGTATCGCTGGCTGTGTAGCAAAGGCTATGAAGTGATGGTCGAGCAGCAGATTGCCCAGGAGCTGCAGCTGAAGAGCGTCAAAACCGGCACGCTGGCGGAAATTGGCCAGCAGGCGGATCTCGCCGTGGTGGTCGGTGGCGACGGCAATATGCTCGGCGCGGCCCGAACGCTCGCGCGTTATGACATCAAGGTCATTGGTATCAACCGCGGCAATCTCGGCTTTCTGACCGACCTCGATCCGGACAACGCCCAGCAGCAGCTGGCCGACGTGCTGGAAGGTCATTATATCAGCGAAAAACGCTTTTTGCTGGAAGCGCAGGTGTGTCAGCAGGACTGCCAGAAGCGCATCAGCACCGCGATTAACGAAGTGGTGCTCCACCCCGGCAAAGTGGCGCACATGATTGAGTTCGAAGTCTATATCGACGAAATCTTCGCCTTCTCGCAGCGTTCTGACGGGCTGATTATCTCCACGCCGACAGGGTCGACTGCCTACTCACTCTCTGCGGGTGGCCCGATCCTCACCCCTTCACTGGATGCCATCACCCTGGTACCGATGTTCCCGCACACGCTCTCGGCGCGTCCGCTGGTGATCAACAGCAGCAGCACCATTCGTCTGCGTTTCTCGCACCGCCGTAACGATCTGGAGATCAGCTGCGACAGCCAGATTGCGCTGCCTATTCAGGAAGGTGAAGATGTTCTCATTCGTCGGTGTGATTACCACCTGAATCTTATTCATCCGAAAGATTACAGCTATTTCAATACATTAAGCTCGAAGCTTGGCTGGTCAAAAAAATTGTTCTGATTTTGCATCCAGTACTTTACTGTATATAAAACCAGTTTATACTGTATGAAAACACAGTCATGGTTTTTCATACAGGAAAACAATTATGCTGGCACAACTGACCATCAGCAACTTTGCCATAGTTCGTGAGCTTGAGATCGATTTCCACAGCGGCATGACGGCGATCACCGGGGAAACCGGTGCGGGTAAATCCATTGCCATAGATGCCCTCGGCTTGTGCCTCGGCGGCCGTGCAGAAGGTGACATGGTGCGCAGGGGCGCAAACCGTGCCGATCTCTGCGCTCGCTTCTCCCTGAAAGATACCCCTGCCGCCATGCGCTGGCTGGAAGAGAACCAGCTGGAAGACGGACGTGAGTGTTTACTTCGTCGCGTTATCAGCAGCGATGGTCGTTCCCGCGGCTTTATCAACGGCACTGCAGTCCCGCTTTCCCAGCTTCGCGAGCTCGGCCAGTTACTCATTCAGATCCACGGCCAGCACGCGCACCAGCAACTCATTAAACCGGAGCAGCAGAAAGCGCTGCTTGATGGCTATGCAGGTGAGTACGCACTTACTCAGCGCATGGCGGAGCACTATCGCCAGTGGCATCAAAGCTGCCGTGAGCTTGCCCAGCACCAGCAGCAAAGCCAGGAGCGTGCCGCCCGTGCTGAGCTTCTGGAATACCAGCTTAAAGAACTCAATGAATTTAGCCCGCAGGCGGGTGAATTTGAGCTTATCGACGAAGAGTACAAGCGCCTGGCTAACAGCGGTCACCTGCTCTCAACCAGCCAGAATGCCCTTAACATGCTGGCTGACGGTGAAGACGTGAACCTGCAGAGCCAGCTGTATAATGTTCGTCAGCTCATCACCGAGCTGTCCGGCATGGACAGCAAACTCTCTGGCGTACTGGATATGCTGGAAGAGGCCGCAATTCAGATTTCAGAAGCCAGTGACGAACTTCGCCACTACTGTGAACATCTGGATCTCGACCCGAACCGTCTGTTTGAACTGGAGCAACGCATCTCCCGTCAGATCTCGCTGGCGCGTAAGCACCACGTTACGCCAGAAGAGCTGCCTGGCTACTATCAGTCCCTGCTTGATGAACAACAGCAGCTTGACGATCAGGCTGACTCGCTGGAAACCCTGTCACTGGCGGTGAACCTGCACCATGAACAGGCGCTGACGACGGCGAAACAGCTGCATGAGATCCGTCAACATTACGCCCAGGAACTGAGCCAGCACATCACCGACAGCATGCACACGCTGGCGATGCCGCACGGCGTGTTCACCATCGATGTCCGTTTCGAAGAGAACCATCTGACGGCGGAAGGTGCGGACCGTATCGAATTCCGCGTCACCACCAACCCGGGGCAGCCGTTGCAGCCCATCTCTAAAGTGGCTTCCGGCGGTGAACTGTCGCGTATCGCGCTGGCGATTCAGGTGATTACCGCACGTAAAATGGAAACCCCGGCGCTGATTTTCGATGAAGTGGATGTGGGGATCAGCGGCCCTACGGCGGCAGTCGTCGGCAAACTGTTGCGCCAGTTGGGTGAATCAACGCAGGTCATGTGTGTTACCCACCTGCCGCAGGTGGCCGGGTGTGGTCATCATCACTTTATCGTCAGCAAAGAAACTGACGGTGAAATGACGGAAACGCACATGAAGCCACTGGATAAACGCGCACGTCTGCAGGAGCTGGCACGCCTGCTGGGCGGCAGTGAAGTCACGCGAAATACGCTCGCGAACGCGAAAGAACTGCTGGCGGCATAAACTTTTTCGGGATCTCAGGGTCATAGAGAACAACAAAAACGCCGCCAGACCGGTTTCAAAGTGGGGCAAGGTCTATTATCATCGGCATATAACATATGAGCCGCGTTCTGCTCGGGCCCGAAAAGGAATCAAATCACTATGCGTTGTAAAATGCTGACCGCTGCCGCAGCGGTTCTTCTGATGTTGACCGCAGGCTGTTCCACTCTGGAGAAAGTGGTTTACCGTCCTGATATCAACCAGGGGAACTACCTTACCCCTAACGATGTGTCCAAAATCCGTGTGGGGATGACACAACAGCAGGTCGCTTATGCACTTGGAACCCCAATGATGTCCGATCCGTTCGGCACAAACACCTGGTTCTATGTATTCCGTCAGCAGCCGGGCCATGAAGACGCGTCCCAGCAGACGCTGACGCTGACCTTCAGCAGCGCCGGTGTGTTGACCAACATCGACAACAAGCCTGCCCTGACCAAATAATCAGGTGTCAGAGATGCAAAAAGGTGCTCAATGAGCACCTTTTTTGTTTTCCTTCATCCCCCTCGCCCCTTTGAGATCAGGCTTAAGGTGAAGAGCGAACTACTTACCCGATTTCTCCGCACGCTGGCGACGCAGCTCTTTCGGGTCGGCAATCAGCGGGCGATAAATTTCGACCCTGTCACCCTCATTCACCACATCAGCCAGTTTGACCGGACGGCTGTAAATGCCGACTTTATTTTTCGCCAGGTCGATGTCACGACGAAGCTCAAGGATGCCAGAAGCGCGAATAGCCGCCTCAACGGTCGCACCTTCTTCCAGCATCACACGCTGCAGATATTGCTTCTCCGGCAGCGCATACACCACCTCGACAGCTATCTTATGCGACACTGTAAACCTCTTTGGCGCGGGTCGTGAACGCCTGAACCATATTCGAGGCCAGCTCTTTAAAGATGCGGCCAAACGCCAGCTCAATCAGTTTATTGGTAAACTCAAAGTCCAGCTGGAACTCGATGCGACAGGCATCAGCGCTGAGGGGGGTAAACTTCCAGCCACCCATCAGGGTTTTAAATGGACCATCTACCAGATGCATCAAAATACTCTGATTGCTCGTCAGCGTATTGCGGGTGGTGAACGTCTTGCTGATCCCCGCTTTGGAGACATCGACCGCCGCCGTCATCTGCGTCGGGCCAGACTCCAGCACGCGGCTCCCGGTACATCCCGGAATAAATTCTGGATAAGACTGAACGTCGTTCACTAACTGATACATTTGTTCCGCGCTGTATGGAACAAGCGCAGTACGGCTAATCTGAGGCATAGCATTTCCCATGGTCACACAACCGACAAATAATAACATTTATCACCTGTTAAAAAAACGCTAAGCCTCATCTCGTGCTAATATAGCGCGTTAGACCTCACAGGACGCAATGAGGTGACTTTTTGAAATCAGATTACCGATGGCTTTACGATACTTATGACGAAGAAAAAAGCACATAAACCAGGCTCGGCGACCATTGCGCTCAACAAGCGTGCTCGCCACGAGTATTTTATTGAAGAAGAATTCGAAGCTGGCCTTGCATTGCAGGGCTGGGAAGTAAAATCGCTGCGCGCCGGGAAAGCCAATATCGGTGATAGTTACGTGATCCTGAAAGATGGCGAAGCCTTCCTGTTCGGTGCCAACTTCACGCCGCTGACCGTCGCTTCGTCACACTACGTGTGTGACCCAACGCGTACCCGTAAGCTGCTGTTGAACAAGCGTGAACTGGAGTCCCTTTATGGGCGCATTAACCGTGAAGGCTTCACCGTGGTTGCCCTGTCGCTGTACTGGAAAAATGCCTGGTGCAAAGTGAAAGTTGGCGTCGCGAAGGGTAAAAAACAGCACGACAAACGTACCGATCTGAAAGAGCGCGAATGGCAGCTCGACAAAGCACGTATTATGAAAAACGCAGGACGTTGATTCTGCGCACTTATTGTACTATTCAATAAGTTAGCGTTCCGGGCTGGTATCCAGGATCTAAAATCTGGTATACTCAGTTCAACACTATTGGGGCTGATTCTGGATTCGACGGGATTTGCGAAACCCAAGGTGCATGCCGAGGGGCGGTTTGCCTCGTAAAAAGCCGCAAAAAAATAGTCGCAAACGACGAAAACTACGCTTTAGCAGCTTAATAACCTGCTCTGAGCCCTCTCTCCCTAGCTTCCGCTCTTAAGACGGGGATTCAAGAGAGGTCAAACCCAAAAGAGATCGCGTGGAAGCCCTGCCTGGGGTTGAAGCGTTAAAACTAATCAGGCTAGTACGTTAGTGGCGTGTTTGTTCGCAGCTGGCGTGCGAATGTAAAGACAAACTAAGCATGTAGTACCGAGGATGTAGAAATTTCGGACGCGGGTTCAACTCCCGCCAGCTCCACCAAAATTCTCCATCGGTGATTACCAGAGTCATCCGATGAAGTCCTAAGAGCCCGCACGGCGCAAGCCCTGCGGGTTTTTTTGTGCCCTCAATTTGTCCCGCGAATTCCGAAGAGAACTAATTAAATCCGAACCTTTTAGGCACCTTGTTAGGCACCTCATAAAGCTTTATTGTTTTTGAGGTGCCTAAAACTATGGAAACCCGGCAATGGCAAGACAAACCAAACCTCTATCCGTTAAAGAAATCGAATCCGCCAAACCCAAAGAAGCGGACTACGTTCTCTATGATGGTGATGGCCTTGAGCTACTCATCAAATCCAGCGGAAGTAAAATCTGGCAGTTTCGCTACATTCGCCCTGTCACTAAGAAACGTGCGAAGAAGAGCATAGGTCCCTACCCGTCAGTTACCCTTGCCGATGCCCGAAACTATCGGGCAGAGTCCCGTTCTCTTCTGGCGAAACAAATTGATCCCCAGGAACATCAGCAGGAACAACTGCGCAGTTCAATTGAAGCCAAAACCAATACTTTCCAGCTCGTAGCTGAACGTTGGTGGAATGTGAAGAAAGCAAGCGTGACAGCGGACTATGCAGAAGATATCTGGCGCTCTCTTGAGAGAGATGTCTTTCCTGCAATTGGGGACGTTAGCGTTACAGATATTAAAGCTCACACACTGGTTCAGGCCGTTCAACCTGTTCAGGCCAGAGGAGCACTGGAAACCGTTCGTCGACTGTGCCAACGCATTAATGAGGTCATGATCTATGCCCAAAACACAGGGCTGATTGATGCTGTTCCCAGCGTTAATATCGGTAAAGCCTTCGAGAAGCCTCAGAAAAAGAACATGCCCAGCATTCGACCGGACCAGCTACCTCAACTGATGCAGACAATGCGAACAGCCAGCATTAGCCTTTCCACACGCTGCCTGTTCATGTGGCAACTTCTTACTATTACCCGCCCTGCCGAAGCGGCTGAAGCTCGCTGGGAAGAGGTAGACATAGAAGCGCGAGAGTGGAAGATTCCTGCAGCACGCATGAAAATGAACCGCGGCCATACTGTTCCATTGTCAGATGAAGCAATTGCGATACTGGAGATGATGAAGCCGTTAAGTGGTAATCGAGAATTTATCTTTCCCAGTCGCATTAAGCCTACCCAGCCGATGAACAGCCAGACAGTGAATGCTGCACTCAAGCGTGCTGGCTTAGGAGGCATACTCGTATCACACGGTTTACGTTCTATCGCTAGTACGGCACTCAATGAGGATGGATTTCTGCCTGATGTCATTGAAGCAGCACTGGCTCATGTAGACAAAAATGAGGTACGTCGCGCTTATAACCGCAGTGATTACCTTGAGCAACGGCGACCGATGATGCAATGGTGGGCTGATTTTGTTATGGCTGCTGATCGCGGAAGTATGATTGAGGGAGGTATGAGGGGAGAGCGTTTAGCGGGATGACGGATAATTAATGACAGTTCCCACTTTAGTAGTGGGCCAGATGAGAATTTATATTTCAAGCGAAAGCTAGTAGTTTTAGAAATAAAGCTAATTAGCATAATATCTCTTAATGGAAGGGATATGGAGCCGCAGAAATAAATGAAGACACGGCAGTATGCGCAAAAATCAATCTTCGATCTGGAAGCAATCTTCGAGCAGTCCCGCAACAATGTTAGCGAACTTGAACAGTTGTTGAGCGAGCTGACCTTTCGCAACACTGCCAAGGCGCGGACGCTGACGGCTAAAATCGAGCAATCTCTATTTGCACTTAGCGGCCACAGCGTGGTCGCCATGTCGGCTTCCAGCCCATCAACACGCCATCCCGATTCGGTGTCCATTCAATCTTCTCGAGTTGTGCCCCACAATTCGCCTGCTGCGGAAGAGCAACTGCAACTGAAGGCCATCCCAGACTCTGCCATACGAGAGCAATTCGACAAAGACCAAATCGACCTTGGTCCGATCCCGTCTTTTTCTCCATCAGGTAAGGCGAATGATGCGCGAGCAATACTGGCAGCATGGACAGCCCTCGAAGCACTGTCGCCTCAAGGTTATAAACGCCCAGAGGATATGGCAACCGGCGACCGCTCTAGGGTTGCTCTATTGGAGCGAGGTGTTCCATGGGGACCAAATGCCCGCAGCAAGCCCAGTTATAAGCTTTATTTCGAGGTCGTCCTCGGCTCCATCGCTCTCGACAAGGCGACGGACGAGCTGGTCAAGGTTTTTGGCGAGGATGAGGAGCGTTCACGCCCGGACGGTAAGAAAGCGGCCATCGGCTCGATCCTGATCGACAAAGAAGGCTATGTGCTTGAGGAAAAAGGCGTTGCCGTGTCAAGTTTTGCCTGGGCACTCAAGCCGGCTCTCGATCTGAAGCTTGGGAGTTTAGGGAATTGGCCGAATGTTGAGCCGCGCATTATCAAGCATCTGGATCGAATGATTCGCCACCACAACAAAGATGGAGAACCCATACCGATCGATCTGAATGTTGTTCATAACGCTTATAAATGGCTTGTATCGCAGTTCAGTGTACCCGAGCATTTGGTTGAGCCACCCACATTCGCGATTAAGGTGTTTCATCATTTCAAGGCTAAGGCGCCGCCTGAACCTTCATTACTGAATTCCTTCTATCTTGAAGATCTCGGTGAAGCAACCAAATTGCTCGAGACGGGCAAAGCCGGAACCGGTTTGCGCCGCTACATGGGAATTGGCAGACCTGACCAGAAAATCGACGTGCTATCGCCCATTTCCGCAGTTGAGCCGTTCGTCGCACCGTCGCTCATGCCGCAGGCTCGTTGGCCTTCGAAAGGCGGCCATCCACTGGTGTTGCTTCAACAGGCTGCCGTGAATGCGGCGCGTGCTGAGCTGAATGATGCTCCAGGTATCATCGGCGTCAATGGGCCTCCGGGAACCGGTAAGACCACTCTTCTCCGGGATATCGTCGTTGGATGCATTCTCGATCGGGCCACGGCGATGTCCGGCTTCAACAAACCGCAGGATGCCTTTTCCACAACAGGCGAGAAGCTGGCATTCGGTTCCAATGCATTCCTGCACTTCTACAAGTTACATGCATCCTTGAGGGGCCATGAGATCGTCGTAGCCTCCTCCAATAACAAAGCGGTCGAAAACGTCAGTAAAGAGCTTCCTCTCAAGGAAGCCAATGGTCGCCATGAACAGATCGCCTACTTCCGGTCCATCAGCGACCTGATTGCGAATCCCAAACGCGCCGGCTATTTCGAAGCCGAGGCCGAGGGGGACATCCCCTCCGACACTGTCGAAACCTGGGGGCTGATCGCCGCTGCTCTCGGCAAGAGCAGCAACCGAGGCGCGTTTCAGCAAGGTTTCTGGTGGAATGAAGACGGTGGTTTCCTTACCTACCTGAAAGCAGCTCGCGGCATAAATGTCATGCGTGAGATCAAGGACGAGCGAACTGGCGAAACCATCGATCGTGTGATGCCCAGCGTGGTTGTCAATGAGCGGCCCAGCACCAACGAAGCGGATGCTGCTGCGGCCTGGCTGAAAGCGCGAACCGCCTTTCTTAAACTTAAGGAGACGGTAGACGCCGAAATCGCCAGCATCGAAGAGATGCGACGGGATATCCAGGCGCTCAAGGGAGCGATCACCGAACTTCAAAGGGCTGAACAGCGTCGACCGAGTCTGAATGAAGCCGTCGAAGAGGCACACAAGACTGCTGAATCCTGCCAACGAGAGCATGAGAAGGCAAAATCGCAGATCGAGCAGGACAAGATCATGCTCGACAGCCATCTTGCTTGCCGTCCAGGTTTCTTCTCCCGTTTGTTTGCGACTGCGGCCTGGAAGTCGTGGAGATCGACACTGCAGAAGCTCTCGACGACCTTGCAGCAATCAGTCATACGGGCGCAGGAGACAGACAGGGCCCTGGAGCTTGCAAGGGCTGAGTGGAGCAATACTGAGTCCCAGTTACAGCAACTCGACCAGGAAATTTCCAGCAAATGTCAGGCTGTCTCGAAATTGAAGGCAACCGAGGCACAGGCACGAAACCGTATGGGAGACAGGGTCGTTGATGAGAGGTTCTTCGAGCGCGAGCACGAGGCTATCCACCTCACTGCGCCATGGCTTCCCGATGAGGTTCATCGCCTGCGGGAGGATCTTTTCGCCGCTGCCCTGACTGTGCATAAAACGTTCATCGATGCTTCGGCCAGCCGCTTGCAACACAATCTTGGGTTATTGATGTCAGGCATGGTAGCTGGTGCCTTCCAGTCTTCCGCTCACCGTGAACTTCTCCCCGACCTTTGGTCAAGCCTTTTCGTGGTTGTGCCGACCGTGTCCACGACATTCGCCTCTGTTCGGACGATGTTCGGGGATCTGCCACCAGAGAGCATTGGTTGGCTTCTGGTAGATGAAGCGGGCCAAGCCGTTCCTCAGGCAGCAGTTGGAGCTATCATGCGGGCAAAGCGCTCCATTGTGGTAGGTGACCCGTTGCAAATCCCACCTGTAGTTTCACTTCCTGAAAAGCTGAACGCCGAAATCTGCAAGTTCTTTGACATTGACCAAGTCGAATGGTCTGCCCCCGCAGCATCTACGCAGACCCTTGCTGATCAGGCATCGCGCTTCAAATCCACCTTCGTCATGGACGTAGGTGATCGAGAAGTCGGGCTGCCATTGCTCGTTCACAGGCGTTGCCAGAACCCAATGTTTGATGTTTCTAACTCCATCGCCTATGCCGGGCAGATGGTCCATGCTGTCGGGCCTAAAAAACCCGGATCTATAGGCTCGGCTTTGGGGAGATCTCACTGGGTGGATATCAATGGCGATGCTGAGACGAAGTGGTGTCCCGACGAGGGCGAAGCGGTTGTGCGAATGCTCAAAGAGCTGGCAGCATCGGGCATTACAAATCCGGACGTATTTATCATCACACCATTCAAGATCGTAGAGCAGAACATGCGTCGGCGTCTCGACAGTGAAACTGATCTGCTGCGAACGTTCGGCGTAAAGCTGGATGAATGGTGCCGTGATCGTGTAGGCACAATCCACACGTTCCAGGGCCGAGAGGCGGACACGGTAATCCTGTTGCTGGGTGCGCCGAAAGCGAGTCAGCAAAGAGCACGTCAGTGGGCGGCAAGCCCACCAAACATAATCAATGTAGCCGTCTCACGCGCCAAGCAAAACCTGTATGTGGTCGGCTCGGCTGCTGCATGGACAGGGGCGGGAACTAGCCTTCAGGTCCTGCATCGGCAATTGGCGAAATCAGCCTAACAATCTCCGAGGTGGCCCTCATTATTGAGGGCTCATCGCGACTCATTTTTGGCTAACTTCAGTAATGGGCTGGCCGCTATGTGTTAAAATCTGACATTGCTCACATAATAATCAAGTAGTCACTTTTCACCGCCCATACAAGCTTGATAATTCTTACCGCTCCCCTTATATCCACACTGAGGAATAACCTCTGACATGGCTAAGGAGTATGATTATGGGGCTTAAACCTGGTCCAAAACCAATCGCAAAATCAACAGGAAAACCCGATCAACGCAGACGTGATAATAAGGATAAACCCGGCAATACCCCAGGACTGAAACCAAGCAAATCAACTGGGAAGTAATCGTTCAAGGGTATGGAGAATTCATCTATACCCTTATCTCATCAAATCAGTCTGCTTTAGCCCGTTTAGTGCCAGGAGCGGACCTTCCGTCTAATCTAATAACTTTAAATTTAGAGTGCCTGGTCAACTTAAAATTATTAATAATCTTAAAGAAGTAATAACGGCTCAAAGGCTGGCTGGATGTCGGTTAAACACGTGGTGATTCACTAAGGCCCGGGATTACCCGGACCTGGTAGTAAAGTTACACCCGATTATGCGACCTTATCTTTCAGTTCAGCGTGCCGATTAAGCTCCTCAGGTGTTTTGAGGAAAGGTGTAAGCACGCCACTGAGGATATATAAACCGGCATAGATGCCTAGAACACCACCTGCGCCAAGTGATGAATAGAACAATGCCGTAATGGCGGGAGCGATAAAGGCTCCTAGTCCTGCACCAAGGTTCAGTACTGACATTGCAGCACCTTTACTGTCCGGGGCAAGCATCGGGAACAATGCAGACAGGGGAACATAACCTGCCATGGTCACACCGCACAGGCAAAGAACGAATGCCATCACATAGAAATTATGACCCAGTACCTGAGGGACCGCCCACACCAGAATGAGAACAGCGGCATAACCAAATCCTCCTACCCACATGATGGTTCTCCGCCAGCCAAATTTGTCACCAAAGAATCCGAAGAATAGATTGGCAAAGATGGCCACCAGGAAGACCGCAGACCACATATGAAGCCACTCTGTTTTACTGTATCCATAGCTTATCAGGTACAGAGGCAGGAAGGTGGCCAGCCCGTACTGCGCGATACCGTTTACAGATTTCACCACCAGGCCCAACGCGATGACCGGCCGCTGCAGTATGGTGATCCCTTTCAGTAATTCACCCGCGCTGAATGGGTGAATTTCTGACGCAGGAACAACATCACGGTTGACCCAGATCCCGAGAACAGACCCGATCAGGACAAACAGTAAGCCGACCCAGAGTACGTGGATCTCACCCAGCACCGGTAACGCCATCGAAGAGAAGAAAGGCCCAAGCACACTCAGCCCTAATGAGAACGTAAACCAGAACCAGCCAACTGCAGTCGCCCTGCGCGCAACTGGTGTGCTGTAGTTAATCCATATCAGGAATGAGTATGCGAACAGAGGATATCCAATCCCGCGTAAAGCGTAGAAAGGAAGCATCCACACCATTTCCATATGTTTAAGGCCAACACTGATAAAACCGATACTGCCAATGATAAAGGTTACCAGACCGTAAAACATGACTTTACGCGGGCCAAGCGTCTGAACCAGAACGCCAGTAACCCAGGCTGCCAGCGTAACAGTGACACCATACGCGGTGATAAGGTAGGAGGCCTGTGCAACAGACAGCCCCTTCTCTACAAGCCAGATTGAGATCCACGCCTGCTCAACACCATCGCCGATCATAAAGATGGTCAGGCCAATATATCCCCATAATAAATTCCTGGGTAAACCTATCTTTTCAAACATATTTCCCTCCAGTGTCAGACACTGACTGGTCGCGGATACGAGGTAAGGTGCTGCTTGTTTTAATTATTCAGCGATCATTTTCAGTAACATACCCTGTACTTTCAGGGCGTCCTGGCTTTGAATCATTTGTTCAATTTCAGGAATGCTGAGACGGTCAATAAAGTCAGACAGTGCTTTGTACATACGGATATTCTGAGCGCACTCCGCTACCGGATCTTCGCGGCTCGGGAAGGTATCGAAATAAATCAGACCACTGAAACCAACGCGTTTTGCGTAGTAGATATATTCCAGGGTCTGTAACAGATGTACGGAGCCCAGCATCAGGCCATCATCGAAATGACCGTAGCCGTCATTAAGATGGAAACCGACGAGGCGGTTTTTACGAGCTGACTGGAACAGGGAGAAGGCCGGGTTTTCCTTTTTCATGATCATATGGCAGAAATCGAGGGTGATACCCAGATTGTCACTGCCAACATCATCAATCAGCATTAAGGTTGAGGAAACATCACCAATATAGGAGAAAGTACGCGGTTCATAAGGTTTGTATTCAAAGCTGAACTGCATATCCCCATGTGCCTGGGTCACGATACGTAAGGCATCAACGAGCAGCTCATACGCGCGGAAGTAATCTTGCTGGAACGGGTAATCATAGCCGTCATATCCAAACCATAAGGTGACGGTATTTCCCCCGAGGAATTTACATATCTCAGCGGCTTCAAGCGTCGTATCAATAGCTTTACGGCGAAGCGCAGAATTCGGATTGGTAAACTCGCCATCAATAAAGTCTTTGTTGTAGCGCAGCGCAATACCACCTACCTGCAGACCATTATCAGCAATACATTTTTTAATCAGTTCTTTGTCCTGGCCAATAAAATGCTCAGGATAGTTAAGTTCGATGTGTGTTAATCCTTCCACACTACCCATACGGGTAATGAGATCACAGGTATCCATTTTGTTCTTCGCGTCGAAAAGCTCAGGTCGTGAACGGAAAGAATTAATACGGGAGGAAAATTTCATTGCAGTCACCTTGTTTGTTTATTTCAGCTGTTTTTATAAGAGTGATTTTTTTCTGAGTAAATAGCCACAAGAAAATATTACTGCAAATAAATAAAAACACACTGCCCAAGCATTAAAATTTTACTTGCAATAAAATAATTCAAAATCAATGATTTAAAAAAAATTTTACTAGGTGTGAAATTTAAAATTGAATAATGAGTTAAGTATTTTACTCACAGTAAAATTAATTAGTAAAACACTTTACAGTCTGTGATCCAGATAACATTTCATATCGTTTTGTCGTGATAATTTCGTTTTCATACTTACAGGAGGAATTATGCACAGCAGGCTGAAGGGTAATGATGTATTTTTACTTGCTAGAACGCTGGCTCCTGAGCTAGGTAAAAAAGAGAGAGCTATCGCCCGCTTCATAGATGATAACCCGCAGTCTCTGGCACGCATGTCAATTACAGAAATTGCTAATTATCTGAAGGTTAGCGTATCGAGCATAACCAAAGTCTCCAAAAAACTGGGATTTACCGGATTTCATGATTTGAAGTTAAGTGTCTCTGGTAACATGAATGTCGTTGAAAATATTGTTGACATTCCGGTTATACACGATTCGGAAAAATACGTTGAAAGTATTCTTGAAAGCACCTTTCTTAATTCGGTTCTTGCCCTGCAAGATTCGTTAAACGTCATTGACTGTGCCGTCATAAAATCGGTTGCATATCTCTTCATTAATAAACCTGAAGAAGCAAGGATTTTTATTGCTGGTTGTGGAGGTTCGGGTACAATCTGTGATGATTTCAATCATAAGCTACTAAAAATTGGTATTTTCTCATCGGTATTCAGTGACAGTCATAAACAACTGATGACAGCATCGCTAATGCGGCGGGGTGATATTCTTCTGGCCGTGTCACACTCTGGGCAAACGTCGGATATTATCCAGATGGTAAATATTGCTAATGAGAACGGCGCAGAAACGATTTGTTTAACCAATTATCCGAACAGCCCGCTTAGCCTTATTGCCCGTCATTCAATCATTTCGGCAGTAAAAAATAATCCGATCACGGGCGAAAATGCTACGACCCGAATAGTACATCTGAATATTCTTGACGCTATCTTTACCATTATCGCCAGTAAAACCAGTGACAAAAGTAAAAATAGCTTACTCAGCACCAGAAATGCGGTGGCGTCCAAGCGTACCGCCAGTTAAAGGTTGAAAAGATGAAAAGTGATGTAGTCGTTATTGGTAGTCTCAACTATGACATTCTTGTCCAGCAGGACCGGCTTCCGGAACTAGGCGAAACATTTACTGGAAATGAGTTGATGCTCATGCCTGGTGGGAAGGGGGCTAATCAGGCGGTGCAGTGTTCCAGACTTGGACTGAACGTCAGCATGGTCGGCTGTGTTGGAAATGACATTTATGGAGACGAGTTAATCAACTCTTTACGTGAAAATAATGTATCGGTAGAGAATGTGAACAAGCGGGGTACCGCCACTGGTATCGGAATCGTCCAGATACTTGAATCAGGTGACTACTGCAGCACCATTATTAAAGGCGCTAATTACCTTATCAGTGAAGATGACATCACTGAGTCACTTTTCAAAGGACAGCCACTGGTTATTCTTCAGTCAGAAATTCCTGCCCCGATTGTTGAGTATATCATCGACGTTGCCAGCGCCCACCGTTGCCGCATTATCCTTAATAACGCCCCGGCACGGGATGTCTCCGCCCACGCTCTGAGCTTGGTAGACTACCTGGTTATTAATGAGACAGAGGCAACCTTCATGAGCGGTGCCAATGTTTCTTCGGTTGATGACGCCCATTCCTGTGCAACCGGACTACATAGACGAGTTAAAGGACAGGTGATAATTACTCTCGGGGAAAAGGGCGCCGTATTGTCCCAAGATAACGCCACTCGACATTTCCCAGCAGTATTCTGTCCTGACGTGGTTGATACTACCGGCGCGGGTGACTCCTTCATCGGGGGCATTGCCTACTGCATTGTTAATGGTTTTTCACTGACGGAAGCGATTCCCTTTGCTGCTGAAATTAGTAGTTGCTCAATACAGAAATATGGCGGGCAAAACTCGTTTCCCATGCTGCCGGACGTTTCTCATGCCCTTAAAAACTCAAGCTTATTAGATTAAGTAAATCCATCCACCGTTATCAATGAAGGGCAATGATATTGCTCACCTGATAAATATTTTCGAATCAATAAGCCATGACCACAGAGATATTTTATCCTTGTGGTCTTTTTCATATCAGCTGATAACCTGCTCCTTTTTGAATAAGATACCTCAATATTCGTCATATAGTTATTGGAATTGCGAACTACTGCTCCTCGCTCATAAGGGAAAACCATACTCAAATCTCCCACATTACAGGAGATTTGAGTATGAGCACGTCACGGTGGAACGAAGACCGTATCATCGGCCAAAAAAGACCATTTCAGATATCTCATATCTGGGGGATACGAATCCGGCTTGAACTGGAAGGTAAAGCGCGCGAATTAGATCTGTTCAATATGGCCCTGAACAGTAAGCTACGGGGCTGTGATCTGGTCAAACTAAAAGTATCTGATATTGCATATGGTATCTCTGTTTCAAGCAAAGTAACGGTGTTGCAACTGAAAACCGGTAACCCGGTGCAATTTGAGTTAACCAAGGGAACAAGAGAAGCTGTTGCTGCATTGATAAAGCTTGGCAATTTGCACAGTAAAGACTTCTTGTTTCGTTCTCGGATCGGAACTAACCAGCACATATCAACCCGGCAATATAACCGAATCTTTCATGGGTGGGTGGTCTCGAAGATACGCTTTACAGCACACACTTCATGAGAAGAACAAAACCTTACCTGATTTATAAGAAAACCAAAAATCTCCGGGTAATTCAACTTCTGTTAGGCCATAAGAAACTGGAAAGCACAGTCCGTTATCTGGGCATTGAAGTCTAAGGTTGTCGGGGCTACAACAGCAGCCCTGTGCCAAAAGCGGAAGTAGCTAACAGTGCTTAGTGTTGAACAACGGGAAGCTGGTCAACTCTTATTACTAACTGATCGTTGTATCTAATGCTGGGGGCAGGTCAGGCCGGATCGTGCAAGCGGCCTAACAAATTTCGTTGAGAACAATTATTGATGTTGTTAGTTATTCTCCTACCGAAATTATTCTTCCAATTTCATTAACTATTGCCTCCTTGCATTGCATGAGTTCTTGCCGATAAAAGGTTTCATGTTTATGGAAACGTGGCGCTGGAACTAATAATGAGATAGAAAAACGACCAAAAAGTGTGTCCAGCGCTACCGCTATCGTGCAGACACCCTCAAGAGTTTCACCCAGATCTATAGCCAGCCCTTTGGCACGAACATCAGCGATCAGCTCCAGAAGCTGTGGAAGAGTTTTAACTGTCATTCCGGTGAGATCTTCATAGGCTTCGCCTACCAGTATGCGGACATCTTCATCACTTTCCATAGCCAGTAACACACGTCCGCCGGAAGTGCTGTAGAGCGGCAAATTAAGTCCAATACGAGGTACAACACGTAATTCCCGTGTTGCTACGACGTAGTGGATGATTGCCAGCTGTGTACCGCTGGCACGTGCCAGGGTCACTGTTTCATTAATATTGGCCGAAAGTTGCTCCAGGAAGGGACGTACAAGATCCACGACATCGCTGTGCACACTGGAAATAAGTTTGAGTAGTGCAGGTCCCAGACGCAGGCCACCGGCCCCGCTGCTACGCACAAGTTGAGCGCTATCTAAAGCCGCGACAATACGCTGCACCGTTGAACGAGGGAGAGCAACCTCCTGCGCAATTTCTCCCAGACTCATGCCGCCAGGGTGTTTTCCCAGCACATTCAAAATTGCAGCTGCGCGGGCGATAACCTGAATCCCGCCGGTTTTTTCATCCTCAAAGCTTGAAACATTTACGGCCATATAGAGCTCCTTATTGTCCGGTCACGGACAGCCTGTTACCTCAGTTCATGTATTAATTATCACATTGCAATGGACGCTATCGCAATGTAAGATGTCACATGTGTATCATAATGTGGTACATCGTATCGATATAATGCATGAGAACTTTGTATGAATGCACAGCGTATGAATGCACAGCGTTCTACTCCACCTTCGCCCCCCTTTACCTGGCGCCTTGCAATGGGATTTGTGGGGATACTCATCGCAGCCTTAACTTCCGGACTTAATGGTCGGGTTATAGATATAGCGCTTGCGGATGTGCGTGCCGGAATTGGCGTGACTTATGATCAAGCCAGTTGGTTCACCTCTGCCTACCAGGCCGCAGAAGTAGTGGCGATGATGATCGCACCATGGTTTGCTGTGACTTTTTCGCTGCGTAAATTCGCGCTTACTTGCGCTGGCGGTTTTATGGTTTGCGGCATACTTTTACCCTTGCTCCCGAATGCGCCGCTGTTTATTCTCTTGCGAACGATACAGGGCCTGTTTAGCGGTGCCCTACCTCCCTTACTCATGACTGTGGCGCTACGTTTTCTGCCACCATCGATAAAACTTTATGGACTTGGCGCTTATGCTCTGACTGCGACTTTTGGTCCAAATGTGGCCCCTTCACTGGCGGCATTCTGGACAGATGATGTGAGCTGGATGTTCATGTTCTGGCAAGTGGTCCCCGCCATTTTGATTTCGATGCTCTTTATTGGCTGGGGTTTGCCGCAGGACCCGATTCACCTCGACCGATTTAAACAGATCGACCTGTTCGGTATGATTACCGGCTGTTCTGGAATGGCGTTTTTGATAATCGCCATCACTCAGGGTGGACGTCTGGACTGGTTTGAATCGCCCTTATTTAATGGCCTGTTATCCAGCGCCTTCGTGTGCCTGACGATTTTCCTGATTAATGAATGGTTTCATCCCCTCCCTTTGTTCAAATTACAGATGCTGGAGAGAAGTAACTTTTCATATGGCCTGATGGCGCTCGCTGTAGTGTTGGTACTGGCACTGGCTGGCTCTGCTTTGCCGTCCAATTTCTTTGGTAAAGTAGAGGGCTTTCGAACAGTGCAGTTTGCCCCGCTGGCTTTGATAATTGGGCTCCCGCAGTTAATTATCACCCCGCTTGTTGCCGCATTGCTTAGTCTGCGCTGGGTTGATTGTCGCTGGCTGATAGCTTTCGGGATTGTTCTGATGATTTCTGCCAGCCTGATGGGTATGCAGATAACCAGCGACTGGGCACGCCAGAATTTCTGGGCAATACAGCTTCTGCAGGCGATTGGATTACCGTCAATTATTTTACCGTTGCTTATGAGCGCAACCAGCGTTGTGGCTCCCCCTGAAGGACATTATGCCTCTGCTATGTTCAATTCCGTACGGGGTTTTTCAAGCATCGCAGCTGGCGTTTTAGTGGAATGGTTTATAAATGACAGAGAGCAATTTCATTCTAATGTTCTGGTCAATAACGTAGCCAACCGCCCATGGTTGATATCGACACCGGTCAGCGAGCAGGCCAGCAGCAGCATTCCTTTATTACACGACGGCAGCATCAGCAACACCGAGAACATCGCTGGATTTATCACCTTATTAAAACATCAGGCAATTGTTCTGAGTCTGGCCGATAGCTATCTCCTGATGACTGGCTTTGCCGTCCTTCTGTTATTACTCACTGTCTGGTTGCCAAAACGTGTCTGGCCGCCCCAGACACTTTTCAACCTGCAATGACAAAATAGAGGTGGTTAAATGAAATTTTCGGTATCGAGAAGAACGACTCTGCTCAGCGCATTATTAATCCTGATGATGACGATGATATTTTTCGTCTGGTCGACAATGCTGAACAATGATACCCGTACCAATGATGCCTATGTGAATGCGGATTACACACTGGTAGCACCAAAAGTATCGGGTTATATCAAAAATATCTATGTTGCGGATAACCAACGTGTTAAAGCAGGGCAAACACTGGCAACGCTGGATGACCGTGACTACAAAATAGCGCTTGAAATGGCGCAAGCTAATTTGCAGCTTAGTGATGCAAAACGCCTGAGCAGCCTTGCACAACTGGAGCAGCAACAATCCATTATTGCTCAGACAAAAGCGACCCTTTTAGCCAGTCAGGCATCGGCGCAGTATGCCAGTCAGAATGCTGAACGTTTTAATAAACTTTATCAAAGAGGTACCGTCGCTGCGGACGATCAACAAAAAGCCCATTCAACACAGCGTTCTGCATCCGCAGTCGTTCGTCAGAACGAAGCTGCTCTGACCTCAGCAGAGAAACAGGTAGGCGTGTTGAGGGCTGCATTACGTCAGGCGGAAGCCGATGTTGCAGTCGCGCAGGCAAAAGTCAGTCAGGCGAGGCTTAACCTTTCTTATACGCATATTGTTGCACCAGTCGATGGGATGGTAGGCCAGCGTTCGGTGCGCCTCGGAGCGTACGTTAACGCAGGGACACGTCTGCTGGCCGTGGTTCCGCTACATCAAACTTACATCACTGCCAATTATCTTGAAACACAGTTGGCAAATGTTCAGCAGGGGCAGAAGGTCTTAATTAAAATTGATGCCATGCCTGGCAAAAAGTTTACTGGACATGTCGATAGTATCGCTCCTGCAACCGGCGCAACGTTTTCAGCCATCCAGCCAGACAATGCAACGGGTAACTTTACTAAAGTCGTCCAGCGTTTACCAGTGAAAATAGTGCTGGATGGTAATCAACCCGATGCAAAATTATTGCGCGTCGGGATGTCAGCCGTTCCTGAAATTGAAATCCGCTAATATTCCAGATATACTCAAAAAACGCTCTATTTTTTAATGTCTGGCTTAGAAACGGCGTTCCAGTTATCTATACATAATTTCCTGTTGGAAATAAAGGGCACTGACACCAGGCTAACTTCATGTTACAAAACGCATGAGCGATCACGATCATATTTAGTCGACCCTCATTTACAGAGAGTGATCGACTAAATTTTTTCAGTCAACAATACTGGTAAATAATAGGTTATTCTTCACGCCTGGCTATCAAAATACTTAATGCTGCATAAGTGCCAGTGTTTTTTCCTTAACACGCTGCAAAATTTTCTGCGCCTCCTCGGTTGAACGAATATTGGTGTATCCAATGACTAATCCATAACGTTTTCGTGTCTGCGCATACCAGCTCGAGAGTGGCCGGACGTAAAGCTCGTGCTGTGTCCATAATGCAGCTAATGCAGTATCTTCAATGCCACGTTGCAGGAAGGCAACAATATGCATACCGCCATCTGTAAGCTCAAATTCAAAAAAACCTGGAAAGGTCGTTTCAATTGCGTCAAGCATCATGCGACGCCGCTGCTGGTAGAGTAAACGCATCTTTTTTATATGCCGGTAGAAGTGCCCTTCACTAAGGAACTGTGCAAGGATTTTTTGCGGTAGTAATGGCAGACCCGTTTCAAGGATTTCACCCAGTTCACTGAAACGGGCTACCGTCTCCTGTGGCACTACCATATATCCGATACGCATAGCTGGCATTATCGTTTTACTAAATGTACCGGTATAAATAACCCGGTCATGCGTATCGAGGCTTTTCAACGCCGGGATTACTTTGCGTGTGTAGTGAAACTCTCCGTCGTAATCATCTTCAATTATCCAGCTATTGTTTTGCTGTGCCCAGGACAGTAACTGATGCTTACGCGGTAATGAAAGGCTAACTGCGAGCGGACTTTGGTGAGTGGGTGTAACGATAGCGAAGCGTGCATCGTTGTGATAGCGCTGAAGATAATCAACATCCATGCCCTGTCTATCAACAGGTATATAGTGCAGTTTGGATGCCATTCGCTTCAATAATTGCTGACCATAAAAGTAGCCAGGATCTTCAAACAGCACTTTATCATCAGGTTGTGCAAGTACCGACAGAATAAACCGTAAATTGGCCCGATAGCCGCTGGTAACGAAGATTTGCTCTGGTCGGCAATTCAGTCCTCTTGAAATAGTGAGATAACTTGCAATGGCCTCACGTAGTGGCTTAAAGCCCACTACCGGGGGCATGAGCATTTCTTCCGGACGCAGACTTCGCGCCGCTTTTCCCGATATCAACAGCCATTTTTTATGGGGGAATTCATCCAGTGCAGGAATGCCGAGTCGGAGATCACCCTTCCTTTCAGTAACCGGCGTGTCAAGTGAACGAGACGATACATAATTGTCTTCTCTGACCGTTGAGGTCAGCCGGAGCTCCGGATTTATATAGGTCCCCTTCGCCCCCAGACTTACGAAATAGCCTTCTCCAGTAAGAATTTCATACGCGGTTTCCACCGTTTTTCGCGCGACCTGCAACTCGCTCGCCAGCGAACGAATTGAGGGAACGCGCTCCCCCGGTTTCAAAAGGCCGTCCTGAATTTGCTGACGATAGCGGGCATAAATCTCTTTGTACCCCATCAAATGCACCTTTAAATGTCCTATCAATTAATTCGAATAATGACCCTTTTTAACAAGACATACAAGATTAAGATATGGCTATTAACTAAGCCACTCACTATGAGGCGTCATGAAGATTGTACATTACGACACCGTCATTGACCTTGCCCGTTGCTTTGCGCTGATGCAGGAGCTACGCAGCAAACTAACGAATGAGAAACAATTTATCGCCCAGGTACAGCGCCAGCAGGCGCAAGGCTATCGGCTTGCAGGACTGGAGCAGGATGGCAAAACAATGGCGCTGGCCGGTTATCGACTGCTCGAAAATTTCATTCACGGGCAATTCTGTTACGTCGACGATCTGGTAACAGTGAACGAGGCTCGCGGTCAGGGGATGGGTGCAACGCTGTTGAATCACTTAGCGGTCATCGCACGTGAATACGGTTGTGGTCAGATGGTCCTTGATACCGCCATTAGTAATTCAGGAGCCCAGGCATTTTATCAGCGTGTCGGATATACCGCCCTCGGCCTGCATTATTATCGCGATCTCACTTGAGGAAAAAATGATGAAACTGCTTCACATTAAAGTCAGCCCGGATTTATCAGGATCGACATCCCGTGTGGCGTCTGAGCGCCTGGTAGAAAAATTACGCGCGCATCATGCCGGGCTTCAAGAATCAGTGCTGGACCTGGCTAAAAGGCCGCTACCACATCTTGATGCATTTACCATTGCTGGTTTTTTTACCCCACCAGACCTACGCAGTGAAGCTCAGCTCACCGCTATTCAGACTTCGGAACAACTGGTAGATCAGCTTTTAGATTGTGACACGCTGGTTATCTCATCACCGATGTGGAACCTCGGCCTGCCTTCTGTGTTAAAGGCCTGGTTCGATCATATAACCCGCGCCGGACGAACTTTCGCCTTTACGCCAGAGGGCAAAAAAATAGGGCTCGTCAGCGGCAAAAAGGTGTATTGCGTTGTCGCCAGCGGCAGTGTATTTGCACACGGTCCATTTGTAGCGGATGACCAGTTTACGCCATATATTCGCGTAGCGCTTGAATATATTGGCATTACCGACGTGCAATTTATTCGGGTAGACGGTACGCATGATCCCGTCGCTCGTACTACAGCGTTACCTCATGCACTGCAAACCATTGATCGTTTATTTTAAAAAGAGGATTACAATATGTCGTCACGTGTGAATCATTTTAAAACCATTCCCGCACTGGCTAAAACACTAGCCGATGCCTCTATGGCATTAGGAAAAGTCTCGCTGGATAAAAAACTTAAGCACTTAGTGGATATCCGAGCCTCACAGATGAATCATTGTGCGTTTTGTCTGGATATGCACGTTAAAGAAGCAAAAATGCATGGGGAGCGTGAACTGCGTCTTTATCACGTTGCAATCTGGCGGGAATCGCCACTGTTCAGCGCCAAAGAGAAAGCTGCTCTGGCACTGACTGAAGCGTTGACACGCATTGGTGATAATGGTGTAAGCGAAGCGCTTTACAGTGAATTGCGCGAACATTTCTCTGAAGTGGAAGTATCAGAGTTAACTTTCACCATTGCTGTAATCAACGCCTGGAATCGTCTCCAGATTTTATCACAGATGTCACCAGGATCGATGGATAGCGCTTACGGTCTGGATCGTGCTGAATTACATTAATAAATGTCCGCCAACAACACTTCTTGTTGGCGGCTTTATTTTTTATTATTAGCTTACATATGCTGTAATAATCACCCACAAATAGTATTCATAGTGTATTTTTAACCTAATATTATATATGCTTATAAGAATATTAAGATCGATTATATTTATCGCTAGCTGTTAAAAAAGTAAAAACCGCCTTTCGGCGGTTTTTACTTTGGAGGAAATGAGTAACCAATCGCGAGAAGAAAACGAATGGTAATTTATGCCTTGGCCAGCGGCTTCATTCGAAAGCTGACGCCCATACGATTAAGTGCATTCATTGTTGCAATAACGATGGTCAGATCGACCAAATCTTTTTCACCAAATACTGAAAGCGCTGCAGAATACGCTTCATCCGAGGCATGTGTCTCACTTACTCGGGTAACTTCTTCAGCCCATGCCAGTGCCGCTTGCTCCAGATCCGAGAATAAATATGTAGCTTCCTCCCATACGGGAATCAGAACTATTTTCTCTACTGACATGCCACACTTCATAAGATCGCGGGTGTGAATATCAATACAATGCGCGCAGCCATTAATCTGAGATACTCTTAAAAAAACCAAATGTATTAACTCTTCCGGGAGATTTGTTCCTGTTGTGGCAAAATGATGCAGCGTTCCCAGTGCTTTTGAACCTTCTGCAGATACCTGGAACCAATTTGGACGTTTCATGTGTTTTCCTTTAGAAAGTGATAGTTGATTGATTTATCTACGGAAATATACCTAACCTTCTTCAGAAGGGTTACTGATGGATACTTCAGTGTTAAGTCATCATAATCAAAATTGACATGTAAAAAAGACACAAAGGAGAGGAAAACGGGTAGGACATGATAAAAATGAAATGCCATGAAATTAGTATGGGTTTAACTTTGATTCAACAATGATGATTGTTTGAATGGCCAGTTTTAGTCTTTATGCAGAAATGGCATCTGAGAATGTGACTTGGTGAAGGCCTTCATCATAATGATAAAAAAGGTGCAGGATACATTGTCGGAACACTCTTTCTTCTGGCTGAACTGACGATTACCAGCAGGCTAAAGCCTGGCCATCCCAAACGACAATCGACGTTCCCCGGGAAGAAATGTTTAATTCATATGTAATGAAATTCGTTCTGTACGTCCACCTCTCGCTCATAAGGGACAATCATACTCGAATCTCCCATATTACAGTAGATTTGAGTGTGAACACTTCATCGTGGAACATAGGCAGTATCGTAGGCCAAAAAAGACCAGTTCAGATATCTCATATCTGGAGGAACCGAATCCGGCTTGAATTGGAAGGTAAAAGGCGCGATCTAGCTCTGTTCAATATGACCTTGGACAGTAAGCTTCGAGATTCTGATCTGGTCAAACGCAAAGTATCTGATGTGGCAGATGGTAGCTTGGTTTCAAGCAGAGCAACGGTATTGCAACAGAAAACCTGTAGTCCTGCGCAATTTGAGACCACCAAAGGAACAAGAGAAATAGTTGCTGCATTGATAAAGCTTGGCAATTTGCACAGTAAAGACTTCTTGTTCCGGTCTCGGGCCAGAACTAATCAGTAAATATCAACTCGAAAATACAACCGAATCTTTAATAGGTGGGTAGAAAAGCTTGGTTGACCTGCTCCCTGTTTATTAACACGCGTCAACAGATGTGGAATAAATTACGAACTTCCGCTGTTCGCTCAAAGCAGACCTTATGACCTCGATTTCTGGCAGATCCGAGCCAAGAGCAAAAATTGATATCATCAATCGGCCTCAAGCTTAAGGGGGAACATCTCCCCCTTTTTATGTAACCAGTTTACTGAAGATGTTCTTTCAGCCAGGTACACGCGCCTTCAATGTCATACGCTTTTTCCCCAAAACCTTTCGCAAGCAGAAACTCTGGTAAATATTCATCATATTTATCTAAGTACTTTTCTGGAACATTTACAGCGAGATCAAACGCTGAGGGCAAGCCTGACAGCAGCAGGTCTTTAAGGGCCTGTTGAACAGAAGTGATACTTGAGCCGTCAATTTCTATAACTCCAGCCAATGAATTAGCTTTAAAGCCACAACGTATGAGCAAGGCTGTAATCGTATTGACAACCTTATCTCCCATCCATGGGAGGATGTAACAGTATTGGCCGCTCGTAAGAAAATACTCATTTTGCAGGTTATAACTCTGGAAGTTACGACTGCCTTCCGCAAATAGGCTTCTGGCGGCAGAATCGGCATAATCTACTCTCTTGCTACCTATTGCTATGCGGTAATCACCTTCCCTATAGATAGCGAGCATTTCCTGACGAACGGCATCATGAACAGACATTCCCCCCCCACTAAATTGTGGTGGCTGACCGCCTTTGGTCGCCTCTACATAGATAACTTTTTTCTCTGTCTCGATCTCTGTCACTTTCCAGCGCCGCCCACCGAAGATGATGTGTTGGTCTGGTAGCAGTGGGGAGTCCACAGGCACTGTTCCAAGGGTTCTGTTTCCGGTGACAATGCGGAACTCTTCTGGAGTATTGAACACAGCATAAAAAGTGTAATGGTTAGTCAGTTTCTCCCCCTCTGCCCCAACAACCATTTCGCCGCTAGCAAGTTGAGTGAGCAGGCCACAGGTTCCCATATGTTTAAGCAGACTTTTGAAATCGTTTAAATCTACATTTCTAAACGGCCCTGTCTGGCATAGTTGTGACCAGAGCTGGTCGGCACGAACTCCGCCCCATTGTGCCGTAATAGCAAGAATCTGGTGCAACAGCGTGGAATAATGCATCTGTCGAGCATCTGCTGGTTCAAACCATTGTTTAGAGATCATCAATCTGATCATTGCCATCGACTGGACCAACTGCAGCCGTAGGTGGTCAACGATACTGCTAGTTACAGTAAGCTCATTTTCTGTAATTAGCATTCTTAGAACTGATGGGGAGTCGCGTCGCCCAGAACGTCCCATACGCTGACGTAGACTGGCAACAGAATGCGGAGGCGTAACTTGGATAACCGACTTAACCTTACCGATATCAATTCCCAACTCAAGCGTCATTGTACAAACAGCAGTTGTGGGCAAATTACCTTTCTGAAGACGAGATTCAAGCGCCTCACGTAATTCCTTGGCAAGGGAACCATGGTGGGGGAAAAATTCATTCGGAACAATTTGTTCCTCACACATGTCGCTCAGCGTTGCCGCAATACTTTCAGTGCGCTTTCGGCTGTTTGCAAAGACCAAATGAGAATCGCCACGGCAAAGTCTAAAAATGTCAGCGCAAACGTCATGTTCAGCTGAACTCTGAAGTTCTTCCTCTTTTTGGATCACTCGCTCCAGGTACCCTTTGACCTGTACCTGAAGAGTGGCCGTGCTATTACTATCTGTAACAGTTACGCAGGGGAGTCGTTTGTCCGGGCGCAACATTTCGGGCACTTTCCCCAGTTCCCCTAGCGTGGCACTCAACGCAACGCGGGGAATTGGATTTACCTGGCGTCCTAGCACATGGTCAATTCTATTGAGTAGAGAAAGCAGCTGTACACCACGCTCTGAGCCAATAAAAGCATGAAACTCATCAATAACGATGTATGCGACTGACGAAAACGCCTGTTTGAGCCAGCCCATTGAGTTTATGAGCAAAGACTCAAGTGACTCAGGTGTAATCAGTAAAATGCCAGCAGGGTTTGTCCGAGCCTTCTTCTTTTTGCTTTGTGGCACATCCCCGTGCCAGGGAGTCACTGGCATTTCCAATGCATCTCCAAGGCTCTCAAGACGACGGTACTGATCGTTAATCAATGCCTTCAACGGACTGATATAGACGATGCCAAATCCATTCGTGAGATCTGCAACTGCCGAACAGGCAGGAAGAAAGAAAGCCTCTGTTTTACCCGCTGCTGTGCCTGCACTGATTAGCACGTCTCGATCACGGGCTAAAATTGCCGGGATAGAACTCTCCTGCAAGGGCCTTAATGTAGACCACCCCTGCTTGTAAACCCACTTACGGACGCGGGGATCGAGACTATCATAGGCACTGCTCATAGTTTGAAGTTCGCCAGTCCGTCATCGTCATCGCTTTCCTCTACAATGGCGTCATCCATATCGCTGGGCCTGTCCTCTTCAATCGCCACACCCTCGATTAGTGTTTGCCAATTCATCGTTCTGTTTTGTTCCAGCACGGCCAGCATGTCCAGGAAACCTTTTATGGTATTACGGGGGGTACGGAAGTAAGCATCTCCAATGGTTTTACTACAGTGATGCAGAAATCCAGTCAGTGCCTCATCTGGAATCAGATAATTCTCTGGATCTCCGCCTGCATAAACATGGCGAAGATTTCTCAGTAAAATATACAGTTCCTCAGGAGTGAGGCTGGCAAGATGCAAAGTAGGAGACGAGTAGTCAATCACTCCTGCTTTTTGCGCGAACCGATTTTCCGCCAGACGTGATTGGAGCGCCTCATAGCTGTAAAGACCTTTGCGCGGATCGAAAAGGAACTCTGGCGTCCCCCCGAGGATAAAACCAATGTTCTCGGCTGAGCCTTGCAGGCAGTCATTCAGGATCCGCAAAATCTGTTCGTAGTTCGCTGTTCTTGCTTGCGTATTATTCAGTTTAAAGAGGTTCACCATTTCGTCGAGGCTGACCAAAAGACCGGCATAGCCAGCCTGGCGGACAAAAAGGCTCATCAGCTTCAAAGAGTCATAGAATGAAGCGTCTGAGATAATAGTCCGAACGTCGAGATCGTTACGGGCATCAGTTTTAGTCGTGTACTCTCCACGCAACCAGCGAATGGCATTGGATTTTAGCGTTTCGTTATCCTGCTCATGCCCCCGCCAGAATGCATCAATGACCTTCGCAAAGTCATATCCACCGACCATATCTGATAGTGCTGCCAGGCGTTTATGAATAACTGATGAAACCTCGGAGCCGTCCGTGTCAGCTTCCTTCCTTGCCTCCGTAACGAACCTTTCAACAACGCTAAGTAACGCATTACCATCCGGCTTGTTTCTGGTGGACATGTTTTTCATGAGCTCAGAATAAAGATTACGAGCCTGACCTCCCGATGAGTGAATACGTCTGTCAGGAGAAAGGTCAGCACTGACTGACACCAACTTCTTCTCCAGCGCAATAGAGCGCACAACACTCATAAAGAACGTTTTACCAGAACCATATTCACCGATGATAAGTCTGAAGCTTGCACCACCGTCAGCAATCCTCTCAATATCCTGATGGAGAGCGGAGATCTCATTCACGCGGCCAACCTGGATATGCTGAATGCCTATCCTTGGCGTTACACCTGACTTAAGTGACTGAATAATAGCGTCGCGTTCTTTCACTCTTATACGTGTTACAGACATTCACTATCCCTCTAATTCTTTGGCAATTTCCAGGTCAACCCAGATATCATCATCGGTATCGTCCAGTACCGGAGCATCAACCACCGCATAGGACCAGTCATTGATCACCTCAAGCGCACCGCCGAGCATCAAGTTCAAATTTCCGCACAATTCTGTCGCCTCTTTCCGGGACCACTGTTCTTTCTCCAGCAAACTGCGATAAAGCTGGCTATGTGCGGAATCAAGGCCCCCCGCCTCCGTTAATGAGGCAGGTGCGCTTTCTGGCTCTTCCGGTTCTTCTTCGGTGAAAATTGTGTTCAGTAATTTACGAACATCATCCGTGGCAGATTCGTGTCGGGCAAGTACATTAGCATCCAGTGTGAACCCTGCCGTTGGCTGATCAGTTGGTACAGACGAGACGAGATCATGTTCAGTTGCAGAATGCTGATGGATATTGCTCGAGACAGATGAGGGATCCAGACCCAAACTTGAATAAATCTTCTCAAGCTGTTTAATTTCGGCAGGCGCTATTGTTCCATCTGAGCAGGCAACACTAACGATAACTTTACCCACAGCAGCCTTTTCCGCAGCCCCCATCAACTCAACCCTGCTTTTCATTCCCGTCATATTGGCTGGGGTATGAAGCTGCCACGTTAAGTACGCATGTAGAGAGCGCTTTTCATCATCGGTGAAGACAGGATTGTTGTTGATGGCATTCTCAAGCACTTTCTGTTCAGCTTGATCAAGGGAATCGTCAATCAAGGCGACCATCGCCCCTAATCTGAGCGTCATTACTGCTGAGATAAATTCAGGAGAAGGTGAGAAGCGTCCACCTTCGGCGGCAGGGAATAGAACAAGTGTCCCATCAACATCCGCCTTCACATGGTGATAATACGGGTCAGGTGCCAGACCGTAACCCATCTTCAGAGCAAAGGCCTGCATCAAGTCGGCCTCTTTTTTATTGATTTTAGTTGGACAGCTGGCATTCATATGTGCCCAAAAGTCAGCAACTGATACTCGCCCCTCTTTTTCGAGGATCGCCTCATCAGCCCAGCGTTTGAATGAGCTTAATATTTTTTCTGCGCTTTCATTAACGATCTCTGAAGGGAGCAACATAATTGCAGCCGTATCATTGACTGACGTACCTTTCCGGCCAAGGTAGCGACTGTAAGCATCAAGTTCATCTGTACATATGTCAGCAAGGGCCATGATTTTTTGGACAGGTCCCTTCAATGCACTTGGATCAGGCAGGTCAGTAACAGGAAGTCGGACACCTCGCAAACTAGGACTTGCTGGTGTGTAATCTAACCTTAGGCGCGTTTTATTCGCCTTAACGACCATCCCTTCACCATATTTGAGGGTGTAACGCCGTTTGAAAAGCGCAGCAAACTCTTTAGCACAGCGGCGAGCCGGGGTACGCAGCGAATACTCTGTATGGTTTATTACCCAGTTCAATGCCAGTTCAGCTGATACAGGAACGCCTTCATGTACAGTTTTTGCCAGAGCCAGCTTAAATTGCATGCCGTTGCTGAAACCAGAATCGCTATCGAGCACAGTGGTTAAACCCAAGTCCGGACGCAGAATAGACATGGCTTCGAGCAATTGGGTCGAATATACACGGAAGGAGCGGTTCTCAATGAATACCGATCTTAACCGAGCGACTTCATTGAACAGGCTGCTGAACTCAGCATCAGGGAATTTTTGGTAAGTAGAATCTACAAGCGCTTTTCTTTCCAGACCGTAGAGGTATATAAAAACATAGCCTATAGGACACGATGGGTCGGACCTATCGCTGGCAAGCCAACTAACATACGCACCGCGTGCTTCAGGGGAAAGAGAGGAAAAACTGGGCCAGTATCCTAATGAACTGTCTTCGTAAAGATACGAATTGGGTTGTATCTTACATGTATCATCAATTAATGATGCCTCACTTCCATCGTCATAATAGCCGCCTGACTCCTGACTAGAGGGCTTCATACGTTGTCCCACGTAAATATGGCCACCGCTAATTGTTACACCAGCTACAGTTATCATTTCACCCGGAAGTACCCAGCGAGCTAATGCACCTGCTGACTTTGAGGTGCTCTGGTAACGATTGGTTGTCACCCGAAGTTCAACACCCCGGCCACCGCTCAATGTAAAAGTTGCAAGGTTATCGTCTTCACTATCATCGTTTCGCACAACCGCCTCTTTTTTCTTGATGTCAGCGAGCCATTCTTTTGGCGGTGCTTTCACGGGGCTTGAAGCATAAGACTTTGGAGATTTACGTTTTTTCTTTCTAAAAAACAACAAGTAAATTACTAAAATCGCCGCCAGAAACTTCAATAACTCCATGATATATAACCTTAAAATCATTCTCCATTCACATTTGAAATGTGGCAGGGAATGCATGGCAAGTGGATTAATCTCAAAATAATACGTCTAAATCGCTAGGGTTAAAAGCAAATCGCAATTAAAATTAACCAATTGATTTAAATAACAAAAATCATTGAATAATTTACTCAACCAGAAGTGAATTTTTAAGGAGTAAAAAGCCTGCTGGGCCATTCGCCTAAGAATGATGTTGTACTAATGCTAGGTTAACATACGAGCAAATATACTGCGGATGCAGAACTGACCGCTGTATGATGACATTTACCTAGTCGTTGAGAATTTCGGTAACTATTGGAAAGCCGTTAGAGACTGTACATTCTCGGATTTTAAGAGTAGTTGGTTTAGTTTTGTGTAATAGCTGCGTCAGGTCAAACCTGATCTATGAGCAGATATAACGAGGGGCCCCACGCTGATTTTTATCAACTAATTAAGCTATGAGCTGAGTTGTGCCGAAGTTAAGATATCCTCATCACCTACGTTGATGAGCTGAAGAGCATCTCTGACGCCATTAATGCAGTTTATCCGGAGAGCGGATTAAGTTCTGTATCATTCACATGGTGCGTAATAGCCTGCGGCTCGTATCTTAGAAGGACTACAAAGCATTAACCCATGACCTGGGGTACCAGCGGCAGAGGCGGTTTTACACGACGAATACCATTGCCAGATTGGACAGTGTGATCCGGCATACCATTAAAAAGTGCAAGGTACTCCCGACAGATTACTCATTAAAAAGTTGTATCGCTATCAACCCTGTCAGTATCGCTAAAAAGACGATGATGTTCAGGGGAGCTCGTATCGTCTTATTATCAGTTCTATGCTCTTCTGCACAGCCACATCTGAGAAAAAGCAGTCACATTGAATCACGTACGCGCTCTCAAGGTACCGGGCTATCGATTTTGCGACACCCCGATACGTTTTTGTACTGCCTTCGCGAACGCCGCCTTCACTCTTTTGTCTTTGACTGACCATTCAGCCAACAACTTGCTCTGGCTTGCCTCCACCATTGCCGCGTCCCGTGAGTCGTTTTTATCCTGTGCGGAAGGCCATCCATGCTCCTCAATATAGGGCCTTAACGCTTTAATAATTGCGTTGATGGCATCGGTTTTAGTTTCCCAGCCCTCAGGTTGCGCTTCCAGGTGTTTTATCACTTCGTCTTTAACGCCATCAAAACGTGTCGCTTTGACCTTTCCGCCATAAGCAGAATTGAGTTTATGCCGTTCCTTGATTCTTTTACCTGCTGCGGATTCACTGCGTTTCAGACCGCGATCCAACAACGCGATAGCCTTCAGCATTAATTGCACCGCATGATCTGGATCAGATTCGAGAGCCGATGTTCCCTGCTCCCAGTATTGTTCAGCCTCAGACATATCGTTCCTGATCCTCTTTATCATCCATTCTGAAAGACTGAAAATTTTCAGATAACGCCGCCATTTTTTCTCTCCGTGCTCATCAGCAAGTCGCCGCGCTAAATCTTCATCCTTCGTTTGTCTCCCTGTTTGTAGCACGATAACAATTTCAGTATCTTTATTCAGCCATTGCCTGGCGATATGTTTCTGTCTGACCCCGAGATGAAAACGTAACGCTTTCCTCTTTTTACGAAATACGATGAGTAACTCATCAGGGGTAAAATCCCTGTCTAAATCAGCCATGAAGTCCCTCTTTTCGAATGACAATTTCTATACTCCAGTAAATTTCCTTGCCTGACACCAGGAACGACTCATTCTTGCCCTTAGCCAGACGCTTCCGACACCATTCTCGAAAAAAAACATTCTTTCACCAACAAAAAACGGGAAAAAAACCTAAAAAAAATCTCCTATCTCATTGTTATAAAATGCCTTTTTTGCCACAGCCACCAGGCGGGTGCCATTACCTGTTCCGGCACCATACAATTGCGTCCATATCGAAAGAACAGGGGGAATTAACAGATATGTCTGTACAAGGTATCAGGATACTGCGCATACGCGCCGTTGTTAACAAAACGGGCATCGCCCGCTCAACCATCTATGACTGGATCAACCCGAAGTCACCGCGTTACGACCCGACCTTCCCGAAACAGCGCAGGCTGGGTATGCAGTCCGTCGGCTGGCTTGAGTCAGAGCTGGATGCATGGCTGCTGGAACGCCAGCAGGCATCATAAGCGATGAGATAGTATTGGTAAAAATTAAAGGAGGATTCGCAGGTTATATAACAACGTCTCTGATTTAAATATGTGCTCGCTGCGACATATTTTTGCCAGTTGCAAGGAAACTGAATACGATTATTTATTGGGTAAGATTATTACTTTAAATAAATTTTGACGCTTGGCTATTTTATTATATTCACAACTACCCGTTACTGAAAACAGTAACCAAGGAGAATATTACATGCAGAATATACTGCCACACACTGTCATTCCGAAAATGCCGGAGCCTTATATTCCCGTACAAAACAGAACCCCGGAGGGTTACCCTGTCTGCGCGTTCCCGCCGGTGATGCGGGATGTCATTGATGCTCTTTATAACGAGACGGGTATCCCGGCGGAACTGATAGCGGGGGCCGTACTGGCAGCCTCTTCCCTCGCCTGTCAGGCTCATATTGAGGTGGTACCACCACACTCATCGGATCCGATGCACTGTGCACTGTATTTACTGACGTTGGCGGTCTCCGGTGAAGGTAAGACCAGTATCAGCAAAAAAGTGATGAAGCCTTTTTACCGGTTCGCTGAGCAAATGAAGCAGCAGCACGACGGTCTGATGAAGGCACACCTGCGTGCTGACAATATCTGGAAAATACACCAGAAAGCATTGACCAGTAATCTGTACACTGCCATCAAAAGCGGTTCTGAGGGGACGGAGGAAGAACGGCTGTTAAATGAACATGCAGAAACCCGGCAGCAGCCTCCGACCCGCCTGGCGATGCTTTATGACGACACCACCGCAAAGGCGCTCCTGGAAGGTTTGAGCCGGTATTCTGAAGCCGGGGTGCTCTCAGATGAGGCAATTACCTTTTTTAAAGGGTATCTGAAAAACAACCTCGGTTTACTGAATAAAGCCTGGGACGGGGAGACCTATGAATACCACCGCCCGGGCGGTGAGGAGTACGATATCAACGCCTGCCTGACCCTGGCATTAATGGTTCAGCCCCCGGTCTTTGAAAATTACCGCCGTAACCACGGTGAACTCAGCAAGGGAAGTGGTTTTCTGTCGCGGTTTCTTTATATCAATACCATCAGCACGCTGGGACGTCGCCGCACAAATACGGACCATGCTCATTCTGATGAAGCATTAAATGTGTTCCACAGTAAAATTAACCAGTTACTTGATAAGCAAAAGGCGCGTTTTTATAGTCACGATACGCAGAAACAAACGCTCAGATTATCTGATGATGCGACCACTTACTGGGCAGATAAACAGTCAGAGCTCAGCCGTAAAACAGCCCCCGGACAGCAGATGGAGCATATCAGTGAAATTGCAGCCAAAGCGGGGGCGAATGCCCTCAGGGTTGCGGCCATTCTGACATATATGTATTCACCTGAGAGTTTATGTATTTCGCGGGGGGTCATCCAGGCCGCCTTCAAAATTGTGGAATGGCATCTTGAAGAAGCGGAAAGGCTGTTTTTCCCTTCTTCTGAACGGAATGCATTTATGGAGGACGTTTACGAGATGTTCAGGTGGCTTAAGGAGAAATTTCTCGATAATGAGGGATATCCACTCAGGAAAAATGAGGTAAACCGGAACGGCCCGAACCGGCTGCGTGACGCCAGTAAATCACAATCTGTTCTTGAGCAGTTAATCGCACTAGGTCTGATTTGTTTTATTCGTCCCGGCCGTCATTCTGCGGTGTATATTGCCATGCCCTCCCTGGAATGTCGCCACTCATGGTGTATTCCACCGGCATTCCTGGAGAACGGACATAATCCGATTATTGCATCGCCAGAGAATGTCACTGGCAGGTATGGTTTTGAATACTTTGACTTTAACAGGCTGGAATATTAATCGGGACACCTCACTACAGAGACCCGAATGGCCAGAGCGTAAACCGGTTAAATGTCTTCGAAAAACAGCCACAGAGGCAAAAACCCCGCGCCAGTCGCGACTGGTCGCAATCCGCGCGGGGTTTTCTCAGAATACAGTGCTAAAAAACAGATAATGACGACTGGTGGAAAGCTCTGGGGATATGAACCATTAACAGCCATCAAAACATGTAATTTAACACAATGTGTTTTGCTAGTGTATTTCTTACTCATTTGAGACAAATACATTAACATTTAATTGATGTTGATTAATAAATATATTTAATGGCGTATAAAAATAGCATCATTACTATTAACAATAAAAGCAAAGATATTATCATATTAAATAAGAGTTTAATTATGGCCATATGTAAAAGAAATAACTGCATGGCACAGATCGGCCATTCACCCGCCGAACGGATATTACGGCTATGCCCGGCACATTATCAGGGCAGACAGTTAAATGCAGCCAGACGAACGGAAAGAGCAGCATTAATATGCCGGTATCCCGCCTGTGGTATCAGTATATCTGAAACCCGCAATCAGTTTTATTGTTGTAAGGAACATCGGGATAAAGCCCGGAGGTTAATCGATGACGATGCTATTATAAGACTGGTTAAGCACTCTTACTGGCTCAATGTGGAAGCTATGCTAAAAAATAATTCCCTTGGACTGGGGAGTATCACCGGTCCGACGGATATTGCAGACCTCATTCGGTTATATCAGCGCAAAGCTGTCCACCAAAAAACGTATAATATGCTGAACGGGCACAGAGTTGCTGATACGACAAAAAGGTTAATCCCCTGGCTGGATCTTGAGCTATGCCACATTTACCCTAACTCTAAGGGCGGTGCAAATATCGCCAGAAACATTATCATCGCACCTGCTGCTATAAACCGGATGATGAAGGATTTTATCCCCTGCTGTCAGTCAGGAGTGCTGAGTGGCATAAAAGCAATGGAAACACCTCAACCGGTTAAATCGACCTTACTGAAAGCGTTAACGGATAAATACGGTTCAGATGCTGTACAGGAAGCATTATACGGAGTTAAGCATCTTGCCTTTGCTGATTTAAGTCTGTCACGCAGGCTATTTGACACTGATATTTACGCATTCCCTCCACTAACCCGTCTGTTAAAAGAGGAAGCCTTACGCCTGAATTTGATGTCACTATGGGAAACGCTGGTTTGTACCGAAGTCAGCGTCTGGCTTAATGCCGGGCCTGCGAATGAATTATTTGCCGTTGCCGCGTTTCATGCGTTGCTGAACGGCGACGGCGACCGCCTGCTGGAGCAATGTTATCGTTTAGTCGATGAAATCAGGGTGAAGCACAAGCGCGGGTCTCAACAAATCTACGACGAATTTCAGCATATACTCAGCCAGTACATGGCAAAATATTTTCACATTGACACCAGCGACCACAGAGCCTGTAATCTCTTCTATAACCGCTTTTTTAGTGTTCCTCCTGTCACAGAGGACGGTGTCTGCGCCATACCGCCTCAGTGATGCATTTCCTCAGCCTGTGTTCAATAAAATCTCAGATATATATCACCCTTCTGAAGTGAAACCGGACCATCGATAAACTCGGGCGAGGTTTACGGTAAATATATTTACTGAACCACGATCAATTTTGTCGATCGGTTCGATCGAATTTCATCGTTATCCCCTTCTTTTTTGCAGCTATAAAATCCCAACGGGATGCTTATGACTGTCTGTCTTCTACTAAAAAACATGCAGATACCCTTTCCGGGTAGCGTTTTACGAAAACCAGAGGTGCACAAAAATGAACAGAAAAATGATTCACCCTTTACTACTGACCTGTGCGCTGGTACCGGCAGTGGCAATGGCCTTCGGTAATCAAACCACCTGGACCCAGGGCTGGGGCCAGGGAGTATCAGAGTTTGTTATCAATGGGGAAAGTCAATCGCAACTGTCTCTGACCTGTGAGGATTACGGCTCGCAACCGGCCACGGTCATATTCACTGACGCCAGCGGGCATCAGGTCAGTATGGATGAAGATAAAAACCTTCAGGTCAGTATCGACGGTGGAGCCCCCATCGACATCAGCGAATCTGGCAGTCGAGTGGGCGGTAATAACCTGGCGCTGGCCTGGGCTCAGCTACGTAATGGCAAACAGGTCTCAGTAACCGGAGACGGTGTTAAGGATGCCACATTCACGCTGGCTGGGGCAGCAAGGGTATTGCCAGTATTCGGGACCCACGGCTGCGTGGGTAAAGATGCACTCTAGCCTGCATCTGAATTTAATACCTGTTGATTACGTTATTTTTAAAAGGAACAGTTTATGAAATTTAAACACATGCTGGTGCCCGCACTGTTTGCACTGTCAGCCCTGGCGCTGGCAGAGCCAACGCCATCCATCAAAGTGGAGACCAGTAATCAGGTTCACCCTGCCGGAACACGCTACGTCACGGTCGTGGTCACTGCACTGGATAACACCGTGAAAGTCGAAAATATTGACGTGAACCGGGGAAACTGTCGCATTGCCAACCAGAAATATCTGTACTCCAGCAATAAAGAAACTATTTTGCCTGCTACCCTGCGTTACGGGCAGTCCGTCAGCGTGAGTTTTTATAATAACTGCGTGGCTTCAGAAGTCGTCGTCACTACTGATAAGGGGGGATGGCGTTACACTTACCACTGAGTCCCCCGCCCCTGATTAACGTTTCCCAACCTAAAAAATGCCACATGACCAACGGGCTGCCGCTGCGCAGTCCAGAGTAAATCCTATGACCTTTCTGAAAATGCTGGTGACCGCCCTGAGCCAGGCGCTGACCTGGTGCGGCGGACATCATGCCCGGCAGTATATTGAAATCCGCTTTCGTCAGGCCGGTTACGATGACGACTGCATTGATACAGCCCGGGAAGCGGTCACGTTGCTGGTCACTGCACTTATCACCGCCCTGATGGCGCAGATACTGAAGATTCTGGATACGCTGTAATCCCGCCCTATCCGTTCATTGAGAACAACACATCCATCCCCTGCCTCCTCACGGAGCAGGGGCTTTTGCTTTTATGCCTTCAGATTAATCAGATGAGGAATCAACCATGCGATTAGCCAGCCGTTTTGGTCGGGTGAACCAGATTCGCCGCGACCGTCCCTTAACCCGCGAAGAACTGATGCAGCATGTCCCCAGCGTCTTCGGGGAAGACAAGCACGACTCCAGAAGCGAAAAGTACACCTACATACCCACAATCACCCTGCTGGAGAACCTTAAACGCGAAGGGTTCCAGCCATTCTTTGCCTGTCAGTCACGAGTGCGAGACCAGAGCCGACGGGAACATACAAAGCATATGCTGCGCCTGCGTCGTACCGGTCAGATAAACGGTCAGCAGGTGCCGGAAATTATCATTCTGAATTCTCACGATGGCGCATCGAGTTTTCAGTTGCTGCCAGGGATATTCAGAAGCGTCTGCACCAATTCGCTCGTCTGCGGACAGTCGTTTGGCGAGATCCGCGTGCCGCACAGGGGCGATGTTGTCGGGAAGGTGATTGAGGGGGCCTATGAGGTTCTCAGCGTCTTTGACCGGGTGGAAGAGAAACGCGACGCCATGCAGTCCCTGCAACTCCCGTCACCCGCGCAGCATGCACTGGCTAAAGCGGCGCTGACATACCGTTTTGGGGAAGAGTATCAGCCTGTGACTGAATCGCAAATTCTTGCACCCCGCCGCTGGCAGGACAAGAGAGATGACCTGTGGACCACCTACCAGCGCATTCAGGAAAACCTGCTGAAAGGCGGACTAAGTGGCCGTACCGCTCAGGGTAAACACACCCATACACGCGCAGTAAACGGGATTGATGGCGACGTTAAATTAAACCGCGCGCTCTGGGTGATGGCGGAGAACATGCTGAACCTGTTGGACCGGTAATCACCCGCGCCCCGCCACAGAAATCAATCCCCGGCCCAAGACCTTCATTCGACATCTCCATGCATAAGGAAAATTAACATGACCGACATAATTAATATTAACGATAACAATCAGCGACCTCTGCAGGCTGGCGATGACGGTTCTGCACCGGCACTGACAGCCATGTCCGTAGCGGACGAACAGCGTGTGGAATTCTGGCCGCAGCACTTTGGCAACATCCCGCAGTGGATAACCCTTGAACCGCAGGTCTTTGCGTGGATGGACCGGTTCTGCGCTGACTACAGCGGCGGTATCTGGAGTTTTTATTCTCTCAGCAACGGCGGAGCCTTCATGGCTCCGGAAACGGACAGCGATGCCTTCTGGTCGCTGTTTAACGCCATGAATGGCAATGCCGCAGACATGAGCGCCGAAGCTGCAGGGATTGCGGTCTGTCTTATCGCTTACAGTCATCACGCATGCCGCACAGAATGCGATGCCATGACGGAACATTACTGGCGTCTGCGTGACTATGCGCTCAATCACCCGGAATGCAACGCCATCATGTGCATTACCGACTGAGCGTCCCGCTATGCCGTATGAACTGTCTCATCTTAATGCCCTGAGGGATGCGCTGGGGAAAACAACGGTCAGGGATGAGGACGGAGAGGTTGTGACCGACGAACCCTTCCTGCATTTCCCGGCAGGTACCCCTCTCTTCCATATCTGGGCATGGTTCGAATCCCTGCACAACGAGTTCGTCGTTGCCGTGAAACTGTACAACACATCCGTCCCGGATACGTCAACAGACAGGAAAAGCAAATGAATACCACCACGTGTCCCCCTGACCGCGGGGGAATATCTCCCGTCGCACAGCGCACTATCAGACGCGCACTGACCCTGCTGGAACGCCAGTTACGCGAACCCGGCGAGGCATTCACCTCCAGTCAGGCGGTCCGCGACTGGCTCCGTCTGCAGCTCACCACGCTTGAGCGTGAAGTCTTCATGGCACGCTTCCTCGATAACCAGCATCGTCTTATTGCCCATGAAACGCTCTTCACCGGCACCATCAACCATACGCAGGTACATCCCCGTGAAGTGATAAAGGCCGCACTGAAATACAACGCGGCTGCCATCGTGCTTTCACATAATCATCCGTCAGGTTATGCGGAACCTGGCCATGCCGACCGGCTGCTCACTGACCATCTGAAACAGGCACTTAAACTCGTGGATATCTGCCTGCTGGACCACCTGGTCGTGGGAGGCATGGACATCGTCTCGTTTGCCGAGCGTGGCTGGCTTTAGGGAGAGAATAATGATGAGAATCATCAGTAAACGTCAGGCAATGGCGATATACCGCCAGCATTCTGAGTCCCGGCTGTTTCGCTTCTGTACCGGGAAATATAAGTGGTTCGGAAGTATCTGCCATTACTACGGCAGGGAAGTGCAGGATATCCGGGGGGGTATTGGCCGTGTTTGCTGAACGCCGACAGGACCGCAACGGTCCGTATGTGATCCTGCGCAGCGTTACCCTGAATTAACTCACCGTTAAGGAGTACTTACATGCAGAAAGCAACCTGCGTAATCAACCATAACATCGCGGAACATTGGTGGGGCCTCAGACGCAACGTCACGCCATGTTTTGGTGCCCGGCTGGTACAGGAGGGTAACCGCCTGCATTACCTTGCTGACCGCGCCAGCATCACTGGGACATTTAATGACGCAGATTTACGCCATCTGGACCAGGCATTTCCGTTACTGATGAAGCAGATGGAGCTCATGCTGACCAGCAACGAACTCACGCCCCACATTCAGCGCTGCATCACGCTCCACGCAAAAGGGCTGATATGTGAGGCCGATACGCTCGGCTCCTGTGGCTATCTGTACATCGTAATTTATCCGACATCTGCAACAACCGCATAAACCCCGGACGCTTTTCCTTCGTCAAACCAGCCAACAAAGAGCGCAAACCATGCAAATACAATCCCTGCCCCCTCAAAGGGCGGCATCATCACGTCTGTCAACAGTCGAAATCTGGCAAGAATTACTGAAGTATCTGCTGGAGCAACATTACGGACTCACGCTTAACGACACACCGTTTGGCAACGACAGAGTGATCCAGAAGCACATTGATGCGGGCATCTCACTGTGTGACGCGGTGAGTTTTATCGTGGAAAAGTACGACCTAGTACGTACTGACCGTCACGGTTTCAGCGTGAAAGAACAGTCTCCGTTCATCGGCAGCATCGATATGCTCCGCGCCCGGAAGGGTACCGGGCTGATGACCCGTAAGGGATATAAAACCGTTACTGACATCACAGGTGGCAGATTCAGCGGAGGGAAATAATGACGTTAGCCCTGATCGTTGACGCCAACACCGTCAGCGTTCAGCCCCTCAGGTACCAGTACAAAGACTGGCGCTTTTATCAGATCTCCATCAACTGATACAGATGTTCGCTCAGACAGCGCGTATGGCGGTAACACCTTAACGGAGATATCCGTCTGAGGTAGAAGAGGGTGTGGCAGGACGCCGCCAGAACATCAGGGGCCGTATCGTCTGTCAGGATGGGGCTTAATTCCGGGGCGTTCAGTAAAATGAAACATTTCTCCGGTAGCATGCCGTCGGCATTTCCTTTCGGAAAATAACCGCCCAGATACAGTAACACGGTCAGCAGGCGAAACTGTCGGGTGAGTACCGTTTCAGTGTCCCGGTAATGTGCGGCTATCCACAGGCATTCCCGCAGCATAAACCGTCGGGTCCGTCGGGTGAGGTCACCGCCTTTATCATACCAGTGTTCGACGATATCCCTTGCGGAGCTAATGGAGTCATCACCCGTTGTCGCAGTTTGCCACGACCGAGCCAGAAGCGTTGCGATATCCATGGATTAACGCCGCACCTGCGAAACGGCTGCGGGAGTATTGCGGACACCAGGCAGATAAATATTGCGGACCAGCTTCAGGAGGAAAAAGACATCGCTCAGGTTGCTCACGCCGGGTACCAGATGGCGAAAGGCTATCCGCGCACGAAAACGCGCCCGGACCGCCAACCGGTCATTCACCCTGCGCCGGTACAGGCCCAGAAAATGGCGGCTTTCCACCAGCGCATGCCTGACCAGCGCTCGTCTGACAGATCGGTACTGCGTCTGTGTACTGAGTGTCAGAATATCTGCAATCACGTCGCAATAGCTGAACGCGCGGATATCATAATAATCCGGGCGGTGGGTAATTGACGCCGGGTTATTCACCCACAGGTAATCCTGTCTGTCAGAGAAATAAAATCGGCCATCTGCGGCGGCAAGCTGTATCGTCCAGAGAATGTCCTTGTGGCTTTTCCCTTCCTGGAATCGCAGGTCATGCTCGCGAATATACGCTGAACGGATTATCTGCAGCCACAGATAATGCGGCCATTCCCTCTGACTGACGCAATGGCGTATCCACTGCTGACCCGTCAGCGTATGACCGTAAGGCTGTCTGCAGTGAACGGTATGCCGCAGATGTCCGGCGCTGTCTGTATGCCGGGCATTGAAAAGGACGACATCGGCCTGCGCTTCGCGGGCTGTGCGCAGCCGCTCCTGCAGAAAATCTGCCGCAACCCGGTCATCCGCATCCAGGAACACCACCCATTCACCACGGTGAATCGCCAGTGCAGCATTACGGGCAGCATACACGCCCTGATTTTCCTGACGAATGAGAATAAGCCGTTCATCTGTAATGGCGCTGAGTAGCGTCCATGTTTCGTCGGTTGAACCGTCATCCACTACAATGATTTCAGTGCTGAGCGTTGTTTCGCCAAGCAGTGTCTGGACCAGAACCCCGATACTGTCAGCCGCATTGAAGGCAGGAATGATGACGCTGATATCGATGTTGATTTTCATTGCACTAAGGGAATGTAAACAGAGGGAAGGTTCAGAGTTGTCACCCCATCATGGGCAATAACCTGCCGGGTACGAAACATTATCAGGAAGAGCATCCCGGTGATTTTCGTGCTGGTGTTGATGCCACTCGTTTTTCTCTGATTTCCTGGTTAACCACCATCAGACAGTCATCGCAGAATTCTTTATCCAGCCCGAAAATCCGGTCCAGAACGCCTCTTTTCTTGTTACATCTGGCACATCTTTTCATTCCATCACCTGCTGTCGCATTCCCATGCCGTGTCCGCAGGACAAAAGAAGGGCGCCCACCAGAAGACAGGAAATAAATTAATAAACAATACGTTAAATGAATTGTTGGGAATTTAGCACAGGCACTAGCGGGCAGGATAATTCATTTTGCAGATCAATTTTATAAAATCGATCGGTTTAATCGATCATCTTTTTCACTCTGCTTTACACGCCATCCGTGTTCCTGCTCTCTTTATCGGTACGACCAGTTTGTTGAACTGGAAAGAATGCACTACCTGTTGGATAGTCAAGCCATTCCCGATAACCGACATTATGTGGAATAGAAAATCTACAAAAATTATTAACGCTTTGAATGGCTGCTATGAGCGAAAAACGGACCTTCAAATCCGAACCGGTTCAATTGATTAACCTTGGTTGTCAGTTAAGCCATCGTTAACATGAATCCGATCGGAAATTCCTTATCGAATTTTTTACAAATACGCAGTGGCAAGAAAGATAGATTCTGGCTCATGACAAGCAGAGTGGTTCATTTGTATAAAGAGACTTCGCCTTCAGGACGCGTTTTGAACCTGCGATGCATCCACAGGTATTGCTCAGGGGCACGGAGAATTTCACGCTCGATGATCTTGTTCATATAAGCTGCTGCGGCGACCTTGTCTTCCCCTGGATAGCCTGACAACGGATTGCTGATATACATGTGATAACCTTTTTTATCGCTACGTCGAATCATGCTAAGTGTGATCAAGTGTGCACCAGCTAGTTTTGACAGAGCATACGTTCCGTTCGTCGTGGCTGCTTTTTTTACCGAGAAAAAAGGTGCAAAAACGCTTCCTTTAGACCCATAATCCTGGTCTGGTGCAAACCAAACGGCTTCACCTGCTTTTAGCGCATGAACAAAACCTGATAAATTACGTCGATTAATCATAGCCTTATTTGAACGCATACGCCCTTTTGTCTGTACCCATTCCATTAATGGATCATTGTGTGGGCGATACGTTGCCATCATAGGATGGCATAACCCCATTACTCTTCCACACAACTCAAGGGACATAAAATGAATCCCGACAACCATTACTCCTCTTGTCGCACCGGTCAGGTTTTCAAGCCCTTCGACATCAAACCATTTTTTGACTCTCGCATCGCTCCAGAACCAAGCCATTCCTGTTTCCATCAGTCCCAGCCCGAGAGAAACAAAGTTTTTATTGACCATCTGACTCCGGGCAAACGGTGTCATCTCGGGAAAGCACAGTTCGATATTTCTAATCGTAATTCCTTCCCGACGTTTCAGAAAGGGTCTGGATATTTTTCCAAGGCCAGAACCCAGAATATGTAAAACCGGGTAAGGAAGTTGAACGAGAAGCCACAGCAGACCCAAACCAGACCAGGTAAGCCAGTGGCGAGGATGAAGTAAATTATGAGTAAAAGTCTGTGCCATAAATTTCCTTAATGCTAATGAAGGTTATAACGCAAAAGGAAAACAATGAGGCAATTCGTCTTTGGCGATACATTTTGTTTGAGGCAATTTAAATTCATCTAAATTCAGAAAAAATAATTTTGCAATGACTGGTAAAGAATTTAAAGAGTCAGGAATGAATTGTAAGCCAGCAAAGTTATTCTATTATAAATCCATGATTTTATCATTGATACTCAAGAAATTGTCTTCTTGATTCATCATCATCAAGGTACTCAAAAGAAAGAAGGCGAATTTTGGTAAGTTTATAAAACCACTCACAATCGTTTCGTTGAATAATTTCGCCTGGTTTGAAACATATCCCGGATGCCACCCGGATAATCGCATATTTACCATTACTAAACCTGACCCGGTGAATACAGAAAGGTTGACCGGCCTGCCCGTGACAGCTGTTTGACAGGATATGTCCTTCAATAAAAACAGATTTTTTAGATTTCATTATCATACCCTCGACAACTGCAGTACAGGAGGAACGTTGTCATTTTCCGACATCACTGACGTTAAGTGGCAGAAGCTGATCAGCCGCCGATACACCAGCATTCTGAAGGTCTGAACAACAGTCCGCAGGCAGGGCACTCAAGAACCGCATCTTTTCTTAGTTTACCTGCTTTCTGATCGGCTCTGTGCGCGCATACCGGGCAGGCAACATGAACCGGTCTTTCTTTAAAATACCTGAGCCCATTTGTATAAGACATAAATAATTCTCTGAGGAATATAGTAGTTATTATACGCTTTAATATAAAAATAGCTGGCATGAGTTATGTTAAGTTGTGTCTGAATCAGGATATCAGATATTGAAAATTGAACGTCTCATTTATGGTATACTACCCTTCCGTGAGAAATTTAAGATGAAATCAGAAGACACCCTTGACTGGTATCCGGCACAACTACCGCCTGTGAAAATTATTCTTGGCGAAGCCGTGCTGGCTGTGGGTAAACAGGGCCGACCGATTAATACCCGCACCTTGCTGGAATACCTTCAGGTCATGCAGGACAAACAAAAAAGGCGGGATGACAAAATCGCCATGCAGACTGCGATTAATGTTCTCAGGGATAATCAGCGCATTAACGGCAGACGTTAACGCACCTCCGGGATCAGTGTCAGTTCTGAATGATCTCAACCGTGTGGTTTTGTCCATCATCCTTCAGCGGTATTCTGTCATCAGGGAGGAGAACACCATCCAGCGTCACGCAATATTCTGCATCGCCGCGTGAAACACTAATCTGATAATGGCTTTCACCATATTGATATGCCATAGAAAAAGACGACCACTCATCCGGTAACCTGGCATGAACACTAAAGTCAGTGCCGGAACGTTTTATCCCCAGTAATTCCTCGGTAAGTAAACGCCAGGCCCAGCCTGCGGAACCGGTATACCAGCTCCACCCTGCACGTCCGATATGGGGAGCGACGCTGTAGACATCAGCACTCATGACATAAGGCTCAGCTTTATAAATCCCGACAGAGTCCGCATTCAGGGTATGATTTATAGGGCTGAGCATTGACCAGAGTTGCCAGGCGCGTTCGGCATTCCCCATTCGGGCAAAGGCCATCACTGCCCAGATGGCGCCATGCGTATACTGCCCTCCGTTTTCCCGCACGCCGGGCAGGTACCCCTGTATGTAGCCCGGATTTGGACCGTGTCCGTCGAAAGGAGGCGTTAACAGTTTGATCAGCCCTCCTTCGTTATCCACAAGGTGCTTATCCAGCGCCTGCATGGCCTTTGCGCACCGTCCCGGGCTCGCGGCGCCGGACAATACAGACCAGCTCTGCGCAATCGCATCAATCCGGCAGTCCTGTGAGGTTTTCGATCCCAGGGGAGTACCATCGTCAAAATACCCGCGGCGGTACCATTCCCCATCCCAGGCGTGGGCTTCGAGATTACTTTGCAGGCGCAGAGCCTGTGAACGGCACATCGCGGCGACGCTTTCATCCAGCCTGCGCTCCGCCAGCGCTGCAAACCGCTGCAAAATGTCGTACAGGAAGAAGCCCAGCCAGACGCTTTCACCTTTGCCTTCGATACCCACCCGGTTCATCCCGTCATTCCAGTCACCAGCCCCCATCAGCGGCAGGCCATGCTCCCCGAAGCGAAGTCCATAGTGAATAGCTTTGACGCAGTGTAACCAGAGTGTCTCTTCGGTGCCGCTGATGACCGGCGTGTCATAGACAGACTCTTCACCAGGCTGAAGCGAGCGTCCCTCCAGATAAGGAATGCGTATTTCCAGTGCATCCATATCCCCCGTCGTTTCAACATAGTGGCAAACAGCAAGCGGCAGCCAAAGATAGTCATCGGAACAGCGGGTACGCACACCGTTGCCGTGTGGCGGGTGCCACCAGTGCTGCACATCTCCCTCGATAAACTGCCGTGATGCACAGAGTATTATCTGTTCACGCATCCGGTTCGGAGCAGCGTGGCTCAGAGCCAGCGTATCCTGCAGCTGATCGCGAAAACCAAATGCACCGCCAGACTGATAGTAGCCACTCCGGGCCATAAGACGGCAGGCGACCGTCTGATACAACAGCCAGCCATTAACCAGTAAATTTACGGACGTGTCGGGGGTGTTAACTACGATTTTATCGAGCACATTGTGCCAGTGATTATGAATCCGGTTCAGCTCCTGGCGGACCGTATCCTCGTTCATGTAGCGGGCCAGCGTCTCCTGAGCACAAACATCATTCTCCTCTGCGCCGAGGATAAAAATAAACGTCCTCTGGTCCCCGTCAATTAATGTAACCGCCGATTGCACCGCTCCGCAGGGATCCAGACCGGCCCCCGTCTTACCAGAAAGCTTTTGCAGTTTCATGGCCGAAGGGGCGTGAAGGGAACCATTACGGCCAATAAACTCCCGGCGGTCCCCTGTCAGAGAACAGTCATTACCGCTGACGGCAAAAAATGCAGTTCGGCCGCCACCATTATCACCATAAAAGTTATTCGCAAGCACCCCGCAGCCGGCGGGCGTTCTGGCCACATGTGTCACAATGTGAGGGGCTGAGCGCGTTCGTGTTTCTCCGAGCGTCCACTCTACATAGCCTGTGACGGAAAGTTGACGTGTCCGTCCCGAAGAGTTACTGAGCGTCAGGAGCACCAGTTTAACCGGATCTTCTTCAGCAACCAGGACCGTCAACTCGCTGTCTATACCACTCTCACGATGGGCAAAAACGCTGTAGCCAAAACCATGGCGGGTCAGGTAATCACCGTGTCCGCGAACAGGTAAAGCCGTCGGCGACCAGCACTCCCCGCTCTCTTCATCGCGCAGGTAAAATGCCTCGCCGCTGCGATCGCTCACCGGATCGTTCTCCCACGGCGTCAACCGGTATTCATGGGCATTCTCATACCAGGTATAGGCCTGCCCTGCCTCTGAGATCACGCTGCCAAAACGGGAATTTGCCAGTATGTTCGACCAGGGAGCCGGTGTAAGCGCATTTTCCCGAAGGACGATCTGATACTCCCGCCCATCCTGAGAAAATCCACCGTACCCATTGAAATGGCATAACTGACTGGTATCAGGGCTCCAGTCCGTATGTTGATTACGCTCGCGCACAGCACGCGGAATGAATGCCCTTGCCGGCGATTTCAGGGTATGAATACGCTGGTTAAGCTGCTCAATAATACCCCCTGCGCGGTCATCAAGATAAAGACAGGCCACGCTCATCAAAAGCAACTTATCCTCAGCGGAGAGATGCTCACCGTTGCGGACAAAAAGCCCGCCCTTTTTATCCAGCAGACTGGCTTCAGACCCGGCATAAATTAACTCCATAATCTGATTTTGTAATCCCTGCTGGTAGCCGCCGGGGCTGTTATTCAGGATAACCAAATCAACATTCAACCCTTTCTGTCTCCAGTAACGATGTGCCTGAATCAGTGTGGTCACTGAGGTGATACTTTCCTCGCTGGTTATACTCAGCAGCACTATCGGCAGATCCCCTGAAATTGCCCAGCCCCACAGTCCGGACTGGCCACGCCGGTTGCGGCCGATCGCCTGTCCTTCGGCGCGCAGCTCCTGGACAGGGTAAAGCACAGCGCTGGCGAGACAATTGAACAACGTGGCATCATCTTCACTGGCGTTCATCTGGCGCAATACCACCAGACTGTGAGACCAGGCCAGTTCAAAGACGCGATCGGCGATAGGGTAATCGCGATATTTCTCCAGCAACGCCAGGCTCTGCTGACGGGTCTCGCTGATGCCATAAATGATATCAATCGTAACCGGCTGCCCCGGCTGCAGAATGATGGCGTTGCGAATTGCCAGTATCGGATCCAGCACCGAGCCCGACGTGTTGCTTAGCATCCCTCCCGTCTCTATTGCCTGGGCATTCTCAGGGTTTCTGCCACGTCCAATAAACCTTGCCCTGTCCGTTTCAAACGACACGTTATGTCGGTTATCGCCATGCACCACCATCATGTGAAACAGGCAAGGGCCCGGTTCATCCGGTGAGCGCGGGCGCCGGTGGCAAAGAATAGCGTCACGCTCAGGAGCCAGCTCAGTCTGAATAAACAAATTGCTGAATGCCGGGTGTGCCAGATCGCTGGCATCAGGTGCCAGTACCACTTCAGCATAGGTTGTCAGCTCCAGAGAGCGAGGCTTGCGACCACGATGAATCAGTGTGAGCCGTCGCAATTCAACATCATCCTCCGGAGAGATCACCACCTGAGTTTTGACGCTGAGTCCCCCGAAGCTGCATCTGAATTCTGCCCCCGCATCGGTGAACAACACTTCCTCGTCTTGTCCGCTGGTGTAGCCTGTCGGTTGCCAGGTATTGCTCCACACATCTCCCGTCTGGGTATCGCGGATGTAGCAGAATGCTCCCCAGTTATCACGGGTGGTATCACTGCGCCAGCGCGTTAGTGCAATATCCTTCCAGCGACTGTAACCACCGCCCCCCGCAGTCAACATCAGATGATAATGGCCGTTGGACAGCAGTTGAATATCCGGGGCGGGAGTATCCACGCTATAGAAAATACGGGGTTCATAGCGGACGGGTTTGACCCTGCCCTCATGAGATTCAAAATGACGGCGCGGACTGTACAGATCGACCGCATCCGGCACGCGCTCCTGTAACAGCAGACTCGCTGACCGGAATACCGTGCTGGACATAAAGCGTTCAGTCATGGGGGCGTCAAGCAGCACATGAGCCAGCGCCTGAAATGCCATACCCTGGTGATGCGCCATCCAGGACTGTACCACCGCATAGAGCTGACCGGTTGCAAGACGTGAGGGGGTATAGTCCAGCGCTTCATAAAAACCGTATTCTCCGCGTGCACCATTTTTTTGCAGCCTGAACAGGTTCTCACAGGCTCTCTGTGGGGAAACCATCAGGGCCAGCAGCGTGGCGTAAGGAGCAACAACCATGTCATCGGCAAGTCCCCTGCGCAGACCGAGCCCCGGTACGCCAAATGCCTGATACTGATAATTATGCTGAACATCAAAAGCATGATAGCCAGACTCTGAAACACCCCATGGTACCCCGCGTTCTTTCCCCCAGTGAATCTGGCGCATAACCGCCGACTGACTCATTTCATCGAGCAAGCTGCCGGGCCAGGTGGGCATCACTAGATTCGGCATCAGATATTCAAACATGGATCCGCTCCATGACATCAGGGCAGTTTCATTATCAATCGTGGTAAACAATCGACCCAGCGCGTACCAGCTTTTAAGAGGCAGCTGATTAGTCGCAATGGCAAGAAAACTGGTCAGGCGGATTTCAGACGGCAGGAGATCGTAGTGGCTCTTGTCAGGCATATTGGTGTCACAGTTATAACCGACGCTGAGCAGACTGGTTGCTTCACTGTACAGAAAGGCGAAATCCATCCGGGCATGCTCATCCAGCCGCTGTTCCAGCTCGGTGATAATATTGAGTCGCATTCGGGCCTGCTCCGCCACTGACGCCGGAGCCATTCCTGTACCGGTTAATGTCGGACGGGCAAGCTCGCTCAGCGTCGGCAGCGTCTGTTCATTCCAGGATGCAGGCAACCAGCCAAGCAACAGAGACCACTCATGGCAAAGCTGAACCAGTTGATGCTCCAGATGTCCAGCCCAGCGCATCTGAAGAGGAGATCCCTGATGACATGCGCTGGTCAGATGGTTGCACTGGGTGCGCATGCTTTTCAGTTCGCTGAAAAGCGCCTGCGGAGAGAGCGACACCGCGTTCAGGCAATGCTTGCGCAGCAGTCTCAGGCTGTCAGGTGGGTTCTTACCCCACTGTTTTTCCAGAATATCCAGCGTATCGTTCAGTCCTGCCAGTATCTGTTGGTTGCTTAAAACAGGCTGATGACGCATGGCGGACAGACCTGCACGCAGGGTCAATAAATGCCCGGCCATATTGCCGCTGTCGACGCTGGAGATATAGCGTGGACTTAGGGGGACCAGCGTACGGGTGTCATACCAGTTGTAGAGATGGCCCCGGTAGTGCTCCATTTTATCCATCGTGTCGAGCGTGAGCGACACGCGCCGGAGCACCTCTCCGCCAGGCAGGTAGCCAAAGTCCCATGCCGTCAGGTTAGCCATAAGTGAAAGACCAATATTGGTAGGAGAAGTTCGGTGTGCCACCGTCGGTTGTGGTATTTCCTGATAATTATCAGGCGGAAGCCAGTTCTCTTTTGCTGTGGCAAATGTTTCAAAAAAAGCCCAGATTTCACGGCTTGTCTGGCGTAACAGCTGTTTTTGTTCCTGGTTAGGCGAAAAAACCTTACGCACGGGCTGGCGACTCAGCCAGCTCATCAGCAGTGGTGCCACACACCATACCAAACCGATCGGTAACGCAATCCCCAGCAGCTGTGGGGCAAATTGTCCGGTCAGTATTGTCAGCGCCACGCCACCGGCAACGTTCAGCCACATCGCCTGATAAAAACGTGCAACAGTGGGTCTGGCCTGACTGCTGTCCTGGCTGTGGCTGACCCACTGGCTGAGGTGACGCCTGTTTATCCCCAGTCGCCATAGCGTCACGGCGATCGCTTTCAGCGAATATCCGGCTTCGTGCGGCAGTATCGCAAAATTAAGGCTGATACCTGACAGACGCTTTAGCGCGCCCGCCCCCACCAGTAACAGATGCGGCTTCACGCGGCGACGCAGAGGTTTATGCAGAAGGTCGTGGCTAATGCAGAGGATGGTTGGCAACAGCCATATCAGCAACAGTATGCCCAGCCAGTAAACCGGATTGGGTACCCAAAGCAGAGTGAAGAACAGCAATACCAGTAAGGAGGGGGCGACCAGACTGCGACGTAGATTATCGAGTAATTTCCAGTAAGAAAGCGCGGTCAGCGGATTCCTGCCCCGGGTTCCATCGGCTTTTCTGACGCGTGGTTTCAGCCAGTTAAGTAGTTGCCAGTCACCCCGGATCCAGCGTGAACGTCGTGCAACATCCGACAGATAATTATTAGGATACTGTTCGTACAGTAATACCTCGCTCAGCAGACCCGAACGTGCATAGCATCCTTCAAGCAGATCGTGGCTGAGTACCAGATTTTCTGGGCAGATGTTGGTAGTGGCCTGCATAAAAATATCAACATCGTAAATCCCTTTGCCCACAAACGAGCCTTCCCCAAAGAGATCCTGATAGATATCCGAAGACATCATCGAATAAGGGTTATTGCCCGGTACGCTGCTGCGCAGGGCTGCGTAACGCCCCTGACCGTTGCGTGGTATCTCCTCCGCAAGACCGGGCTGTAAAATACCGAATCCTTTGACAACCCTCTGGCGTACCGGATCATACTCAGGCGTATTCAGCGGATGCGCCATCGTCGCGACGAGTTTGTGTGCCGTATCGCGCGGGAGCACCGTATCGCTGTCCAGGGTAATGACGTATTTTATGTGACCCGGTAAAAGGTGGGCAGGCATCTCTGCAACGCTGACGAATTGCGTTCCGGGATGGCGCAACCAGCTGTTCAGTAACGCCAGTTTTCCCCGCTTGCGTTCATAGCCCATCCACGCTCCTTCCGAGGGGTTCCATTCAGGCTGGCGATGTAACAGATAAAAACGTGGTCGGCCGGAGGGGTAGCGGCGATTAAGCGCCTGCGTATCGGCGATAGCCTGTCTGAGCAGCGCGTGACTTTCCGGCGAGGGTTCATTTTCAGAATCAGCAAAATCAGTGAGCAGCGCGAACCTGAGATTTTCGTTTTCATTCCCTAACCAGCAGACTTCAAGACTGGTGAGGAGCTGGCTGAAACTTTCGTGGCTGGTCAACATGCAGGGAATGACTAACATGGTGGCACTGTCAGCGGGAATCCCGGCTGAAAAATCCATCCCCGGCAAGGGTCGAGGAACGCGAAAACGGGTGGTTGCATCACTGAGTAAATCGCTCATTAACTGAGTCAAAGCGATAATCAGAGGCAATATCACCGCGATCAACAGCCAGTCTGTGCCCTGCATGGCGGTTTCGTGCAATATTGCTGCGGTCGCTGCGGTTGTCAGCAGCGTCAGGCTTCCAATCCATGACAGCAGGGTTATTCTGTTGAAACTGTGCCGCAAGCGTAGGAGCCTTGAGGCGTCTGCCAGGAGATGAATATCCAGCGCCTGTCGACCTTCGCCCGCAAGATAATAACCAACATGATGTTCCGGTGTATCGGGCGCTTTTTCCTCTGAAAACGCCAGCACTTTCTCTGCAACCTCAGGCTCGCTGAGACCGCTGTCTCTGGCCAGAACCTCCACTACGTGCCGGTAATGATCCCGGGTATTGAAGTGCATCCGGGGATAGATGCCGGCAGGATCATTGCGTAATGTCTGTTCGACAACGCTTATCGTTTCGGCGAAATCAGCCCAGTCCGTTTCACTCAATAATCGCAGGCCCGCAATGCTGTTACTTACGGACAGCTGGCTGGCGGCAAGCTGCTGATTGAAACTATGTATGAGAACGTCAGTGGTGATCCCCTGTTCCCGAAGGCACTGATCAACCCAGGTCAGAGGTAACGACAGCGCGTTGCCATGCCCCTGCAGGCGCCGCACCAGCTCTGCGACAAACGCACTGGTTAACGGAGGCCGGGAGCGCGCCATATCGGCAACCACCATGATTAAATCACCAGGCGCACTCTCTGCGCATTCGACAATCCTTGTTATCCACGTATCGGCAAGGTTTCTGTCTTGCTGCGCTTTTATCACTTCCATACTGATACGACGAAGATTTTCAATCAGCGCCAGGCGCAGCATTCCCGGTAACGCCCAGACTTCACCCAGCGTCAGCGGCGTCACCTGTTGATAGGCAGTGAGATAGCTGGTCAGGCTGGCGGCATCCCAGCGGCCATCGCCGTGAGCAATAGCCTCTGATGCAATATGATAAATTCGTGGGCAATTCAGCGGCGATACCAGCGACGGAAGACCTTTGCCAAAGCTTTTCGGCAGATGCTGGCGGACAGTGCGGATTTGTTCCTCAATCAGATAATAATTGTCCAGCAGCCATTCACCAGCGGGCATGATACTAGTCTTTTTACCCGCGTTAAGCTCATAGCAGTTTTGGGTAATGACGGCCTCATTGTCGCCAAGCCGTTTCAGAAGATAATAAGGATGCTTATCCGGTGATACTTTATGAGTCCGCGCCAGCTTCTGGCCGTAGCGTTCCATCTGGACGGTCGAAAAGAGTTCTGACCGCGGCGAGCTTTCACCGGCAGGATCGTTCGCCGAAAACGTTATGTTTTCGGCAGCATTCATCAGTATACGGGAGCGGTTAAACCACGCTCTGGGGATCATTTTCATAGCATTGCTCTGATGCGACGTTAGCGCGCAGGAGCAGTTGCGAAATCAGTTCAGAAACGTTCTCTCAGGATGGGCGTCAGGCATCAGGGATTTAACAGCTGCCGGAATCTAACATAAGTATAGGACATGAGCTCTGTTCTGCGGTTTTGGTCGAGCTAGCGTCGGGAGATAAACAGAGCCTTACATCCGGGGCAAAGCATGGTCTGGTTGAGCCGGATTTTTGACAACGGTTGTACTGATTTTAAGCCACAAACAGGACAGGCAGCTGTGGCAGTAGACGCACTGCTGAAGAATTTCATTGCGTAATTGATAACAGACATAACCATTAACCTTTCAATGAATGAGCTTCACCGTACCACATGTGGTTAAGTTTTAATCTATCTATTTTGACACACTGAAAATCAGGAAAGATAAATGTTCGCAGCCACAGGCCCCCTGAGACCGTTTATCCGGCAAAATTCTATGCGCCTTCCACGGATGAGTAATTCTGATTCGCGGGAGTTAACGGATGAAATGTGAAGCAGAACGTCTTTTCTTCCATCAGATGGGATGATGAGGCCTTTACCACTAAGAATGTCAAAGCTTTTGACAATTCCTGTCATTTTATGGGACAAGTCAATTCCTTATTAAAAACTCGTAAAGACTATACATTGAAAATGGCATTCAGCCATTTTTATTTTCCCAACAGGACCTCTGGACGGCTAAAATATAATTTTCTTATAACGATTCCTTGTGCCTTAATGAATCCCATCAGTTCGATGCACTAATGAAAGTTAGATATTTTCCGGGCAGTTCTCATTACCAGGCGCTATCGTTGATATCCCCTCTTTTTGAGTCCATACGTTTACTATCAATACAATGATGCATAACTGGAGTCAGTATGACCTATAGAATTACAGGCCTGGTAAAATGGTTTAACGAAGACAAAGGTTTTGGCTTCATCTCTCCTCTTGATGGCAGCAAAGATATCGTTGTCCATTTTCCTAAGCTTAATGTCGACAACTTTAAAACTTTATTTGAAGGACAGAAAGTTGAATTCGCCATTCAGATCGGAGACAAAGGTCCTGCTGCTGCAAACGTAATACTTTGCGATAAATAAATCAATGTGGGTTTGCGATAACGATGAAGGATTATCCCTGAGTAGACAGACCCATAACTTAAATCAGTGGAAAATCGTTTATTCTTAATATCTGATCAGCATACTTTTCACAATTATGAGTGCGCTGACCGATGTTATGAAGTGCAGGACTAATGCATAAAAATTTTAAAAGCACAAGCTAACCGCAAGTTAAATAAGAAGTGCGTAATGGCTTTGACCTTAATGGCATCTGCCAGTTAACACCCACAAGAGAACAGGGTAATAGAATATGATTAAAGTCCTTGTTTTCTTTAATGCTGAATCCTGTAAAGTCATGACCGTTCTGGAAGGTATATCCTCTATCAGGCAGGAATATCCAAACGGTGAAGATACACATCTTCGGATTATGTCTGCAGGTTTTCCTTCCTTAACTGGCGATCATGGCATTGTTTACGTGGCTACTGACAGGGAGTTAACGTCACAGGAGATATTTGATGCGGCCAGGAAATATTTATAGCATTTTTGTTATGCTCTCTGATTCACGTTTAATTGCATGCTTACCCTATTTATCAGAATCGAACAAAAAATGAGTTAAAAAAATTTATGGCCTGCTAACAGCAGGCTTTTTTTTTACATTTGAAAAAAATACAGGTGTCTATCCCCTGTGTGCCATCTTGCCATTTGTGAAAAAACTTACTAAGCGGCGGCGCTAATTCACTAAATGTCTCTCCTGATTTAAAACTCATCAGGTATGACTGAAGCAATAAGTTATGAGGGTATAAAAAGGCTCTTCGGATGACTCCTGGCATCATCGTTTTAAGTACCTTTAAAAATGCATGGACATTTCGTAGGGGTTAGAATTTAGTTCTTGCACATTCTTCTTGATTTTGTCTTGCGATAAGAGATTTATATCAGTAGTCTAAACCTCGTTAATAACAATATGTACCAATCGGATTAAAATGCTCAGTAAGAGAAATCGGGTTGATGAGCAACCGTCGATATTGGTATTTGCTGAACAACGAAAAAATTTTTAAAGGTCTCTTTATGTCAGATGCTCTTACACAGTTAAACAATATCCGTACCTTACGCTCTCAGACTCGTGAAATGTCATTAGATGTGCTGGAAGATATTCTGGAAAAGTTTAAAATTATTCTTATAGAACGACGAGAAGAAGAGACATTACGTCTTGCAAATGAAAGTCAGCGCCGCGATAAACTGGAAACACTTCGTCAGATGATGCTTGATGAGGGTATCGACCCCTCCGAACTTATGGCTGCTATTGGCTCTCCGGGTAAGTCTAAAAGGACGCGCTCCCCCCGCCCGGCGAAGTATCGATATACTGACGAAACTGGAGAGTCAAAAACATGGTCAGGTCAGGGGCGAATGCCGAAGCGGATCTCAAATCTGATTGCTGAAGGTGGGGAATTAAAAGATTTTGAAATCAGCTAAAAAAAGCCGGGTATAACCCGGCTCTTTTTTGTATAGGCCGCAAGTTGCCTTAGAGAATAGTCGAGAAACATTTAGTTCCGTCGATGTAGCCGAGGCGCTGTTTAAAATCACAGTGCTGCTTAAGGGACAAACCGGTTATCTTGCAGATCGTTACAGCGAGCGAAAAGAGAGCCATCAGGAGCTTTCATTCCGAGTCAATCAGGACAAAAAATAACGTATGTTCTTCGTGAATCCATACTGCATGAGCTTAACAACGTCCGTTATTGGCACATAGCGGCCAGAGTTGAGGTGGGTTGGTCCGCTCTAAGCGAGGAGAAGAAATCACAGTCGTTGTCACAACAGTTGAGGGTCAACTTAAGTTGTTCTCTGTTACTCAACGGTGAGCAGGTCAAGTCTGTTTTTCAGTGTGACGACCCAACTAGATATCATCACGCACAGTCACTATCTCGTCTCATTTTTCTCATCAAAGGGAGAAAAAACTTTTAGGCACCCAAATAGGCACCAGCAAAAAGTTGAACTAGTAGTTACCAAAGTAAATTCAATGGATTAAAAAACCAATTCAGACTCCGCCAGCCCACCAAAATTCTCCATCGGTGATTACCAGAGTCATCCGATGAAGTCCTGAGAGCCCGCACGGCGCAAGCCCTGCGGGCTTTTTTGTGTCTGTCGTTGTCCGAGGGCAACCAGCTTAATCCAGAAAAATTGATGTAGCTCTCGCGTTTAGGAAAAGGGCTCGTCGTGCCCTCGATTGCAATTTCTGTTTACGAAATTTATACCGCTGAGAATAAGGTCTCAGAATCGGGGCGGCAAATAGCGATTAACGCCGCAGACTGCGTAATGGCGGGATTGATGTGTGGGCCAGATGCACCTGTTTGTGTACTTATTGGTGGTTTTGTCAGCGGTGCTCTTGCAGTATGGGAGATGGGTAGTGTGTGGAATTGATTATGCAACAGGTTAATTCAATATCTCTGGTAAAGGGTCAGGAAGCGACAGATTTATCCCAGGCGCAGCCTAACGTAGTGATCAATGGCAATAGCACAGACATTATTGCACCAGGGCAAATACTGGTAGCAGCTGTTCAGGTTAATGATCATCGCTATATCTTTTTTTAACGGATGACATTATTTTCGAGGAGTCACTGACAATTGCTCTTATCGATGTTAAGGATGGCGTTAAAGAAATCGTCCGTTTGGGTAATGAGTATTCTACGGGAAGTTTTGAGGTATTATCCGTTACAGTAGATAGTATCAATTTCAGATTCATTGGTAATTTTCTCTGGACAGTCAATACCGTCGACTCCCCGTGCTTAAGGCTTCCTTTTAGTTCAGACCCCAAGGGGGTAAAACGAGAGGCTTGCCTAAAAATACATAATGATTTCAGCCACTCCTGCGCCAGAGAAAGTTCGTTGATGCGACTTTCTGCAAAGCGCAACGTCTGTACGTTAACATTGTAAAGGCACCGACAAGACCTCTTATTATGTAGCTCGTAAAGCTACATTCTCCTGGAGGTGCCAGTGTCTATTCACACGCTCAATTTATCCAGGCATAAGTCTGGAAAAACTCAGTAAATCAACATCCTTAACAGAATCTATAGTTCCGGAATTACACCACCCGCGTATACTGCATTCACGCCACCGAAAAACACCTCAACGCAAAAGGATTCGCACCCATGACAGCGTCCTCAAACCGCATCGCAAGCCAGGCTATCGTGGCTCTCACGTTATTGCTCAGCGGCTGCGTTTACCATGATTATCCCTCCCCTCGTATTGAGGGCACATTGAATAACGCAGGAAAACCGCTGCCCCGGGTAACCGTTTCGTTAGTGGAATTCGACCGACACATTGCCACGACACAAACGGATAATAACGGGTATTTTTCTTTCGTACCGCAGGGAGACTGGCATGTTTTTATACCCATCGGACCGCAAGATCGCCTGAGTAGCTGGACACTGACAACAATCGACCCTCAGGGACAAAAACGCGATATTTACACCTCCCGACGCTTTGGCGGGCCTTTTTCAGGCTATTCCAGGAACGACAGCGTGAAACTGTTCTGCGAACTCTCCCCAACAAGCGGGGAGAGTCAAAATATATTTTGCGAAGCTCAGTGAGTTAATTAACTTTACTCATGGCCAAAAGCCACCAGTAATAGGGATATGCATGCCCCTGGTACACGGCATTGAACCTGAAAATAATTAATTCCTCTGCGTAACTAAATACGCTTCACGGTATAACGCCAAAATAACATTACAGTTTTTTCCTAAAGCCACGCCGCTTCGTCTGTGCCATGCTGAATCACGCTCATAACCGATAACGTTAAATGAGGATATTATGAAAAAAACAATTATCGCATTATCTGCCGTTCTGCTGGCTTCCCCAGTATTTGCTGCGACCACACATGCAACTGACGATACCGTCGCTGCGGCGAAGGCAAACGCCAACGACGCGAAGCAAAAACTGCACGAAGAGCAGAATAAAGGCGAAGAGCTGAAGCTGAAACAGAAGCATGCTGCAGAGGGTAAAACCGAAAACTTAAGCAGCAAGGTCAGCGAAGATTCCCAGAAAGCCTGGCATAAAACCAAAGAAGGTACCGAGAAAGGGTGGGATGCCACCAAAGAAGGTGCTGAGAAAGGCTGGAATAAAACCAAAGAAGGTGCCAGCGAGCTGGAAAAGAAAGTCACTGAGTAATCCCTTCGAGAGGCCGCAGACGCGGCCTTTTTTATTCCCTCCTGCCCTGCTCCCTGCAGACTAAACTTGACTCAGGGGGACTCCATCATGAACAGCGAACACACCGCACCTGAAACCCAGGGCGTTACCGTTGAATTACTCTCCGTCGTCGATCTGGGTCCGGAAATAGCGGGCATGGCCGGGCGCCAGCTTCGCATGCGCAGAGTCACTCTCGCTCCCGGCGCGGTCTTTGGTCCGGTGCATAATCATATCGACAGACCCGGCACCGTATTTATCCTTGAAGGAACCATCACCGATCATCGTCACGGTATTGCGACTGATTACGGTCCCGGTGTCGGCTGGCCGGAAGATCACAACACGGTCCATTGGCTGGAAAACCGGGGTCCGGTAACCGCCGTCGAGATCTCGGTGGATATTATTAAGACGTCCTGACGCCTAAAGCCGAATAGATCCCCGGGGTTGCGCGTTAACGCCTTGCCACCCCTAAAGAGATCCTGAGATGTTGCGACGCCTGGTTATTCTGTTCGTGTTGCTCTGTCCGCTGGCGCAGACCGCCCCGCAGAGCTATACCATTGATACTGAAAACACCGCCATACGGTTATCCTGGCACGCCTTCGGGGGGATCCTCTCCTGGGCCAGATTCAGTGGCGTCACGGGTTCCGTAACGCTTAACCCGGAGAAGGATATCGATGACCATATTCATGTCACCCTTCCCGTGGCCACCCTGGTTGCCTCAAACAGCCTGCTCACCTGGCAACTGAAAAGCGACATGTTTTTTGAATCTGAACGTTATCCTGTTATCGAATTTATCAGCTCACGCGTGGTCGCTCAGGGTTCAGGAACGTTCAGGGTGTTCGGAACATTGACCGTACGCGACATTGCCCGCCCGGTCATTCTGGACGCCGTCGTGAAAGATCCGCACGCGCCGGTCCTCACGCTGGATGCGACAACGACCATTTCGCGCGCGGCCTACGGCATGGATAAATTTGCGCTGGTCGTTGATGACAGGATTGCCATCACCATTGCGATTCAGGCTAACGGTATCCCGTCATCCTGAAATCAGGCTTTGCAGCTGCTCTGCACTGCCCCGCAACTGTGGGAGCGGGTTGCGGCCGATCAGCACAAACTGATATCCCGCTTTCTGCCACCACACCAGGTTCATGTCGTGCCGCTGTTCCTGTTGAGCGGCTGTCGTTGTCTGCTCTGTCGGGGAGATGCACAGCGCCATCGGGCCATAGTCGGCATTTATCCAGGCTATTTGCGCGATAGAGGTGGTTTCATAGCGCAGTATGCGGACCATTTTAAGTTCTGCTCCATGCAGGATAAGCTGTGACGCCTGAAGTTGCAGGCCGATATCCTGCGCTGCCCGTTCCAGCCCACGCTGCAGAACATGCGGCGCGCTGTCCATATCCAGCAATGTCTCTACGCTGTAAAGCGACATGTATTGCGCCTCGAGGTCACGAATATGGGCGTTTTCATCAGTAGGTGCGAAAGCGGGTCGCAACCCATATCCCACGCCGGAACCGACCACCAGGAAACTGACCGACGCGGCAATGAGTGCGCGCCGGCTTACGCCAGCCGGGGTAGCGGGCTTCGGATCGGGCAGTTCCGCCAGCCGGGCCTGCATTTTCTCCAGAGGAGCATCATCCAGCATAGCGGCAAACGCGCCGGGGTAATCCGCATTGCTTTTCATTAACTCGGCGGTCCGCCCGGAGAGGCGCTCGTCACGTCTCAACTGTTCTTCAAATTTTTGCGCGTCGGCATGACACATCTCGCCATCTATCCATGCCACGATAGCCTCATCGTTATAGGGCGCTGTAAAACGGTGCGCGTTCAAGAGCGTTTCTCCTTAACCGGGGGCAAGGCATCGGCAGACGCTGCCAGCGTTGCCCGTGCCGTCGCCAGTCGGCTCATTACGGTACCGATCGGCACCGCCAGGGTGTTCGCGGCTTCCTGATAGGTAAAACCTTCGACATACACCAAAAAAACCGTGTTGCGCTGGGCTTCCGGAAGTATGTTGACACGCTGCATCACCTTCAGGTAATGCAGGTGCGTCTCATCCTGTTCACGGGTATCCGGCGCCAGAAGCTCGTCGCTGGCGACAAACCCCTGCCCCTGACGAACATGGCGTGCCCGAAGCTCAGAGATCCAGATGGAGTGCAATATCGCAAACAGCCACCTGTCGATACGCGTACCGGGCATGTACTGACTGCTTTTTTCAAGCGCGCGGACGCAGGTGGACTGAACCAGCTCTTCGGCGACATCCCTGTTTCGCGACAACACCAGCCCATAACGCCAGAGACGTGAGAGGTGTGCGGCTAACTGTTGGCGAACCTCACGGGTAGCGATGTGTTTTCCCTCCACGAGAAAATCAGGATTCCGGATGTCCGTTAATGGCAGCCTGCAGGTCACGGTACTCTTCACAGGACTGGCCGCAAATACCGGCAATCACTTTCAGTTGCTCTTTGGCCAGATCCGGACGTCCCTTGACCATCCACGCCTCGCCCAGGTATTCACGGGCTTTGGCATAATCCGGGGCGATAGCCAGCGCACGCTGGTAGTAACCGATACCTTCATCCGTACGACCCAGTTTGCGGGTGGCATACCCGCGATAGTTCCATGCTTCAGCCGTGTTGTTATTTTTTAGCGAATCAAGAAGGTTCAGCGCCGCCTGGTACTCGCCTTTTTTAGCAAGGTGATAGGCATAGTTGGTTTTGTCCTGATCGCTAAGGCTGCTGCTCTTATCGGGCACACATTTCTGAGTTGCACTGTCATACACCTGTCCGGACGGACAGTCGGGAGTTTTACTCTCGGTACTATTATCGCCCATCGCCAGCGCGAGAGGAGACAACAGGGAAAAAATCAGCACCGGGATCAAACGCACAGAGGTCGTGTTCATAAAAGGCTCCAGGGTGAATGGGAATGACGTCAGTAAACGCGTGAGCGATGCATTTTATTCATTCCCGGGCCCCTCTTTTTATCTCAGAATCATGTTGACGTCGTATCCCCATTAAATGTTGAGCGGGATATTTTATCTTTACTCCCTGTTAGTTATTATTTTTCTCTCAGTAGCAGAATCCCGGCACCGCACAAGAATATATTTTTAATTAATTACCAACATAATATATGTTATATCAAAAACGTTACCCTAACTTAAACGCACATTAAGCCGGCATAAACAATAGCGTTTAACGCCATCCTATAAAAAGTCCCCTGCTAAATATTTATTCATGGCAAATGATAAAACACCGCAATTTACAAACAACTAAAAATACAATAAATACAACAAGTTATATTTTTTTAAATTATAATAACCAGCTATGAATTAATGCCCCCTTCAACGCTTCACACAGTGTTTACAGATGCTTAATTTGCACATTCAGACTTTTCTGGCTATATCATTTTTATATCGTCAAAACCAATACCTCTATTAATTACAGGGTTTTATACAACACAAAAATACAAATAAACGACATTCTCTCTCATGAGTAATTAGATTCGCTCTGATGTTGCCACTCTGGATTATGGCGGGCATCGTTCGCTCTAAAAAAAATAACGGTGAGTGCTGCGTAAATAACAGCAACTCCGCCGGGGGCGTGCTTTACCTTCCGCAGAGATGGCGCATCTTGCACGCCGTTCACGACAACTCTGCTGGAGTAATACCTAAATGAGCCAAATCTCTGTTATATCGAAACTTACTGGCGTGGAAACTACCACGGAAGGCACACAGGTTACGCTGAGCCATTCCTCTATCGTTGAGCTTCATGTAGAGCGAGCCGATGTCTCCCACTTCGCCCGCAGTGGTAACGATCTGGTGGTCACGCTGCACTCTGGCGAGGTCATTACCCTGAAGAATTTCTACGTCACCGACGCGGAGGGGGTGAGTCAGCTGGTCCTGGAAGAGAGTGACGGTGCGCTGTGGTGGATTGAAGATCCTACCGGGGCTGCCACCTACGAATCTATCGCCTCCACGGACGTATTACTGGCGGCCTCAGGCGGTGATACCGGTGGCGCAGCCATCTGGCCATGGGTACTCGGTGGTCTTGCTGTCGCAGGCGGGATCGCTGTCGCGGCAAGCAGCGGCGGCGGAGGGGGTGGCGACGATGATGATGACAATACGAACCCCGGCACGCCGGGCAATCCTTCCGATCCGGATACCACACCGCCAAATGCACCTTCCAACCTTCAATTCTCCTCAGATGGTAAAACTGTCACAGGTACTGCTGAACCCGGCAGTACGATTACGCTGAAAGACGCGGACGGCAATCTGGTCGGCACGGGTAAAACCGGTAGCGACGGCAAATTCACCATTGTTCTGGGCACACCGCTGACGAATGGCGAGCAACTTACCGCCACAGCAACCGACTCATCAGGCAATACCAGCCAGGCCGGCCATGTTACAGCACCGGATACCACCGCACCCGATGCGCCCGATATAGCAATAGTGAATGACGACGTTGGCGGAGAAACCGGACCGCTGACTAACGGTCAGCGTACCGATGATGCCCGCCCCACCTTCAGCGGCATCGGCGAAGCAGGCAGTACCATCACCCTGTACGATAATGGTCAGCCGATTGGCACGACCAAGGTTGATGCCAGCGGAAACTGGACCTTTACCCCGGGTACAAATCTCGCTAACGGAAGCCATTCCATTACCACCACCGCGACCGACGCGGCAGGTAACACCAGCCCAGCCTCCGGCGCCGTGACCTTTGTGGTGGATACCGTCGCCCCCACAGCGCCGGCCATCACGCTCGTGTCAGACGATACCAATCCGGTCACCGGCTCGGTCAGTAACGGTGGTAGCACCAACGATCAGCGACCACAGCTTACCGGCACCGCGGAAGCCGGATCTACGGTCACCATTTATGATGGCGGGATCGCGATTGGCACCGCTGTCGTTGCCAGCAACGGCACCTGGACGTTTACCCCTTCGATCAATCTCAGCGAAAGCACGCATCAGCTCACCGTCCGGGCAACCGACGCCGCCGGTAACACCGGACCGGCTTCCCCGGTGTTCACCGTTACCGTCGATCTCACCGCACCAACTGCGCCAACCGCCATCGTGCTGAACGATGAAACGGGTGCCATCAAAGGCGCAATTACCTCTGGCCTGTTCACTGATGCCGCTAAACCTGTTCTTGCAGGGAGAGGAGAGCCCGGTGGGACAATTACGATTTTTGATAACGGCGTGCCCATTGCGACCGTTAAAGTTCAGCCCAACGGCACCTGGAGCATCACACCGGACAAACCGCTTTCGGAGGGGGCTCACTCAGTAACGGTGCAGGTCACCGACGCTGCCGGGAACCAGAGTGGGTTGTCGCAGCCAATCAACTTCATTGTCGATACCACGCCACCTGACACGCCCGACATCACGCTTAATCCGGCAGGCACGCAGATTACCGGCACTGCCGAGCCAAACAGCAGTATTGTCATCACCAGCAGCGACGGCACCATAATTGGCCGAACGACAACGGACGGCAACGGCAACTTCGTTGCCACGTTAACGCCGGCGCAAACTAACGGCCAGCAGATCTCCGTGGTGGCGTCTGATGCTGCAGGTAACCAGAGCACACCTGCAACCGTCACGGCTACGGACACAACCCCTCCTGTCGCCCCCGGCAACCTTCAGGTGGCAGAAAACGGCCAGAGCGTCAGCGGCACGGCGGAGCCAGGCAGCACCGTCACCATTAAAGATCCTAACGGCGCGGTCATCGGTGAAACCACCGCCAACAGCGATGGCACCTTTACGGCGGTTATTAGTCCTGCACAGACCAACGGTGAAGTGCTGACGGTCGTGGCAACCGACGGCAGCGGTAACGCCAGCCTGCCCGCTACAGCCGATGCACCAGATACCACGGCGCCACTGGCTCCGGACAACGTTGTTGTCTCAGATGACGGTACCAAAGTGACAGGTACCGCAGAGCCAGGCAGCACCGTGACCATCCGTGAAAATGGCGTCACGGTTGGCGAGGCGAAAGCCAATGACGACGGCAGCTTCACCGTCACGCTGACCCCACCAAAAGCCAACGGTGAAACCCTGACTGCAGATGCCACCGATCCCGCCGGCAATACCGGGCCAACAACCCCTGCCATTGCGCCGGATATTACCGCCGCGCAAACGCCGGTTATCGTTTCAGTGGACGACGATGCCTCTGCCACTACGGGCCCTGTCGCCCAGAACGGGCTCACTAATGACCGGACACCAACCATAAACGGAACGGGCGAGCCTGGCACAACCATCACGCTCTCCAGCGGCGGCACGGTCATCGGCACGGCACTCGTTCCGGCATCTGGCGTATGGAGCATCACGCCATCCTCGCCACTTGCTGATGGCGGCCACGTGCTGACGGCAACGGCAGTTGACGCCGCCGGTAACCCAAGCGGGCCATCAAATGCCTGGAGTATCACTGTCGACGGTACCGCACCCGAAGTACCGGTAATTTCGCAAGTGGTGGACGATGTTCAGGGAAGCACAGGTGCGCTCACCGCAGGTGCCATTACGAACGATCCAACCCCGACACTCAACGGCACTGCCGAACCGGGCTCAACGGTCACCATTCGTCTGGACGGTGTTGATATCGGCACCGCGCTGGTCGGCAGCGGCGGCGCGTGGACATTTACGCCAGGTACACCGATTGGTAACGGTGAGCATACCCTGACCGCCGTCACCACCGACGCGGCAGGTAACATCAGCCTGCCGTCAGGCGGCTTCACCTTTACGGTCGATATCACCCCGCCACCGGCGGCGACCATCACAACCGTAACCGATGACGTCGGTGACGTTCAGGGCCCGCTCACCAGCGGCGACACCACGGATGACACGCAACCGTTGCTGCAGGGCAGCGCGCCGGCGGGTACGGTTATTACGCTTTATGATGGCAATACCCTGCTCGGTACCGCCACACTCGACGGTACCGGCGGCTGGAGCTTCACCCCTACCACCCCGCTCACCAACGGCTCGCACTCTCTGACGGTTCATGCGACCGATACCGCCGGGAATACGACCGTCTCCAGCCCGTTTGTGCTGGTGGTCGATACCGTGGCACCCGCCACGCCGGAGACGCCAGAGATCACCGTGAACCCTGACGGCGGCACAACAGAAACCCCGCTGAACCCGGGAGAGACCACCCGCGATACCACGCCGACGCTGAGCGGCACCGGCAATCCGGGCGATACCGTGACTATCTACAACGGCACCGACAAAATTGGTGACGCCGAGGTGGACAGCAACGGTAACTGGACATGGACACCGGAGACCCCACTGGCCAACGGTACCTACGACATCACCCTGACCGTCACCAACAAGGACGGCGCGGGCAACGAAAGCGCCCCGTCCCAGCCGGTGACCATCACCATTGACACCGACCCGCCAGCTACGCCAGCAGCACCGGTGATTACGGACAGCGTCAGCCAGATAACCGGACCGGTTGCCGACGGGGAAACCACGAACGATCCGCGTCCGGTCCTGAGCGGCACCGGCACAGCGAACGATGTGGTTATTATTTATGACAGCATTAATGATCAGCCTGCTACCGAAGTGGGTCGCGTCACCGTAGACAGTAACGGCAACTGGAGCTGGCGCCCTGACGCCAGCATTGATGAGGGAAGCCACGAATTTACCGCCACCGCCACCGACGAAGCCGGTAACGTTTCGGCGGCGTCACCGGGGATCACTATCACCGTTGATACCGTGGCACCTGATACGCCTGTCATTAGCGCCGTTGGCGGTAAGCCAGACGGTGGTGTTACCACGGATACTACCCCCGGTGTGGGCGGTACCGGCCCTGCGGGCGAAACGGTCATCGTTTATAACAATGGCGTTGAACTAGGACGCGTCGAAATCGGCAGCAATGGCGAATGGTCTCTCGATCTTCCGACCCAGACTGATGGCCCACTCAACATCACCGTTGCGGCAGTCGATGCTGCGGGTAACGTCAGCGGCCTCAGCCCGGTCTTCACCGTCACCGTTGATACCACTGCGCCAGAAATCCCGCTGATTAATACGGTGTCTGACAGCCAGCTCACAAGCAATGTGCTTTATACCCGTGATGGCACGCCGACCCTCACGGGCACCGGCGAACCGGGTACCACCGTTATCGTCTCTGTGGACGGTACAGCATCCACGGTGCCGGTAACGGTACAGCCGGACGGCAACTGGAGCTGGACCGCCGACAGCACGCTGGCGGAAGGCCCGCATACCTTCACCGTCTCCGCGGTCGATCCGGCCGGCAATACGTCCGGTAGCTCTGCACCGCTTAGCGTTAACGTCGATACTCTGGATCCGGCTGCTCCCGCGGTTACTGGCATAGCCGCTCAAGGTACTCCATTGACCGGCACCGCCGAAGCGGGGGCTACCATCACTGTAACCGATAACAATGGTAATGTTCTCGGTACAGGCGTAGCCACCGGTGGCACCTTCTCCATCGCGCTCAGCCCAGCCCAAACGGATGGCGCTGTGCTGACGGTGACCGCGACCGATGCCGCGGGCAACCTCAGTCCTGAGGCATCCTACACCGTCACCGGTACGCTGCCGAATCTTCCGGATGTGCCCATCATTACGGCCATTAACGATGATGAAACGCCTGTCACCGGCGACGTGAAAGACAAAACCACCAACGACATTACCCCGACACTCGTGGGTACGGCCGAAGCGGGCAGCATTATCACCATCTACCAGGACGGCATCGCGGTTCCGCTGATCAACGTGATTGCTGACGCGGACGGTAACTGGAGCTATACCCCACTGATTGCGCTGGGTGAAGGGCTGCACACCTTTGAAGTGACCGCGACGGTCGGGCTCTCTACCAGCGGCCGCTCGCCGGTTGCAACCGTCACCGTTGACCTCACCGCACCGGACACGCCAACCATTGGCTCAGTGATTGATGATGTCGGCCCTGGCACTGGTCAACTCACCAACGGGCAGACCACCAACGACAACCAGCCTACCCTTACCGGCTCCGGCACGGTGGGCGATACCATCTCCGTTTACAGCAACGGAACCCTGCTGGGTACCGCACTGGTCGGCAATACGGGGACCTGGGTCTTCACACCGCCTGCGCTGGCGGAAGGCAATAACGTTCTGACCATCCGCGAGACCGATCCCGCGGGCAATGAAAGTGGTCTGTCGACAGGCTTCACCATTATCGTTGATACGGTTTCCACCACGCCATCGATCACCAACGTAACGGATAATGTGGGCAATGCTGCCACCACGATTGTGAGCGGCGATCCGACTAATGACGCCACGCCAACCCTTTCGGGGACGGCGGAAGCGAACAGCGTGGTGAAAATTTTCGACGGCGGTACCCAGATTGCCGTGGTCACGGCTGACGGCACCGGTGCCTGGACGTTCACCCCTGACACCGCGCTCGGCGAAGGGCCTCACGCCTTCACCGTTACCGCCACCGATCCACAGGGCAATGTCAGCCAGGTGTCTAACGGCTGGAACGTCGTGGTTGACCTGACGGCGCCAACGGTTCCAACGCTGGATACGGTTAACGACAATGCCCCTGGCGGCGTGACCGGCAACCTCACCAGCGGGCAAGTCACCAACGACACCACCCCGACGATCGGCGGCACCGGACAACCGGGCAGTACAATCCATATCATGAATAACGGTACGCAAATTGGCCTTGCGACCGTCGACGGAAGTGGTAACTGGACCTTTACCCCGAGCACGCCGCTGGGCGACGGCAACTATCTCCTTCGCGCCTACGCCACCGATGCGACAGGCAATGCGTCAGCAAACTCGTCGGTCTTTGCCTTTACCGTGGATGCGGCAGGCCCTGCTGCGCCACTGGTCAGCAGTGTGATTGACGACGTCGGCCCGGTCACCGGTACGCTCACTACCGGCAACAGCACCAACGACGCGCGTCCGACCTTCAACGGTACGGGCGAAGTGGGTGCCACTGTGCATATCATTGTGGATGGCAACGAGATTGGCACCGCGGTGGTTAATGCTCAGGGGAACTGGACCTACACGCCTGACACCGCCCTGAGTGACGGGCCTCATGCCATCACCTTCAATGCCACCGATGCGGCTGGCAACACCGGCAGCACGACGGCACCGTTTAACCTGACGGTGGATACGGCACCACCGGCGGCACCGGCCATCACGACCGCGGGAGACAACGCAGGCAGCGTACAGACGCCGCTGACTTCCGGGCAAAGTACCGACGACACCACGCCAACGTTGACGGGCACCGCGGCAGCCAACGTCACGGTGACCATCTATGAGAACGGACAGCCGGTTGGCACCGCGCTGGCGGACGGCACCGGAGCATGGAGCTTTACGCCGTCATCAGCGCTGAGCAATGGCAGTCATACCTGGACCGCGACCGCGACCGACGCGGCGGGGAACGTCAGCCCGGCGTCGCCTGGCTTTACGCTGGTTGTTGATACCAGTGCACCTAATGCGCCGGTTATCAGCCAGGCCGTTGACGATGCGGGCAGCATCACCGGCCCGCTCAGTTCAGGACAGACGACCGACGACACCGTGCCACGGCTTGTCGGGACCAGTGAGCCGTTTGCAACTGTGAATATCTACGAAGGCACAACGCTTGTCGGAACGGGCACCGCGGATGTCAGCGGCAACTGGAGTATCTTGCTCACGACCACCTTAGCCACGGGCGCGCACAGCTTCACGGCGCAGGCCACGGATGCAGCGGGTAATACCAGCGTTTCGTCAGCGGCCTTTAGCCTGACTATCGACACGACGCCGCCAGCCCTGCCGGTATTGAGCAGCATTGTGGATGATGTGGGCAATGCGGCTACGCCGATTGCCAATGGCGGATTGACTAACGACGCGCAGCCTACCCTCACGGGTACGGCGGAAGCGGGCGCCACGGTGAAAATTTTCGATAACGGCGTCCAGATCGGTAGCGCGGTCGCGACCGGCGGGGCATGGAGCTTTACCCCTTCTCCGGCGCTGAGCAACGGGTCACACAGCCTGACCTTTACCGCCACCGATGCCGCGGGCAATACCAGCGCCCCGACCGCCGCCTATGTGATCAACGTGGATGCCGCCGCGCCAGCTGCGCCGGTCATCAGTGCGGTTGTCGATGATGTCGGCAGCATCACCGGACCGGTAACCGGCAATAACCCGACCAATGACGCGCGTCCAGCGCTGAACGGGACAGCCGAAGCCAACGCGACGGTACGCATCTATGACGGCACGACGCTTGTCGGCACGGTCACCGCCGATGCGAACGGCAACTGGACGCTACCGCAAACCTCCACCACACTGACAGAAGGCACGCATAACTTCACCGCCACCGCCACCGATGCCGCGGGCAACACCAGTACGCCATCGGCCACCACCACCATTACCGTGGATCTGACTGCACCGAACGTGCCGGCAAGCCTTGCCGTGATCACCAACGGTACGCACGTCACCGGAACCGCCGAAGCGGGTAGCACCGTTACCATCACCACCAGTACCGGAACAGTGCTCGGTACCGCGACGGCTGACGGCAGCGGAAACTTTAACGCGACAATCACGCCGGCCCAAACCAACGGTGAATCACTGCTGGTCTATGCCACCGATAAGGCGGGTAACGCAGGTGTCAGCACGTCGGTGATTGCCCCTGCAACGCCGGTGCCGAACGCACCGCTTATCACCACCATCAACGATAACGTCGGCACCGTCACCGGTAACCTGACCAACGGTAAAACCACTGACGACACCACGCCAACCCTGAGTGGTACAGCCCTGCCAGGCACCACCGTCACGCTGTATAACAACGGCGTGTCGATGGGAACGGCAGTGGCAGATAGTTCAGGCAACTGGACCTTCACCACCCCGGCGTTAAGCGAAGGCTCCCACGCCTTTACCGCCACGGCGACGAACAGTTCGGGCACCAGCCCGGTCTCTTCCGCCACCAGCGTGATTGTCGATCTGACGGCACCAACGGCCCCAACCGGAACCTTTAACGCTGACGGTAGCGTATTGACCGGTAACGCGGAGGCAGGCAGTACCGTCTCTATCCGTCTTGGCGATGGCAGCACGGTGACCACAATCGCGGGCAGCAACGGCACCTACAGCTATACCTTCCTCAATAAACAGACGGAAGGTCAGACGCTGCAGATCACCGCCACCGATGCCGCAGGTAATACGTCGCAGCCCGGCTCAGCCCTCGCACCGGTCGTCCCGCTCTCCGCCAGCAATAACGTCGAAGAGCTGGATATCAGCACCACGGCCACCGTCACCAACAGCCAGTACAGTGATTATGGCTTCCTGCTGGTGGGTGCCGTAGGCAACGTCCTCACGTTGCTGGGTAATGATACTGCTCAGGTGGACTTCACGGTGGGCAGCGGCGGCAATGCAGATATTGTGGTGAACGCCAATGCCACGGGTGCGGTACTCTCCCTGCTCAATACCCTTGAGCTGGTGGTACAGCGCTGGGACAGCGTCAACGGTACCTGGACTACCGTCGTGGATACCGGACAACCCCAGTTTGCCGATCTGCTGACCCTCGGGGCCACCGGCGTATCGCTGAACCTGACCGGGCTGGCGAACGGCGACTACCGGGTGCTGAGCTATAACACTAACCTGCTGGCGACCGGCTCCTACACCAGCCTCGATGTGGCGGTGAAAGAAACCAGCGCCGGTACCGTGACGGGCGACACCAGCCTGAACGGTAACGTAATTCTCGACGCCGACCCGACCGCGGGCAGCGACAACGCACCGGCAGGCACTACTGTCTCTGCTGTCACCAACGCACTGGGTGTCACCACCAGCGTGAACGCCGACGGCACGGTTGTTCAGGGCCAGTACGGTACGCTGACCATTAACCGCGATGGCAGCTACACCTACAACCTGACCGACACCAGCGCCTCGGTCGTAGGCCGGACAGAGAGCTTCACCTACACCATCACCCATAACGGCGTCAGCGCGTCGGCGAACCTGGTACTGTCGCTGGGTGCCGGTACTACCGCTAACGGTATTGTGGCGGTGGATGACACGGCCTCGCTGACCTTTGACACCTCGGTCCATGAAATCAATAACGGCACCTCGTCGCAGGGCGGCTTTACCGTGGTGGGGATCAATCTCGGCAACACGCTGGGGCTGAACCTGCTGGACGATCTGAGCAATCCGATCATCTATAACGTGGAGGAAGGTACCACCCGCACCATGACCATTCAGGCTTCCGTGGGCGGTGTGGCGCTGGCGTCGGTATTCGACCTGTATGTCTACAAGTTCAATAACGCGACGCAGACCTTCGAGCAGTTGCGCGTCGAACCGGGCTGGCTGCGTGCGCCGTTGCTGGGCGGTACCTCGTCTCAGCTGACGCTGAACCTGCCTGCCGGGGAGTACCTCTTCCTGCTGAATACGGCTGCAGGGATCACCGCCCTGACCGCCTACACGCTGAACGTGCTGGAAGATCATGTCTACAGCGTGTCGAGCGTGGGCGAGACCACCACCGGAGATGTGCTGGATAACGATGTCGCAACCGGCGCGGTGGTATCAGAAGTGAACGGCGTGGCGGTGAACAGCAGCGGCCTGACCGACATTCAGGGGGAATACGGCACGCTGAGCATCAATGCGTCCGGACAGTACACCTACACCCTGAAAGCCGGTGTGGGTGCTGACGCGATCAGTACGCCGGATACGTTCGTCTATACCATCACCGCACCAAATGGGGCGAAGGATACGGCATCGCTCAACATCACCCCAACCGCGCGGGCGATGGATGCGGTCAACGATGTCAGTACCGCGATGGACGTCACCTCGGTACATCACACGACGACCTACTCGGATACCACCGTCGGGACGGCCAGCTGGACAACCGCGCTGCTGTCATCAACCCAGGGCAGCGGGAGCGGAACCTTCGTGGTGGATCCGAACACCGCGCTGCATAACGTGTCGCTGCACTTTAACGTGGCATCGCTGCTGGCGTTGGGCGGCCTGACGGTGAACTGGTCAATCAGTGACGGTTCGAATGTTGTTCGCAGCGGCTCCTTCAGCGGCGGTTCGCTGTTGGGCGGCAATATCGACATCGCGCTCTCCGGGCTGGACCTGAATGCCGGAACCTATACGCTGAGCTATACCGGCAGCGTACCGGGGCTCAGCGTGGGGAACATTACCATTACCCCAAGCGTGAACGGCACCACCTACTCGCTGACCCAGTTCGACTCTACCAGCGGCCACACCGTTGACGGCAACATCTTCGATGGCACCGACTCTGCCGGGGCGATGGATCAGTTGCATTCGGTGGATACCCGCCTCAGCGTGACCGGCTACAACGGCGTGACCACCACGCTGGATCCGTACACCGGCAGCGCAACGGTCAACGTCGTCGGCCATTATGGCACGCTGGCAATTGCTGCGGACGGCCACTACACCTACACCCTCAACACCGGGGTGTCGCTCTCAACCATCACCTCGAAGGAGACCTTCAACTACACCCTGACCGATGCCGACGGGAAAACAGACAGTGCCACGCTGACCATCAATATGGCGCCGCAGTTCATCAGTTCGGAACATAACGACGTCATTACCGGCACCGCCTACGGCGACACCCTGATTTACCAGGTGCTGAACGCCACCGCAGGCAACGCGACCGCGGGCAACGTCAGCAGCACTGCTGGCGATCACTGGACCAACTTCTCGCTCACGCAGGGGGACAAAATCGATATCGGCGATCTGCTGGTGGGCTGGAACGGGAGCAGTTCAACGCTCGGTAATTATCTGCATGTTACTAATAGTAATGGCAATACCGTGATCTCCATCGACCGTGATGGTTCAGGGAGCACCTACATTAATACGACGCTCGTGACGCTGGATAACGTCCAGACCACCTACGACGAGTTAGTGAACCAGCAACACATCGTTACCTGATAGCACCTGCACAAATGACCCGGGCGCACAGCGCCCGGGCATAAACAATAAAGCAGTACATTTTTATTAGGGATAAGACATGGGAATGAAGATGCCTTACTGGTGGCTCTCGTGCTGCCTGATATCTGTGCCCGCCCTCTCCGCGACGCCGGCGGCGATGATCAATACCGGACAACTCCGTGAAACGCAGGAACTCCCCTCGCTGAATGGCCGCGTGGCACCTGTCGTCAGCAAGGCTGCCCCCGGCACGCTGCAGCTTGGCGAAGCCGTCAACCGCGCCGTCACCTGGCACCCGGCCATCAGTGAAGCCGTGGGGAAACTCTACCAACAAAGCGAAGAGGTGGACGTCGCAAAATCGAAATACTATCCGCAAATTAATGCCGGCATGGATAACGGTTATACCCATGACGGCGACGATAATGGCTTTACTCCGTCGCTGGTGCTCTCCCTCTCACAAATGCTGTACGACTTTGGCAAGGTGGCAAGCCAGGTGCGTGCAGAAAGTGCCGGCGTCGCCCAGCAGCAGGCCAACGTGCTGGTCAGCATCGACACCATCGCTCATGATACCGCCATCGCGATGGTGCAGGTGCAAACCTGGCAGCAAATGGTCGACACCGCCAAAGAGCAGCTTGAGGCGCTCTCTTCGATTGGTACCCTCACCCGCCAGCGTAATGACGAAGGGGCCACCTCACTCTCTGACGTAGTGCAGACCGATGCACGTATCGAAGGCGCGCGCGCCCAGCTGATGCAGTACCAGGCCAGCCTCGACAGCGCCCGTGCCACGTTGATGAGCTTCCTTGGCTGGAACACCCTCAACACGATCAGCAACGATTTTCCACAAAAGCTGGCCCGCAGCTGCGACATTGCCGAGCCGGACGATCGCCTGGTCCCGGCAGTATTAGCCGCCTGGGCGCAGGCTAACGTCGCCCAGGCCAATCTCGACTACGCCGACGCCCAGATGACACCGACCGTCTCGCTGGAGCCGGAGGTGCGCCACTACCTGAACGAACGCTATGCGGGTAACGAAACGCGGGATCGTACCCAATACTCTGCATGGGTGAAAGTGCAGATGCCGCTCTATCAGGGTGGCGGCCTCACCGCCCGGCGTAACGCCGCAGGCCACGCGGTAGAAGCCGCACAGTCCACCATTCAGCGTACCCGCCTCGAGGTACGCCAGAAACTGCTGGAGTCGCGCAGCCAGGTATTAAGCCTGCTGAGCACGCTGCAGATTCAGGGCCGTCAGGAGGCGCTCAGCGCCCGCACCCGTGAACTCTATCAGCAGCAATATCTCGATCTGGGTTCGCGCCCGCTGCTCGATGTGCTTAACGCCGAGCAGGAGGTCTATCAGGCGCGTTTTACCCAGCAGCAGACCCTCGGACAGTTGCACCAGCTGCAGCTCAACTGCCTCTATAACACCGGGCAATTGCGTCACGCGTTCGATCTTGATAACCGCACCATCCAGACCGTGGAGATCCAGCCATGAAGCAACGCGATATCCCGCAAGGTGAGACCATGACGGATGAGGCCCTGGCGCAGTGGGCGCAGGCCTTTGGTTTTGTCGCCACGCGCTACCGCGTCGCCTGCTCCCCCGGTGCGCTGCTCGCGGGCGCGCCGTGGCTAAAAGGCAAACCGATGGTGCCCGCACTGACTCAGCTGGCCCGTGAAGCAGGGCTGTCGTTTCAGCTGCTGACGGCGGATCAGCAGGCGATCAACAGCTGGCGTCTGCCGGTCGTGGCGGCAATGAACGACGGCAGGATCGGCGTGATCGAACATTTCGATGGCGACGATACGCTGGAGGTCAGCTTTTTCGACGATCGGACCTACACCAACCGGCTTTCGATGACCGCCATGCTGCCCGCCATCCGCCACGTCATTGCCCTGCGCCCACTGGCCGCGCTGAAAGACAGCCGCGTGGATGCCTATATTTCGAAATACCGTCCGGACTGGCTTTACCGGCTGGTAATGCGCGACTTGCGCCCCTACAGCTGGGTGATGCTCGCCGCGCTGTTCATTAACGTCCTGTCCCTGTCGGGGATTGTCTTTTCCATGCAGGTGTATGACCGGGTGATCCCCGCGCAGTCCTACCCGACGCTGTATGTCCTGACCATCGGCGTGCTGATCACCACCCTGTTTGGCTTTGTGCTGCGCGTGGCACGCGGGCACATTATGGATCTGCTGGGCAAACGCTCCGATCTGCGCGTATCGGATCGGGTCTTCGGTCACGCCCTGCGGCTACGCAACAGCGCCATCCCTCGCTCGACCGGCAGCTTTATCTCCCAGCTACGCGAGCTGGAGCAGATCCGCGAGATGGTCACCTCCTCCACCATCTCCACAATTGTCGATCTGCCCTTCTTTTTCCTGTTCGTGGTGGTGCTGGCGATCATCGCTCCCCAACTGGCGTGGATCGCACCGGTCGCCGCGGTGATCATGGTCCTGCCCGGTCTGCTGCTGCAGAAAAAGCTGGCAGAGCTCGCGAAGCAGTCGGCGCACGAATCCACCCTGCGCAACGCCGTGCTGGTGGAGAGCGTGCAGGGGCTGGAGGACATAAAGCTGATGCAGGCGGAAAACCGCTTTTTGCAGCAGTGGAACAGCTACATCCAGATCACCGCTGAATCTGGCTTGCGCACCCGTGAACTGACCCAGAACCTGATCAGCTGGGGAATGACTATTCAGAGCCTGGTCTATGCCGGGGTGATCGTGGTCGGTGCGCCGATGGTGATCGACGGTACGCTGACGACCGGTTCGGTGGTCGCCGCCTCGATGCTGGCCTCGCGCATGATCGCTCCGATGGCCACGCTGTGCGGCGTGCTGGCGCGCTGGCAGCAGGTCAAAGCGGCGAAAGAGGGACTGGACAGCATCATGCAACTCCCCACAGAAAACCAGCGTGAGGAGACGCCGATCCGCCAGGATGTACTGCGCGGTCACTATCTTTTCGAGCAGGCACAGTTTCGCTATCACCCGGAAGATCCGCGCATGGCCCTGCGCATTAACCGTCTGGAGATTAAGCCAGGTGAAAAAGTGGCGATCCTCGGGCGTAACGGCGCCGGAAAATCGACCCTGCTGCAGGCGATGGCGGGCGGAATGGATCTTGCCGGCGGTGAATTGCGGCTCGATAACTTCAGCCTCCCGCACCTCGATGTCGCCGATGTCCGGCGTAACGTCGGCTTTATGACCCAGAACGCCCGGCTCTTTTATGGCACCCTGCGCGAAAACATCACCCTCGGCATGCCGCGCGCCACCGATGAGGAGATTTTCGAGGTGCTGGAGTTAACCGGCGCTGCGGGCTTTGTGCAGAAACTGCCGAAGGGTCTGGACTACCCAATTATGGAGAACGGCGTGGGGTTATCCGGCGGCCAGCGGCAATCCATTCTGCTGGCGCGCATGCTGCTTCGCGACCCCAATATTGTGCTGATGGATGAACCGACTGCGTCGCTCGATGAGCACACCGAGCGGGAATTTATCCAGCGTCTGAGCGCCTGGCTTGGCAACCGCACCCTGATTGTCGCCACGCATCGCGTGCCGGTGCTGGAACTGGTGGAGCGGGTCGTGGTGCTCAAAGAGGGAATGCTGGTGATGGACGCGCCGAAAGCGCAGGCGCTGAACAACAGCCGCATGCAGCAACAGCAGCAGCAGGCAGAAACCGGACGGGAGTGGAAAAATGAAAATCAGTCAGCGTGACGTCGCCGCAATGGACGACCTGGACAATGCGCTCGACTCCGAAAGCGGCTACACCGGTGCGCGGCGGATTGTTATCTTCTCTTTACTGATGTTCGTCGTACTCGGCGTCTGGGCGTGGTTTGGCGTGCTGGATGAAGTCTCAACCGGCACGGGCAAAGTGATCCCCAGTTCGCGCGAGCAGGTTTTACAGTCGCTCGACGGGGGGATCCTCACCGAGCTGAACGTCCATGAGGGTGACCAGGTGCAGGCCGGACAAGTGCTGGCGCGGCTCGATCCCACGCGTTCAGAATCTAACGTTGGTGAAAGCGCGGCGCGCTACCGTGCCTCGCTGGCCTCCAGCGTGCGACTGTACGCCGAGGTAAACGATCTGCCGCTGAAATTTCCCCCTTCGCTGGCGAAGTGGACCGATCTGACCGCTGCCGAAACCCGGCTCTATAACTCACGCCGTGCGCAGCTGGAAGATACCCAGCGGGAGCTGCGTGCGGCATTGGATCTTGCGAATAAGGAGCTGGCGATCACTCAGCGTCTGGTGAAAACCGGCGCCGCCAGCCACGTGGAGGTACTGCGCCTGCAGCGGCAGAAAAGCGATCTGGAGCTGAAACTCACCGACGTGCGATCCCAGTACTATGTTCAGGCCCGCGAGGCGTTATCCAAGGCCAACGCTGAAGTGGATATGGTCTCGGCGATCCTCAAAGGCCGCGAGGATTCAGTGACCCGCTTAACGGTGAAATCTCCGGTGCGCGGGATCGTGAAAAACATCAAAGTCACCACCATCGGTGGCGTCATCCCGCCTAACGGCGAGCTGATGGAGATTGTACCGGTGGACGATCACCTGCTGATCGAAACCCGCCTCTCCCCGCGCGATATCGCCTTTATCCATCCGAATCAGGAAGCGCTGGTAAAAATCACCGCCTACGATTACGCCATTTATGGCGGGCTGCACGGCGTGGTTGAAACCATTTCGCCGGACACCATTCAGGACGAAGCCAAGCCGGAGGTGTTCTATTACCGGGTATTTATCCGCACCAGCCAGGATTACCTGGTGAATAAAGCAGGCAGGCACTTCTCAATCGTGCCGGGGATGATTGCGACGGTGGACATTAAAACCGGTGAGAAAACGGTGCTGGATTACATGATCAAGCCGTTCAACCGGGCGAAAGAGGCGCTGCGAGAGCGCTAATCACTGGCTGTTTGTTTCTCCGGCCCTCTCTCGTGGAAGAGGGCCGGAGTCATGGCATCCATAACCCGCAACAATACCGCTTAAGCCAGCGGCGAAAGTCTGACCTCGTTTACCTTTTCCCTTTCCGCCTTCTGTTAAAATAGCCCAAACTCATTTTTCAGGAAGAAACCATGCGTCAACGAACTATTGTCTGCCCCATCATTCAGAACGACGGGGCGTATCTGCTGTGCAAAATGGCCGATGACCGCGGCGTATTTCCCGGCCAGTGGGCGTTATCGGGCGGCGGGATGGAGGCGGGAGAAACCATGGAGCAGGCGCTGCGCCGTGAAATTCGCGAAGAGCTGGGCGACGCGCTGGAGATCACAAAGGTCAAACCCTGGGCGTTTCGCGACGACATTCGGGTGAAAACCTATGCCGATGGCACCACGGAAGAGATTTATATGATTTACCTGATTTTCGACTGCATCAGCACAAATCGGCAGGTAACGTTTAACGACGAGTTTCAGGAGGTTGCCTGGGTCCGCCCGGAAGCACTTAAAGCACTGGATCTGAACGAAGCCACGCGCATTACCTTTGCACAGAAGGGGCTTCTTTAAGCGCCCACTGCCCGGGGGTTTTGCCGGTAAAGGCCCTGAAAACCTCAATAAACGCGCTGATACTGTTGTAGCCGCACGACAGCGCGATCCAGCCAACCGGTTTACCTGCTGCCAGCCACTCCATTGCCCGCATGACGCGGGCAAGTTGCCGCCAGTTAACAACGTTCATTCCCGTTTCCGCGCTAAACCGACGGTGGAATGTTCGCACGCTCATTCCCGCAAGGGAGGCATAGTGCTCAACCGTCTGGTTGTCGTCCACACGTTGCATCAGATGGCTGGCTACCTTCTTTAATCGGGGATCGGCTGGCATGGGCAGCAGATAGCGCACCTGACGGCCCCGCGCCAGTTCATCCAGCAGCAGGGCGAGCTTTCGCGGATCGTACCCGCTGCCTTCAGCATTTAAGCGTGAAAACAGCGCGCTGGTGAGCTCGTCGGGTTCGAAAAGCGTCGTTTCACCGGGCAGCGCTTCACACCCTGCGGGATCCAGATAGATCGCATGACCGTCAATCGCACTCCCGGAAAAGGCAGCATGCTCCTGACCGGGCGGGATCCAGCCGATATGTTGCGCCGGTACAACCGAACGCCCAGACGCTGTTTCGACAACCAGCAGACCCGTCGTAATCCGCCAGAGCTGACCGGCCTGATGGCTGTGCCACGGCGTATGGTATCCACCTGGATGCAAAAGTGTCTCGAAGCTGACCACGTTATTTGGCCGAAAATCGTTATTCATTGGCTTATTACAGAAACTACGTCTCTGTCTGTCAAGGATAATGGCGGCTCAACGCAACGAGGAGTCACCATGAACATCATCACCCGCCTGATTACCCAGTCTGACAATGCTATTTTGCGTGAGGAAATGTCCCGTTTGCTGACCGGCCTGTTTAAAGGTGAGATTGATCCGAAAGACGTTTTTTCGCCAGCGTATCAGCAGATCACGGACGGTCATTCTCTTGATTATTCTGGCTTTATTCAGCACCTGGAGCACGTGCGTTCGCAGATCCGCGATATCGCCTTCCGCGTGGAACAGATAGGGTGTCATGACACACTGCTGGCTGACCGGCATATCGTGACCGTCACGTATCCCGAAGGCCATCAGGCTGAAATAGAGGTTTATATGTTTGCCACGCTATGCGCAGGAAAAATCTGCCGGATCCACGAAGTCACGCGAGTAGCCAACGGTGAAGCTTCTGCTCGCGCGCTGGCCCATGCAACGGGCTAACGTTACTCAGCCGGTTGCGGTGCGCTGCTGAGATATACCCCTACATAGCGCGTAAACTTCCCGATAAAGACCCCGGCAAATACCCCGCCGGAGACTATCGCCAGCGCGCTCATGGCGGACTGTTGCAACGCCTGGGGAGAGAGGGCGTTCATCACCCCCAGCACGTATTTCACACCAAATGCCAGCATCATAAACGGCAGTGCCGTGTAGTCCGGCTGGCGATAAAGGGTGCGCGGCGCGTCGGTGCGGGTGATGACCGTCTGCTTAATCAGCACATACCCCAGCGTCGCGCCCGCCACAATCCCCGCAACCCAAAGGGCCACCGTCGCGAGAGTAAGATCGCGATAGACCACCAGATCGTAGATATCCCAGATAAGAAAGATGGCAGGAATGATGGCCAGCTTTTCCAGCGTAACGGTGGCAGGCTTACGGGCGTTGAGGCCACGGGAGACGAGAAAGATAAACAGGACCCACACCCAGACGGGGGTGTGCGTGAGGATACCGATCAGAAATTCAAACATGGGATTCACCATGAACGCTTGCGGCGCTGGCCGCACTGCACAAGTAATGCGCATAACAGCACAGGTGCCATTATGCGCAGGTCTGTTACAGCGATTTTTTCAGGCGACGAACCGCCTCTTTCAGCTCTTCATCGGTTGGCGTGACAAACGACATGCGCAGCGTCGTATGGTCTGGCTCATTACAATAGAAGAACTCACCCGGCACAAAAACCACGCCGTTGCTTAACGTTTTTTCCAGCCAGCGCGTGGTGTTGATGCCATTGTTCATTTTGGCCCACAGGAACATTCCACCCTTCGGCTTATGGAACGTCATGACATCACCCAGTTCCGCCTCCAGTTCATTTGCAAAGGTCTGGTATTTCTGGCGGTAGGCTTCACGGATCATTTTAATCTGATCGGCCAGACGACCGGTTTTCAGGTACTCGTAGGTCATCAGCTGTGACAGCGTGCTGGTGTGCAGATCGGTGGTTTGCTTGAGATTAACCACCGCGCGTTTCAGCCACTCCGGTACCAGCACCCAGCCCACACGAGTGCCCGGGGCGAGGATTTTGGAGAAGGTCGAGGTATAGACGACGTTCTCTTCATTGCCGATATCTTTGGCATGGGCAATTAACGGGCGGAACACTTCATCGGTATAATTAATTTCGCTGTACGGATCGTCTTCGATAATAACGAAGTCATAGCGCTTCGATAATTCCACCAGCTGTTTACGACGCACCTCAGAAAGCGTTACCCCACCCGGGTTACCAAATGTCGGAACAATATAAACCGCCTTGATGGTTTTATTCGCCACCAGTGCTTCAAGTTCATCCACTTTCATTCCGTCGCCATCGGTGCCCACGGATTCAAATTTGGCCTGTGCCAGACCAAATACCTGCAGTGCCGCGAGATACGTTGGACGTTCGACGACGACGGTATCGCCCGGGTTAATTAACGCCCGCGCCAGCACGTCGAGAGATTGTTGCGAACCGGACGTAATGACCACGTCATCGGCCTTGCAGGCGATCCCACGGCCTTCACAGATGAGCTTAATTTCTTCACGCAGCCCCGGGATGCCTTCGGTCAGACCGTACTGAAAAGCTTCACCAAAATGCTGTGATAATACGGCATCAGCGGCAATTTTCAGGCCTTCATGATCGAACAGTGCAGGGTTAGGAATACCGCCACCCAGCGAAATCACCCCGGCCATTTTGCTATGTTTTAATAATTCACGGATGGCAGATGATTGCAGGCCCTGTGCGCTGCTGGCGAGTTTATTCACAGACATTCTTTGCTTACCTTCTTTTTTTATAATGTGCCTAATCTTAGTAGCATAAGTCTGCGGCTTTGATAATTACTTTTCTTCAACTGCATGGCCGAAATATTCCGCGCCCTGCAGAATATGCGCGACAAATTGCGTGAGCTTGGGTAGCGGACGTAAATCCTGGCGCCACAGCAAATGTACCGGTCGTGGCGCAGGCGTGTAGTTCTCCAGCACCTGCACCAGCCTGCCGCTCGCCAGCTCTTCCGCCACCAGCACTTCGGGTTGCAGTAATAATCCCGCCCCCGCTCTCGCCGCCATCCGTAGCCCATAGCCATCGTTGCAGCGCAGAATGGCATCGCGCTTCCAGCGCATCTCGCCTTCAACCCCCGGTAGCCGCCATTCGTTACGTGCGGTCCACACCGTGTGTGACAGGCAGAGATGATCCGCCAGATCGGCAGGCGTTCGCGGCGTGCCGTAACGCGCCAGATACGCCGGGGCCGCGCAGATCACCATTCGGTACGGGCAGAGGTATTTCGCCACCAGATCGTCGTTATGAATGTCACCGATGCGAATGGCCAGATCGACCCCTTCATCCACCAGATCCACCATCCGGTTGGTCAGATCCAGCTCCACGCGCACGTCCGGGTAGCGCTGCAAAAAGGTCGCGGTGAGGGGGGCAATCACACAACCGCCAAACGAGGTGGGCGCCGTGACCCGCAAGGTCCCGGCTGGGGCGGCACGCAGTCGCTCAACCGCGCTTTCGGCGATAGAGACTTGCTCCAGCACCCGCTTCGCCTCGTCGAAATAGACCCGCCCGGCATCCGTCAGACTTTGACGCCGCGTGTTTCGCTCCAGCAGCCGGGTACCGAGATGAGACTCCAGCAACGCAATGTACTTCCCCACCATCACCGCCGACATCTCCAGCCGGCCTGCCGCGCCGGTAAAACTGCCGCTCTCAACGACAGCAATGAAGGTCTCCATGCTGCGAAGCTTATCCATATTCCAAACCCCTGGTTAGCAATCCTCTAACTTTAGCCCAGTTTATCTGAGTTTTGATTTATTAAAGAATGAAGGCTCACAACCTAAGGAGTCAGCTATGAAAATCGTGATTATTGGTGCCAGCGGTACGGTCGGTCGTGCGGTAACAGAAGAGCTGAGCCGTCGCCACGACGTGATCCGCGTGGGTCGCACGCAGGGCGACTACCAGGTGGATATCACCTCTCAGGCAAGCGTCCAGGCATTGTTTGAAAACATCGGTGCGGTGGATGCGATTGTCTCTGCCAGTGGCGGCCTGCACTTCGGCCCGCTCGCGACCATGAAAGACAGCGATTTCAACCAGGGCTTGCAGGATAAGCTGCTGGGACAGGTTCGTCTGGCGTTGACCGGCCAGCATTATCTCAACGAAGGCGGCTCCATCACCCTGATAAGCGGGATCGTGGCGCATGAGCCTATCGCTCAGGGGGTGAATGCCACCACGGTGAACGCCGCCCTGGAAGGGTTTGTCCGCGCTGCGGCCTGTGAACTCCCGCGCGGGATCCGCATCAACCTGATTAGCCCGACGGTGCTTACCGAATCAGCGGAAGCGTACGATGGCTTCTTCCCGGGCTTTGAAAGTGTTCCCGCCGCAACGGTGGCGCAGGCCTATCGTCGCAGCGTGGAAGGGGTGCAGAATGGACGAGTGTATAAAGTGGGTTACTGAGCCTTAGCGGCAGAAATCAGGACCAGCATCGGACGTTCCGCCTCTTCGGCCAGCGCGGGCCAGGCATCAATTTGTGCCTGCGTTGGTCCCCATTCGTTCACTTCCGTTATTGTCAGCCCCGCCTTAATAAGCGCATTGAGCGTGGTACCGAGCGTACGGTGGTATTTGATCACCCCGTCTGCCAGCCAGTTGCTGACGCGCTCGCCCTCATCCTGATAGCGATTAACGCCCCAGAAACGCTCGCCGTTGTCGTCGGTCAACCAGCCCTGACGTGAGGCGCAGGTGTAAATCGGATGTTCCATTGAAAAGACGAGGCTGCCACCGGGTTTAAGCGCCCGCCGGATTTTCTCAAACAGGGTCTCCAGCGCCGGCAGGTAGTGCAGCGCCAGTGAACTGTAGATCAAATCAACGCTGTGCTCAGGTAACGCCAGAGATGCCAGATCGCTGCGCTGATAGTGAATTTTCGCGTCATCCGTCAGTTCAGCCGCCCGGGCGAGCATCTTTTCGGAGAGATCAACACCGGTCACTTCTGCCGCCCCCAGCGCGCGTGCAGCGCGACAGAACCAGCCGTAACCGCAGCCAAGATCGATAACTGACTTGCCGGATAACGGTGGCAGCATGCTTTTCAGCGCAGGCCATTCCGGTGCGCCGTCCAGACCCTGCACCGAACGCGGTAGCCGGGCATAGCCTTCAAAAAACGCCGGGTTGTCGTAGATGTTTTGTGCCATGACGGACTCCTTTATCGCAACAGAGGCGAGGGTAAAACACCCCTCGCCCGTTGACAACATACCCGTCTGAAAATCAGAGCCTGCGCCGGATCTTCTCCACCATGGCGGCAGTCGAAATCCCGTAACGCGCGTGAAGGGTCGGTAGCGCACCCGCATCAAGGAAAGCATCCGGCAACGCAACGGTGTCAAAGTCGACGTTAACGCGATGGCGCATCAACAGCGACGCCACGGCTTCACAAAGCCCGCCAACGCTACTGTGGTTTTCAGCCACAATAACCAGACGTCCGGGTTTCGCGGCTTGCGCCAGAATGGTCGCTTCATCCAGGGGCTTAATCGTGGGTGAGTGAAGTACCGCCACGCTGACATTATCCTTGCGCAACTGCTTTGCCGCCTCCAGTGCGCGCATGGTCATCAGCCCTGAGGCGATAATCAGCACATCACTGCCCTCTTCCAGCAGCGCGGCTTTGCCTATTTCAAACCGATAATTGTACTGATCCAGCACCACCGGGACCTTACCGCGTAACAAACGCATATAAACCGGTCCTTCGTGGCTGGCAATGGCAGGCACCGCCTGTTCGGTGTCAATCGCATCGCAAGGATCGATAATGGTCATGCCCGGAATGCCGCGCATGATCGCAATATCTTCCGTTGCCTGATGGCTTGGCCCGTAGCCGGTGGTCAACCCCGGTAGCGCGGCGCAAATCTTGACGTTGAGGTGTTCCTCAGCAATGACCTGATGAATAAAATCGTAGGCACGGCGGGTGGCGAACACGGCATAGGTGGTGGCAAAGGGAATAAAGCCCTCTTTGGCCATCCCACCTGCCGCCCCCATTAACAGCTGTTCCGCCATTCCCATCTGGAAGAAACGGTCAGGGTATGCCTGGGCAAAGATATGCAGGTCGGTATATTTCGACAAATCTGCCGTCATGCCGACAATGTTCTGACGCTGAGCCGCCAGTTTCACCAGCGCGTGGCCAAACGGCGCGGCCCGGGTTTCCTGCCCTTCCTCTGCAATCGAGGCAATCATGGCGGAGGTGGTTAAACGCGGTTTATTTTCGACGGGCTGGCTCATTACAGGACTCCTTCTGGTTTATTCGCATCGAGCACGGCGAGCGCCTGTTGCCACTCATCGGCATCCACGCGAATAAAATGGTTCTTGTCACGCTGCTCGAGGAAAGGCACGCCCTTGCCCATCAGCGTGTCGCACAAGATGACGCGCGGCTGTTGTTCGGGATAGCGTCTGGCATTATCAAACGCCGACACCAGCGCGGGGATATCGTTACCGTTAACGCGTTGTACATACCAGCCAAAGGAGGTCCACTTATCTTCCAGCGGCTCAAAACCGAGGATGTTATGTGAATTACCGTCCGCCTGTTGCCGGTTAATGTCCACCAGCACAATCAGATTCGAGAGCCCATGATGCGCGGCTGACATGGCGGCTTCCCAGGTTGAACCTTCGTCCAGCTCACCGTCAGACATGGAGTTAATTACCCACGCCGTGCTCTGTTTGTGTTTCAGCCCCAGCGCCATTCCCACACCAATGCTGAGTCCCTGCCCCAGAGAACCGCCGGAGATCTCCATGCCGGGTGTATACGTTGCCATGCCGGACATCGGCAGGCGGCTGTCATCCGAGCCGTAGGTTTCAAGTTCCTCTTCAGGAACGATCCCCGCCTCGATCAGCGCCGCATAATACGCAATGGCGTAATGTCCGTGGGAGAGCAGGAAGCGGTCGCGGCCTTCCCACTCCGGCTCCTGAGCCCTGAAGGTCATACCGTGCGCAAACGCAGTTGCCAGCACGTCGGCATAGCCCAGCGCCTGACCGATATAGCCCTGACCTTGTACTTCGCCCATTCGCAGCGCGTAGCGGCGAATGCGCCACGCGGCCGCGGCAACCTGTTGAACTGTCGTATTCGTCATTCTCGTCTCCCCTTAATGGATCAGCATGCCGCCGTTCACGTCGAGCGTGATACCGGTGGAATAAGAAGAGAGATCGCTGCCCAGGAACAGCGCGGCACGGGCAACATCCTGTGCATCACCAAGACGGTTGAGCGGAATACCCGCCAGAATGGCGGTTTTCATCTCATCGCTCAGCTTGCCAGCGGTGATGTCCGTCTGGATAAGCCCCGGGGTGATGCAGTTCACACGCACGTTATCCGGCCCAAGCTCACGGGCCATGGCTTTGGCCAGCCCCAGCACGCCGGCTTTTGCAGCGCTGTAGTGCGGGCCGCCAAAAATACCGCCGCCGCGCTGTGCCGAAACTGAAGAGATACAGACAATGCTGCCGGACTTCTGCGCGCGCAGAGTGGGAATCACCGCCTGGGACATCAGCAGCGTACCGCGCAGGCTGACATCCAGTACGGCATCGTAATTGTCGCGCTTAATATCCATCAGTTTGAGCGGCTGGGTTATCCCGGCGTTATTCACCAGAATGTCGATGCGCCCATATTGACCCAGAACCTGCTCAATGGCTGCGTTCACCTGCAACTCGTTGCTGACGTTTGCCGCAAGCCCCAGATGCCCTTCACCCAGACATGCAGCCGCACGCTGGCTGGCCTCGGTATCTAAATCAATAATGACCACTTTCGCGCCCTGCTCGGCATATAATTTTGCCGTGGCGAAACCCAAACCGCGCACAGAAGCCGCGCCGGTAATCACGGCGACTTTATCTTTCAGAAGCATATATTTACTCCAGTATTGTAAGAGAGGTTTTATTTATTACTTCGGTTCTTCCAGCAAGATAATCATGACTAATCCAATTGCTGCGCAAATACCGAAATAAATAAAGACAGAATTAAAGCTTCCAGTTTTATCCAGCAGATAACCTGCCAGCATCGGCGAAACAAATCCGCCGAGATTACCGCCGCTATTAATAATTGATGCGGCGATGGGATACGTTTTGCTGTCCGCGACGGCCATTCCATAAGCGGTGAAGGCGGGCCAGCCTATATTCAGACAGAGACCAACAAAAAAGAGGCCGACACAAACCGCAACGGTGCTTTGCGGGATATTCAGCATGATGACCATCATCAGTACGGTGCTGATGGCTGTAAACATCATGGTCGGTTTACGCCTGCGCCCGAGCCATTTATCGGAGACATAGCCGCCAAAAATCGCGCCGATAAAACCGCCGATACACGGCATACTCGCGACGAGGCCCATGCTCATGAACGTAAAGCCTTTTTCTTTCACCAGATAAAGCGGTATCCAGGTCAACAGGCCATACAGCACGCTGACCATCATGAAGTAGGCCACACAGTCACCGAGAATATTTTTCGATGTGAACAGACCTTTTACCGTGCTGATGGGCGACAGATCCCGTACGCGAATCAGACGGTCAAGGCGGGAGAAGCCGGGGGAAATCACGATATTTTCCCGTCTGGCATCCGGTGTCGCCTGACCTGCGGTAATGGTCTCCAGTTCGGCCTTTGACACGAAAGGGCTCTCGGAAGGCCGGGTACGTACCAGTAAATACCACAGGACAGCAATGACCAGCCCCGGAATAGCAAAAGAGAAAAAGACCCAGCGCCAGCCCCAGGTCATGGCAATCCACACTGCCAGCGGCGGCACCAGGATGGGGGCAAACATGGTGGCAGCAATATAGACGCCGGTCGCTGTGGCCTTCTCTTTTGGTGGAAACCAGTTATTGATCGTTGATGCCAACCCCACCGGGCATGGCCCCTCGGTTAACCCCAGCCCCAGGCGGATAAACTTCAGGCCCAGCACTGAGGTCGCAGTCCCCATCAACCAGGTAAACGCCGAGAAGCCAAATATCGACAGCGCCACCATCCCGCGAATGCCTTTTTTGGCGATAAAAAAGCCCGCCGGTATTTGGCTCAGGGCGTATCCCAAAAAGAACATACTGGCGATCGCACCGGCTTCGAAATTATTGATATGAAACTCGTCGATGATAAAAGGAAGTACAGCACCAATATTTGTTCGGTCGGCATAGTTAATGGCATACACAATAAAAATTAATGCCAGCACAACGAAACGGTAATTGGTTTTCTTTGTCGCTATGTAGGGGGCAACTTGTTCTATACGAGACATGTTTTACCTCATTATTCGAACAACGTGAGTCGTTTTATTTATGCGTTCAACGTCAATATATCGGCTATCGAACGAAACACCATTCAATAAAACTCATTTATTGCTGAGATAAATTTGATACGCGATGCAGGTCATAAAAATAAAATGTAACTCTCATCAATATTCATCGATAAAACACTGTGAACAGGATCATGTTTAATCCATTCAGCCGGGTAAAAATTGCTGACGCGATGCCGCAATGTTATGTTTTTTAAAATTGTCTCGTTTAAAAGGAGTGGGCCATGCCCGCGCAGGATCGCCAGACCCTCCCCATACCCTCACTGCGAAATATTCAGTCCTTTATCGCCGTGGCCAACTCTCTCAGTATCCATCTGGCAGCCGAACAGCTTAACGTCACCGCGTCAGCCGTCAGTCATCAGATCGCCTCGCTGGAATCCTGGATGGGGAAGAAGTTATTTATCCGCAGCGGCAAAGGCGTGACCCTGACCCCGACGGGGGAAAAATATCTGCGCGACGTCTCCGCAGCGATGAGCGCCATCGGCCGTGCAACCGAACAGGTGATGAAAGAGGCCGATAATCCGGTATTGCGCGTTCACTCTTCACCAACGTTTGGCCTGACGTGGTTATTGCGCCGGCTCGGCAAATTTCGCAGTGAATACCCGGATATTACGGTCAATCTTTCCTGCTCCTATGAGAACCTGCAGTTTGCACGCGATAACATCGATATTGATATTCGCCACGGCATCCCGGACTGGGACGCTTACAGGGTCATGACCATTAAAAACGATGCGCTGGTGGTGCTGGCCTCACCGGCATATCTGCGTGCACATCCCGTCAACACGCCGCAGGACCTGCTTTCACAGGCGCTTATCTCGTCGACCAGCACCCTGGTCAACTGGGAAAAATGGTTTGCCTGGCACAATATCGACCGCCCCTGGCTCAACTTCAGCCTGAGTTTTGATCGTTCTTACATGAGCTTTGAAGCCGCGCGCATGGGGCTGGGATTTATTCTGGAAAGCAAGATGATGGCCACCGATCACCTGAACGATGGCTCCCTGGTGCAGGTGCTACCAGATGAAACGGGGATCGCCATTAATGCGCATCATCTGGTGATGCCGCACAGGAACGAGCGCACCTGGAAGATCCAGCAGTTTGTTGAGTGGATTGATCGCGAGCTGCGTCTGTCGGGGTATCACCTGTAGCAATACCCCGACGTGGCGTCAGGAGACGGTGCCCCACACAAGATGGCCCTTATGGAAGGTCGCGGTGCGCGGTGAAATCCGCGCCACGGCCTCGGCGGAACAAGAAGCGTCCACCAGCACAAAGCTGGCATCGTCCTGCGCTTTTGGCCACACGCGCTCGCCTTTGTCGTTCAACGGCAGCACATCACCGGTGGCGATACCCAGCGCACGGGAGAGCGTCTGTTCATTCGGGCGAATATAGAGCTGGGCGTAAAGATTGGCTTTTTCCAGCATATCGCCCAGCCCATACGGCGACCAGTGGTCAATGACGCTGTCGGTGCCGGTCATGACGAACACCCCCTTGTCACGGAGTTGCTTCAGCGGCATATGCAGGGTGCCAATCGGCACCGTAGAGGCAATGGTCACCTGCTGCGCCGCCATGCGGGTGGCGATTTCATCGACCTGCTGCTCGTTGAGCGTGGCCAGCGCGAAGGCATGGCTGATGGTCAGCTTGCCCTTCAGCGCGGGCGTTTTCTCCACGGTCTCTACCATGTAGTTCACCGCCGCGACGCCTGCCGGGCTGGTTTCATGCAGGTGGATGTCCACCCCTTTGTCATAATCCAGCGCAATCTGGAACATCGTGTCGAGGGATTTTTCCATCGCACCGTCCACGTTAGTCGGATCCAGACCGCCCACGTAGTGTGCGCCAGCCTGCATGGCCTCGCGCATCAGCGTTTCGGAGTGCGACAACAGCAAGCCGTGCTGCGGGAAGGCGACAATTTCACAGTCAAACCCCGGCTTGCGGCGCGCTAAGACGGCCTGGAGATTTTCCAGATTCTTCAGGCCGGATGTCGGCTCAATATTGCAGTGGCTGCGGGCGAGGGTGGAGCCTTTCGACTGGATCAGATCGATAAGCTTTTCCGCACGCTCCTGCGTGTAGGGCTGTAACTCTGGCAGCAATTTTTGTTCAAGACGGATCATGTCCTGAATGGTCGTGCCCGCCGGGCGGTTAAGGGAATGCCAGGGACCGCCGTAAAAGGTTTTATCCAGGTGAATATGCATGTCGCGCATCGCGGGCAGCATCAGCTTACTGCCTGCATCATAGTGTGGCAGCGTGGCATCGGCATGGCTTTTGTTATCACGCAGGGCGACAATTTTGCCGTCATTAATTTCGAGTGTTTTCAGCTCGGTGCGGGTGCTTGTCGCCACGCCGCCGTCAACGTTGAACCCGGCCTCCAGCAGCACGTTATCCAGGTAGTAGTGTCTGGCGGTAATGTTCATGGTTTTGCCTGTCTCACAACGTGGTTTCGCAGTCTCTGCAGCATACGCGACGGAGCCAGTGGTGCCAAACAGGGCGCAGGCGGTAACCATTTTGCCGCTCTGGCTAATAAACTCGCGTCGGCTTTTATTCTCACTCATCTTCTCTTCCTTTTACTTACGCATTCACAATGTGGGTACCGGTCTCACCGCGCAGCGCCGCAGGCAGGCAGTCCGGCGAGGTGATGATCACGCGCTTGCCGCCGTCGTTCAGAAACGCCAGCGAGGCGACGATTTTCGGCAGCATGCTGCCCGCCGGGAAGTGCCCCTCCGCCACGTAGCGTTTCATCTGCGCCACATTCACCGTATCCAGCGCCTGCTGGTCCGGCTTACCAAAGTTGATGCACACTTTCTCCACCCCGGTGGTGATCACCAGCACGTCGGCATGGATCTCGCGGGCCAGCAGCGCGGTCGAGAGATCCTTATCAATCACCGCATCGACGCTCTGGTAATCCCCCTGCGCTGTGCGCACCACCGGAATACCACCACCGCCCGCCCCGATCACCACAAAGCCTTTTTGCGTCAGGGTCTTGATAGCCTCCGCTTCAACGATACGCAGCGGCTGCGGTGAGGCCACCACCCGGCGATAACCGCGCCCGGCGTCTTCAACAAAATGCCAGTCAGGATGGGCGTGCTGGAGCGCATCACGCTGCGTCTCACTGAAAAACGCGCCGATAGGTTTGGTGGGATGGGCGAAACCCGGATCGTGTTTATCCACTTCCACCTGCGTGACGACCGTGACCGCTTTTTGCTCGCCGTGGGCGGCCATGCGGTTATTGAGCGCCTGCTGGATCAGGTAGCCGATACCGCCCTGGGTATCCGCCACGCAGTTTGCCAGCGGCGTGAGGGGTAGCCCTTCCCGCTCGTGAGCAATTTCAGCGCGGCGCAGATCCAGCCCCACCTGGGGGCCGTTACCGTGAGTGAGCACGATGTCATAGTCAGACGCCAGCATCTCCAGCACTGACTCTGCAACCAATTTCACGGCCTGTGACTGGTGTTCAATGGACTGACTGGCGTTATCTTTGATAATGCTGTTGCCGCCAATGGCAACGACCATGAGCTCTTTCATAGTGTTTCCTTTGAAATGGTGCGGGGTGAGGACATCAGCCATTATCAGGACTCCGAAACCGGCGCTGCCGCGCTCACCGCGTCGCGGCTATCAAGAAAATGCTTCACCACAAACATGCCCCCCATCATCAGGTAGGCCGTGACAAACATCAGCGAACTGCCTTCGGCAAAGCCAACCACTGGCGCGTGGATCACGCCGAACAGTGCCAGCAACGCCCCAACGGCGGCGGCCACGGCTCCGCGCAACGGTTTGTTGATGATGGCGAAGATAGCGATGCAGCCCCACAGCATGCTGGCGAGCGGTGCGCCGTTACCCAGATGCACCAGTCCCTGGTAGTAGATCCCTTTGCTGTGCAGCACGTCGGTGCCAATTTTCGCCGCACTGGTCCCCGCCGCGCCCATCACGCTGTTCATCATGGTCAGCGCCCAGTTGGCGATCCACGGGAACAGGCAGATGAAGATCACGGGAACCTCCACTTTGGGCGTTTCCCTTACTACCTGGTTGGCGGTCACCACCCCGATAAACACCAGAATCGGCACGATGGCGGTCATCGGTATGATGGCGAGCATAAACGCCCCCAGCCCGAACAGCGGCACGATAAACATGGTCACACCGGAGGCCAGCGTGTAGCCAATGCTGGCCCCCATCGCTTTCCAGCCCGCGTGGCCGACGTAAACCGTCACCGGGAACGGGTTACCCATCAGACACCCGAGCATGGAGGCCAGCCCGTTTGCCAGCATCACCTTGCGGGTCGGGTACTCATCCCCCGCCGCGTGGGCGCTTTCGATGTTTTCCAGGTCAAAAATGTAGTTCGCCAGACCCAGCGGGACGGCAGAGGCCAGGTACGGTAATGCGTGTGGCAGTCCCTGCATAAAGCTGTCGACATGCACTTCCGGCGGGTTAAAGCCAAACGACGACATCGAGGCTTTGATGGCCTCCGGGCTTTGCAGACCGGAGATCCACGCCAGCGCGGTACCGGCAATCAGCAAGAGCAGGCCGGTCGGGATTTTGGCGAAGATCGGCTTTTTACCAAACCAGTTAATAAAGATCAGCAGCAGCACGATGAACGACACGGTAGGTGCCTCAAACGCCTGCAGCATCGGGTTCATCGCCAGCAGCAGCAGGCCCAGCCCGGACAGGCACGACAGCAGGACGGTACGCGGGATCATCTTGCGGATGGTTTCCCCCAGGAACGAACCGCCCGCCAGAATCATCGCCTCCACGAAGCACCACACCAGACCAATCTGGATAGCGAAATCCGCATCACCGGTTTGCTGGTAGACCGGCATCAGCACCAGAAAGGTCACGGTGAAAATTGACGGCGCGCTTGGGCCAGACGGCAGCGCGGTGACATCCGTACGCCCGGTCTGGCGCGCCATCTGCAGGCCAAACCACGCGTAGCAGACGCTCGCGACCAGCACCGCCAGCCCGAAGGCTGGCGCAATGCGTCCATAAACAATCTCCTTCGGGATGCCGACGACAAAAATGAGCAGCCCCATCATGGTCAGCAAATTGGTCAGGTTGTTGGTCATCAACCCGAAATACGCCGCCCAGTCACCTCTTTTCCACTCCAGTTTCATGTTTTTCATGGATGCATGCCTTATAAAAAGTAGCGATCGCGGAAGGTCAACAGCGCCTTTTCAAAACAGCTAAACGGCGGGTGAACGATGCCCGCCCCAATCATGCCAATACCTGCGTCTTTGTGGGCAATGGCGGTGTTAATGACCGGCAGAATGCCGCTGCCCGCGACTTTTGTGATGTCGATGGCGGTTGGAATGCCCATAAACGAGAGCAGCGGAATGGTGACGTTCGGGTTTTCGCCGAGGGTGATCTCGCGCATCTGACGGGAGAAATCGATGGCTTCATCCACCGTGCCACCCACCAGTGCCACGATCGCCGGGGCTGTGGCCATCGCAAAACCACCGATACCGTAGGTTTCGGTAATGGCGCTGTCGCCAATATCCAGCCCGGAGTCTTCCGGCCTGTAGCCCGCGAACATCGGCCCCATCACCTGCTGCGCCGGGCCGGTGAACCACTGCCCCGGCAGCCCGGAGATGCGCAGGCCGAACTCGTAGCCGTTACGCGCCATGGTGGTGACCACGGTGCTGTACTCAATACCGTGTGCGGCATCCATGGCGGCTTTACACATCGCCATCCACGTCGGGCCGGAGAAGTAATCGCTGCTGGCGACGAACTCAAACACCTCACGCTGCTGTGCCACCGGATACCCAGCCTGAATCAGCCCGGGCGTCAACGCCTGGATCAGCAGCGTGGTGCCGGCGTTGTTGCGGTTATGGCACTCGTCGCCCATGTGCAGCGCCTGGGCCAGCATCAGGCGCAGGTCGATTTCACCAATGATTTTCATGGCATCGCGCAGCATCGGGCCGAGCACGTCACGCATCCAGTTCAGGCGGTCAATAACGCTCTGGTCGTTGGCGCCCATGCGCAGGATCTTCGCCATCTGCTCGCTAAGGTTAGTGAACGCCCGGTTGCCGTAGGTTTTGTTCTCAACGATGTGCATAAACATCGATGCCGAAGTGACGCCCGCCATTGAGCCTACACAGTCGTGCTCGTGACAGGGCGAGAAGGTGATCGCCCCTGACGCCGCCACGCGCTCCGCGTCGTCGATATCGCGTGCCAGCCCTTCAAACACCAGCGCCCCGGTCACGGCCCCTTTCATTGCGCCACACATGTTTTCCCAGCTGACGGGCGGACCGGCGTGCAGAATGGTGGTGCGGGTCATGCCCGGCACGACGTTGATCGCCTGGTCGTAGCCCACCAGCACCGGATGGGACTGGATAATGCGCTCAAGGGCAATCTTATTGGCGGCGGCGATTTTGTCAGCCAGTGGCGCAAGGGCCAGCTGATCCAGCGCCTCTACTACCTGCAAGTTCCCCTGCCCCGGCGGCGTCCAGTCGAGCTGGGTCACGGGGATATGCTGCTTTTTGAGATCCGCACTGAACAGCGCGATACCGACGTTAATCACGTTCAACGGCTGGTTAAATAAGGTCGTCATCAGGCAGTCTCCCCTTTAAAGACAAATTCACGTGCCAGTAATCCGGTGTTGGTGCTGCTGCTCGCCCAGATCACCCCTGCCTCGGTCAGAAGCTGACACTGCTGTGCCAGGGACGGTGAGTCCTGGTCGGTTCCGAGCACATAGCCGAGAATTGCCAGCGGACGGTTATCGGCTTTCGCCGTCGCCTGCGCCTCTTTTATGGCCTCAAGCATCACGCCGACCGGATCCTCGTGCGCGCCAAAGCCCAGGACAAAGTCCATCACGATCACGCCCACCTCGGGGTCACGCGCCTCCTGCAACAGGCGGCTGATGCGGTTGGTCGGATCGATCATCGGGTGCGGTTTGCCGTGGGTGAAATCGTCATCTCCAAAATCAAGGAAGGTGTGGGCTTTACTGACGTTGATATCATCCAGCCGTTTTGCCGGATCGGGTTGAATGTTGCTGTAGACGTCGTCGAACTTTTCCAGCGCGGCGAACATGGCCTCATCGCACAGGGTGCCGCCGCAGAACAGGCCGCGGATGTATTTCTGCTGGGGTGTCAGCCGGGCACGCACCTCTTCGATCAGTGGCCAGTTCAGCGGATGCAGGTCGAGAGACTCTTTTTTCACCCCCGTTAACAGCACGGCCTTCAGCGCCGCCTCTTTGGTGCCACGGGCGAACTGCAGGTTGCCTTCATCAGCCGGCGGCTGATGACGACCGAGGAAACAGACCACCACCGGTTTGCGGCAGGTGCGGGCGCGGGCCAGCACTTTTTCTGCCACCGACGGCGCAGGCGGTTTAGAGATGAGGGTAATCACCTGGGTGGCGTCGTCAGCGTCCAGCATCGCGATGGCATCCAGCATCATCAGGCCACCTATCTTTTCGCTCAGATCGCGCCCGCCAGTGCCAATCAGCTGCGACACGCCGCCGCCGAATTCATGGATCCGCACGCTCAGCTCCTGGCTGCCAGTCCCGGACGCCCCGACAATACCGATCGGTCCGCGGCGCACCGCATTGGCGAAGCACAGCCCGGTACCGTTGATAATGGCCGTGCCGCAGTCCGGCCCCATCATCAGCAACCCTTTCTGGTGTGCCAGCTGCTTCAGCGCCAGTTCATCATCAAGGCTGACGTTGTCAGAGAAGAGCATGACGTTGAGATCGTTTTCCAGCGCCTGACGTGCTTCGCGGCCGGCAAACGTGCCGTTTACCGAAATCACCGCCAGGTTGCTCTCAGGACGATGGGTTTTCGCACTGGCAAGGGTGGCATAACGCGCTTCATGGCTCCCGCCGCTCTCCTTGCGGGTGAAAAGCGCTTCGATGGCTGCCAGCGTTTCGTCATTCGCCGCCTCGCCTTTAATCACGATCATTAAGTCGCCGTTTTTGGCATCCGCTAATTCCGGCGTTAATAGCCCGAGATTTTTTAATACGCCTTTGTTCATTTCTGTCGCCATAGCCACAAAAGCCTGCTCAACGCCCGGCAATTTATTGGCCCTGGTGGAAACCGACATCAATGACACCGAGTCAAAATAAGTATTCTTTTTTATGACGATTTTGGTGGGCATTATTTTCTCCTGAATGAGGATAAAAGGGGGCCGCCGTCGTGCAATAGGCACGTCGGTAAAATACTGTCTGAATGAGCGACCAGCCGGAAAAGGCTGGCCGAAAGAATTACGCGCCTGCGGCCAGCAGCAGGTCTGCTATCTGGTGGTAGCCTTTTTCCCGCGCCAGTTCGAGCGGGGTTTTGCCGTATTTATCGGTCATGTGCGGGTTTGCGCCGTTATCCAGTAACAGCTTTACAATTTCTTGCTGTTTCGCGCCGCCATCGTTGAGGACAATCGCTTCCAGCAGCGGCGTCCAGCCCACGAAGTTGGTGTGGTTGACGTTAATATCGGTTTTCTCCAGCAGCTCGCGCACAATCTCAACGTGCCCTTTCTCGCTGGCAGGCGTAATGCCGACGCCACCGAAGCGGGTCAGGCGATCAAGATCCGGGTTGGCGGGTAAAACTATCCGCAGCAGGGTTAAATCATTTGTCAGGCAGCTAATCAGGAAGGGGTTAAAACAGGTCTGATCCTGTTGATCAATATCTGCTCCGGCGGCAATTAAAAATGCCACGCAGTCATAATGCTTTTTCAGGCTGGCAATAATAACGGCCGTTCTTTTCTGGCGTTGAGTGACATTAATATCGACACCTTTTTCAAGGCAGGCTTTTAGCCCGTCAATATTGCCCTGCTCTGCCGCCAGCAAAAATTCAGTAACGAGTTCGTTCGCAGACATATTCAGACTCCCCATGATGTATTGCTCATGACCTGAGAATAGCAACAGCCTGGTGAGAAAAGAATCCGCTTAAAAATCATTCATCGACAGTCAATTCATTATTGAGTTAAATTCAACAATTCAGCCAAAATGTGCGGCCGTGCAATCTTTTACTTATGTTTTAGCGCTTTTATTCGCCTCAGGCAGCATTCTGCTTATGCCTGATGAAGCCTGACATGACGCGGCTCGACGCAAATAATCAGAACTGTGACCGCCGTCATATGCGTTGTAACAGCGCTGTTAAAATATGTTCAAAACTGATGGCTAACAGGAGCCGTAATATGAATTCCATCTTTACTGAAGAGAACCTGCTGGCCTTCACCACGGCCGCACGCTTTGGCAGCTTCAGCAAAGCCGCCACCGAGCTTGGCGTAACCACCTCTGCCATCAGTTACACCATCAAGCGAATGGAGACCGGGCTAGATGTGGTGCTGTTTGTACGCAATACGCGCAGCATTGAGCTGACCGAGTCGGGGTTTTACTTTTACCGTAAAGCGACCGACCTGCTGAATGATTTTCATGCCATTAAGCGCGGGATAGACACCATTTCGCAGGGCATTGAGGCGCGGGTCCGCATCTGCATCAACCAGCTTTTGTACACCCCACGCCATACGGCGCGGCTGCTGCAGGTGCTGAAAAAACAGTTTCCTACCTGCCAGATCACCGTCACGACCGAGGTCTACAACGGCGTCTGGGACTCCATTATCAACAACCAGGCCAATATCGCGATTGGCGCACCGGATACGCTGCTCGACGGCGGCGGCATTGATTACACCGAGATCGGTGCCATCCGTTGGGTATTCGCCATCGCGCCGGAACACCCGCTGGCCTTCGTGCCGGAGCCGATAGCCGAAAGCCAGCTGCGTCTGTACCCCAACATCATGGTGGAAGACACGGCGCACACCATAAACAAGAAGGTCGGCTGGCTGCTGCACGGCCAGGAGGCGATTCTGGTGCCCGACTTCAACACCAAATGCCAGTGTCAGATCCTTGGGGACGGGATTGGTTTTTTACCGGAGTATATGGCCCGCGAGGCGGTGGAGGACGGGCTGCTGGTCACGCGGCGAATCAATAATCCGCGTCAGGATTCACGCATGCTGCTTGCCACGCAGCATGCGGCGACCGGCCAGGTCACGCGCTGGATCAAACAGCAGTTTGGTCCACAGGGCGTGCTGACCGGGATATACAGCGATCTATTGTGGCGCGCTTAGTTTTTGCTTTGCACCCAAAACGCGTGAATAAGACCAGGGATGTAGCCCAGTAAGGTCAGAACGATGTTAATGATAAACGCCCAGCCAAACCCTTTGCCGAGCAGCACGCCCAGCGGTGGCAGGATAATAGTAAAGACAATACGCCAAAAACCCATAACGACTCCGTGCAAGCTAACCAATTGAAAATAAAAAAGAGAACATTCTCTAAGCGTAGCCAGTTTAACGGCCTGCGCCATCTCTTTATCGCCCTTTTACCCTCTTTTACGCTTTTGACACTGGCTTAATCCTCCCCATTAGTTTAGAATTTACTTAATTAAGTAAATACTAAACTAATATGACTGAACTCGAACAACTTCAGGCCAGCGCCGGACAGGCCGCAGCCCTGTTAAAAGCGATGAGCAATCCGCGTCGGTTGCTGATCCTCTGCATGCTGTGCGGTACACCGGGTACCAGCGCGGGCGATCTGGCTCGGGCGACGGGGCTTAGCCCATCCGCCACGTCACAACATCTGGCGCGTATGCGTGAAGAGGGGCTTATCGACAGCACCCGTGAAGCGCAGCGCATTCTGTATTTCATTAAAAACGATGCGGTGCATCAGCTGATCAGCACCCTGAAAAGCCTCTATTGCCCGTAAGGAGCCACCATGTCACTACCGCTCATTTCACCCCAGCAGGCCAATGCGCTCGTTTCTGAAGGTGCAAAACTGATCGATATTCGCGATCCCGACGAATATGCTCGCGAGCATATTCCCGCCGCCCAGTCCGTGCCGCTGGACACCTTACCCGGCGGGCTTGAGACGCACGCGGGCGAAACGGTGATTTTTCACTGCCAGTCTGGCGCCCGGACATCCTCGAACGCAGCCCGCCTTGCTCAGGCTGCCGCGCCTGCTCAGGCATTTATCGTTGAAGGCGGAATTCAGGGGTGGAAGCAGGCTGGGTTGATCACGCAGGAAGACACGTCACAGCCGCTGCCGTTGATGCGTCAGGTGCAAATTGCCGCCGGGCTGCTCACCCTGTGCGGGGTCGTGCTGGGCTTTACGCTCTCCAGCGGCTTTTTCCTGCTGAGCGGCTTTGTGGGGGCCGGGCTGCTGTTTGCCGGGCTGACCGGGTTTTGCGGAATGGCGAGACTGCTGAAAGTGATGCCCTGGAACCGGCGTACCTCGTAAGCAGTAATCGGTGAAATACGCTGTACCCGGCATCAGACGTGGGCTAAGGTGAAGATCATTGAAACGATGAGGAGGTAGTATGTTTTCTGTCGGTGATTATGTGCAACCGCGTAAAGGCGGCCCAAAACTGAAAGTACTCGAAGTGAACGGCGATAGCGTTGTGGCGGTTCAGGCCAGCAATGAGCAAGGCGAGAAATTTACCCTGAAGGCCGCAGACCTGGCCCTGTATACCGAAGAGGGTGATTTCGGCGTCTGCTAAACAGGCAACCGGGCGGTGTCTTCCGCCCGGCTCATGGATTAAATCAGAAAATCATCCAGTGATTTACCATTTGCCAGTGCATTGGCAATAGGCTTTGGCGTACGCCCCTGACCGGTCCATGTTTTCTCTTCACCGTTGAGATCAATAAAGCGATATTTCGCTTCACGCGGTTTACGTTTTTTCGCTGGCTTACCGGCCTGCGCCATATCTGAACCGAGGAGATCGGACGGTGAAATACCATCAGCTTTCATCAGTTCCAGCAGGGCATTAATTTTTTCCTGCTGCTCAGCGCGTTGTTGCTCTAATTCAGCCAGCTCACTCCGTTTCTCTTCAGCAACGACCCTGACTTTTTCCAGCATTTCTTCAAGAACGTCCAGGGATAATTCACGCGCCATCGCACGCAGAGTTCGGATATTATTAAGATTCTGTAACGTCAAAGACATATATTTGAAAACCTTTTCTTTAGGGTAAATCGAAAAATCGACAAGAGAATAATTCATTTCGCCTGGAATATCTACCCGCGGGCACGTCTTGCTAAAAATGTAAATGTTTTAAAATATCGCGTTTAATAATATCGGCGGATAACTGTCGGTACCGCCGGATTCAATCTTTATCTCAGTATAAACGGTTAGATTTAATCCAAATCAAAGCATGCCGCACTGTCGTCGTTCGGGCAGAACGTTCGCTTCGGCACGCTTAAGATCAACAGATTGATTTACATACAAAAACTGACGGCAGGGACAGATTATAACGAACCGAACAAAAAACACGCAATCTTAGAGAATTTTGTGGACAAAACGCGACTAAATAAAAATTAATAACTAGTTGTTAGTTCAAAGGCAGAGATATACGCTATACACGCCTGACAAACCAACCTAAAGCACTAACCGCTGAGGGAAAATCGTTTCTATTGTGTTCTTCTCAAGGAGTTCAGACATGTTCTCACCGCAATCTCGCCTGCGCCATGCGGTAGCGGATACCTTCGCGATGGTTGTTTACTGTTCCGTCGTGAACATGCTGATCGAAATTTTCCTCTCCGGAATGTCCTTTGAGCAGTCACTTTCTTCTCGCCTGGTGGCAATTCCGGTCAACATTATTATTGCGTGGCCTTACGGATTATACCGCGATGCGGTCATGCGCTTTGCGCGTCGTATTAGCCCGTCAGGGTGGGTGAAAAACCTCGCCGACGTTTTGGCATACGTGACGTTCCAGTCGCCGGTTTACGTGGCTATTCTGCTGACAGTGGGCGCAGACTGGCATCAAATCGTCGCAGCGGTCAGTTCAAATATCGTGATTTCAATGTTGATGGGTGCGGTGTATGGCTATTTTCTCGACTACTGTCGCCGCCTGTTTAAGGTCAGCCAGTACAGCCAGGCCAAAGCATGATGTGAGGCGACTGGCGAATGCCAGTCGCAGATTTACTGTACGTCGCCAAACAGTCCCTTCAAAAACCGCTCCAGCGCCATACGCGAACTGAAGCCATGCGGAATACCATAATGTTCATGCGTTTCACCACCTAAATACAGTGGGAATTGCTGATAATGATCGCAGGTTTTAATATCCGAGGCAGGCTCAGCAAATGACAAACTTCTGTCTTTCAGCGTCGGGTGAATAATGAGAGCGGTACGTCCCATTCTTGCTTCACGATTAACGTAAACATAATTCTCGCCACGGCGATATCCATACGCTTTTGATGTCACCTCATCCATGGTGAATCCCTCTTTTTCAAGAACGCGCGCCACCTCATCAGGTCGTAAATACATATCTTTTCCTCGTTATCTTTTCCTGCCCGGCAACCTTACAGTATTCAGCATTAGCAGGGCTTTCAGAATATTCCATAAACTGCCAGATAACGCGTGACGCGCTTCAGATATTAAATTTCTGGACTAAACTAAACGGGAACGCAAAATTACGGAGGATCGTATGTTTAACAGACCGAACCGAAACGATATTAACGACGACACACAGGATATTCGTAACGATGTCAGCCAATTAGCGGACTCGCTGGAAGAAGTGCTGAAATCCTGGGGTTCCGGTGCGAAGGACGAAGCGGATGCCGCAAAACGTAAGGCTCAGTCTTTGCTACGTGAAACCCGCGCCCGCATGAATGGGCGTTCGCGCACCACGCAGGCTGCCTGCGATGCCATCAGCTGCGCCAATACCTTCGTTCGCGAAAAACCCCTCTGTACGCTTGGTACGGTAGCCGCGGTGGGTATCTTCGTGGGGGCGCTGCTTAGCCTGCGCAAATAGTCGTCTCAGCCTGTCCGAATCCGCCCCGGTCGCGTCAGCCCCCGGGGCTTTTCTTTGCCTGCGCGCCTGAAAAAGCCGTACAGCCCGCCCTGCCCCGCTATGCTCATCATCGGGGCCATATTAATCTGAAATTCCCATATCTTGTATGGTTGAATCTTAAGACAACTACATCTAGTATTCCTTTTAGCAAGATACACACAACCTGACGCGATGATTCGCGCCGCTCTCTCATTTTAAATGGAAATACGAATCATGAGCATTATTATTTACACTCGTAACGATTGTGTTCAGTGCCACGCGACAAAACGTGCAATGGAAAGCCGTGGAGTGGCCTTTGAGATGGTGAACATTGACCTGCAGCCCGAAGCTGCCGATACCCTGCGGGCGCAAGGTTTTCGCCAGCTACCGGTCGTCGTCGCCGGGGAGACCAGCTGGTCCGGCTTTCGCCCCGACATGATTAACCGCCTCGCCGCCCAGGCCGCCAGGGCATGAGTGGGCTGGTCTACTTCTCCAGCAGCTCGGAAAACACGCTCCGCTTTATTGAGCGCGTCGGGCTGCCTGCGATACGTATCCCGCTTAACGAGCGGGAACGGATCCGGGTAGACGAACCCTACATTCTGGTGGTCCCGAGCTATGGTGGAGGTGGCACCGCGGGGGCCGTGCCTCGCCAGGTGATCCGCTTTCTCAACGATCCCCACAACCGACAGCTTATTCGCGGCGTTATCGCGGCAGGCAATCGCAATTTCGGCGATGCCTTTGGCCGTGCCGGGGATGTCATTTCTCAAAAATGCGGCGTGCCGTATCTCTATCGTTTTGAACTGATGGGGACACAGCAGGACGTAGAGAACGTGCGTAAAGGAGTGAACGAATTTTGGCAACGACAACCGCAGAACGTGTAATTCAGGCGACACCGGATTACCACGCATTAAACGCGATGCTGAACCTCTATGACCGTGAGGGGCACATTCAGTTTGGCAAAGATCATGAGGCGGTGGAGGCGTTTATCGCCACCCACGTCCGCCCCAACAGCATGACCTTTGCAAGCCAGAATGAACGTCTCGATTATCTGGTCAAGGAAGGCTATTACGAAGAGCGCGTGCTGGCCCGGTACGATCGTGCCTTTGTGGAGACGCTGTTCGGGCAGGCCCATAGCCGCGGTTTTCGTTTCCAGACGTTTCTTGGCGCATGGAAGTTTTACACCAGCTATACCCTGAAAACATTCGACGGCAAACGCTATCTTGAAAGCTTCGAGGACCGCGTGGTGATGGTTGCCCTGACGCTCGCGCAGGGCGATGAAACGCTGGCAGAACGCCTGATGGATGAGATACTCTCCGGCCGTTTCCAGCCCGCCACACCGACCTTTCTCAATTGCGGAAAAGCCCAGCGCGGCGAGCTGGTCTCCTGCTTCCTGCTGCGCATCGAAGACAATATGGAGTCGATTGGTCGCGCGGTGAATTCGGCGCTGCAGCTCTCTAAACGCGGCGGCGGTGTGGCATTTCTGCTGTCGAACCTGCGTGAAGCCGGTGCGCCAATTAAGCGCATCGAAAACCAGTCCTCCGGCGTGATTCCGGTCATGAAAATGCTGGAAGATGCTTTCTCGTATGCTAACCAGCTGGGGGCGCGTCAGGGCGCGGGGGCGGTCTATCTGCACGCGCACCATCCGGATATCCTGCGCTTCCTGGATACCAAACGTGAAAACGCCGATGAAAAAATCCGCATTAAGACCCTGTCGCTTGGGGTGGTGATTCCGGATATCACCTTTGCGCTCGCCAAAGAAAATGCCGAGATGGCGCTCTTCTCGCCATACGACATTGAGCGTATTTACGGGAAAGCGTTTGGTGATGTGGCGATAAGCGCCCTGTATCACGATCTGGTGGCCGACGATCGCATTCGTAAGAAGTACATTAACGCCCGCGATTTCTTCCAGACGCTGGCCGAAATTCAGTTTGAGTCCGGCTATCCGTACATCATGTATGAAGATACGGTCAACCGTGCGAACCCGATTGCCGGGCGAATCAATATGAGCAACCTCTGCTCCGAGATATTGCAGGTGAACAGCGCATCCACGTATGACGAAAACCTGGACTACGCCGACATCGGCAAAGACATCTCCTGTAACCTCGGGTCGCTGAATATTGCCCACACCATGGACTCCCCCGATTTTGGCCGCACGGTGGAGACCGCCATTCGCGGGCTGACCGCGGTGTCAGACATGAGCCACATCCGCAGCGTGCCGTCGATTGAAGCCGGTAATGCCGCCTCGCACGCCATCGGCCTTGGGCAGATGAACCTGCACGGCTATCTGGCGCGGGAAGGTATCGCCTACGGTAGCCCGGAAGGACTGGATTTCACCAACCTCTATTTTTACACCATTACCTGGCATGCGCTGCATACCTCAATGATGCTGGCGCGCGAGCGTAACCAGCGCTTTGCGGGCTTTGAACAGTCGCGTTACGCCAGCGGAGAGTACTTCAGGCCATATCTGGAAGGAGACTGGCAGCCGAAAACCGACAAAGTGCGCCAGCTGTTTGCCGATGCCGGGGTTCTCCTGCCCACCCGCGAGATGTGGCAGCAGCTGCGGGACGATATAATGCGTTACGGCATCTATAACCAGAATCTGCAGGCCGTACCGCCAACCGGATCAATCTCTTACATTAACCACGCCACGTCGAGTATCCACCCGATTGTGTCGAAGATTGAGATCCGCAAGGAAGGTAAGACCGGGCGCGTTTACTACCCTGCCCCGTTTATGACCAACGACAATCTGGCCCTGTATCAGGACGCGTATGAGATTGGCCCTGAGAAAATTATTGATACCTACGCCGAGGCGACAAAACACGTGGATCAGGGGCTGTCGCTGACGCTCTTCTTCCCGGACACCGCCACCACGCGTGACATCAACCGGGCGCAGATTTACGCCTGGAAGAGAGGGATCAAAACCCTCTACTACATTCGCCTGCGCCAGCGTGCGCTGGAAGGCACCGAAATTGAAGGCTGCGTGTCCTGCGCGCTGTAAGGAGAAAGGATGAAACTGTCACGCGTGAGTGCCGTTAACTGGAATAAAATTCAGGATGATAAAGACCTGGAGGTGTGGAACCGCCTGACCAGCAACTTCTGGCTGCCGGAAAAAGTCCCGCTTTCAAACGATATTCCGGCCTGGCAAACCCTCAGCCACGCCGAACAGCAGCTGACGATACGTGTGTTCACCGGCCTGACGCTGCTGGACACCATTCAAAATACCGTCGGTGCCCCTGCGCTGATGGCCGACGCGCTGACGCCTCACGAAGAGGCGGTGATGTCGAACATCAGCTTTATGGAGGCGGTCCATGCCCGCTCCTACAGCTCGATTTTTTCGACGCTGTGCCAGACCAAAGATGTGGACGCGGCGTACACCTGGAGCGAAGAAAGCGAGTCATTGCAGCGAAAGGCCAGCCTGGTGCTGGAGTATTATCAGGCCGACGAACCGCTGAAGAAAAAAATTGCCAGCGCGTTTCTCGAATCCTTCCTGTTCTATTCGGGCTTCTGGTTACCGATGTACTGGTCGAGCCGCGGCAAGCTGACCAACACCGCCGATTTGATTCGCCTCATCATTCGTGATGAAGCCGTACACGGGTACTACATCGGCTATAAATATCAGAGGGGACTGGAGAACGTCAGCGAAGATAAGCGCGAAGCGTTAAAAGGTTTTGCCCTCGATTTGCTGATGGATTTGTACGAGAACGAACTGAGTTATACCGAAGAATTGTACGCCGGTACCGGTTGGGAGGAGGAGGTAAAAGCGTTTCTTTGCTACAACGCCAATAAAGCGCTGATGAATCTCGGCTACGAAGCGCTTTTCCCACCGGAAATGGCCGACGTGAACCCGGCGATCCTGGCGGCACTGTCACCCAACGCCGATGAAAACCACGATTTCTTCTCCGGGTCTGGTTCGTCGTATGTGATGGGCAAAGCGGTGGAGACCGAAGATGAGGACTGGGATTTTTAATGAGCGGATTAACGTTCATTAATTTAATATAAATCTAACAATTTCCTCCCTAATATTTCACGGGCAACTACACTGTAATTCCCCGTTCATATTCGCCTGAATCACTCCGATTCAGGCGAAATGTCGCTGTGCAAAAGCAAAAAATTCAGAAAAATTCAAACCACGCTCAGCCCTTTACTCATGGGAAATTCAGCCGTTTCGCTTACGGCAAAATTCCTGCCATAAGCAAACCCAGGGTTGTCTCAGATTCTCAGTATGTTAGGGTAATGCCAGTTAACTATTTACCATGGTAATGATATCGACATAAACAAATAACAGGACACTCTCTATTGCATGGCAATTAAATTAGAAGTGAAAAATCTTTATAAAGTATTTGGCGAGCATCCTCAGCGCGCATTCAAATATATTGAGAAAGGCCTTTCAAAAGAGCAAATTCTGGAAAAAACCGGGCTGTCGCTTGGCGTTAAAGACGCCAGTCTGGCCATTGAAGAAGGCGAGATTTTTGTCATCATGGGGTTATCCGGTTCGGGTAAATCCACTATGGTTCGCCTTCTCAATCGCCTGATTGAACCCACCCGTGGACAGGTACTGATTGATGGCATTGATATCGCCAGAATATCAGAGGCTGAACTTCGCGAGGTGCGCAGAAAGAAGATTGCAATGGTGTTCCAGTCATTTGCGCTGATGCCGCATATGACGGTGCTGGATAATGCCGCCTTTGGCATGGAATTAGCGGGCGTTACCGCTAATGAACGTCAGGAAAAAGCGCTGGATGCATTACGTCAGGTGGGCCTCGAGAATTATGCGCATGCCTACCCGGATGAGCTTTCTGGCGGGATGCGCCAGCGTGTCGGATTAGCCCGCGCATTAGCCATTAACCCAGACATTTTATTAATGGATGAAGCCTTCTCGGCACTCGATCCATTAATTCGCACCGAGATGCAGGATGAGCTGGTAAAATTACAGGCTAAACATCAACGTACCATTGTTTTTATTTCCCACGATCTTGATGAAGCCATGCGTATTGGTGACCGTATTGCCATTATGCAAAATGGTGAAGTGGTGCAGGTGGGCACGCCGGATGAAATTCTAAATAATCCGGCCAATGATTATGTGCGCACCTTCTTCCGCGGCGTGGATATTAGCCAGGTCTTTAGTGCGAAAGATATCGCCCGTCGTTCACCGAACGGTCTTATCCGCAAAACACCGGGCTTTGGTCCGCGCTCTGCACTGAAACTGTTGCAGGATGAAGATCGGGAATACGGTTATCTGATCGAACGCGGTAATAAATTTGTTGGCATTGTTTCCATCGACTCCCTGAAAACCGCGCTCAGCGAAAATCAGGGTATTGATGCGGCGGTTATCGACTCCCCGCTTGCCGTGGACGCCGAAACGCCGCTCAGCGAGCTGCTCTCTCACGTTGGTCAGGCCCCGTGTGCCGTACCGGTAGTCAGTGAGGAACAACAGTACGTCGGCATCATCTCAAAACGCATGTTGCTGCAGGCTTTAGATCGCGAGGGGACAAACAATGGCTGATCAATCTAACCCGTGGGGAACCACCGAGGCGGCGGACAGCGCTGCTCAATCTGCCGATGCGTGGGGGTCTTCCACGCCTGCGCCAACCGATGGCGGCGCGGCGGACTGGCTCAACAGTGCACCGGCTCCTGCGCCAGAGCACTTCAATATTATGGATCCGTTTCATAAGACGCTGATCCCGCTGGATAGCTGGGTCACGGAGGGGATCGACTGGGTAGTGACTCACTTCCGTCCAGTCTTCCAGGGGATCCGCGTACCGGTGGATTACATCCTGAACGGTTTCCAGCAGCTGATGCTCGGCATGCCCGCGCCGGTCGCTATTGTGCTCTTCTCCCTGATTGCCTGGCAGTTTGGCAGCGCCGGCATGGGTGTCGCCACGCTGATCTCACTGATTGCCATCGGCGCGATTGGCGCCTGGTCGCAGGCAATGATCACCTTAGCGCTGGTGCTCACCGCACTGCTCTTCTGCGTCGCTATCGGCCTGCCGATGGGGATCTGGCTGGCGCGCAGTCCGCGGGCGGCGAAGATTATTCGTCCGCTGCTGGATGCGATGCAGACCACCCCCGCGTTTGTCTACCTGGTGCCGATCGTGATGCTGTTTGGTATCGGCAACGTGCCGGGCGTCGTGGTGACCATTATCTTCGCCCTGCCGCCGGTCATTCGTCTGACGATACTCGGGATTAACCAGGTACCGGCCGATCTTATCGAGGCGTCGCGTTCATTTGGTGCCAGCCCGCGCCAGATGCTGTTTAAAGTTCAGCTTCCGCTGGCGATGCCAACCATCATGGCGGGTGTCAACCAGACGCTGATGCTGGCCCTCTCCATGGTGGTGATTGCCTCAATGATCGCCGTCGGCGGACTGGGTCAGATGGTGCTGCGCGGCATTGGTCGTCTTGATATGGGACTGGCCACCGTGGGCGGCGTCGGCATTGTGATCCTCGCCATTATCCTTGACCGCCTGACGCAGGCTGTCGGTCGTGATTCACGCAGTCGCGGCAACCGTCGCTGGTATAGCACCGGCCCTGTCGGGTTAATCACCCGCCCATTCAGAAAATAAGGAACAACGATGCGACATCGCGTACTTTTTGCCACAGCGTTTGCCACCCTTGTCTCCACCAGCACGTTTGCTGCAGACCTGCCGGGCAAAGGCATTACCGTGCAACCGGTGCAGAGCACCATTTCAGAAGAGACCTTCCAGACGCTGTTAGTCAGCCGCGCGCTGGAAAAACTGGGCTATACGGTCAACACCCCAAGTGAAGTGGATTACAACGTGGGCTACACCTCGATTGCCTCCGGTGACGCCACCTTTACCGCCGTCAACTGGCAGCCGCTGCACGACGACATGTATGCCGCCGCCGGCGGGGATAAGAAATTCTACCGCGAAGGCACCTTCGTGACCGGTGCGGCCCAGGGGTATCTGATCGATAAGAAAACAGCCGACCAGTACCACATCACCAATATCGAGCAGCTGAAAGATCCGAAGATTGCCAAACTGTTCGACACCAACGGTGACGGCAAAGCTGACATGATGGGCTGCTCGCCGGGCTGGGGCTGTGAGGCGGTGATTAATCACCAGAACAAAGCCTTTGACCTGGCGAAAACGGTCGACGTCAGCCACGGTAACTACTCGGCGATGATGGCCGACACCATTGCCCGCTTCAAAGAGGGTAAACCGGTTATCTATTACACCTGGACACCGTACTGGGTGAGCGACGTGCTGAAGCCGGGGAAAGACGTGGTGTGGCTGCAGGTGCCCTTCTCTTCCCTGCCGGGCGAGCAGAAAGATATCGACACCAAACTGCCAAACGGCATGAACTATGGCTTCCCGGTAAACACGATGCATATCGTTGCTAACAAAGCCTGGGCTGAGAAAAACCCGGCGGCAGCGAAGCTGTTCTCGGTGATGAAACTGCCTCTGGCGGACATCAACGCCCAGAACGCAATGATGCACGCGGGGAAATCGTCCGAAGCTGACATCAAAGGCCACGTGGATGGCTGGATCAAAGCCCACCAGCAGCAGTTTGATGGCTGGGTAAAAGAAGCGATGGACGCGCAGAAGTCATAAGAGCCCTTCAGACCTGCCCTCTCCCCACGGGAGAGGGTTAACTCCCCTAAACCGCACAATCCAGCACGTAACAATCCCACCACATTCACAATCATTCGCTATTATGGTTCACGGAAAAATAATCACTTAACTCACGATTCCTGAACCTGATGACTAAAACAACTCAAGGGCTTAGCCCGGCACTCATCCTTTTAATGTCCGTGGCAACGGGTCTGGCAGTCGCCAGTAACTACTACGCGCAGCCACTGCTCGATACCATCGCCCGCGCATTTAACCTTTCTGCCAGCTCAGCTGGCTTTATTGTCACCGCCGCGCAGCTTGGCTATGCCGCCGGGCTGCTTTTCCTCGTGCCGCTGGGCGATATGTTTGAGCGTCGGATGCTGATTGTCTCCATGACCCTGCTGGCCGCAGGCGGGATGCTGATCACCGCCAGCAGCCACTCGTTAACGATGATGATTATCGGCACCGCGTTAACGGGTCTGTTCTCCGTCGTGGCGCAGATTCTGGTTCCGCTCGCCGCCACTCTCGCCTCACCGGAAAAGCGCGGCAAGGTGGTGGGAACAATCATGAGCGGCCTGCTGCTGGGGATTTTGCTGGCGCGGACCGTCGCCGGGCTGCTGGCGAGTCTTGGTGGCTGGCGTACCGTGTATTGGGTGGCGAGCGTACTGATGGCCGTGATGGCGCTTGCTCTGTAGCGCGGGTTGCCAAAGGTGAAGCAGGAAAATCACCTTAATTATCCGCAGCTTCTCGCCTCCGTTTTCAGCCTCTTCACACACGATAAACTGCTGCGTACGCGTGCGTTGCTGGGCTGTTTGACCTTCGCCAACTTCAGCATCTTATGGACCTCAATGGCGTTTCTGCTGGCCGCGCCGCCGTTCAATTATTCCGAAGCGGTGATTGGTCTGTTTGGTCTGGCGGGCGCTGCGGGAGCTCTGGGCGCGCGTCCGGCGGGCGGACTGGCGGATAAAGGCAAATCCCATCTGACGACCTCTGCCGGGCTGGTTCTGCTCCTGCTCTCCTGGGCAGCCATCTGGTATGGCCATACCTCTGTACTGGCGCTGATCGTCGGTATTCTGGTACTCGACCTCACCGTGCAGGGTGTGCATATCACTAACCAGACCGTCATCTACCGCGTGAAGCCAGAGGCGCGTAACCGCCTCACGGCCGGATATATGACCAGCTATTTTATTGGCGGCGCAGCGGGTTCGTTAATTTCAGCCTCGGCGTGGCAGCATGCCGGTTGGTCAGGCGTGTGCGGGATAGGGGCAATCGTCGCCGCGCTGAATCTGCTAGTATGGTGGCGCGGGTACCATCGCCAGGACGTAATTAACTAAGTTTTACATTGCTTTGGGCCTCTTAGGGTGTAAAGGGGCCCTGCAGTCTGTTAATGTAAACGTAATCATTTATCCCAGAAATTTTAATGTGGGTGACATATTTTCTACCGGCATGAATAGTTCAGACCCCCGTCCTCACATCCTCTCTTCCGCGGGTTCACTCCCAACGCTCTCTGTGCTCACCGGGTCACGGACTTACCCGGCGCTTTCTGATGGTGACATAAGTTTGGCGGATATAACCGCACAAATAATTCATTTACATTATTTGTCACTATCGTTACTATATCGGCTGTAATTAATGAGGTTATGCCCAAATGGATAGTTCGTTTACGCCCATTGAACAAATGCTTAAATTCCGCGCCAGTCGTCATGAGGACTTCCCGTATCAGGAGATCCTGCTGACCCGCCTGTGCATGCACATGCAGGGTAAGCTACTGGAAAATCGTAATAAAATGCTGAAAGCTCAAGGGATTAACGAGACGTTGTTTATGGCGTTAATTACGCTGGAGTCTCAGGAAAATCACAGCATTCAGCCGTCAGAGCTGAGCTGCGCGCTGGGTTCATCCCGTACTAATGCCACCCGTATTGCCGATGAACTGGAAAAACGCGGCTGGATTGAACGCCGTGAAAGCGATAACGATCGCCGCTGCCTGCATCTGCAGCTGACCGACAAAGGTCACCAATTCCTGCGTGAGGTGCTGCCACCTCAGCATAATTGCCTGCATCAACTGTGGTCTGCCCTCAGCACCACCGAGCGCGACCAGCTTGAGCACATTACTCGCAAGCTGCTGACCCGTCTGGACCAGATGGATGAAGACGGCGCTGTTCTAGAGGCGCTGCGCTAACGCGACAACACGCTCAACAATCCCAGACTCATAAGAAAACCGACAGGCCAGCACGTCACACTGCTGGCCTTTCTGACAACAGCTCGGCTCAGCCGATGTGAAAATAAGAAGATCGTGGAGAACAACAATGAGCGCAAATGCGGAGAGCACTACCCCGCAGCAACCGGTCAATAAAAAGGGCAAACGCAAAAGCGCCCTTATTGTACTGACATTGCTCTTTATTATTATTGCCGTGGCATATGGGATCTATTGGTTTTTAGTATTACGTCATGCTGAAGAGACAGACGATGCATACGTGGCAGGGAACCAGGTACAAATTATGGCGCAGGTATCGGGCAGCGTGACGAAAGTCTGGGCTGATAACACCGATTTTGTGCAAAAAGGGGATGTATTGGTCACGCTCGATCCGACCGACGCCCAACAGGCTTTTGAAAAAGCCCAGACCGCGCTGGCCTCCAGCGTCCGTCAGACCCGCCAGCTGATGATCAACAGCAAGCAGCTGCAGGCCAACATCGACGTGCAGAAAACCGCACTGGCGCAGGCGCAGAGCGACCTGAACCGTCGCGTTCCCCTCGGCACTGCCAACCTGATTGGCCGTGAAGAGCTGCAGCACGCGCGTGATGCCGTTGCCAGCGCACAGGCGCAGCTGGACGTGGCGATTCAACAGTACAACGCCAACCAGGCGATGGTGCTGGGCACCAGCCTGGAAAACCAGCCTGCCGTGCAACAGGCTGCCACCGACGTGCGCAACGCGTGGCTTGCCCTGCAGCGTACTAAAATTGTCAGCCCGATGACCGGCTACGTCTCTCGTCGTTCCGTCCAGCCTGGCGCCCAAATTAGCCCAACCACGCCGCTGATGGCGGTCGTTCCGGCGGACAACCTGTGGGTTGATGCGAACTTTAAAGAGACGCAGCTTGCCCATATGCGTATCGGCCAGACCGCGACGGTGATCAGCGATATTTACGGTGATGACGTGAAGTACACCGGGAAAGTGGTCGGCCTGGATATGGGGACCGGCAGTGCCTTCTCCCTGTTGCCAGCGCAAAACGCCACCGGGAACTGGATCAAAGTGGTTCAGCGCTTGCCTGTACGTATCGAACTGGATGCAAAACAGCTGGCGGACCATCCGTTGCGTATTGGCCTATCTACGCTGGTAACGGTTGATACCGCCAACCGCGATGGTCAGATCCTGGCAAGTCAGGTGCGCAGCACCCCGGCTTATGAAAGTAACGCCCGTGAAATTAGCCTCGATCCGGTCAATAAACTGATCGATGACATCGTGAAGGCAAACGCCGGTTAATCCGAAGGTGAGCGTTATGCAACAGCAAAAGCCGCAAAAACCGCTGGAGGGGGCGCAACTGGTTATCATGACCATTGCGCTGTCGCTGGCGACATTCATGCAGGTGCTGGACTCTACCATCGCAAACGTGGCGATCCCAACCATCGCCGGTAACCTTGGCTCGTCACTGAGCCAGGGGACCTGGGTCATTACCTCGTTTGGGGTGGCAAACGCCATCTCCATCCCTATCACCGGCTGGCTGGCGAAGCGCGTCGGTGAAGTGAAGCTGTTCCTGTGGTCAACGGTATTGTTCGTGCTCGCCTCCTGGGCGTGCGGTATGTCCAACAGCCTGACGATGCTGATCATCTTCCGCGTCATTCAGGGGATTGTGGCCGGGCCGCTGATTCCGCTGTCGCAGAGTTTGCTGCTGAACAACTATCCGCCCGCTAAGCGCTCTATCGCGCTGGCGCTGTGGTCAATGACGGTGATTGTCGCACCGATTTGCGGGCCTATCCTCGGCGGCTATATCAGCGACAACTACCACTGGGGCTGGATCTTCTTCATCAACGTGCCGATTGGGGCGCTGGTGGTGATGCTGACCCTGCAAACGCTGCGCGGTCGCGAAACCCGAACAGAGCAGCGGCGAATTGACGCCATTGGTCTGGCGCTGCTGGTGGTCGGGATCGGTAGCCTGCAGGTGATGCTCGATCAGGGTAAAGAGCTGGACTGGTTTAACTCGACAGAGATTATCATCCTGACCGTTGTCGCGGTGATATCGCTGAGCTTCCTGATCGTCTGGGAGCTGACGGACGATAACCCAATCGTCGATCTCTCGCTGTTTAAGTCGCGAAACTTTACCATCGGCTGCCTGTGTATCAGCCTGGCCTACATGCTCTACTTCGGCGCTATCGTTCTGCTGCCGCAGTTGTTGCAGGAGGTATATGGCTACACCGCAACCTGGGCAGGTTTGGCTTCTGCGCCAGTGGGGTTAATTCCGGTCCTGCTGTCGCCGATTATCGGCCGCTTCGCTCACAAGCTCGACATGCGCAGGCTGGTGACCTTCAGCTTTATCATGTACGCGGTGTGCTTCTACTGGCGCGCGTATACGTTCGAGCCAGGCATGGACTTTGGCGCATCCGCATGGCCGCAGTTCATTCAGGGCTTCGCCGTGGCGTGCTTCTTTATGCCGCTGACGACCATTACGCTTTCCGGCTTGCCGCCTGAGCGCATGGCGGCGGCATCAAGCCTGTCGAACTTTACGCGTACGCTGGCAGGCTCCATCGGGACGTCGATCACCACGACCCTTTGGACCAACCGCGAGTCGATGCACCATGCGCAATTGACCGAAGCGGTGAACCCGTTCAACCCTAACTCGCAGCAGATGTACAGTCAGCTTCAGGGAATGGGAATGACGGAGCAGCAGGCGTCCGGCTGGATCGCCCAGCAGATCACCAACCAGGGCCTGATTATCTCGGCAAACGAGATATTCTGGATATCGGCGGGGATCTTTATCATCCTGCTGGGACTGGTATGGTTTGCCCGACCACCGTTTGGCGCCGGAGGCGGTGGCGGTGGCGCGCACTAACGTGCGGTGTCCAGATCGCGACAGCGATTGTCAGTAACGATAAAGCAGCGCTCCTGAAATCGATTCACGATAGTGAAAAGACAACAGGAGCGCACCATGCTGAAAACACCTTCCGACAAATACCAACCTCAACCTGCTATTTCCCTGCCCGATCGCCGCTGGCCTGAGCAACGCCTCACGCAGGCGCCGCGCTGGCTTTCCACCGATTTACGTGACGGTAATCAGGCCCTTGCCGAGCCGATGGACAGCAACCGCAAACTACAGTTCTGGGCGCTGTTACTGCGTTGCGGATTCAAAGAAATCGAAGTAGCTTTCCCCTCTGCCTCGCAGACGGACTTCAATTTTGTGCGTCAGTTGATCGACGAAAACCGCATTCCGGATGACGTCACCATTCAGGTATTAACCCAGGCGCGAGAAGACCTTATCCTGCGCACCTTTGCGTCGCTGCGCGGGGCGAAGCAGGCCACGGTACACCTGTATAACGCCACCGCCCCGCTGTTCCGCCGCCTGGTGTTCGGCATGGAGAAAGCGCAAATCGTTGAGCTGGCGACCCGTTCCACGCGTCTTATCCGCACGCTGTGCGAAGAGAATCCCGCCACCCGCTGGCAATACGAATACTCTCCGGAAACTTTCTGCTTTACCGAGCCGGAATTTGCGCTGGAGATTTGCGAAGCCGTGGCGGACATCTGGCAGCCGTGCGCCGAACGCCCGATGGTGATCAACTTACCGGCCACCGTTGAGGTCAGTACACCGAATGTCTATGCCGATCAGATTGAGTATTTCTGCCGTCATTTCAGCCGCCGCAGCGATGTCTGCATCAGCGTCCATCCGCATAACGACCGCGGCACCGGTGTCGCCAGCGCGGAGCTGGCCCTGATGGCCGGTGCAGACCGTGTCGAAGGGTGTCTGTTTGGTAACGGAGAACGAACCGGTAACGTCTGCCTGGTCACGCTGGCAATGAACCTCTACAGCCAGGGGATTAGCCCGAATCTGGACTTTAGCGACATGAATCACGTGGTGGAGGTGGTAGAAACCTGCAACCAGCTGCCGGTGCATCCGCGCCATCCGTGGGCAGGACGGCTGGCGTATACCGCATTTTCGGGTTCACATCAGGATGCCATCAAGAAAGGCTTTGATGCCCGCAAGCCTGACGAACGCTGGGAGATGCCCTATCTGCCGGTTGACCCACAGGATATTGGTTGCACCTACGAAGCGGTGATCCGGGTTAACAGCCAGTCAGGAAAAAGCGGCAGCGCGTGGCTTATTGAACAAAACCATGGTCTGAAATTACCCCGCGCCCTGCAGCAGGACTTTAGCCAGCACGTACAGCAGGAAACCGACCAGCACGGTAAAGAGATGACGCAGCATGCGCTGTGGCAACTGTTCCGCACCCGTTATGGGCTGGTAGAGACGCCAGGCTTTGCCCTGCACGCTTACCGTAGCGACAGCCAGCAGGACGGGCAGTTACATCTGACGGCAAGCGTCACGACGCAGGGCGGGATGCGCCAGCTGGAGGGGCAAGGCAACGGGCTGTTATCCGCGGCGGCCAATGGTATAAGCCGCTGGGTCACGACCCCGTTTGTGATTAAGGACTATCACGAACATACGCTTGGGGAGCGCAGCGACAGCCGCTCGGTGGCGTATATCCGCTGTCTGTTTCAGGATGGTAGCAGCCGCTGGGGCGTGGGCATTGACAGCGACGTGGCCCGCGCGTCTCTTCAGGCCCTGTTCAATGCTGTCAGCTAGCTGTCTTTGAAATAATCGCTGGGTGATATCCCCATCACCCGGCGAAACATCGCCGTAAAGGCACTGTGGCTGCCGTAGCCCAGATCCAGCGCCACGCGTAGCACTGGCTGACCTTGTCCCAGGCGCAGCAGCGCTTCCAGCAGGCGCGCCCTTCTTAGCCACTCACCGTAGCTTAACCCCGTCTGCTGCTTGAAATGGCGGTTCATCGTGCGTTCACTCATACCAAGCGTGTTTGCGGCCTGCATGCTGCCCCAGCTTTCCCCCGGCAACAGCCGGATCTGCTGGCAAAGGGTACGCAACGGCTCGCTTTCCGGCTCAGGCAGGTGAAACGGCAGCACCCGCATCGTGCGGATTTCATCCAGAATGAGCTCATATACGCGCTCATCACGACTGCCCGGCGAGTAGGACGCCTCAAGCGTCAGCGAGGTGAGGATAAGTTCGCGTAACAGACCGGAGATCTGGACTATCTGACAGGTTGCCGGAAGATCGGCTCGCGCGAGGGGATCGATAAACAGCGTGCGCGCCGCAACGTTGCCGGTAATACGCAAAGAGTGCGGAGTGCCCGCGGGTAGCCAGACGCCGCGTCCGGGCGGCACCACCCAACAACCTGATGCGGTATCGACTCTCACCACCCCACTCAGGGTATGCAGCAATTGCGCGCAGTCGTGCTGATGCCACGGCTCGCTGTCGCCATGAAGGTAATCATGGGCATAAGGAACAAGTGGGCGATGGGTAAAGGAGAAGGTTGAGGTTGTGGTCATGAGGTTAAACGCCCCTCACCCTACCCTCTCCCTGAGGGAGAGGGAAAAGGTGCACTAGATGTGCAGTTCCTGCAGTTTTTCTTTTGGCAGCGCCAGCGCTTCATTGCTGTTTACGCGAACGTCACGCTCGATGATATGACGCGCGATCTCCTGGGCTTCTTCCAGAGAGTGCATCTGGTAAGTTCCGCACTGATATACGTTCAGCTCAGGGATCTGGTTCTGCTCTTTCACCTTCAGCACATCTTCCATTGCCGCTTTCCAGGCATCCGCGACGCGTTTCTCTTCAGGCTGGCCAATCAGGCTCATGTAGAAACCGGTACGGCAACCCATCGGAGAGATATCGATGATCTCCACGCCATTACCGTTCAGGTGGTCGCGCATAAACCCGGCAAACAGGTGCTCCAGGGTGTGAATGCCTTTCTCTGGCATCACTTCTTTGTTAGGCACGCAGAAACGCAGATCGAATACGGTGATCGTGTCGCCGTGCGGGGTGTGCATGGTCTTCGCCACACGTACTGCAGGTGCTTCCATACGGGTATGGTCGACAGTAAAGCTATCTAATAACGGCATACGTCACCTCCGATAGTGATTTTTTTTAAAATAAACTGAACTCTTCTACAAAATGCACGTCTGAGTATATGAAAGACGCGCATTTGTTATCATCATCCCTGAATTCAGAGATGTATATTTTGGCCACAGCGATGTGGCCTTTTTCTTTTCTGTTAAGCCTGTTTCGCCAGAAACGCCTCAAACGACTCCGTATCCGCCGCTTCAACCTCTTTCTGACGCACGACAGAGGCGTCTCGTTCTGCCACAAAATCGGCTTCACTCAGAATCTCTAACGGCTCCTGCTTCAGCATCTCGCGGTATTCCGCAGAGAGCGAACGCCCGGTGCCGCCAATACCCTGATCAATCATAGAACGCAGAATACGCGCTGAGAACGTCAGTTCCGGGTTATCAAACGATTCAACCAGCTGGTCGCAGACGTTTTGATAGGCTTCCCCACCGTCAATGCTGTCCATGGTTCGGGCAACACGCTTCAGGTCGCGGAACAGATCCTTACCGACTTTCGTCAGCGGGAACTGCGCTGTTTCGCAGCCAATGCCCAGCGTCAGACCCGGCTTGCGCCCTTCCAGAATCACGCGGTTCCAGTTGGTACGGGTACAGAGCAGTTCCTCTGAACTCATTTCCGGCGCATCCGCCAGTACGCACCAGACCATAAACAGATCCAGGAAGCGAACCTGCTGCTCATCAACGCCGATGGGTGAGAACGGGTTGATATCCAGCGAACGCACTTCTATGTATTCAATCCCGCCGCGCTGCAGTGCATCCGACGGGGTTTCACCGCTGCGCGTAACGCGCTTCGGACGAATAGGCGCGTACAGTTCATTTTCAATCTGCAGCACGTTGCTGTTAATCTGCAGGCGCTTACCGTCTTTTTCGAGGCCGATTTTCTCGTACTCTTCCGACGGCGTTTTGATCGCCCGCTTCAATCCTGCCACATATTCGTGCAATTCGTTAAACGTAATACCGAGATTGCTTTGCGACTTATTGGTATAACCCAGATCGCTAAGACGCAGGGAGGTGGCGTACGGGAGATAGTACATTCCACACTCTGTCTTCTCGAACGGCAGCGTGGTCGGTTTCCCCTGCAGGAATGACGAGCATATCGCAGGCGATGCGCCAAACAGATACGGAATGACCCAGCCAAAACGATAGTAGTTGCGGATCAGGCGGAAATAACCCGCGGAGATCGCGTCTTTATCCGTTTCGCCGCACTTCGCCTGCCAGAACGCCATGGGTAAAGAGAAATTGTAATGCACGCCAGAGATGGTCTGCATCAACGCACCGTAGCGGTTTTTCAGCCCCTCACGATAGAGCGTTTTCAGCTGACCGATATTTGACGTGCCGTATTGCGCCAGTTCAATCTCCTGGCCTTGTTCGATATAGCACGGCATGCTGAGCGGCCACATACGCTCATCACCCAGATTGCGGGCAGTGTAGCGATGGATGTCGCGCAGAATCGTTAGCATATGATCAATATCACCATCCACTGGCGTGATGAATTCCAGCAGCGCTTCAGCGAAATCGGTTGTGATCCATTTATGTGTCAGCGCCGAGCCTAACGCCTTCGGGTGACCCGTTGTCGCTAAGCTACCGTCCGCGTTAACGCGCAGCGTTTCACGCTCAAGACCACGCTGAATACCCTTCAGTGCCTGAGGGTGATTTTCCAGCCAGGCCAGCGCCTGAGATACGTCCGGGATCAAATTGACCTCCCGCCTGTCAAAGTATTGTTACTCAGCATAATTGTAATGGTTGACGATTGAAGGTCGCGTATTCATTCCACCAATTAGTGCCACCACGTCATACCCTGTAGTGTTGCCCATGCCACGAGAACATAGCGCAACGCCTTGCCAAGGCACAAAAAAAAGAGCACTGGCCCCCAGGAGATGCGCATCCATCCCGCCAGCAGGCACAGTAAATCACCTATTACAGGCATCCAGCTTAATAACAGCGTGGCAGCGCCATAGCGTTTTAGCCAGCCGACTGCCTTTTCCTGCCAGCGCGATTTTTCACGCAGCGGAAAGAAACGCCCAAGAATAACGTTAGTCAGCCCTCCAAAGCTATTACCCATTGTTGCTATTAACACGAGCAACCAGGGCTGACTCACGCCAGACAACAGCATCGCTACCAGCACTACTTCCGAATTTCCCGGCAAGAGCGTGGCGCTTAAAAAACTGCTGGCGAATAATGATAAAAGTGACAGCGCGTCACTCACAGTAAGCGGACGTCCACAACATCCATCCCGGCATCGCGCGCGGCCTGAATACCAAAATCAGCATCTTCGAACACAACACATTTCACCGCAGGCACACCCATCAGTTCTGCACAACGCAGGAAGGTGTCCGGTGCGGGCTTGTGATTTTGAACATGATCGGCGGCAACCACCGCAGAGAAATAATGGCGCAGGCCAAGATGGGTGAGCAGCGCTTCCGCAATAGCGCTTTCACTGCCCGTGCCAACGGACATAGGACGACGCCCGTGCCATGCTTTTACGACGTCAATTAACGGTAACGGGCGCACGGTATCTAAAAGCATCGCTTTTACCGCATCGGTTTTTTCACGGGCCAGAAGGTGCGGGTCGAGATCGGCATGATTACGTTCAATCACGGCCTGCGCTATACGCCAGGTTGGGGCTCCGTTGAGGGCGATCATCGCCTGAAGATCGAAACGCATACCGTAACGAGCAAGGACATCAGTCCAGGCTTGACGATGCGTGGGTTCGGTATCCAGGAGAGTGCCATCCATATCGAAGATCAAACCGTCATACTGTGCGTACATCGTGCTCTCGCTAAACGATTAACAAAGCATTACTTTATCGTAAACGGTGGTTTTTGTCGCTCAAAGAGAAATGATTGCTGACGGAACGTCGAAGGAATAACCAGGGAGAAAGAGAGTGGTACAGAAAAGAAGATGGTGCATCCGGGAGGATTACTCGGCTACGCCTCGCCCTTCGGGCCGTTGCTAAGCAACGTTATCTTCCCTGGTGCTTGCGGCTAACCCGCAGACCTTGAAACAACAGCCTTGCTGTTATCTCGGAGAAGATGGTGCATCCGGGAGGATTCGAACCTCCGACCGCTCGGTTCGTAGCCGAGTACTCTATCCAGCTGAGCTACGGATGCATCGGGAAATGCTTTTGAAACAGTAAATGGTGCATCCGGGAGGATTACTCGGCTGCGCCTCGCCCTTCGGGCCGTTGCTAAAGCAACGTTATCTTCCCTGGTGCTTGCGGCTAACCCGCAGACCTTGAAACAACAGCCTTGCTGTTATCTCGGAGAAGATGGTGCATCCGGGAGGATTCGAACCTCCGACCGCTCGGTTCGTAGCCGAGTACTCTATCCAGCTGAGCTACGGATGCATC
>NZ_JARVRQ010000010.1:0-155868 GCF_030209635.1 Enterobacter sp. MEB024 | reverse complement strand
AAGCGGAGTGGACAGTCATTCATCTCATTTAGTGCAGATAGCAAAAACCCCGCCGTAGCGGGGTTTTGTAAGAAGTTGAAGCTGACCGATAAGCCGGGTTCTGTCGTGGACAGTCATTCATCTAGGCCAGCAATCGCTCACTGGCTCAAGCAGCCTACCCGGGTTCAGTACGGGCCGTACCATGTGAACCCCTATTTGGCCTTGCTCCGGGTGGAGTTTACCGTGCCACGGACTGTTGCCAGCCGCGCGGTGCGCTCTTACCGCACCCTTTCACCCTTACCTGATCCCGCTTGCGCGGGCCATCGGCGGTTTGCTCTCTGTTGCACTGGTCGTGGGTTTCCCCCCCAGGCGTTACCTGGCACCCTGCCCTATGGAGCCCGGACTTTCCTCCCCTCCGCCCGTCTCCCCCCGAAAGGGGACGACGACGAAGCGGCGACTGTCTGGTCAGCTTCGGCGCGCAGTATAGAGGGTTTGTGCCCCGCTGTCACCCTTGGGCGTGCATCCCTATCTGCAAAGTGGCGGCGATATTGCGCGAGGCGCGGTAAATATTGTCAAACGCCCCACGGTAAGCCTCTTCCAGCGACTCGACGCGGCTCAGCACGCTGAATACCGCGTCGATGCCATACTGATGCACGACCCCCACATCCCGGGTCAGACTGCCGGCAATGCCGATCACCGGCTTATGGTATTTTTTGGCGATACGGGCGATACCGACGGGCACTTTGCCCTGAATGCTCTGGCTGTCAATGCGCCCTTCGCCCGTCAGTACCAGCGTGCAGTCGTGAATATGTTCTTCGAGGTTAAGTGCATGGGTGACAATCTCAATACCGCTCTTCAGTTCCGCGCCGAGGAAGGCCATCAGGGCCGCCCCCATGCCCCCCGCGGCACCCGCACCGGGAACCTGTTTCACGTCAATTCGCAGAGATTTTTTTATCACATCGGCATAGTGGCTGAGGTTAGCGTCGAGAGCGAGGATCATCTCCTCTGTCGCCCCTTTTTGCGGGCCAAAGATACGGGAAGCGCCTCTCTCGCCAACCAGCGGATTCGTGACGTCGCACGCGACGTGGATTGTGCAATCTTTTAGCCTGGCGTCGAGGCCGGAGAGATCGACGCTGTTGAGCGCCATCAGGCTGCCGCCGCCATAACCAATTTTAGTGCCGTTGGCGTCGCAGAGCGTGGCCCCCAGCGCCTGCATCATTCCGGCGCCGCCGTCGTTGGTGGCACTGCCGCCAATGCCGATAATGATATGTCGGGCACCTTTATCCAGCGCGCTGAGAATAAGCTCCCCGGTACCGCGGGACGTGGTGACGAGCGGGTTACGTTGGGTGGCCGGGACCAGTGCCAGACCGCTGGCGGCGGCCATCTCAATAAATGCCGTGCGGCCATCGCCGGACATGCCCCAGCGGGCGTTTACCTGTTCACCCAACGGGCCAGTGACCCTGGCATACTGTTCTGTGCCCTGGGTGGCGGCGATCATCGCGTCAACCGTACCTTCCCCGCCGTCAGCAACCGGCACCGAAACATAAAGTGCATCGGGGAAAATTTCCCGAAATCCTTTTTCAATCGCCTGAGCAACCCCGGAGGCAGAAAGGCTTTCTTTCCAGGAATCTGGCGCGATTACGATTTTCATAGTTGTCGCCTGTTACCGCACTCGGCAAAAATAGCGGACGCGTTCCCGCGTCCGTTTTTATTAGCGAGAGACTTCCACCTTCGCCAGTTTTTCGTAGTAGCACGCAATCGCGCTGTGGTCGGCAGTGCCCAGACCATCCGCGCGCAGGGCCTGCATCATCTCCATGACGGCGGCGGTCAGCGGCAGCTGCGCGCCCACGCCGTGGGAGGTATCCAGGGCATTCGCCAGATCTTTAATGTGCAGGTCGATTCTAAAACCGGGCTTGAAGTTACGATCCATCACCATGGGCGCTTTGGCATCCAGCACGGTGCTGCCCGCCAGGCCGCCACGGATCGCCTGATACACCAGATCAGGGTCAACGCCCGCTTTGGTGGCCAGCGTCAGCGCTTCCGACATTGCAGCAATGTTCAGCGCCACAATCACCTGGTTTGCCAGCTTGGTGACGTTACCCGCCCCGATATCGCCGGTATGCACCACGGATCCCGCCATGGCTTTCATCAGGTCGTAGTATTTGTCGAAAACAGCTTTGTCGCCGCCAACCATCACCGACAGGGTGCCGTCGATGGCTTTGGGCTCTCCGCCGCTGACCGGGGCATCCAGCATATCGACGCCCTTCGCGTTTAGCGCCTCACTGATTTCACGGCTTGCCAGCGGCGCGATAGAACTCATGTCAATCACCACCAGGCCAGGTTTGGCACCGTCAATGATGCCGTTCTCCCCCAGGGCCACCTCTTTCACATGCGGGGAGTTTGGCAGCATGGTGATAATGACATCGCACTGCTCAGCAATCGCTTTGGCGTTTGCTGCGGTTTCTGCGCCTGCGGCAATCACCTCGGCCACGGCTTGCGGATTATGGTCTGCAACCACCAGGGAGTAACCTGCTTTGATGAGGTTTTTACTCATGGGTTTACCCATGATTCCAAGGCCAATAAAACCCACTTTCAGCGTCATAATTCGTTTCCTCAATGATGGTTATTTTTTAAAGGCGTCCGCTAACTTCTGCGTGGCCGAGCGGAATACGCCGAGGTCGCTACCGACGGCAACGAAGGTCGCGCCCCACTCCAGATAGCGGCGGGCATCAGCCTCAACCGGCGCCAGAATGCCGCACGGTTTGCCGTGTGCGTTGGCACGGGCAAAGATGTGCTGAATAGCGCGCTGCACCTCCGGATGACCCGCATTGCCCAGATGGCCGAATGCCGCAGCAAGATCGCTTGGGCCAACGAAGATGCCATCCACACCGTCGGTGGCAGCGATAGCGTCGACGTTATCGACCCCCTGCTGGCTCTCAATCTGTACCAGGATGGTGATGTTGCTGTTGGACTGTGTGAAGTAGTCCGGGACGGTGCCAAACATGTTGGCACGATGGGAAACGGAGACCCCGCGGATCCCTTCCGGCGGATAACGTGTTGACGCCACGGCCTGCACCGCCTGCTCTTCCGTTTCCACAAACGGGATCAGGAAGTTGTAAAACCCAATATCCAGCAGACGTTTGATGATTACCGGCTCGTTGGTCGGGACGCGAACCACCGGCGCGCTATGGCTCCCTTTGAGCGCCATTAACTGCGGAATAAAGGTGCTGATATCGTTCGGCGCATGTTCGCCGTCCAGCACCAGCCAGTCGAAACCGGCCAGGCCCAGTACTTCGGTGCTGATGGGGCTTGCCAGCGCGGACCAGCAGCCAATCTGGATCTGGTGCGCCGCGAGGGCCGCTTTAAACTTATTCGGGAAGATATCATTATTCATCGCGTTTACCTTTTTAATTCCGCAGTCTTATTCAGGTTCATATTTATATTTTCAGACGCAGCGTCAGCGTAATATTTATTTCCTGACTTAATTTAGGCGTTATAAAATCGTCATTCAGTATAATCCTCACGTCATGACAGCACATTGTTTTAATGCTCAAGCATTGCGGCGTGTTTTGATAATATTTTGAGCATATGCACAACGCGATGGGCGCTGATGCACAGAATCAGGCATTGCTGGCCGGGTGGCATCTGCGCCGGTTTTAAGGAGCGATCGGGATCACATTTTGATATCTCGTCTCCTGACATTCTTTATTGACTCAAGCCGCGTCTTTATTTCTGCGATAAGAAAATAAACATCCCCTGGCTGCATTCACTATCAGACATTTTGCTGGAGAATATTGAACAATGGCCGACATTGAAATTCGACAAGCGTCGCCGACGGCGTTCTATATCAAAGTTCACGACACGGATAATGTGGCGATAATTGTTAACGACAACGGTCTAAAAGCGGGAACTCGTTTCCCGGATGGGCTGGAGCTGACTGAACATATTCCGCAGGGGCATAAAGTCGCCCTGGTGGATATCCCGGCCCACGGTGAAATCGTGCGGTATGGCGAAGTTATCGGGTATGCGGTTCGCGCTATTCCTCAGGGGAGCTGGATTGAGGAGTCGCTGGTTGAGCTACCCGAAGCGCCGCCGCTGAACACGCTACCCCTGGCCACCCGGGTTCCTGAGCCACTGCCCCCGCTGGAAGGGTACACATTCGAAGGGTACAGGAATGCGGACGGCAGCGTAGGCACCAAGAATCTGCTCGGTATCACCACCAGCGTGCACTGTGTGGCAGGCGTGGTGGATTACGTGGTGAAAATCATTGAGCGCGACCTGCTGCCGAAATACCCGAATGTCGACGGCGTGGTGGGTCTGAACCATCTGTACGGCTGCGGCGTGGCCATCAATGCACCGGCGGCCGTGGTACCGATTCGTACCATCCATAATATCGCCCTGAACCCGAATTTCGGTGGCGAAGTGATGGTCATTGGTCTGGGTTGCGAAAAGCTGCAGCCAGAGCGTCTGCTGCAGGGCACCGAAGATGTGAATGCCATTCCGGTCGACGAGGCCAGCATTGTTCGTTTACAGGATGCGCATCACGTCGGATTCCGTTCAATGGTTGACGATATCCTTCAGGTGGCGGATCGCCATCTGGAAAAACTGAACCAGCGCCAGCGCGAGACCTGCCCGGCGTCAGAGCTGGTGATAGGCACCCAGTGCGGCGGCAGCGATGCGTTTTCAGGCGTCACGGCGAACCCGGCGGTGGGCTATGCCTCGGATCTGTTTGTCCGCTGTGGCGCCACGGTGATGTTCTCCGAAGTGACCGAAGTGCGTGATGCCATCCATTTGCTCACCCCACGCGCCATCAATGAAGAGGTGGGCAAACGCCTGCTTGAGGAGATGGCCTGGTACGATAACTATCTCGACATGGGACAAACCGATCGCAGCGCCAACCCCTCTCCGGGCAATAAAAAGGGCGGTCTGGCGAACGTGGTGGAAAAAGCCCTCGGCTCGATTGCCAAATCCGGCCAGAGCGCCATTGTTGAAGTGCTCTCCCCGGGCCAGCGCCCCACCAGACGCGGCCTGATTTACGCCGCGACCCCTGCCAGCGACTTCGTCTGTGGCACACAGCAGGTGGCATCCGGCATTACGGTACAGGTCTTTACCACCGGGCGCGGCACGCCGTACGGGCTGATGGCGGTACCGGTGATTAAAATGGCCACCCGTACCGAGCTGGCAAACCGCTGGTATGATCTAATGGACATCAACGCGGGCACCATTGCCACTGGCGAAGAGAGTATTGAGGATGTCGGCTGGAAGCTGTTCCACTTCATTCTGGACGTGGCAAGCGGCCGTAAGAAGACGTTCTCCGATCAATGGGGATTACATAACCAGCTGGCGGTGTTTAACCCGGCACCGGTGACGTGATCGTTTTCCCCCTCTCCCAAAGAGAGGGGGGCAACTTAGCCCTTCACCAACACCACATCTATCCCGCTCTTACGCAGCCCTTCCAGGCTCTCAGGCGGAATCCCTTCATCGACGATAATCATGTCGATTCTCTGGGTATCGATGATTTTATGCAGGCTCGAACGGTTAAATTTGCTGGAGTCAGTGACCACGATAATACGCTCTGCCACCTCGCACATCCGTCGGTTCAGTCGGGCTTCATCTTCATTGTGGGTACTGACGCCGCGATCGAGGTCGATGGCATCGACCCCCAGAAAAAGCAGATCAAAGTGGTAATTCTGTAAGGACTGCTCTGCCTGGTCGCCGTAAAAGGATTGCGACTGGCGGCGCAAGTGCCCACCGGTCATCAGCAGCTCCACCCCTTCCGCTTCCAGTAATGCATTCGCCACGTTCATTCCGTTGGTCATGGCAATCACATCCGTGTGCTGACGCAGCATACGGGCGATTTCAAACGTCGTGGTCCCGGAATCCAGAATGATGCGATGACCCGGCTTCACCAGCGCGGCGGCCGCCTGCGCGATACTGCGCTTAACTGCAGTATTGAGCGAACTTTTGTCCTCCACGGAGGGTTCAGTGCCAGGCGCATTGCCTTCACAAATCAGCGCTCCGCCATAAGCACGAACGGCAATGCCCTGCTTCTCAAGAAACGCCAGGTCGTTACGGATCGTCACCGTGGAAACGCCATATAAATGAGAAAGATCGTTAACCTGCACGCTTCCCTGTGCCCGCAACCGCTGAATGATCTGCTCTCGCCTTTCACTGGTGCCGGTGACGCGCTTCTCCGCGGATGAATCGGTGCTGCTCATGCGAGCTCCTTAATAAATGGTCTTTCGTTTCATTTCGTTTTGTCTATTAAGGCCTTTCTTTTATGGGAATGCAAGCCCTGCCTGCTTCCAGTCAGCGCACACTCTCGTCGCTGAAACCTTTCATTATGTTTCTTTTGTGAAACAGATCGGAAAACTATTATCTTTCGTTTTATTTTTATACCACCATGATGCAGGATTAAATGAAACAAAACGAAAGATGAAAAACCATCACCATCCGAAATGGAGAGGAAAGTGAAACATCTGACAGAAATGGTGGAACAACATAAACGGGGGAATGCGAACGGGATTTATGCCGTTTGTTCCGCACATCCACTGGTACTTGAAGCCGCAATTCGTTACGCCCAACTGCATCACACGCCGCTGCTGATTGAAGCCACCTCTAATCAGGTGGATCAATTTGGCGGTTACACCGGTATGACACCCGCCGATTTTCACGGGTTCGTCTGTAAGCTGGCGGAATCCCTTGGTTTCCCGACATCGCAACTGATCCTCGGTGGCGATCATTTAGGGCCAAACCGCTGGCAAAACCTGCCTGCCCGGCAGGCGATGGCGAATGCCGAAGATCTGATCAGAAGCTATGTCGCCGCCGGGTTTAAAAAGATCCACCTCGACTGCAGCATGTCCTGCGAAGACGATCCAGTACCGTTAACCGACGCCATCGTTGCCGAGCGCGCGGCGCGCCTGGCGAAAATTGCGGAGAAAACCAGCCTGGCGCACGCTGATGTCGCTGACCTGGTCTATGTCATCGGTACGGAAGTGCCGGTTCCGGGCGGCGCGCATGAAACGCTCACCGAGCTTGCCGTCACGACCCCAGAAGCCGCGCGTGCCACCCTTGAAGCTCACCGCCACGCGTTCGAGAAAGAAGGGTTAAGCGACATCTGGCCACGCATTATTGGCCTGGTGGTTCAGCCTGGCGTTGAGTTTGACCACGCACATGTGTGTGACTATCAATCCCAAAACGCCGTCGCCCTGAGTCATATGGTTGAAGCTTACGACACGCTGATATTTGAAGCGCACTCTACCGACTACCAGACACCGCAGGCGCTGCGCCAGCTGGTGAAAGATCACTTCGCCATCCTCAAAGTTGGCCCGGCACTGACCTTTGCCCTGCGTGAAGCGTTGTTCTCGCTGGCCGCCATTGAAGAAGAGTTGCTGCCTGCAAAAGCCTGTTCGGGCCTGCGTCATGTCCTGGAAAACGTGATGCTCGATCGCCCCGAATACTGGCAAAGCCATTATCACGGTGATGGCAATGCGCGACGCCTGGCACGCGGGTATAGCTACTCCGATCGGGTGCGCTATTACTGGCCGGACAGCCAGATTGACGAAGCCTTTGCGCGACTGGTACGCAACCTGGCAGACGAACCGATCCCGCTGCCGCTGATCAGCCAGTACCTGCCGTTGCAGTACAGCAAAGTTCGCGAGGGTGCTCTCAAGTCGACACCACGGGACCTCATCCTCGACCACATTCAGGACATACTCCAGCAGTACCATGCCGCCTGCGAAGGCGTAACGACTCAAAACGCATAATTAAAAAGAGGAAAGCGCTATGCCAAACATTGTCTTATGCCGCATCGATGAACGCCTGATCCACGGTCAGGTAGGTGTGCAATGGGTTGGGTTTGCGGGGGCCAACCTGGTGCTGGTCGCTAATGATGACGTCGCTGAGGATCCGGTTCAACAAAACCTGATGGAGATGGTGCTCGCAGAAGGGATCGCCGTGCGTTTCTGGTCGCTGCAAAAAGTGATCGACAACATTCATCGCGCTGCCGAGCGCCAGAAAATTCTGCTGGTCTGCAAATCACCCGCGGATTTTCTGACGCTGGTCGAAGGCGGCGTGCCCATCACCCGTATCAACGTAGGAAACCTGCATTACGCCAGTGGCAAAAAACAAATTGCCAAAACGGTCTCTGTCGATGCGAACGATATCGCCGCATTTAACGGCCTGAAAGCCGCCGGAGTGGAATGCTTCGTTCAGGGTGTTCCGACTGAGACTGCTTTGGATCTCTTTAAACTGCTCTGAGGGATTCACAATGGAAATTAGTCTCTTGCAGGCATTCGCGCTGGGCATTCTCGCCTTTATCGCGGGCCTGGATATGTTTAACGGGTTAACACACATGCACCGCCCGGTGGTGCTCGGGCCGCTGGTTGGCCTCATTCTGGGCGATCTGCACACCGGTATTTTAACGGGCGGTACGCTGGAGCTGGTCTGGATGGGGCTGGCTCCGCTGGCCGGCGCGCAACCGCCAAACGTCATTATCGGCACGATTGTCGGCACCACGTTTGCGATCAGCACCGGTGTGAAGCCGGATGTCGCCGTTGGGGTCGCCGTCCCGTTTGCGGTTGCGGTACAGATGGGGATCACTTTCCTGTTCTCCGTCATGTCCGGGGTGATGTCCCGCTGTGACCGCATGGCAGCCAATGCGGACACGAACGGCATCGAAAGGGTCAACTATCTGGCACTGCTGGCGCTCGGTATCTTCTATTTTCTGTGTGCCTTCCTGCCGATCTACTTTGGCGCTGAACACGCGAAAACCGCCATTGATGTGCTGCCGGAACGTCTGATTGACGGCCTCGGCGTCGCCGGCGGCATCATGCCCGCAATTGGCTTCGCCGTATTGCTGAAAATCATGATGAAAAACGTCTATATCCCTTACTTTATCATCGGCTTTGTTGCCGCAGCCTGGTTGAAACTGCCGGTGCTGGCGATTGCCGCGGCTGCGCTGGCAATGGCGCTGATTGACCTGATGCGTAAATCGCCTGAACCGGCGACACCTGCAGCCCAGAAAGAGGAATTCGAAGATGGCATCTAATCAAACTACGCTGCCTGGCGTTTCTGACCACGAAGAGACGCTGCTCACGGGCGTGAATGAAAACGTCTATGAAGATCAACATATTGGTGCCGAGCTGACGAAAAAGGATATTAACCGTGTCGCCTGGCGTTCGATGCTGCTGCAGGCCTCGTTTAACTATGAACGTATGCAGGCTTCCGGCTGGCTGTATGGCCTGCTGCCCGCGCTGAAAAAGATCCATACCAACAAGCGGGATCTGGCCCGCGCCATGAAAGGCCATATGGGCTTCTTCAATACGCATCCGTTTCTGGTGACATTTGTCATTGGCATCATCCTGGCGATGGAGCGCTCCAAGCAGGATGTCAACAGTATCCAGAGCACCAAGATCGCCGTGGGGGCACCGCTTGGCGGCATTGGCGATGCCATGTTCTGGCTTACGCTATTGCCAATTTGCGGCGGGATCGGCGCAAGCCTTGCCCTGCAAGGCTCCATACTGGGTGCGGTGGTCTTTATTGTGCTGTTTAACGTAGTGCATCTTGGCCTGCGTTTTGGCCTGGCACATTACGCCTACCGGATGGGTGTGGCAGCCATCCCGCTGATTAAAGCCAATACCAAAAAGGTCGGCCACGCGGCTTCCATCGTGGGGATGACGGTCATTGGCGCGCTGGTGGCAACCTACGTACGTCTCAACACCACGCTTGAAATCAAGGCCGGGGATGCGGTGGTCAAGCTGCAAGCCGACGTTATCGACAAACTGATGCCCGCTTTCCTGCCGCTGGTCTATACCCTGACCATGTTCTGGCTGGTTCGTCGCGGCTGGACCCCACTGCGCCTGATCGGTATCACCGTTGTGCTGGGGGTTGTCGGTAAGTTCTGTCACTTCCTGTAAAGCAAAGAGGTCGCAATGTTAGGCATTATTTTGACGGGTCACGGCGGGTTTGCCAGCGGGCTTGAACAGGCGATGAAGCAAATCCTCGGCGAGCAGCCGCAGTTTATCGCCATCGATTTTCCTGAAAGCTCCACCACCGCGCGGCTGACCGCGCAGCTTGAACAGGCAGTCAGTGAACTGGACGGACAGCACGATATTGTGTTTCTCACCGATCTGCTCGGGGGGACGCCGTTCCGGGTGGCATCAACACTCGCCATGAAAAGACCCGGCAGCGAAGTGATTACCGGTACAAACCTGCAGCTGTTGCTTGAGATGGTACTGGAGCGCGACGGGTTAAGCAGCGAAGCCTTTCGTCTGCAGGCCCTGGAATGCGGGCATCGCGGCCTGACCAGCCTGGTGGATGAGCTGGGGCGCTGTCGTGAGGAAGCCCCCGCTGAGGAAGGGATATGAGCCAGGTACTGCGCGCGCGTCGTCTGCTGACCGAGCAGGGCTGGCTGGAGGATCACCAGCTACGCATGGAGAGCGGAATTATCACCGCCATCGAGCCGATCCCAGCTGGCGTGCATGCCCGGGATGCCGACCAGCTTTGCCCGGCGTATATCGATACCCACGTTCACGGTGGCGCGGGTGTGGACGTGATGGATGATGCCCCAGAGGTGCTGGACACGCTGGCGATGCATAAAGCGCGTGAAGGCACAGGGGCTTTTTTACCGACGACCGTCACCGCACCGCTGGAGACTGTCCACCGGGCGCTCGCACGCATCGCCCGGTGCTGTATGTCCGGGGGGCCCGGCGCGCAGATACTGGGCAGCTATCTTGAAGGTCCCTATTTTACGCCACAGAACAAAGGGGCACATCCGCCTGCGCTGTTTCGTGAGCTGGATGTCAGCGAACTGGACTCGCTGATAGAAGTATCGCAACACACCCTCAGGGTTGTCGCTCTGGCACCGGAGAAACCCGGTGCGTTGCAGGCCATTCGCCACCTTAAGCAGCGTGGGATACGGGTCATGCTCGGCCACAGCGCCGCGACGTACGATCAAACGCTTGCCGCTTTCGAGGCGGGCGCTGATGGGCTGGTGCACTGTTATAACGGCATGACCGGGCTCCATCATCGTGAACCCGGTATGGTCGGTGCAGGTTTGACGGACCCGCGGGCATGGCTGGAACTGATTGCCGACGGGCATCACGTTCACCCGGGCGCTTTGCGGCTGTGCGCCTGCTGTGCCAAAGAGCGGATCGTTCTGATTACCGATGCCATGCAGGCCGCAGGGATGCCCGACGGACGTTACAGGCTGTGTGGCGACGAGGTCAACATGCACGGTGGGGTGGTACGCACCGCTTCCGGTGGGCTTGCAGGCAGCACGCTGTCTCTCGATGCCGCCGTGCGCAATATGGTGGCGCAGGCGGGAATAACGCCAGCGGATGCGATCCATATGGCCTCGCTGCACCCTGCCCGCTTGCTGGGTATTGATCACCAGCTCGGTTCATTAAAACCGGGCAAGCGTGCCAATATGATTGCGCTGGATGAAGGCTTATACCTTCAGCAGATCTGGATCCAGGGTTTGGCTCTCCCCCTTTAGACCTTTCATTGTCTCGTTGTTGGGCCTTGCGGCAAGCGATCGCAAGGTCTTTCTTTTCCTTTCCTTAATCATTGCCTTTTCTTTGCCGATCACACTTTTCGTTTTATTTCTTTTCTTTCATTGAACTTTCGATTTCTTTTCTATAGATTTTATTTAACTGCTTAAGTGAACAAGTGAAACGAAACGAAAGATAGCGACACGTTTGCCAGCGTCTGATGTGGAATTCACACGACTAAGGACTGAAGTTATGTCAGAAACCAACACTACCGCCACCACCGGCACATGGACCGAAGAAGAGATCCGCCAGCAACCCGCCAGCTGGATCCGCTCACTCAACAATATCGATAACCTGCGCGCGTCGATCGATAACTTCCTGACGCCGCTGCTGCGCAAGCGCGAGCTGCGGATCGTGTTGACGGGGGCAGGCACCTCGGCCTTTATCGGCGACATCATTTCGCCCTGGCTCGCCAGCCACACCGGGAAAAACATTACCGCCATACCGACGACCGATCTGGTCACGAATCCGATGGACTACCTGAGCGCCGCACACCCGCTGCTGCTGGTGTCGTTTGCCCGCTCCGGCAATAGTCCGGAAAGCGTAGCCGCCGTTGAACTGGCAAACCAGTGTGTGCCGGAGTGCTACCACCTGTCGATCACCTGTAATGAGGCGGGAAGCCTTTATCAGACTGCGGTAAACAGCGATAACGCGTATGCGCTGCTGATGCCTGCCGAAACACACGATCGCGGGTTCGCGATGACCAGCAGCATTACCACCATGATGGCAAGCTGCCTGGCAGTCTTCGCCCCGGAGACGATCAACAGCCATACCTTCCGCGATGTGGCCGATCGCTGCCAGACGATCCTCACGTCACTGGGCGATTTCAGTCAGAGCGTCTTTGGCAACGATCCGTGGAAAAGGATCGTCTATCTGGGAAGCGGGGGTCTGCAGGGGGCCGCTCGTGAATCGGCGCTGAAGGTGCTGGAGCTGACGGCAGGCAAGCTGGCGGCGTTCTACGATTCCCCAACCGGTTTCCGCCATGGTCCTAAATCGCTGGTGGATCGCGAAACGCTGGTGGTGGTGTTTGTCTCCAGCCATCCGTATACGCGGCTGTACGATCTGGATCTGCTTGCTGAGCTGCGCCGCGATCGTCAGGCCATGCGCGTGGTGGCCATTGCCGCCGAAACCGATCCGGTCGTTGAGGCTGGCCCGCATATCCTGCTGCCCCCTGCCCGCACGTTTATCGATATGGAGCAGGTCTTCTGCTTCCTGATGTACGCCCAGGTCTTTGCTCTGTCTCAGTCACTTCGTGTGGGCAATACCCCGGATACACCGTCCGCCAGCGGCACGGTTAACCGTGTCGTGCAGGGCGTCGTTATTCATCCGTGGCAGGCTTGAGAGGATCCGATCATGAGTATTATTTCGACAAAATATCTTCTGCTGGACGCCCAGGCGAAAGGCTACGCCGTACCGGCGTTCAACATCCATAACGCGGAGACGATCCAGGCGATCCTCGAAGTGTGTAGTGAAATGCGATCGCCGGTGATCCTCGCGGGCACGCCGGGCACCTTTAAGCACATTGCCCTGGAAGAGATCTACGCCCTGTGCAGCGCGTACTCCACCACTTACGACATGCCGCTGGCGCTGCACCTCGATCATCACGAATCGCTCGACGACATTCGTCGCAAAGTTAACGCGGGTGTGCGCAGCGCGATGATCGACGGCAGCCACTATCCGTTTGAGCAAAACGTAAAGCTGGTGAAATCAGTGGTCGACTTCTGCCACCTCAACGATTGCAGCGTTGAAGCCGAACTGGGCCGCCTGGGCGGCGTGGAAGATGACATGAGCGTGGACGCTGAAAGCGCGTTTCTGACCGACCCGCAGGAAGCGAAACGCTTCGTTGCGCTGACCGGCGTCGACAGCCTGGCTGTGGCCATCGGAACCGCCCACGGTCTTTATACCAAACGGCCAAAAATCGACTTCCGGCGGCTGGCTGAAATCCGCGACGTGGTGAGCGTACCGCTGGTGCTGCACGGGGCGAGTGATGTGCCGGATGACGATGTTCGCCGCACCATAGAGCTGGGCGTCTGCAAAGTGAACGTGGCAACCGAGCTAAAAATTGCGTTCTCTGGCGCCGTTAAGGCCTGGTTTGCTGAGAACCCGCAGGGCAACGATCCGCGTTTCTACATGCGGGTTGGCATGGATGCCATGAAAGACGTGGTCAGAAGCAAAATCACCGTGTGCGGCTCGGCGAACCGATTGCTGCTCCCGGCGGAAGCCTGATCTCATCGCATAGAACATCAATAACTCAAAAATAACTATAAGCCTCGCAAATATGAAGGCGCGTCCTTAAGCCAGACAGCGCCTTCCATTACGATAAATAATTCCGAGGAGTCCCTACATGACACAGGAAAAGTCGTTTAAATCGAAAGCGTGGGAGTTTTTTCAGAGCCTGGGAAAGACCTTTATGTTCCCGGTCTCCCTTCTGGCCTTTATGGGGTTATTGCTGGGTATCGGTAGTTCTGTTACCAGCCCCTCCACCCTCAAAAGTTTCCCCTTTCTGGGCGGCGAATTAACTCAGCTCACCTTTGGCTTTATTGCCATGGTCGGCGGCTTCGCCTTTACCTATCTTCCCCTCATGTTTGCCATGGCGATCCCAATGGGGCTGGCCAGACGCAACAAAGCAGTGGGCGCTTTTTCCGGGTTTGTTGGCTATATGCTGATGAACATGAGCATCAATTATTACCTGATTGCGACCCACCAGCTTGCCGATGCCGCCTCCATGAGACAAGTCGGGCAATCGATGGTGCTGGGCATTCAAACCCTGGAGATGGGTGTGCTGGGCGGTATCGTGGTTGGGGTCATTACCTTTTTCCTGCACGAACGTTTTCAGGACACCGTTTTACACGACGCGTTCGCCTTCTTTAGCGGCATTCGTTTTGTGCCGATTATCACCGCCCTCACCCTCTCACTGGTGGGGCTGTTTATTCCCCTGCTGTGGGAGTATGTTGCGCTGGGCATTACCGGGATTGGCCATATTATCCAGAGCACCAGCGTGTTCGGCCCGTTCCTCTACGGCGTGGGGGTACTACTGCTCAAACCCTTTGGCCTGCACCATATTTTGCTGGCGATGGTGCGCTTCACGCCCGCGGGCGGTATTGAAATGGTCAATGGTCATGAAGTCGCCGGGGCGCTGAACATTTTCTACGCCGAACTGAAAGCGGGTCTGCCGTTCAGCCCGCACGTTACCGCGTTCCTGTCGCAGGGCTTTATGCCGACCTTTATCTTCGGCTTACCGGCGGTGGCATACGCCATCTATCGCACGGCCCGCCCGGAAAACCGCCCGGTGATTAAAGGCCTGCTGCTCTCCGGCGTGCTGGTCTCCGTCGTCACCGGGATCTCCGAGCCAATTGAATTCCTGTTCCTGTTTATCGCTCCTGCCCTTTACGCCTTCCATATTGTGATGTCGGGCCTGGCCCTGATGGTCATGGCTCTGCTGGGGGTGACCATCGGCAACACCGACGGCGGCATTCTGGATCTGCTTATCTTCGGGGTCATGCAAGGAATGTCGACCAAATGGTATCTGGTATTCCCGGTAGGCATTGCCTGGTTTGCCCTCTACTTCTTCGTCTTCCGCTGGTACATCCTCAAACACGATATTAAAACGCCGGGCCGTGAAGTGGACACCCAGGGTGCACAGCAAGCCGTCGAGGCCAATACCCGGGCACGCGGAAAATCGAAATACGATCATGGGCTTATCCTGCGTGCGCTCGGCGGTAAAGAGAACATCGAGTCGCTTGATAATTGCATTACCCGGCTGCGTCTGGTGGTGAAAGACATGAGTCTCATCGACCAGCAGGCGTTAAAAGAGGCCGGTGCATTGTCGGTTGTGGTGCTGGATGCGCACAGCGTCCAGGTGATCATCGGCCCGCAGGTGCAAAGCGTAAAAACCGGCATTGAAGCCTTAATTTAACAGGGGGTTGTGGTGTTTAATTTTGACGAAATCATTGAGCGTAAAAGCGACCGGTGTCGAAAATGGGATCACGCCTTTGTTCGCTCGCGCTTTGGTGATGTGCCTGAAGGTTTTATCCCGCTGTGGATTGCCGATATGGATTTCACCTCCCCACCTGCCGTGACAGAAGGTTTCCAGCGCATCGTGGAGCATGGCACCTTCGGCTACACCTGGTGCTTTGACGAATTTTACGATGCGGTTATCGCCTTCCAGCGCGAACGACATCATGTTGACGTCGATAAATCGTGGATCACGCTGACGTACGGTACCGTCTCCACGCTGCATTATACGGTTCAGGCGTTTTGTAAACCTGGCGACACGGTGATGATGAACACACCGGTGTACGATCCGTTTGCCATGGCCGCCCAGCGTCAGGGGGTAGCGATACTGGCAAACCCACTGAGCGTGAGGGAAAATCGCTACCAGCTTGATTTTAATCTGGTGGAAGAACAGCTCAGAACATACCGTCCAAAACTGTGGTTCTTCTGCTCGCCGCATAACCCTTCCGGCAGGATCTGGCACGCCGATGAGATACGCCAGGTTTCAGACCTCTGTCAACGCTACGGCACACTTCTGATGGTTGATGAGGTCCACGCCGAACATATTCTGGACGGTCATTTCGTCAGCTGTCTGGCATCCGGCTGCGCGGCGCAGGACAATCTGATCCTGCTGACCTCCCCGAATAAAGCGTTCAACCTTGGCGGGCTGAAAACCTCCTACGCCATCATTCCGGATGCCACCCTGCGCCAGCGCTTTCGCCACCAGCTTGAGAAGAACGCCATCACCTCACCCAATATATTCGGGATATGGGGAATTATTCTTGCCTACCAGCATGGTCTGCCATGGCTCGACGCGTTGAATGGTTATCTGCGCCGTAACGCTGGCTATCTGGCAGAGGCCATCCAGACCCACTTCCCGGCCTGGAAAATGATGAACCCGGAATCATCGTATCTGGCCTGGGTTGACGTCAGCGCAGATGAACGTAGCGCCACTGAATTGACCCGACATTTCGCCCATCAGGCTGGCGTCGTCCTCGAAGATGGCAGCCACTACGTCCAAAACGGCGAACACTACCTGCGCATTAATTTCGGCACCCAGCGCTACTGGCTGGAGCAGTCCATCACCCGAATGCTGAAGCATTACTAATAAGGATCTTACCCTGATGAAAAAAGTGCTCACACTCTCGATGCTTGCCTTGTGTGTTTCTCATGGCGCGGCGGCAGCGCAATACGCGCTCGATAACGACTCCATTGCCCTCTCGTTTGATGACGCCAGTTCAACGGTGGTAGTGAAAGACAAAACGGCTAACCATCCGCTCACGCCGCAGGAGCTGTTCTTTCTGACCCTGCCGGATGAGACCAAAATTCACACCGCAGATTTTACAATTAAGCATGTAGAAAAACAGGCCAACGCGATTGTCATTGATTTCACCCGTCCGGATTTTAACGTGACGGTGAAGCTGAATCTGGTGAAGGGAAAATATGCCAGTATTGATTACACCATTGCGGCCGTCGGCCAGCCGCGAGAGGTGGCGAAAATCACCTTCTTCCCGACGAAAAAACAGTCTCAGGCACCGTACGTTGATGGCGCCATCAACAGCTCGCCCATTATTGCTGATTCGTTCTTTATCCTGCCGGATAAGCCCATCGTTAATACGTATGCCTATGAAGCGACGACCAATCTGAACGTGGAGCTGAAAACGCCGGTTCAGCCCGACGCGCCGGTCAGCTTTACCACCTACTTTGGTACGTTCCCTGAAACCAGCCAGCTGCGCCGTAGCGTAAACCAGTTTATCGACGCCGTGCGTCCACGGGCGTACAAACCCTATCTGCACTACAACAGCTGGATGGATATCGGCTTCTTTAACCCCTACACCGAACAGGATGTGCTGGGGCGGATGGATGAGTGGAATAAAGAATTTATCACCGGACGCGGCGTGGCGCTGGATGCATTCCTGCTGGACGATGGCTGGGACGATCGTACCGGACGCTGGCTGTTTGGCCCGGCCTTCAGCCACGGCTTTGGTAAGGTCAGGGAAAAAGCGGACAGTCTGCACAGCTCCGTCGGGCTGTGGCTCTCACCGTGGGGAGGTTATAATAAGCCGCGCGATATTCGCGTCTCCCACGCCAAAGAATACGGCTTTGAAACGGTAGACGGGAAGCTGGCTCTCTCGGGCCCGCGCTACTTCAAAAACTTCAATGAGCAGATCATCAAGCTGATTAAAAACGAACATATCACCTCGTTTAAGCTCGACGGGATGGGTAACGCCAACTCGCATATTACTGGCAGCCAGTTCGCGTCCGATTTTGATGCGTCTATCGCCCTGCTGCATAACATGCGCAGCGCAAACCCCAATCTGTTTATCAACCTGACAACCGGTACCGACGCCAGCCCGTCCTGGCTGTTCTATGCCGACTCCATCTGGCGTCAGGGGGATGACATCAACCTTTACGGCCCCGGCACGCCGGTACAGCAGTGGATGACCTACCGCGATGCTGAAACATACCGCTCTATTGTGCGTAAAGGCCCACTGTTCCCGCTGAACTCGCTGATGTACCACGGGATAGTCAGCGCGGAAAATGCCTATTACGGACTGGAGAAGGTGCAAACGGACAGCGATTTTGCCGATCAGGTCTGGAGCTACTTCGCCACAGGGACGCAACTGCAGGAGTTATATATCACGCCATCAATGCTGAATAAGGTGAAATGGGACACCCTGGCGCAGGCAGCAAAATGGGCGCGAAATAACACCAGCGTGCTGGTGGATACGCATTGGATCGGTGGCGACCCGACGGCGCTTGAGGTTTACGGCTGGGCCTCCTGGAGCAAAGACAAAGCCATTCTGGGCTTGCGAAACCCGTCAGACAAGCCGCAAAGCTATTATCTGGATTTGGCAAAAGACTTTGAAATCCCGACAGGGGGCATGGCGCAGTTCAGTCTGAACGCCGTGTACGGCAGTAACACAAGCGTACCAGGAGAGTATCAAAAGGCCGTGGTGATTACGCTGCAGCCGCTGGAAACGCTGGTGTACGAGGCCATTCCCGCGAAGTAAAATAAACTGGCCCGGCGTGATTGCCGGGCCGATATATTACGCCTGCTGCTCCAGCGCATACTTATACAGTGCGTTTTTCTTCACGCCGTGGATCTCTGCCGCCAGCGCAGCCGCTTTCTTGAGCGGCAGTTCAGCCTGCAGCAGCGCAAGTGTACGAAGCGCATCGGCAGGCAATGCGTCCTCCTGCGCCTTATGTCCTTCGACAATCAGCACCATCTCGCCCTTGCGGCGGTTTTCGTCTTCCTTCACCCACGCCAGCAGTTCTCCTACCGGTGCGCCGTGAATGGTTTCCCAGGTTTTGGTCAGCTCGCGTGCCAGCACCACGTAGCGGGCTTCCCCCCAGACGGTCACCATATCTTCCAGGCTTTCCAGCAGGCGATGCGTAGATTCGTAGAAAATCAGGGTGCGCGGTTCAGCTTCCAGCGCTTTTAACACGTCGCGTCGGCCTTTGGATTTGGCAGGCAGGAAACCTTCATAGCAGAAGCGGTCGGAAGGCAGACCCGCAGCGCTCAGCGCCGCGATAGCCGCACATGGGCCAGGCAGCGGCACCACGCGGATCCCGGCTTCACGGCAGGTACGCACCAGATGGTAGCCGGGATCGTTAATCAGCGGCGTACCCGCATCGGAGACCAGGGCAATGTTCTGCCCCTCTTTCAGCTTCGCCACCAGCGTTTCGGCTTTTTGTTGCTCATTGTGATCGTGTAACGCGAACAAACGCGCGCTAATGGCGAAGTGCTGGAGCAGTAAGCCTGTGTGTCGGGTATCTTCAGCGGCAATTAAATCAACAGCCTGCAATACGGTAAGCGCACGTTGGGTAATATCAGATAAATTCCCGATAGGAGTAGGTACAATATAGAGCTGGCCTTGAGAATTATCTGCCGTTTCGTGTTGTTTCATTGTTTCGTCCGTATTGCCGATTTAATATTGAGCATTGCGTAAAAAAAATCACTGGATACAGTATGGTACCGTTAACGTTTCTTCGAAAAAAAGCCACGCGCAGCGTGCCGCTCCTGCTGGCAGCCCTGATCTTTGCAGGCTGTGGCACCCAGGCACCCGACCAGAGCACCGCCCATTTGCAGGGTTCTGCTCAGGCTGACTCTGGCTTTTATCTGCAACAAATGTCGCAGAGTTCAAATGATACCAAGACCAACTGGCAATTACTCGCCATTCGTGCACTGCTGAAAGAGGGGAAAACCCAGCAGGCTGCCGAATTGTTCAACCAGTTGCCAAAAGATCTGAATGATGTTCAGCGTCGTGAGCAGAGCCTGCTCTCTGCCGAGCTGAAAGTCGCGCTGAAAGATTACGATGCCGCGAAAAAGATCCTCGGGGATATCGACGTGAGCGCGCTGGACAAAAATCAGCAGGCTCGCTTCTGGCAGGCGGGCATTACCGCTGAACAGGGCCGCCCTTCCCTGACGCTGCTCCGTGCGCTGATCGCCCAGGAGCCTCTGCTCGGCGGGGCTGATAAGCAGAAAAATATCGATGCCACGTGGCAGGCGCTGGCCTCTATGACGCAGGAGCAGGCGCGTGCACTGGTGATCAATGCAGATGAAAACGTCCTGCAGGGCTGGCTGGATCTGCAGCAGATGTGGTTTAACAACCGCAACGATCCGAAGATGCTGAAAGCCGGTATCACTGACTGGCAGACCCGCTACCCGCAGAATCCGGGCGCGAAAATGCTGCCGACGCAGCTGGTAAACGTGCAGAACTTTAAGCCGGCCTCGACCAGCAAGATTGCACTCCTTCTGCCCTTAAACGGTCAGGCGGCGGTATTCGGTCGCACTATTCAGCAGGGTTTTGAAGCCGCGAAAAACGGCACGACGCCAGTGACGGGCAGCGCAGTACCGACCCAGGCAGCACAGGCGGCAAACGTGAACGACGTGGTCAGCCCTTCCGCCGCTGAAACCAGTGACCTGACCACCGCGCAGACGCCGGCACAGGGAACGATGCAGAACCCGGTAACGGCCCCTACGACGGCAACGCCAGCGCCGGCTGAAACTCAAGCAGCTCCGGCGACTGACGCCGCGTCTGAACAACCTCAACCGCAGAACGTTCAGCCTGCACAGCCCGCAGAACAAACGGCACAACCTGTCGCGCAAACACCGCCGGTGGCCACCACCAGCGCGAACCCGGGTGCTGAGCTGAAAATCTACGACACCAGTTCGAAGCCGCTTGACCAGGTACTGGCGCAGGTTCAACAGGATGGTGCGAGCATCGTTGTCGGCCCGCTGCTGAAAAACAATGTCGAAGAGTTGATGAAGAGCAATACCACGCTGAACGTGCTGGCACTCAACCAGCCAGAGCAGGTTCAGAACCGTGCCAATATTTGCTACTTCGCGCTGTCGCCGGAAGATGAAGCCCGCGATGCGGCGCGTCATATTCACGAGCAGGGTAAACAGGCTCCGCTGTTGCTCATCCCACGCAGTACGCTGGGGGATCGCGTTGCTAATGCTTTTGCCGATGAGTGGCAGAAGTTGGGCGGCGGCATTGTGCTGCAGCAGAAATTCGGCTCCGCGTCTGAACTGCGCGCGGGCGTCAATGGCGGAGCGGGCATTGCCCTCAACGGCAGCCCGGTCAGCGCAAGCCTGCCGCAGCAGCAGAGTGTGACCATTGGCGGTCTGTCGATCCCTGCGCCACCTACCGACGCGCAGATCAGCGGTGGCGGTAAAGTGGATGCAGCGTATATCGTTGCCACCCCGCAGGAAATCGCCTTCATCAAACCGATGATTGCAATGCGTAACGGTAGCCAGAGCGGCGCAACGCTGTACGCCAGTTCACGCAGCGCGCAAGGTACCGCCGGCCCGGATTTCCGTCTGGAGATGGACGGCCTGCAGTACAGCGAGATTCCCATGCTCGCAGGCAGCAACCCGGCACTGATGCAGCAGGCGCTGAGCACCGTCCGCAACGACTACTCTCTGGCACGTCTGTATGCCATGGGTGTCGATGCCTGGGCACTGGCGAACCACTTTACCCAGATGCGTCAGGTGCCGGGCTTTGAGCTTAACGGCAATACCGGCGATCTGACGGCCACTCAGGATTGTGTGATTAACAGGAAGTTATCATGGCTCAAATACCAGCAGGGGCAAATCGTCCCGGCCAGTTAAGCCGTAAAGAGACCGGTGACGCGTGGGAATTAAAAGCGCGTCGCTGGCTTGAAGGCAAAGGACTGCACTTTATCGCCGCTAACGTTCGCGGACGTGGCGGCGAAATCGACCTCATCATGAAAGACGGTGAGGTCATCGTGTTTGTAGAAGTTCGCTACCGACAGTCTTCCCGTTTTGGCGGCGCTGCCGCCAGCGTGACGTTCGCCAAACAACATAAATTATTACAGACTGCCCACTTGTGGCTTGCCCGCCATAATGGGAGTTTTGATACTGTGGATTGCCGGTTCGATGTGGTAGCCTTCACCGGCAATGCGATCGAATGGCTGAAAAACGCTTTTGGCGAAGACGCATAATTAAGATTTAAAAGGGATAACGTGCTCGAAAGAATTAAAGTGTGCTTCACTGAAAGCATCCAGACTCAGATTGCAGCGGCGGAAGCCCTTCCGGACGCTATCTCTCGTGCCGCCATGACGCTGGTGCAATCCCTGCTCAACGGCAACAAAATCCTCTGTTGTGGCAATGGCACTTCAGCCGCCAACGCACAGCATTTTGCTGCCAGCATGATCAATCGTTTTGAAACAGAACGACCGAGTTTACCCGCCATTGCACTTAATACCGATAATGTGGTCTTAACAGCGATTGCTAACGATCGTCTGCATGATGAGATTTACGCAAAGCAGGTGCGAGCCCTGGGTCATGCCGGAGATGTTCTGCTGGCAATCTCCACGCGCGGCAACAGCCGGGACATTGTCAAAGCCGTTGAAGCCGCCGTCACCCGCGACATGACTATCGTTGCCTTAACAGGCTATGACGGTGGTGAGCTGGCGGGTTTGCTTGGGCCGCAGGATGTTGAAATCCGCATTCCCTCTCACCGTAGCGCGCGCATTCAGGAGATGCATATGCTCACGGTGAACTGCTTATGCGATTTGATCGATAACACGCTTTTCCCTCACCAGGATGATTAAGGAGTTCTTATGAAGGCTTTATCGACCCTCGCAGTCCTTATGTCTGCATTACTGCTTCAGGGATGTATCGCTGCGGCTGTCGTGGGTACCGCCGCGGTTGGTACTAAAGCGGCAACCGACCCGCGTTCCGTAGGGACACAGGTCGATGACGGTACGCTGGAGCTGCGCGTCAACAGTGCGCTGTCGAAAGACGAACAAATCAAGAAAGAAGCGCGTATCAACGTCACGGCCTATCAGGGCAAAGTGTTGCTGACGGGCCAGTCGCCGAATACCGAACTCTCCAGCCGCGCAAAACAGATCGCAATGGGCGTTGAGGGCACCACGGAAGTCTTCAATGAAATCCGTCAGGGGCAGCCAATCAGCCTGGGTACCGCGTCGTCTGATACCTGGATCACCACCAAAGTTCGCTCCCAGCTGCTGGGCTCGGACCAGGTGAAATCCTCAAACGTGAAAGTGACAACGGAAAACGGCGAAGTGTTCCTGCTGGGTCTGGTCACCGACCGTGAAGGGAAAGCGGCGGCCGATATCGCCAGCCGGGTGAGCGGCGTGAAACACGTCACCACCGCCTTCACCTACATCAAGTAACCAGAACGTCTGACAGAAAGCCCGGTAAGCGGTAACGCTACCGGGCTTTTTTTATACCAGTGCAATACTTCCTACTATCACCCCGCTCAGCGCCACCAGCCCCGCGGTCAGCCACAGCGCTTTCGCCGGGAATGACTTACGCAACATGACAAGCGACGGCAGGCTGATTGCAGGCAAGGTAATCAGCAGCGCCAGTGCAGGCGCGGTGCCCATCCCGGCCAGCATCATGGTCTGAACAATGGGAATTTCAGCGGCCGTTGGGATCACGAACAGGCAACCGGCAACGGCCATTGCAACGACCCACAGCAGCGTGTTGTCGATAGCCCCGTCAGTATGCGGGAACAGCCAGACGCGCGCCGCGCCCAGCACCAGAACCGCCAGGATATAGACCGGAATGGTGCTCCAGAAAAGTTGCCACAGCGCCCTGCCCCAGCGCGCGAAGAAGCCGCCCTGCGGTTCGCTGATATCCACGTCAACTGACGCAGGCGCTACGGTTTTGTCTTTCACCAGATGTTGCACCAGGGTCGCCACGACCAGCACCGTCAGCAGCCCGGCCACCAGACGAATAATGGCGAAATGCCAGCCCAGCACAAAGCCCATAAACACCAGCGTCGCCGGGTTTAACAACGGGTTCCCCATCCAGAAAGCAAGCGCACCGCCCATCGAGACGCGCTGACGACGCATCCCGGCGGCCACAGGCGCCGCACAGCACGAGCACATCATGCCCGGCAGGGAGAAAATCGTCCCCAGCAGCGTACCCTGAAAGCGGGGCTGACCGAGGGTTTTCACCAGCCAGTGACGCGGGATAAGCACCTGAATCAGCGAGCCCAGCAGGACGCCCAGTACCGCGGCTTTCCAGACGGCAAGGAAATAGATCATGGCGTAATCCCACGCCGCCTGAAGCGGGCTGGAATCAGCCTGAGCGAGAATAGATTTTCCGATACTGTGCGTTTCGGCGGCCGTGAAGGCTTTACCGTAATACGGCTGCCATTTCACATACCAGAGGCCGATGATGACCACGAGAAAGAAGAGCGCGGGCTTCCACCATTGAACAGGTGAAGCCGCCTGAGATGAAGACTGACCAGTCATAGCATTCCCCGGAGAGTAGTAGGTTATTAGCCGGGGGAGTTTACGCCTCGCCCTGTGCGATTTCACGCAGTTTTGCCGACGGGATGATATTCACGCCCTCCTTCGATGGCGAGAGCCCTTCTTTTAGCATCGCACGCGCCACGTCCGCTGCCTCAATGGATTTCCAGTTACCCGGCAGGATGCGGAACAGAGGCGCGAAAAACGATTCGTTAAAACGGCGTTCATCCCGATGCCCGAGCAGCATGGAGGGGCGAACAATGGTCAGTTGCTCCCACTTCTGGGCAATCAGCGCCTCTTCCATTTTGCCCTTCACCTTGTTGTAGAAAAAAGGTGACCCGGCATTGGCACCGAGCGAACTGATCACCACAAAATGTGTTGCCCCCAGCTTTTTAGCCGTCAGCGCCGTATCGACCACCAGCGTGTAGTCCGCATGCACAAACGCCTCTTTACTGCCCGCTTCACGCAGCGTTGTACCGAGGCAGCAAAAGGCGATATCAACAGGATCCTGTACCTGCGCCAGTGCATCGGTAAGCTGCGGGTCGTGGGGGTTAAAGACGCCGGAGATATCCGCGAGAGGCCGACGCGTCGGGGCGGCAATATAGTTAACCCGGTGCTCCTGAAGCAGCAGCCGCAGCAGATGTCCGCCCACCAGCCCGGTCGCGCCGGTAATCAGTACCTGACTCATCTCATCTCCCCTTTACAGAATTGTCCGTTTGCGAACTCAGCGTCGTCGACCACACTTAGAAGTCTGTTACAGGTAAGTATTTACCACAAGCGGAGAAAAATCTGTCTGAAGCCAAAACAACGGAGGAAGCATGGGCAAGAAAATCGCAGTCTTGATCACCGACGAGTTTGAAGATTCAGAATTCACCTCGCCAGCCGAGGCATTTCGCAAGGCAGGACATGAGGTCATCACCATTGAGAAAGAGGCGGGTAAAACGGTGAAAGGCCATAAGGGCGAAGCCAGCGTGACCATCGATGAAACCATCGATAACGTCAGCCCGTCAGATTTCGATGCCCTGCTGTTACCCGGCGGTCATTCACCGGATTCCCTGCGTGGGGATGAACGGTTCGTGACCTTCACGCGAGACTTTGTCTCGACGGGCAAACCGGTCTTTGCCATCTGCCACGGTCCGCAGCTGCTCATCAGCGCAGATGTCGTGCGCGGGCGTAAACTCACGGCCGTGAAACCGATCGTTATCGATCTGAAAAATGCGGGGGCTGAGTTTTACGATCAGGAGGTTGTGAACGACAAAGACCAGCTGATCACCAGCAGGACCCCGGACGATCTGCCCGCGTTTAACCGTGAAGCGCTACGCCTGCTCGGCGCGTAGCCAGTGAAGCTTTGTGCCAAAGCCCAGGGTGTTGTCGGTAAATTTCAGCTCATCAAGGCGGATTTCCCACACCGGAGCTTTTAGCGCAATGGCAACCGGAAAGCGGCGCGTGTAGCGTTTTCGCTGCGCGTCGCTCTCTTCTCCGTCCAGGCGGCGGATCTCCCCTTTAAATTGCAGGCCACGAATCAGCGCAACCGTTTTAGGCTGGCCGTTCACCGTGCCCGCCACCTTCGCCTGCGAACCCGACATTTGCGCATGACGGGTTTTATCCTCGCTCAGGACATAAAAGGCGACACGCTCGGGATCGTAGTAATAAAACGCGTTTGCACACCACATTTCACCTTCGTCATACACGCACCAGGTGACGACATGCTGTTTTGCCAGCCAGCGGTTAATGGTGGTCAGAGTTTCCATTTTCGCTCTCTCTCATGCTAAGGTGCGTTCACCTTAACATACTGAATCTGTTTACCGTGTGCTGGTTTCTCTATCTTGTTCGTACCGCCGATAACGCCCTGTACACCGGGATCACTACCGATGTGGCGCGGCGTTTTCTGCAACATCAAACGGGGAAAGGTGCCAAAGCGCTGCGGGGGAAAGGGGAATTACAGCTCGCCTTTTCAGCGCCCGTTGGCGACAGATCGCTGGCGCTCAGAATGGAATACCGCATTAAGCAGCTGACGAAGCGTCAGAAAGAGCGCCTCGTCACCGGAGACGGCTCCTTTGAGGCGCTTCGCGAGAGCCTGATTAAAAGCGATTGAAATGGTCGTGATACTCAACCAGACCGTTCACGCCGTTAAGCGCGTCATCCGCCAGACGGTGCACCTGGAAGGCGGATTCCGTTCCCGGCCAGCGGCAGCGGAGATCGTAATGCGCTGCCGGTTCGAAGCCTAAACGGCCATAGAACGTAGCATCTCCCAGCGTCACCACGGCGGCATAGCCAAATTCGTTGAGCGAGTCCAGCCCTTCGTAAACCAGCTGGCGCGCCAGCCCCTGGCCGCGGTAGTGTTCATCAACCGCCAGCGGTGCCATTCCTACCCACTGTAGCTCTTCGCCCTGAACGGTAACCGGGCTGAAGGCAACGTAGCCCACCACCTGACCTTCGTCATCGGTGGCAACCAGCCCCAGCGTAATCAGGCCGTCTTCGCGGAGATCGTGGACCAGTTGCGCTTCGTCATCCCGCGCAAAAGAGCGGCGTAACAACGCATCGATTCCCGGTGCATCAATCCCAATTTCGACTCGAATCAGCATGGCTCACCTACTGAAGTGTGTTTACTTTCCGGCGGGGTTTTCAGCCCCGCCTCAACGAAATCTGCCATTTGCATCAACATCACACGCAGCGCTTTTGGCATCTGCTCCAGCTCAATGGCATCCATTAAATTCTTTACGTACAGACCAAGTTCCGTATCGCCTTCGATAACCAGTCGGCGCTGGAAGAAGAGTGTGTCCGGATCCTGCTTACGCGCGGCGATCATCAGCAGATCGCTGGCGCTGGCGCTAAAGCTCACATCCGCCTCGGCGGACTCACGGACGATCAGTTGGTCATTCTCAACAGAGGTAAACCAGCGCAGCCCGATATCGTGGACGTCAATGCTTAACCAGCGCCCTTCCAGGAACGCCAGCTCACCGTCCTGCAGCGCCTGGCGGAATTGCCAGCTCAGCACCTGCTCCAGCACCTGGCGTTTAAGCGCGAACGGGGCCAGTTTTACCGGCACGCTCAGCATTGATGGACCAAATTGTACGAGACGTGAACGCAGTTTATCCAGCACGAGCTTTACTCCCTGATAGCTATAGTCCTGCTATTTTGCCATATCCGAAGCACAACATAGCGGCGTAAATCAACAAACTGTCGTCAGGTGTACCTCATTATTGGTGCCATCAATACGCCATTAGCTGCCTTAAATCAAAAATTGTCGCGTATGGGTTAATTAAAATCCCAGCTCGTTAACAAATTTGCGATCGACTACATCAGGATAAATTATGGAGCTGCTCTGCCCAGCCGGAAATCTTCCGGCGCTTAAGGCGGCCATCGAAAATGGGGCCGATGCGGTCTATATCGGGCTGAAAGATGATACCAACGCCCGCCATTTTGCTGGCCTCAACTTTACGGAGAAAAAGCTTCAGGAAGCCGTTACCTTCGTCCACCAGCACCGCCGCAAACTGCATATCGCCATCAATACCTTCGCCCATCCTGATGGCTACGCCCGCTGGCAACGCGCGGTGGATATGGCAGCACAGCTGGGCGCCGATGCGCTGATCCTCGCCGACCTCGCTATGCTTGAGTATGCGGCAGAACGCTATCCTCATATTGAGCGTCACGTCTCCGTTCAGGCATCTGCCACTAACGAAGAGGCGGTGCGTTTTTATCATCGTCACTTTGATGTTGCCCGCGTGGTGCTGCCACGCGTGCTCTCTATTCATCAGGTTAAGCAACTCGCGCGCGTCACGCCAGTACCACTGGAAGTTTTTGCCTTCGGCAGCCTGTGTATCATGGCCGAAGGCCGTTGCTATCTCTCTTCCTATTTAACCGGCGAGTCCCCCAATACCGTTGGGGCCTGCTCGCCCGCCCGCTTTGTTCGCTGGCAACAAACGCCGCAGGGGCTGGAATCGCGCCTGAACGACGTGCTGATTGACCGCTATCAGGACGGCGAAAATGCCGGTTACCCGACGCTGTGCAAAGGCCGCTATCTGGTAGACGGTGAGCGTTACCACGCGCTGGAAGAGCCAACCAGCCTTAATACGCTGGAACTGCTGCCAGAACTGCTGGCCGCCAATATCGCCTCGGTGAAAATTGAGGGCCGCCAGCGCAGCCCGGCGTACGTCAGCCAGGTGGCGAAAGTCTGGCGCCAGGCTATCGATCGCTGCATGGCAGACCCGCAGAACTACGCACCGCAACCGGCGTGGATGGAGACACTCGGTGCGATGTCCGAGGGTACACAAACCACGCTTGGCGCGTATCACCGTAAATGGCAGTGAGATAATCATGAAATATTCATTAGGGCCGGTGCTCTACTACTGGCCAAAAGAGACGCTGGAAGATTTTTACCACCAGGCCGCGACCAGCAGCGCAGATGTGATTTACCTCGGTGAAGCGGTATGCAGCAAGCGCCGCGCCACCAAAGTGGGCGACTGGCTGGATATGGCGAAAAGCCTCGCCGGAAGCGGTAAACAGGTGGTGCTCTCAACGCTCGCCCTCGTCCAGGCCTCCTCCGAACTGGGTGAACTCAAACGCTACGTAGAGAACGGTGAATTCCTGCTGGAAGCCAGCGATCTGGGCGTAGTGAACATGTGCGCCGAACGCAGGCTGCCGTTTGTCGCAGGCCATGCGCTGAACTGCTATAACGCCGTGACGCTGCGCCTGCTGCTTAAACAGGGAATGACGCGCTGGTGCATGCCGGTCGAACTCTCGCGCGACTGGTTGGCCAACCTGCTCAACCAGTGTGAAACGCTGGGCATTCGCAATCAGTTTGAGGTGGAAGTGCTGAGCTATGGTCATCTGCCGCTGGCCTATTCTGCCCGCTGCTTCACCGCCCGCTCTGAAGACCGTCCGAAAGACGAGTGTGAAACCTGCTGCATCAAGTACCCGAACGGGCGCAGCATGCTGTCGCAGGAAAATCAGCAGGTGTTCGTCCTGAACGGTATCCAGACCATGAGCGGCTATGTGTATAACCTCGGCAATGAACTGGCGTCGATGAACGGTCTGGTCGACATGGTGCGCCTGTCACCGGTGGATACGGGCGTATTCGCCATGCTGGATGCCTTCCGCGCCAATGAAAACGGTGATGCTCCGCTGCCGTTAACCGCTAACAGCGACTGTAACGGCTACTGGAAACGCCTCCCCGGGCTGGTGTTACAGGGCTGAAGAAGAAATGTAAAAGCTCACTTTGTTAACAACGGTTATTAAATTTTAATGCACTATTAAAAGATTCACCGTCGACAAAGTGAGCTGTTATGACTGATAAAACCATTCCGTTTTCGGTGCTGGATCTGGCACCGATCCCTCAAGGGTCCTCAGCACGAGAAGCCTTTACCCACTCTCTCGATCTCGCTCGCCTGGCAGAAAAACGCGGTTATCACCGTTACTGGCTGGCTGAGCACCACAATATGGTTGGTATCGCCAGTGCCGCGACCTCCGTGCTGATTGGTTACCTGGCGGCGAACACCACCACGCTGCATCTTGGCTCCGGTGGCGTGATGCTGCCGAACCACGCCCCGCTGGTGATTGCCGAGCAGTTTGGTACGCTGAATACTCTCTATCCTGGCCGTATCGACCTGGGTCTTGGCCGTGCGCCGGGCAGCGACCAGCCGACCATGCGCGCCCTGCGTCGCCATATGAGCGGCGACATCGATAACTTCCCGCGCGATGTGGCTGAACTGGTGGACTGGTTTGACGCGCGTGACCCTAACCCGCACGTGCGCCCGGTGCCAGGCTACGGTGAGAAGATCCCGGTATGGCTGCTGGGCTCAAGCCTGTACAGCGCGCAGCTTGCCGCGCAGCTGGGGCTGCCGTTCGCCTTTGCCTCACACTTCGCGCCAGATATGCTCCATCAGGCGCTTCACCTCTATCGCACAAACTTCAAACCTTCAGAGCGTCTGGAAAAACCGTATGCGATGGTGTGCATCAACATCGTTGCCGCCGACAGCAATCGCGATGCGGAATTCCTGTTCACCTCCATGCAACAGGCTTTTGTGAAGTTGCGTCGCGGTGAGACCGGCCAGCTGCCGCCGCCGGTGGAGAATATGCATCAGCTGTGGTCGGCATCCGAACAGTATGGCGTTCAGCAGGCGCTGAGCATGTCGCTGGTGGGGGATAAGGCAAAAGTGCGTCACGGGCTGGAGGCGGTGCTGCGTGAGACACAGGCGGATGAAATTATGGTTAACGGCCAGATTTTCGATCATCAGGCACGCTTGCATTCGTTTGACCTGGCGATGCAGGTGAAAGAGGAAGTGTCAGGTTAGCGCGGTTTGTTCCCCTCTCCCGTCGGGAGAGGGGAACAGGCGGTGTTACTGATACACCGGCAGCAGGTTAAAACTCGACAGGACATGCACCAGCGCGTTGCCAATACCGAACACCAGAATCAGCGCAATCATCGGCTTTCCGCCCCAGACGCGGAATTTCGGGCTGCCGAAGCGTTTACGTGATTTGCGTGCCAGCAGCGCAGGCACAATCGCCGCCCAGATGGTCGCCGCCAGCCCGGCATAGCCGATGGCATAGAGGAAACCATTCGGCCACAGCAGACCGCCAACAATCGGTGGCAGGAAAGTCAGCAGCGCGGTTTTAAAGCGCCCCATAGCAGAATCATCAAAACCAAACAGATCGGCCAGGTAGTCAAACAGGCCCAGCGTCACGCCGAGGAAAGAGCTCGCGACGGCAAAGTTAGAGAACACCACCAGCAACAGATCCAGACTGCGGCTGTTCAGTACGCCGCTCAGCGCCTGTACCAGCACATCAATGTTACCGCCCTTCTGCGCAATGCCGATAAATTCAGGACGCGGGATATTGCCCATCGTCCCCAGCAGCCAAATCACGTACAGCGCCAGCGCCAGCAGCGTGCCGTAGATCAGGCACTTCACAATCGTGCGGGGATCTTTACCGTAATACTTCATCAGGCTCGGCACATTACCGTGGTAACCAAATGATGCGAGACAGAACGGCAGGGTCATCAGCAGGTACGGCGTGTAAGCGGTATTCGTCTCCGCCACGTTGAATAGCGTGGCCGGCGTAACGTGCCCAAGCAGGCTGCCGAAGGTCAGGAAGAAGGTGATCACCTTCGCGCCCAGCACAATCGCCGTCATGCGGCTCACCGCTTTGGTGCTCATCCAGACGATAAACGCGACGCCCAGCGCGAAGCACAAGCCCGCCACTCTTGCCGGCACGTTCAGCGACAACTCCGAGAATGTGTGATGCAGAATAGAGCCGCTTGCTGAGATGTACGCGTAAGTCAGGATGTAGAGCACAAAGGCAATGGAGAGGCCATTAACCAGGTTCCAGCCTTTGCCTAACAGGTCTTTAGTGATGGTGTCGAAGCTGGAGCCAATGCGGTAGTTCAGGTTGGCTTCGAGGATCATCAGCCCGGAATGAAGCATACAGAACCAGGTAAACACCAGTGCCGCCAGCGACCAGAAGAACCACGCACCGGACATAACCACAGGCAGGGAGAACATCCCGGCACCAATGATGGTTCCGCCGATGATCACCACGCCGCCAAGCAGCGAAGGTGACGTTTGGGTGGTGGTAAGTGTCGCCATACAGCCTTTTCTCCAGTCAATAATGCGGTTATGCATGTTAATGCGCAGCACTGTACCAGTACAAGAGTACAAAAGGAATAAAAAAAGCCCCGATTGTGTTTATCGGGGCTGTATAGATTACTTTACGTCAGAAACGAAAGACTTACGCGTCACCGAAACGACGACGAGCGGTACCTTCTTCACGACGTGGGCCGCGGCTTTCGCGACGCTCGCCAGAGAAACGACGACCTTCGCCTGCGCCAGCGCGGTTGCCTTCGCTACGACCGCCTTCACGACGTTCGCCACCGAAACCACGACCACCGCCACGACGTTCGCCACCACGGTCAGTACGTGGCTGGGCATCGCCCATCAGCTGCATGTTCATCGGCTTGTTCAGGATGCGGGTGCGAGTAAAGTGCTGCAGTACTTCGCCCGGCATGCCTTTTGGCAGCTCGATGGTAGAGTGAGATGCGAACAGCTTGATGTTACCGATGTAACGGCTGCTGATGTCGCCTTCGTTAGCGATCGCGCCAACGATATGACGAACTTCAACACCATCATCACGGCCCACTTCAATGCGGTACAGTTCCATTTCGCCAGCGTCACGACGCTCACGACGTGGACGCTCTTCGCCACTGCGCTCTGGACGGTCAGCACGTGGACCACGATCGTTACGGTCGCCACGACGTTCGAAACGCTCGTCACGGTCACGGAACTCACGCTTAGGACGCATCGGTGCATCTGGTGGCACGATCAGGGTACGTTCGCCCTGTGCCATTTTCAGCAGTGCTGCGGCCAGTGTTTCCATATCCAGCTCTTCGCCTTCAGCGGTAGGCTGAATCTGTGCCAGCAGCGCACGATACTGGTCCAGGTCGCTGCTTTCCAGCTGCTGCTGGACTTTCGCGGCGAATTTTTCCAGACGGCGTTTGCCCAGCAGTTCTGCATTTGGCAGTTCCGCTTCTGGAATGGTCAGCTTCATGGTGCGTTCAATGTTACGCAGCAGACGACGCTCGCGGTTCTCAACGAACAGCAGCGCACGACCTGCACGACCCGCACGACCGGTACGACCGATACGGTGAACGTAGGATTCGGAGTCCATTGGAATATCGTAGTTAACAACCAGGCTGATACGCTCAACGTCCAGACCACGTGCTGCCACGTCGGTTGCAATCAGGATATCCAGACGACCGTCTTTCAGGCGCTCCAGCGTCTGCTCACGCAGAGCCTGGTTCATGTCACCGTTCAGCGCTGCGCTGTTGTAGCCGCTACGCTCCAGCGCTTCAGCCACTTCCAGGGTCGCGTTTTTGGTACGAACGAAGATAATCGCCGCATCAAAATCTTCCGCTTCCAGGAAACGAACCAGCGCTTCGTTTTTACGCATACCGTATACAGACCAGTAGCTCTGGCTGATGTCAGGGCGAGTAGTCACGCTGGACTGAATGCGCACTTCCTGCGGCTCTTTCATGAAGCGGCGGGTAATGCGACGAATCGCTTCTGGCATGGTTGCAGAGAACAGAGCGGTCTGATGACCTTCCGGGATCTGCGCCATAATTGTTTCTACGTCTTCGATGAAGCCCATACGCAGCATTTCATCTGCTTCATCCAGTACCAGACCGCTCAGTTTAGAGAGGTCAAGGGTACCGCGCTTCAGGTGATCCAGCAGACGGCCCGGCGTACCGACAACAATCTGTGGACCCTGGCGCAGGGCACGTAACTGCACGTCATAACGCTGGCCACCGTACAGGGCCACCACGTTTACGCCGCGCATATGTTTAGAGAAATCAGTCATAGCTTCTGCAACCTGAACAGCCAGTTCACGGGTTGGAGCCAGGACGAGGATCTGCGGTGCACGCAGTTCCGGATCGATGTTGTGCAGCAGCGGCAGCGAGAACGCTGCGGTTTTGCCGCTACCAGTCTGGGCCATGCCCAGCACGTCACGACCAGACAACAGATGTGGGATACATTCTGCCTGGATCGGAGATGGTTTTTCGTAACCCAGATCGGTAAGGGCTTCAAGGATAGGAGCCTTCAGGCCCAGATCTGCAAAAGTGGTTTCGAATTCAGCCATGTAGTACGAGTGCCTCAATGTCAATGGCGGCCAGTCTACTTAGCTCATCGTGAAAATGATTAGCAATTTTCATTGAAAAGTGTGAACCGGCTCAAAGTAGATGTATTGACGAACAACAACGCCCTCACCAGTTAAGGTGATGGCAATCAAAAGATTACGGGCTGATGTTTATGTCGTCAGCTATTGCTGGTCCGATTCTGCCAGGTCGTCTTGCTCCTGGCCCAAGAGCGATAATTCCAACAATGCATAACGGTGCTCAACGAAGTTGTGTACGTTGTTAGCAACCGCTAATTTGAACAGTGCCGTAGCGCTGTCCTTATCCCCCAGACTTAGGTAGTACTTACCTAAATAGAAGTTGGTTTCACTGAGATGCTCAGCGAGCGAGGTGTTATCCGTTGCGTCCGCCTTGAGGCGTTCCATCAGCGTTGCTTCGCTAATGTTGCCCAGGTAGAACTCGACAATGTTCCATCCCCACTGTTCCTTGTCCGATTTATCGAAGCGCTGTTTCAGTGCTTCTTTTGCCTGCTTCTCATCGAGCTTCTGCTCAACGATGTATAACCACAGACTGCGGAAAGGATCATTAGGATCGTCTTGATAAAACGCCAGCAGATCATCTTGCGCTAACTTATCACGACCGCCGTAATACAGGGCGATACCGCGATTCAAGTGCGCGTAGTTGTAAGTTGGATCAAGCTCAAGTACAGAATCAAACGCTTCATAGGCAGCATCAAAATTGCCTGCCTGCGTTAAATAAATGCCTAAGTAATTGAATACTTCAGGCATATCAGGTCGGATTGCCAGCGCTTGTGAGAAATCATTCCGCGCTAATGCCCTCAGACCGAGACTATCATACAACACTCCGCGCTCATATAAAAGCTGTGCGCGTTCGTCATCGGTTAAAGCCCGACTGGCAAGAATTTGTTCCATGCGTGCCAGAATCACTTCCTGCTGCAAAGTCGGTTGCAATGGCACTGCGAGGACTTCGCTCTTACGCCAGGCAGAGTTGCTGCATCCTGCCAGCGTTAAAGCTGTCGCAACGAAACACCAGCGCAAAAAAGGCTTCATTTCCCACTCCCGAAGACAACTATTGGATGAACGTCCTGTCCCCCGGCGGCTTAACAAGGCGTCCTGCCTGATAATAGGCCCTCCGCCGAAGCGGAGGGCAAATGCAACTTACTCGCCTTGCTGTTCTGCTGCCGATGCTTCTGGCGCAGCAGCCGGCTGAGACTGCTCGGTTGCTTCTTTAATGCTCAGACGGATACGGCCCTGGCGGTCAACTTCCAGAACTTTAACCGGGACTTCCTGACCCATCTGCAGGTAATCGGTCACTTTCTCAACGCGCTTGTCAGCGATTTGAGAGATGTGAACCAGACCTTCTTTACCGCCACCGATGGCAACGAACGCGCCAAAGTCAACGATACGGGTCACTTTACCATTGTAGATACGGCCCACTTCGATTTCTGCAGTAATTTCTTCGATGCGACGAATAGCGAATTTCGCTTTCTCGCCGTCGGTCGCTGCAATTTTCACCGTACCGTCATCTTCGATTTCGATAGTGGTGCCAGTCTCTTCGGTCAGAGCACGGATAACGGAACCGCCCTTACCGATAACATCTTTGATCTTGTCTGGATTGATCTTGATGGTGTGGATACGCGGAGCGAACTGAGAAATGTCGCCACGTGGCGCGTTGATCGCCTGTTCCATCACGCCCAGGATGTGCAGACGAGCACCTTTAGCCTGGTTCAGCGCAACCTGCATGATCTCTTTGGTGATACCTTCAATTTTGATATCCATCTGCAGCGCAGAGATACCGTCACGGGAACCCGCAACTTTGAAGTCCATATCGCCCAGGTGGTCTTCGTCGCCCAGAATGTCAGACAGAACAACAAAGTTCTCGCCCTCTTTCACCAGGCCCATTGCGATACCCGCAACGGCGGCTTTGATTGGCACGCCTGCATCCATCAGCGCCAGAGATGCGCCACACACGGAAGCCATGGAAGAAGAACCGTTAGATTCGGTGATTTCAGAAACCACACGAACGGTGTACGGGAATTTGTCAGCATCCGGCATCACTGCCAGCACACCACGCTTCGCCAGACGACCGTGACCAATTTCACGACGCTTAGGGGAACCTACCATACCGGTTTCACCTACGGAGTATGGAGGGAAGTTGTAGTGGAACAGGAAGCTGTCAGTACGCTCGCCCATCAGTTCGTCGATGTTCTGCGCGTCACGTGCTGTCCCCAGGGTCGCGGTAACCAGCGCCTGCGTTTCGCCACGGGTGAACAGTGCAGAACCGTGAGTACGTGGCAGAACGCCAGTACGCACGTCCAGACCACGGATCATGTCTTTTTCGCGGCCATCGATACGCGGCTCACCCGCCAGGACGCGGCTACGAACCACGTTTTTCTCGATAGCGTGCAGAATTTCGCTCAGCTCGTTAGCATCCAGCGTTTCGTCTTCAGCAATCAGCGTTGCGATAGTTTCGTCTTTGATCACGTCAACCTGAGCATAACGCTCCTGTTTGTCGGTGATGCGATAAGCATCGCTCAGACGAGATTCAGCCAGCGCAGCAACGCGTGCATTCAGCGCGTCGTTGACTGCTTCAGGCTGCCAGTCCCAACGTGGTTTGCCCGCTTCTTTAACCAGATCGTTGATGTTCTGAATAACGATCTGCTGCTGATCGTGGCCAAAGACCACCGCGCCCAGCATCTGGTCTTCACTCAGCAGTTCCGCTTCGGATTCAACCATCAGCACAGCCGCTTCAGTACCAGCAACAACCAGGTCCAGCTTACTTTCTTTCAGCTCTTCCTGCGTTGGGTTCAGCACGTACTGGTCGTTGATATAACCAACGCGTGCAGCACCGATTGGGCCATTGAATGGAATACCAGACAGTGACAGGGCCGCGGAAGCACCGATCATCGCAACGATATCCGGGTTAACCTGTGGGTTAACGGAAACAACGGTCGCGATAACCTGCACTTCGTTCACGAAGCCTTCCGGGAACAGCGGACGAACCGGGCGGTCAATCAGACGCGCAATCAGGGTTTCGCCTTCGCTTGGACGGCCTTCACGACGGAAGAAGCCACCCGGGATTTTACCGGCAGCGTAGGTACGCTCCTGGTAGTTAACGGTCAGCGGGAAGAAGTCCTGACCTGGTTTTGCTTTTTTCTGGCCAACTACGGTTACGAATACCGCAGTGTCATCCATGCTTACCATAACGGCAGCAGTAGCCTGACGTGCCATCATGCCGGTTTCCAGCGTGACGGTGTGTTGACCATACTGGAATTTACGAACGATCGGATTCAGCAAAGTTCTGTCCTTTCTTAAATGTATGACAGCACACCACCGGTGTGCTGACGATTTAACCCGACCTTCTTCGCATCCTCGCGACTAATGACAACCAACACCCCCATGGGTGAAGCCTCTCATTAGCCGCGCGAACCTCTGCAATGAAGATCATTTATAGCAACAATACAATAGTTTCCAGTGAATTGCTGCCGTCTGGTTGAAAAAAGGGGCCATCAGGCCCCCTTTTCTGAAACTCGCAAGACTTAGCGACGCAGACCCAGACGCTCGATCAGCGCGGAGTAACGTGCAACATCTTTACGTTTCAGGTAGTCGAGCAGTTTACGACGCTGAGAAACCATACGCAGCAGACCACGACGGCTGTGGTGATCTTTTTTGTGCTCTGCAAAGTGACCCTGCAGGTGGTTAATCTGTGCAGTCAGCAGTGCAACCTGAACTTCGGTAGAACCGCTGTCGTTAGTACCACGACCAAACTCAGAAACGATTTTAGCTTTAGCTTCAACGCTTAGAGACATTTTCAAACTCCAGAATATAAAGAATGTAAGGATGCCGATCTCTAATTCAGCAATCCCAGTATACGTCCCGCAATATGTTAAACAATTTGCCGAACGTTAAGCCGCGATATTCTACTCGTCTCCCCTGCTTATCGCAAGGCGAGCCGTTATCGCTATCAGGCTTCTACCGGATACTCAACGACCAGGCGACGCGGCGCGACGCGCCCTTCGCCATCCATTTCACCCATGCCGATAAACTTACCTTCATCCCCCTCGGTCACGCGTACCAGACCTTCAGAAGGAGCACTGGTGGTACGAACCGGGTTTCCGTTCTTAAAGTAAACGGAGGATGTTAAAGGAAGATTAACAACCGGGAAATCGGCCGCCGGGCTGTCCATTGGCATCAGCAGCGGATCGAGCAAATCGGCCGGCACAATCTCCTGCGCTTCCGCCTGCTCAACCAACTCGCGCAGATGTTCAAGGGTCACCATTCGCTCAACCGGGTACGTGCTGACAGCCAGGCGACGCAGGTAAATCACGTGCGCACCGCAACCCAGCTTTTCACCCAGGTCGTCAATGATGGTACGAATATAGGTGCCTTTCGAACAGTGAACTTCCAGCTCCAGCTCATCGCCTTCGTGACGAATAAAGAGCAGTTCGTACACGGTAATCGGACGGGGTTCACGAGGAACGTCAATGCCCTGGCGTGCATATTCGTACAGTTTTTTACCCTGGTACTTCAGCGCCGAATACATTGACGGTACCTGCAGCGTGTCGCCACGGAAACTTTCCAGCGCAGCATCAAGTTGCTCCGCGCTGAAGGTCACCGGACGCTCTTCTACCACCTGACCATCGGCATCGGAGGTGTCAGTGCGCTGGCCTAATCGGGCGATGACCCGATAGCGCTTATCGGAGTCCAGCAGGTACTGGGAAAACTTTGTCGCTTCCCCCAGGCAGATCGGCAGCATGCCGGTCGCCAGCGGATCGAGCGCGCCCGTGTGGCCCGCACGGTTGGCGTTAAAAATACGCTTAACTTTTTGCAGCACGTCGTTGCTGGAAGCGCCCTGGGGTTTATCCAGCAGCAGCACACCATGCACGTCGCGACCGCGACGACGAGGACGACTCATTAGTCCTCCTTGCTGTCGTCCGTTGGGTTAACACGACGTTCGTCGTCATGTTTCACCACGCTGGTCACCAGGTTGGACATGCGCATACCTTCGACCAGAGAGTTGTCGTAGAAGAAGGTCAGCTCAGGCACGATACGCAGACGCATCGCTTTGCCGAGCAGAGAGCGGATGTAGCCAGAGGCTTCCTGCAGCGCTTTAATGCCGTTTTTTACCGCGGCTTCGTCCTGATCGTTCAGGAAGGTCACGAACACTTTGGCATACGCCAGGTCGCGGGACATTTCCACGCCGGACACGGTGGTCATCACACCCACGCGTGGATCTTTAATTTCACGTTGCAGGATGAGGGCGATCTCTTTCTGCATTTCTTGCGCTACGCGCTGCGGGCGACCAAATTCTTTCGCCATAATAAATTCTCCAGACAAAAAAGGGGCAAAAAGCCCCTTTTAAAATTATTACCGGGTGGCGCTTTGCTTACCCGGCCTGCATCGATGATTAAGCAATCGTACGCTGAATTTCGATGATCTCGAACACTTCGATCATGTCGCCAACGCGAACGTCGTTGTAGTTCTTCACGCCGATACCACATTCCATGCCGTTACGGACTTCGTTAACGTCATCTTTGAAGCGGCGCAGGGATTCCAGCTCGCCTTCGTAGATAACCACGTTGTCACGCAGTACGCGGATTGGGTTGTGACGTTTGATGATACCTTCGGTAACCATACAGCCCGCGATCGCACCAAATTTCGGTGATTTGAACACGTCACGCACTTCAGCCAGACCGATGATCTGCTGTTTCAGCTCTGGAGACAGCATGCCGCTCATCGCAGCTTTCACTTCGTCGATCAGGTTATAGATGACGGAGTAGTAACGCAGATCCAGACTTTCAGCATCAATCACTTTACGTGCAGACGCGTCAGCACGTACGTTGAAGCCGACCAGGATTGCATTGGATGCAGCAGCCAGGGTGGCGTCGGTTTCGGTGATACCCCCTACGCCAGAACCGATGATCTTCACTTTAACTTCGTCAGTAGACAGTTTCAGCAAGGAGTCGGAGATCGCTTCCACAGAACCCTGAACGTCGGCTTTCAGAACGATGTTCACTTCGTGAACTTCGCCTTCGGTCATGTTCGCAAACATGTTCTCGAGTTTAGATTTCTGCTGACGAGCCAGTTTAACTTCACGGAATTTGCCCTGACGATACAGTGCAACTTCACGCGCTTTCTTCTCGTCACGTACGACGGTCACTTCATCACCCGCAGCCGGCACACCGGACAGGCCCAGGATTTCCACTGGAATGGACGGACCTGCTTCCAGAACTTCCTGGCCCAGTTCGTTACGCATCGCACGAACACGACCGTATTCGAAACCACACAGGACGATATCGCCTTTATGCAGCGTACCTTCACGAACCAGAACGGTTGCAACCGGACCACGACCTTTATCCAGGAAGGATTCGATAACCGCGCCGCTCGCCATACCTTTACGAACCGCTTTCAGCTCCAGAACTTCAGCCTGCAGCAGGATAGCGTTCAGCAGGTCGTCGATACCGGTACCGGCTTTCGCAGATACTGGGATGAACTGCGCTTCACCGCCCCACTCTTCCGGCATAACACCGTACTGGGAGAGTTCGTTTTTAACGCGATCCATGTCAGCTTCTGGCTTATCGATCTTGTTCACTGCAACCACCAGAGGCACCTGCGCCGCTTTCGCGTGCTGAATAGCTTCAATGGTCTGTGGCATCACGCCGTCATCTGCAGCAACAACCAGTACAACGATATCCGTTGCCTGAGCACCACGAGCACGCATAGAGGTAAACGCTGCGTGGCCCGGGGTATCCAGGAAGGTGATCATGCCGTTGTCGGTTTCTACGTGGTACGCACCGATGTGCTGGGTAATACCACCCGCTTCACCGGAGGCCACTTTCGTCGAACGAATGTAGTCGAGCAGAGAGGTTTTACCGTGGTCAACGTGACCCATGATGGTCACTACAGGCGCGCGCGGTTCTGCCGCTGCACCGGTGTCACGGTCGCTCATTACTGCTTCTTCCAGCTCGTTTTCACGACGCAGGATAACTTTGTGGCCCATCTCTTCGGCTACCAGTTGCGCAGTTTCCTGGTCGATAACCTGGTTGATGGTGGCCATTGCGCCCAGTTTCATCATCGCTTTGATGACCTGAGAACCTTTAACCGCCATTTTGTTGGCCAGATCGCCAACGGTGATGGTTTCACCAATCACTACGTCACGGTTAACAGCCTGAGCTGGCTTCTGGAAGCCCTGCTGCAGTGCGGAACCTTTACGCTTGCCGCCTTTACCACCGCGGATCGCTGCACGTGCTTCTTCACGGTCAGCTTTAGATTCAGCGTGCTTGTTGCCTTTTTTGGCTGGGCGAGCAGCTTTGGTGCTGCGAGTACGGCCACGACCACCTTCAACTTCACGGTCGTTATCGTCTTCTGCCTGGCGCGCATGCTGAGAAGTGGTGACGTGATAATCGCTGGTGTCTTCAGACGCTTCAGCAGGGTTCACACCGTTCTTCTCGTTTTCTTCAGCCATACGGCGCGCTTCTTCAGCTACACGGCGAGCTTCTTCTTCAAGCTTGCGGCGGGCTTCTTCTTCCGCTTTACGCTTCAGCTCGGCAGCTTCATTTTCACGGCGGGCTTTTTCAGCCTGGGCGGTTTTTGTCATTTCGTCGGTCTGTTGATTGCTCACTTTGTCTTTTTCCGCAGCTTCACGCTTCACTTTATCACTTGCGTCGCGTTTCGCTTTTTCTGCGGCCTCACGTTCAGCTTTTAATTCTGCTTCACGCTTGGCAGTCGCTTCTGCCTCACGCTGAGCTTGTTCTTCCGCTTCACGCTGTGCCTGCTCTTCCGCAGCAAGGCGTTCTGCCTCTTGCGGATCACGTTTTACAAAGGTGCGTGTCTTGCGGACTTCAATTTGTACCGATTTGCTTTTACCACCGGTACCAGGGATATTCAACGTGCTACGCGTTTTGCGCTGCAGCGTCAGCTTGTCAGGCGTCGAACCGTGTTCACGGTTCAGGTGCGCTAACAAGGTTTGTTTTTCTTGCGCGTTCACCGAGTCATCAGCGGACTTCGGGATCCCTGCATCAGCAAATTGCTGTACCAGGCGGTCCACGGAGGTCTGAATCTCAGCAGCCAGCGATTTTACAGTTACATCAGTCATGCTGTTCCTTCCTGCTACAGTTTATTACGCTTCGTCGCCGAACCAGCAAATATTACGTGCGGCCATGATGAGTTCGCCGGCTTTCTCGTCGGTTAAACCTTCGATATCGGCCAGGTCATCAACGCCTTGCTCAGCGAGATCTTCCAGCGTACAAACACCACGGGCAGCCAGCTTGAACGCAATCGCACGATCAAGACCTTCCAGATTCAGCAGGTCATCAGCCGGCTTCTTATCGCCAAGGCTTTCTTCCTGAGCCAGTGCCAGGGTGGTCAGTGCGTTTTTAGCGCGTTCACGCAGGGCTTCAACGGTGGCTTCATCAAGACCGTCGATTTCCAGCAGCTCTTTCATTGGCACATAGGCCAGTTCTTCAAGGGTAGAGAAACCTTCTTCAACCAGAACAGTGGCGAAATCTTCGTCAATATCCAGGTATTTCGTGAAGGTATCGATCGCCGCATGGGCTTCAGCCTGATGCTTAGCCTGCAGGTCATCAACGGTCATTACGTTGAGTTCCCAGCCGCTCAGCTGTGACGCCAGGCGTACGTTCTGACCGTTACGGCCGATTGCCTGCGCCAGGTTGCCCGCTTCAACAGCGATATCCATGGTGTGTTTGTCTTCGTCAACAACGATAGACGCCACATCCGCCGGAGCCATTGCGTTAATCACGAATTGCGCCGGGTTGTCGTCCCACAGGACGATATCGATACGCTCGCCGCCCAGTTCGGTAGAAACCGCCTGAACACGCGCACCGCGCATACCTACGCAAGCACCGACCGGGTCGATACGCTTGTCGTTGGTTTTCACCGCGATTTTCGCGCGTGAACCCGGATCGCGGGCAGCCGCTTTAATCTCGATAACTTCTTCGCCGATTTCCGGTACTTCGATACGGAACAGTTCAATCAGCATCTCTGGCTTGGAACGGGTCACAAACAGCTGTGCACCACGCGCTTCAGGGCGTACGGCATACAGAACGCCACGAATACGGTCACCCGGGCGGAAGTTTTCACGCGGCAGCATGTCTTCACGCAGGATAACGGCTTCAGCGTTACCTGGCAGCCCTTCAGATTTGATTTCCAGAGAGATGTTGTCGCGGTTTACTTTCTTCACCACGCCGGTAATGATCTCACCTTCCTGATCGCGGAACTGATCAACAACCAGCGCACGCTCAGCTTCACGGACTTTCTGGACGATAACCTGTTTTGCGGTTTGCGTGGTGATACGGTCGAAGGTGACAGATTCAATCTGATCTTCAACATAGTCACCCACGTTCAGGCTTTCGTCTTCAAAACGCGCCGCTTCCAGGGTGATCTCTTTCGTCGGCTGGGTCACCTCTTCAACGATTACCCAACGACGGAATGTATCGAAGTCACCGCTTTTACGATCGATTTCTACGCGAACATCGATCTCTTGTTCGTATTTTTTCTTGGTTGCTGTAGCCAGTGCACTTTCCAGCGCTTCGAAAATCTTCTCACGCGGCAGTGATTTCTCGTTGGAGACGGCTTCAACAACAGCCAAAATTTCTTTGTTCATCGCGGGCTTTTCACCTCAATCCAGACTGTTAAAAGTGGGGAACCAGGTTCGCCTTCTGGATATTACTCAGCGCGAACACTTCATCTTTGCCTTCGACTGTAACCGTGATCATTTCACCATCAACGGCTTTGATAATTCCCTGCCATTTACGGCGGTTCTGTACGGCCATACGCAGAACGAGAGCCACTTCTTCACCGGTAAAGCGCACATAGTGCTCGGCCGTGAACATCGGGCGATCGAGGCCGGGTGAGGAAACTTCCAGGTTGTACGCAACGGTAATCGGGTCTTCAACATCAAGAACCGCACTCACCTGGTGGCTAACATCAGCACAATCATCAACATTGATGCCATCTTCACTATCAATATAGATGCGCAGCGTCGATGTACGGCCGCGAACGAATTCGATGCCGACCAGTTCGTAGCCCAGTGCTTCGACCGGTGCAGTAATCATCTCTGTTAATTTTTGCTCTAATGTGGACAAGCCCACCCCCAAGACATAAAAAAAGGGCGTAAAGCCCAGTTATTCTGTAGTCAGATAACAAAAAACCCCGATAAATCGGGGCTTTAGATAACTGAACCCTATAGCCGCAACTGCGGCCTGGAGCACTCTCCGAAAGAATTTTTTCAAATCCAGCTACGAAGGCTCTAAGTCTTCACAGTATATTTGAAAAAGAACTTTATGGGAAAGTGGTTGCGGGGGCCGGATTTGAACCGACGACCTTCGGGTTATGAGCCCGACGAGCTACCAGGCTGCTCCACCCCGCGCCTGAAACGTGGCAAATTCTACGCGTTTTGGAGAGAATTTGCAAATAATGCTGGGATTTGGTACCGAAGACGGGACGTAAAATCGGCGTTTAGTATATTGATAGTGAACCCCACCTGTCAAGCCAGTTTCCGCCAGGTCAAACAAAGGGAAAATTTTACAAAAAACGCACGAGTCTCTTCCGGTCATCGACAAAAGATGATTAAATGAATACTCACTTATTTTGCATAAACATGCATCGAGAGCGAAAGCGGTCTCTTAATCAGTCAATCAAGCAGGGTTTTATTTTATGACGACGATTCTCAAGCATCTTCCGGTAGGACAACGTATTGGCATCGCTTTTTCAGGCGGCCTGGATACCAGCGCTGCACTGCTGTGGATGCGCCAGAAGGGAGCGGTTCCGTATGCATATACTGCGAACCTGGGTCAGCCGGATGAGGACGATTATGATGCAATCCCTCGTCGCGCTAAAGAGTATGGCGCAGAGAACGCGCGCCTGATTGACTGCCGTAAGCAACTGGTCGCTGAAGGTATTGCTGCTATTCAGTGTGGTGCTTTCCATAATACCACCGGCGGCCTGACCTATTTCAATACCACCCCGCTGGGCCGTGCAGTGACCGGTACCATGCTGGTTGCCGCCATGAAAGAAGATGGCGTAAACATCTGGGGTGATGGCAGTACGTATAAAGGAAACGATATCGAACGTTTCTATCGTTATGGCCTGCTGACCAACGCCGAGCTGCAGATTTATAAACCGTGGCTCGATACCGACTTTATCGACGAGCTGGGCGGCCGTCATGAAATGTCCGAGTTTATGATCGCCTGTGGCTTCGACTATAAGATGTCCGTTGAGAAAGCCTACTCTACCGATTCCAATATGCTGGGTGCGACGCACGAAGCGAAGGACCTGGAATTCCTGAACTCCAGCGTGAAGATCGTTAACCCGATCATGGGTGTGAAGTTCTGGGACGAAAACGTCAAAATCCAGGCGGAAGAAGTTACCGTGCGTTTCGAGCGCGGCCATCCGGTTGCCCTGAACGGCAAGACCTTCTCTGACGATGTGGAACTGATGCTGGAGGCTAACCGTATCGGTGGCCGTCACGGTCTGGGCATGAGCGATCAAATTGAAAACCGTATCATCGAAGCAAAAAGCCGTGGCATCTATGAAGCCCCTGGGATGGCGCTGCTGCACATCGCTTATGAACGTCTCCTGACCGGTATTCACAACGAAGACACCATCGAGCAGTATCACTCTCATGGTCGTCAGCTCGGTAAACTGCTGTACCAGGGCCGTTGGTTCGACCCACAGGCCCTGATGCTGCGTGATGCACTGCAACGTTGGGTGGCAAGCGCGATCACCGGCGAAGTGACGCTGGAGCTGCGTCGCGGGAATGACTACTCGATTCTGAACACCGTGTCCGACAACCTGACTTATAAAGCAGAGCGTCTGACCATGGAGAAAGGTGAATCCGTGTTCTCTCCGGACGATCGTATTGGCCAGCTGACCATGCGTAACCTGGACATCACCGATACCCGTGAGAAGCTGTTCAACTACGTTGAGAATGGCCTGCTCTCCGCAAGCGCCGGTAATGGCCTGCCGCAGGTTGAAAACCTGGAGCACAGCGTTAAGAAGTAATGCTTACGCAGAAATGCAAAAGGCGCCCACTGGGCGCCTTTTTTACGACCGCTACAGAACCGGTCCCGCTGGCACGAACGTACCCGCCGACGAAAACGCCCCTTCTACAGACGAAATCTACAGACGAAAAAAAAGACGTCTTTCGACGTCTTTCTTCTGGAATATTGGTACCGAGGATGGGACTCGAACCCACAAGCCCGTTAGGGCACTACCACCTCAAGGTAGCGTGTCTACCAATTCCACCACCTCGGTACTGAATACTTAGTGCGGGATATCGCTGGTCGGCTTAGCCGGTGCAGCTGGCTGAGTCTGCTCAGTTTTCGCTGGCGCGCTCAGATTTTCCCACTCGCTTCCTTTGCTGGTCTTGTTGCTGTTGATATTGCCAAGCGCCAGACTGATGATGAAGAACAGCGTAGCCAGAATCGCCGTTGTGCGGGTCATGAAGTTCGCAGAACCACTTGAACCGAACAGCGTACCGGAAGCGCCTGCTCCGAAGGAGGCTCCCATATCAGCGCCTTTACCTTGCTGCAGCATGATCAGCGCTACGAGAGCGATGGCTACAATAAGGAAAATAACTAAAAGAGCTTCGTACATAATCAACCTGTTCCTTGCGGATTTGCCGCATACCAATGCTTCGACCAATTAGCAGGATTTTTGTTTCCCACTGAAGCGGGTGTGAATACTAACCAAAGCGAATGTGCTTCGCAAGGGCAATTTTGACGCATTGTATCAACTGCGGAAAAAAACAGCAAAAAGCCATCAATTGCTCAAAACAAAGGCGGCAAGCGCCGCCTTTTTAATCACTTAACGTGAAAAACTATGCAGCTTTTACGGCATCCGCAATACGGTGTGCAAATTCATTCACCTGCGCCTCGTCTTCGCCTTCCACCATTACGCGGATCAGCGGTTCGGTTCCAGACTTACGCAGCAGCACACGCCCACGGTTGCCCAGGGCTGCTTCAACGTCAGCCATCACCGCTTTCACATTTTCATTTTCCAGCGGATCGCCTTTACCGGCGGTGAAACGCACATTCACCAGGATCTGCGGGAACATTTTCATGCCGCTGCAGAGATCGTGCAGGCTCATATGGTTGCGCGCCATGGCGGCAACAACCTGCAGCGCAGCGACGATACCGTCTCCGGTGGTGGTTTTATCCAGCAGGATCACGTGGCCTGAGTTTTCAGCCCCGATGCGCCAGCCTTTTTCCTGCAGTTTTTCCAGCACATAGCGGTCGCCCACTTTTGCACGGACAAACGGAATACCCAGCTGTTTCAGCGCCAGCTCCAGACCCATGTTGCTCATCAGCGTGCCTACTGCACCACCGCGCAGCTGGCCCTGACGCAGACCTTCACGCGCAATGATATAGAGGATCTGGTCGCCGTCGACCTTATTACCTTCGTGATCGACCATGATCACGCGATCGCCGTCGCCATCCAGTGCGATGCCCAGATCGGCTTTTTCCGCCAGAACGCGCGCCTGCAGAGCACGAACGTCAGTCGCCCCCACCTGTTCGTTAATATTCAGGCCATCAGGCTCACAGCCGATGGTAATCACGTTCGCACCCAGTTCGCGGAAAACATTCGGCGCAATGTGATAGGTCGCACCGTTGGCGCAGTCCACCACAATTTTAAGATGGGCCAGGCTCAGTTCGTTCGGGAAAGTACCTTTGCAGAATTCGATGTAACGACCCGCGGCATCGACAATGCGGTTCGCTTTGCCCAGCTCGGCGGAGTCGACACAGGTGATCTCTTTTTCCATCTCCGCTTCGATCGCCTCTTCCACTTCATCCGGCAGCTTAGTGCCGTCGATGGAGAAGAATTTAATGCCGTTGTCATAAAACGGGTTATGCGAGGCCGAAATCACAATCCCTGCTTCAGCACGGAAAGTACGCGTCAGATATGCCACAGCAGGCGTTGGCATTGGGCCAGTGAAGGAAGCGGAAAGCCCCGCGGCAGCCAGACCGGCCTCCAGCGCTGACTCCAGCATATACCCGGAGATACGGGTATCTTTACCAATGATGATTTTACGAGAGCCATGACGTGCAAGGACTTTACCCGCCGCCCAGCCCAGTTTCAGTACAAAATCAGGGGTGATTGGCGCATCACCCACGCGCCCACGAATACCATCGGTACCAAAATATTTACGATTACTCATAGCGTTTGTTTTCCTTCGCTGCCAGTGTAGCTTCCACTACACGCATGGCTTCTACTGTTTCTTTAACGTCATGGACACGAATAATGTGCGCGCCCTGCATCGCCGCAATTACAGCGCAGGCCAGGCTTCCGCTCAGACGTTCGCTCGGCCCTACATTCAGTAACTGACCAATCATCGACTTTCTCGACATACCAACCAGCAATGGCAGGTCGAAATGATGGAATTCCGATAAGCGCGCAAGCAGCTCATAATTGTGAGAGAGATTTTTACCGAAACCGAACCCCGGGTCGAGCAGCAATTTCTCTTTTGCGATACCCGCACGTTCACAACGTGCAATATGCTCAATAAAGAAGCGATTTACGTCGGCATAAACATCGTCATACTTTGGCGCTTCCTGCATGGTTTTCGGCTGTCCTTGCATGTGCATCAGGCAAACCGGTAGCCCGGTCTCCGCGGCCGCCTCCAGTGCGCCAGGCTCCGTCAGTGAGCGAATATCATTGATGATGTGAGCACCCACTCTCGCGACTTCACGGATCACTTCAGGTTTAGACGTATCGACGGAGATCCACACCTCGAACCGCTGTGCGATAGCTTCAACCACAGGCACCACGCGCGCCAGTTCTTCTTCAACCGAAACGTCTGCCGCCCCAGGGCGCGTCGATTCCCCGCCTACGTCAATGATGGTGGCGCCCGCGTTAATCATCAAATTTGCGTGTTTCACAGCCTCGATAAGCGTGTTATGCGTGCCGCCGTCAGAGAAGGAGTCAGGCGTGACATTCAGGATACCCATCACATGCGGATGTGAGAGATCGAGATGCGAGTCCTGGGCGAATAGTTTCATGGTCAAATCCCTGGTATCAATATGGTTTTACAGAAAAGAAAAACCCCGGAGCAAGCTCCAGGGTTTGAGGTGCAAACATAGACTTCAATAGCAGTGACTTACTTGTCGCCCAACTGTTCTGACATGGTGTTGCCCGGGTTCGGCGTACGCGGTTCATCGACCGGACGCGGCGCACGCGGTGTGCCATTGTTGTCAGAATTGTTGGAAGCGCCTGGGTCTTCCCAACCCGCTGGCGGACGCACTTCGCGGCGAGCCATCAAGTCGTCAATCTGCGGAGCATCGATGGTCTCATATTTCATGAGCGCATCTTTCATCGAATGCAGAATGTCCAGGTTATCGTTCAGGATCTGACGGGCGCGATTGTAGTTACGCTCGATCAGCAGCTTCACTTCCTGGTCAATGATACGTGCGGTTTCATCGGACATGTGTTTCGCTTTCGCCACGGAGCGGCCCAGGAACACTTCGCCTTCTTCTTCCGCATACAGCAGGGGACCCAGCTTCTCGGAGAAGCCCCATTGGGTCACCATGTTACGCGCCAGGTTGGTCGCGACTTTAATGTCGTTGGACGCACCGGTCGAAACATGTTCCGCACCGTAAATAATCTCTTCTGCCAGACGACCGCCGTAAAGGGTTGAAATCTGACTTTCCAGCTTCTGACGACTGGCGCTGATGGCATCGCCTTCCGGCAGGAAGAACGTCACACCCAGCGCACGACCGCGCGGAATAATCGTCACTTTATGCACCGGATCGTGTTCCGGCACCAGGCGACCGATAATCGCGTGACCGGCTTCGTGGTAAGCCGTGGACTCTTTCTGCGCTTCCGTCATCACCATGGAGCGACGTTCCGCACCCATCATGATTTTGTCTTTCGCTTTCTCGAACTCCACCATCGACACAACGCGTTTGTTACCGCGAGCAGCAAACAGTGCAGCTTCGTTGACCAGGTTTGCCAGGTCAGCACCGGAGAAGCCCGGCGTACCACGCGCGATGATTGCCGCGTCGACATCAGGTGCCAGCGGTACGCGGCGCATGTGAACTTTCAGAATCTGTTCACGACCACGTACATCCGGCAGACCAACCACAACCTGACGGTCGAAACGGCCTGGACGCAGCAGCGCAGGGTCAAGAACGTCCGGACGGTTAGTCGCCGCGATAACGATAATACCTTCGTTACCTTCGAAGCCATCCATCTCAACCAGCATCTGGTTCAGCGTCTGTTCACGTTCATCGTGACCACCGCCCAGGCCTGCGCCACGCTGGCGGCCTACGGCGTCGATTTCATCGATGAAGATAATGCACGGTGCTGCCTTCTTGGCCTGCTCGAACATGTCACGCACACGAGATGCACCAACACCCACGAACATTTCAACGAAGTCAGAACCTGAAATAGTAAAGAACGGCACCTTCGCTTCACCCGCGATGGCTTTCGCCAGCAGGGTTTTACCGGTACCCGGAGGCCCCACCATCAGAACGCCTTTCGGGATCTTACCGCCCAGTTTCTGGAAACGGCTCGGCTCGCGCAGGTATTCAACCAGTTCGCCCACTTCTTCTTTTGCTTCGTCGCAACCTGCAACGTCGGCAAATGTGGTCTTGATCTGATCTTCCGTTAGCATACGCGCCTTGCTCTTACCGAACGACATGGCACCTTTGCCACCGCCGCCCTGCATCTGACGCATAAAGAAGATCCAGACGCCAATAAGAAGCAGCATCGGGAACCAGGAGATGAAGATAGAAGCCAGCAGGCTTGGTTCTTCTGGCGGCTCGCCTACCACCTTGACGTTTTTGGTCAGAAGGTTATCAAGCAGCTTAGGATCGTTCACCGGGATGTAAGTCGTGTAACGGTTACTATCTTTCTTGGTAACGTTGATCTCACGTCCGTTGATACGCGCTTCGCGAACCTGGTCCTGATTGACCTCCTGCAGGAAGGTAGAATAATCCACCTTGCGGCCATTCGACTCGCTGGGCCCAAAGCTCTGGAATACTGACATCAGCACAACGGCAATGACCAGCCAGAGTATTAGGTTTTTCGCCATGTCACTCAAGGGATTAACCTCATATTACAACTGTGTTAAAAACAGCGTCAGGATACTCTATATCCCGTGTCATTCAAACTTTCGTCTGAAAGACGCGGGTTATCATTTTCGCCCGGTCGCTACAATATACACTTCTCGGGAACGGGCCCGGGAAGAGTCCGGCTTACGAACTTTAACCTTCGCAAACAGGGAGCGAATTTCCTTAAGATACTCCTCGAAACCTTCGCCCTGAAACACCTTCACAACAAAACTACCACCAGGCGCTAGTACATCACGACACATTTCTAACGCTAGCTCCACCAAATACATGGCGCGGGGGATATCCACCGCCGGTGTTCCACACATATTTGGTGCCATATCTGACATGACAACCTGGACCTTACTATCACCTACACGCTCAAGTAGCGCTTTCAGCACTAATTCATCACGAAAGTCGCCCTGAAGGAAGTCGACACCGACGATGGGATCCATTGGTAAAAGGTCGCATGCGATGATTCGGCCCGTTCCGCCGATCTGCGTAACCGCATACTGGGACCACCCGCCAGGTGCTGCACCGAGATCGACAACCGTCATTCCCGGCTTAAAAAGTTTGTCACTTTGCTGTATTTCATCAAGTTTAAACCAGGCACGGGAACGCAACCCCTTTTTCTGTGCCTGTTGAACATATTTATCGCTAAAGTGTTCCTGAAGCCAGCGGCTGGAGCTGGCAGAACGCTTTTTACCTGTCATTTAACATTTCCGTCCTGGTTCATCGTTACTTGCCTGTGACGTAAATTTCTACGCAGCTATTTGGCGATATAAGGGAGATGGCGGTAGAATGAACCGTTTTCAATCCCAACGTAAGCAAAAATATACGATGAATCTGAGTACTAAACAAAAACAGCACCTTAAAGGTCTGGCACATCCGCTCAAGCCTGTAGTCATGCTTGGCAACAATGGTTTGACCGAAGGGGTGCTTGCCGAGATTGAACAAGCGCTGGAACACCACGAGCTGATCAAGGTGAAAATCGCCTCTGAAGACCGAGACACTAAAAACCTGATCGTGGAAGCCATCGTGCGTGAAACGGGTGCCTGTAATGTACAGGTCATCGGTAAAACGCTGGTGCTCTATCGCCCATCTAAAGAGCGTAAAATCTCGCTGCCACGCTAAGGATATCCTGAATCGAACACATTTTCTGTGTAAAACGAGGGATTTCTGTCAGCAGGTGAGCAAAATGCCACGCTCCTTGAGTTGATAAAAGGCCGCTATGCGGCCTTTTTCTTTTCTTTACAATGTATCAACATCTTAGTCGAGATGCGAATTACAGGTATTCAACCTTAATAATTTCGTATTCCACTTCGCCACCCGGGGTGCGGATAGTGACAACATCATCCTGCTCTTTGCCAATCAGGCCGCGAGCAATCGGGGAGTTCACCGAAATCAGATTCTGTTTAAAGTCCGCTTCATCATCACCCACGATGCGATAAGTCTGCTCTTCGTCATTGTCCAGGTTCAGCACGGTAACGGTTGAACCAAAAATGACGCGGCCATTGTTAGGCATTTTGGTGATATCGATAACCTGCGCATTGGACAGTTTTGCTTCGATATCTTTAATACGCCCTTCACAGAAGCCCTGCTGCTCACGCGCCGCGTGGTATTCAGCATTCTCTTTCAGGTCGCCATGCTCACGCGCATCCGCGATAGCGGCGATGATTTCAGGGCGACGAACGGATTTCAGAAAATCCAGCTCTTCGCGCAGTTTTTCGGCACCACGTAAGGTCATCGGAATAGCTTGCATTTGTTATACCTCTTAAACATTCCTGTTGGGAGCAGTGTTCCCTGCCCCGGCCCCCATGAGCGGGCCAGAAGCAAAAAGAAAACCGACCCGGGAGCGAAGCCCCAGGTCAGCAACAATTTTCAATTTGATACGCATTTTACCGCGAAGTTCACTATGGGTCATCGTTTACTTTGCAGTGCTATGCACCGTAGTATGACGGTTTGTTTTCGGGTTGTTAGCGCGAGATTATGCGATTTTCCAGATTTATCATCGGATTGACTACCAGTATAGCGTTCAGCGTTCAGGCCGCGAATGTTGATGAGTACATTAATCAGCTACCCGCAGGTGCCAACCTTGCCTTGATGGTGCAGAAGGTCGGGGCGCAGTCGCCAGAGATTGACTATCACAGTCAACAGATGGCGCTGCCTGCCAGTACCCAGAAGGTGATCACCGCACTCGCCGCCCTGCTTCAGCTTGGGCCTGACTTCCGTTTTACCACCACGCTCGAGACCAAAGGCAACATCGAGGGTGGCGAACTGAAAGGCGATCTTATCGCTCGTTTCGGGGGAGATCCTACGTTTAAACGCCAGGATATCCGCAACATGGTCACGTCGCTGAAAAAATCTGGCGTGCAGAAGATTGATGGCAATGTGTTAATCGACACCTCTATTTTTGCCAGCCACGATAAAGCACCAGGATGGCCGTGGAACGACATGACGCAGTGCTTTAGCGCTCCGCCAGCCGCCGCGATTGTGGATCGTAACTGCTTCTCCATTTCACTTTACAGCGCGCCAAAACCGGATGACTTAGCGTTTATTCGCGTGGCGTCTTACTACCCGGTGACGATGTTCAGCCAGGTTCGTACCCTCGCAAAAGGCTCCCCGGATGCGCAGTATTGCGAGCTGGACGTGGTGCCAGGCGATCTTAACCGCTTCACGCTGACCGGGTGCCTGACACAGCGCGCCGACCCGCTGCCGCTGGCCTTTGCGATACAGGATGGCGCAAGCTATGCGGGTGCCATTCTCAAGGATGAACTGAAGCAGGCGGGAATAACCTATTCCGGTACCCTGCTGCGCCAGACGCAGGTTAATCAACCCGGTACGGTCATCGCCAGCAAACAATCTGCGCCGCTGCACGATTTGCTACGGATTATGCTGAAAAAGTCTGACAACATGATTGCTGACACGGTGTTCCGCATGATTGGTCACGCGCGTTTCGGCGTGCCAGGAACCTGGCGTGCGGGTTCCGACGCCGTACGTCAGATCCTGCGCCAACAGGCGGGGATCGATCTTGGCAACACCATTGCCGTCGATGGCTCCGGGTTATCGCGGCATAATTTGATCTCCCCGGCAACGATGATGCAAGTACTTCAGTACATTGCACAACATGACACTGAGCTAAACTTTATTTCGATGCTGCCACTTGCCGGGCATGACGGTTCGCTTCAGTACCGTGCCGGCCTTCATGCGGCCGGGGTGGACGGAAAAGTTTCAGCCAAGACAGGTTCACTGCAGGGGGTTTATAACCTTGCAGGCTTCATCACTACCGCCAGCGGGCAACGCATGGCATTCGTGCAGTATCTTTCCGGCTATGCCGTCGAACCGACCGACCAGCGTAATCGTCGTATTCCACTGGTTCGCTTCGAAAGCAGGCTTTATAAGGACATCTACCAGAATAACTAGCGATGAAACTACTCATAGTTGAAGACGATCTGTTATTGCAGGAAGGGCTGGCTCTGGCGCTGGCCAATGAAGGATATGCCCTCGACTGCGCCGCCACGGCGGCTGAGGCGGATGCCCTGATCCAGAGCGGCGAATACAGTCTGGTGATCCTCGATTTAGGCTTACCGGATAAAGACGGCGCTACGCAGCTAAGCCAGTGGCGCCGCCGGGGTATCGCCAATCCGGTATTGATCCTGACGGCACGGGATGCCATTGAAGATCGTATCAACGGCCTCGATTCTGGCGCTGATGATTACCTGGTGAAACCGTTTGCCCTTGCGGAGCTTCAGGCGCGGGTACGGGCGTTGATTCGTCGTTATCAGGGACACAGCGATAACTTACTGACCGACGGCGATATTACGCTGAATCTGCAAACCCAGCAGGTGCTGTGCCAGTCCCTACCGGTTGAAGTAACCCCTAAAGAGTTCGCGCTGCTGACGCGCCTGATTATGCGCAGCGGACAAACGGTACACCGCGAAACCCTGCAGCAGGATATTTACTCCTGGCAGGACGATCCGGGCTCAAATACCCTCGAAGTGCATATTCACAATCTGCGTCGCAAACTGGGTAAAGACCGGATTAAAACTGTCCGTGGCGTAGGCTATCGTCTGGAGAGCCAGAAATGAACAGCATGCGTCGGCGATTAATGGTTCTGCTGGCGGTCATTCTGTTATTTTTCCAGCTGATAAGCGTGATCTGGCTCTGGCATGAAAGCCGTGAACAGATTGGTTTTCTGGTCAACGAAACGCTCTCGGCGAAATCGCGCAATAATCATGTCGAGAAAGAGATCCGTGAAGCGATTGCCTCGCTGCTGGTCCCCTCTCTGGTGATGGTCGGTTTTACGCTGTGCTTCTCATTCTGGGCGGTCACCTGGATAACCCGGCCGCTGAATCAACTGCGCGTCAGCCTGGCGAACCGCTCGGCGGATAACTTAACCCCGCTCCCTGTCTATTCCGACATGGAAGAAATTGGTGCCGTCACAACCTCGCTCAACCAGCTCCTCGCCCGTTTGGATCACACCATTCAACAGGAACGTCTCTTCACCGCGGACGCCGCTCACGAGCTGCGAACGCCGCTTGCGGGGATCAGACTGCATCTGGAACTGATGGCACAGTCCGGCTCTCCACAGGCCACGACGTTAATTACCCGTATCGATCAGCTGATGCACACGGTTGAGCAACTGCTGATGTTGTCCCGTGCCGGACAGGCGATGGCGAGCGGTCACTATGAAACCGTCAACTGGACAGACGATATCATCATGCCGCTCGGTCTTGGACATGAAGCCAAAGAGCACACGGTGATATGGCCGGACAAAAGTCCGCTCACAGTGCAGGGTGATGCGGTACTTCTGCGTTTGATGCTGCGCAATCTGCTTGAGAACGCCGGGCGCTACAGTCCGTCAGGCACAACGATTCGCGTGACTCTGGCCGACGTTGACGGGGGGACACAGGTCAGCGTTATCGATCAGGGGCCGGGGATAGATGAAGCGCACCGCCAGTCGATTACTGAACCGTTCCGTCGTCTTGACCAGCGCTACGGTGGCAGCGGCCTGGGGCTGAGCATTGTGCAACGTATCGTGCAGCTCCACCACGGCAAGCTGACGCTGGAGAATGGTGCTGAGGGCGGCTTAATCGCCAGCTGCTGGTTGCCGTCCAGCCTGCAATAAAAAAGCCCCCTTCCGGGGGCTTTAAACTGCGATTAGTGCTTGTAGATGAACTCGACACCTTCTTCGTCGTCTTCATCCCAGTCGTCGTCCCAGTCTTCTTCCTCTTCCACTTCCAGCTCTTCGAGCTGTTGGCGGTGGTAGTCATCCCACATGAATTCGACTTTTTCTGGCTGTTTCGCTTCTTCAGCCTGAACAACCGGGTTCTCGATGATAAAGGTCATCACATCCCAGCACAGATCTTTCACGCCAACCTGGCTTGCCGCGGAGATCAGGTAGTATTTATCTTCCCAGCCCATCGCTTCAGCAATGGCTTTCGCTTTCGCTTCCGCTTCGGCTTTATCCATCAGATCGATCTTGTTAAAGACCAGCCAGCGCGGCTTGTTCGCCAGTTTTTCGCTGTATTTTTCCAGCTCGCCGATAATGATGCGGGCATTTTCTACCGGATCGGAACCGTCGATTGGATCGATATCGATGAGATGCAGCAGTACGCGGCAGCGCTCAAGGTGTTTCAGGAAGCGGATACCCAGACCGGCACCTTCTGCAGCACCTTCAATCAGACCCGGGATATCAGCAACCACAAAGCTCTTCTCGTTATCCATACGGACAACGCCCAGGCTTGGTACCAGCGTGGTAAACGGATAATCCGCCACTTTTGGCTTGGCTGCAGAGACCGCGCGAATAAACGTCGATTTACCGGCGTTTGGCATACCCAGCATCCCGACATCGGCCAGAAGCATCAGCTCCAGCTGCAGATCGCGCTTGTCGCCCGGCGTACCCATCGTTTTCTGACGCGGGGTACGGTTTACGGACGATTTGAAACGGCTGTTACCCAGACCGTGCCAGCCGCCTTTCGCCACCATCAGACGCTGACCGTGTTTGGTCATATCGCCCATGGTTTCGCCCGTCCCCTGGTCAATCACACGCGTACCGACCGGAACCTTAATGGTCACGTCTTTACCGCGTTTGCCCGTACAGTCACGGCTTTGACCGTTCTGACCACGCTCAGCGCGGAAGGATTTTTCGAAACGGTAGTCGATCAGCGTGTTGAGGTTCTCATCCGCCTCCAGCCACACGTCACCGCCGTCCCCACCGTCACCGCCGTCAGGACCGCCACGTGGAATATATTTCTCACGGCGGAAGCTCACGCAACCATTGCCGCCATCACCTGCCACGACCAGGATTGTCGCTTCATCAACAAACTTCATTTTACTCTCCGTAACTCATTCGCCTGAGCGGGGGACTACTACGACCGCTTCATTTTTGCGCCAACGCCCCCAAAGACGATGACCAATGGCGGAATACATCGCGCCCGCAACCACGACAAACGCACCGAGATAACCCAACATGTTGAGCATCGGTCTGACGAAGACATCGGGCCAGGCCATTGATAACAAATCTGAAAATAACAGCGTAAACAGCGGGGTAAGCGTAATGAGTGCGCTCACCTGTGCTGCCTGCCAGCGCGCCATCGCTTCGGCCAGCGCGCCATAACCGACCAGCGTGTTCAGCCCACAAAAAATGAGGCACGCCAGTTGCCAGTCGCTAAGCTGGGTGATCACACCCGGTTTTGCTAACGGCAATAATGCTATTGTACACAAAGTGTACAGCAAAAAGAGGATCTGCTGTGAGGCCAAACGACGCAATAACACCTTTTGCGCGACGCCATAGCTCACCCAAACCGTTGCTGCTCCCACTCCGAAGATCACACCCCAGGTGTAATCCGTCAGTCGGGTAAAGATCTCTATCAGACTGGTGTTGAAGAACATCACCAGACCACAGAGCAACATGCTCGCCCCGATAATTTGCGTGCCACGCATCTTCTCCTTGAGGATAAAGACGCTGGCGACCATCATGCCGACCGGTGAAAGCTGACCAATCACCTGCGACGCCGTGGGGCTAAGATACTGCAGGGAAGAACTGAACAGTATGAAGTTACCGAACAGGCCACCCGTCGCGATAGCCAGCAACACCAGCCAGCGCGGTTTACGGAAGATACGCAACGGCGGAAGCTTACCTTTGATCGCGAGGATGGCCCCAAGGCCGATACTTGCCATCAGAAAGCGATAAAACACCACCGTTGGCGGCTCCATCACTTCCAGTACCTGCTTCATTGCAATTGGCAGCGCACCCCAGCACATTGCGGTCGTGAGCGCCAAAAGAATACCAATGCCGGCCTGCTGCTTCATGCCCGTTTTCCCTACAGAAAAAATTACCGGGTTTCCAATGTAAAAAGCCCCGCAACAGGTTGCGGGGCTTTAATCCGTTACCGGACCGAGAAAACCTTACTCAGCAACGATGCTGATGTATTTACGGTTGTTCGGGCCTTTAACTTCAAATTTCACTTTACCGTCTGCTTTAGCAAACAGAGTGTGGTCACGACCGCAACCTACGTTGTTGCCAGCGTGGAATTTGGTGCCACGTTGACGAACAATGATGCTACCCGCCAGAACGGATTCGCCACCGAAACGCTTAACGCCCAGGCGTTTAGCTTCTGAATCGCGACCGTTACGTGTGGAGCCGCCAGCCTTTTTATGTGCCATTTAAATCTCTCCTCAGGTCTTAGGCGCTGATGCCAGTAATTTTCACATCAGTGAACCACTGACGGTGGCCCTGCTGCTTACGGTAGTGTTTACGACGACGAAACTTAACGATTTTAACTTTCTCGCCACGACCGTGAGCAACAACTTCAGCTTTGATAACGCCGCCATCAACGAAAGGAACGCCGATTTTGACTTCTTCACCGTTTGCGATCATCAGAACTTCTGCGAACTCAACAGATTCGCCAGTTGCGATGTCCAGCTTTTCCAGGCGAACGGTCTGACCTTCGCTTACTCGGTGTTGTTTACCACCACTTTGGAAAACCGCGTACATATAAACTCCGCTTCCGCGCACATCCTCGTATGAATCAGAGTGCGCTATAAATATTCACAATAGGGCGCGAATATTACGCAAAACGCGAGCCTTTGACAAGTGCTACCATCAATACATGAAGAAAAAAAACACAACGCGTAAGGTAACGTTTATCTGAGCCGTTTTTTCAGTACAATCAGCACTACTATTGATAAACCTAACCCTTCGTTACCCCATTGAAGATGGGATAAACAGGATAAAAAGCCCGGCTTTTGCGATGAATTTAGAAAAAATCAACGAGTTAACCGCGCAAGATATGGCGGGTGTGAATGCAGCAATCCTGGAGCAACTCAATTCTGACGTTCAGCTGATCAATCAGTTGGGCTATTACATCGTCAGCGGCGGCGGTAAACGCATTCGCCCAATGATTGCCATCCTGGCTGCCCGAGCCGTCGGCTATCAGGGAAATGCTCACGTCACGATCGCGGCACTGATCGAATTTATTCACACTGCGACGCTTCTTCATGATGATGTTGTGGATGAATCAGACATGCGCCGGGGTAAAGCCACCGCCAACGCCGCCTTTGGCAATGCTGCCAGCGTCCTGGTGGGGGATTTTATCTATACCCGTGCCTTCCAGATGATGACCAGCCTGGGTTCGCTGAAAGTGCTGGAGGTCATGTCTGAAGCCGTTAACGTGATTGCTGAGGGCGAAGTGCTTCAGCTGATGAACGTCAACGACCCTGACATCACCGAAGAAAACTACATGCGCGTGATTTACAGCAAAACTGCGCGCCTGTTTGAAGCGGCTGCACAGTGTTCCGGCATTCTGGCTGGCTGTAGCGAAGCCCAGGAAAAAGGGCTGCAGGACTATGGCCGTTATCTGGGTACCGCATTCCAGCTGATTGATGATTTGCTGGATTACAGTGCAGACGGCGAAACGCTCGGCAAAAACGTGGGTGATGACCTGAACGAAGGCAAACCGACGCTGCCGCTACTCCACGCGATGCGCAACGGGTCAGCCGACCAGGCGAAAATGATCCGTGAAGCGATCGAGCAGGGAAATGGTCGTCATCTTCTGGAACCCGTGCTGGAAACAATGGCCATTTGCGGATCGCTGGACTGGACGCGTCAGCGTGCCGAAGAAGAGGCGGATAAAGCCATCGCCGCACTTCAGGTCATCCCGGACAGCCCATGGCGCGATGCGCTTATTGGTCTTGCCCATATCGCCGTTCAGCGCGACCGTTAATCCTGCTCTCCCCTCCCCGCGGCCCTCGCGGGGAGATTCCAGTACACACCTGTATATTCCTCTTTCACGTAAACGCACCGGTTTACAGACCGCATGAATAAAGCCATGCCTTATTCTGAATATCCCTACCAGTAACGCGAACTTTTTAGAACAAGAAATTGAAATGGGTATAGTAAGGCCAGTCGTTTCAGACGAAATGGCGTAAGTGAATCCGAACTTAAGGACAGCGTTATGGACACGAAATTTATCGACTGGCACACAGCAGATATCATTGCGGCACTGCGCAAAAAAGGCACATCACTGGCTGCGGAATCTCGCCGCCATGGCCTGAGTTCTTCAACCCTGGCAAATGCCCTGACGCGCCCCTGGCCGAAGGGAGAATTGATCATTGCGACGGCGCTGGATACGCATCCGTGGGTGATCTGGCCTTCGCGTTACCACGATCCCATTACCCATGAATTTATCGACAGATCGCGCATGATCCGCCAGAGGAAAGTGAAGAAAGACCCGCAGGAATAGCGGTTTTTTTGACAGGAACAGCAACCCCCCGGTCATTTCTGGCAGGGGGCTGCCGGAACGATTACTCGCCCTTCACACGCTCGATATTCGCACCCAGCGCGCGCAGTTTATCTTCGATACGTTCATAGCCACGATCGATGTGATAAATACGATCAACGACCGTCGTCCCTTCCGCAATACAACCCGCCAGCACCAGGCTTGCAGATGCACGCAGATCGGTTGCCATCACCTGAGCACCAGACAGTTTCTCAACGCCGTGGCAAATCACGGTATTACTCTCGATCTCAGCATGTGCGCCCATACGGATCAGTTCCGGTACATGCATAAAGCGGTTTTCAAAGATGGTCTCGGTAATGAACCCCGTCCCTTCCGCCACCAGGTTTAACAGGGTGAACTGCGCCTGCATATCAGTCGGGAAAGCAGGATGCGGAGCTGTACGCACGTTTACCGCTTTTGGACGGTTACCGTGCATGTCCAGGCTGATCCAGTCTTCACCGATTTCGATATCAGCGCCTGCGTCACGCAGTTTCGCCAGCACCGCATCCAGGGTATCTGGCTGCGCGTTGCGGCAGGTAATTTTCCCGCCTGAAATCGCGGCAGCAACCAGGAACGTCCCGGTTTCGATACGGTCTGGCAGGACGCGATACACACCGCCGCCCAGACGCTCAACGCCTTCGATGGTGATACGGTCGGTGCCCTGGCCAGTAATCTTCGCACCCAGCGCTACGAGGAAGTTCGCGGTATCCACAATCTCCGGTTCACGCGCGGCGTTTTCGATGATGGTAGTACCTTCTGCCAGCGTTGCCGCAGACATGATGGTGACGGTGGCACCAACGCTCACTTTGTCCATGACAATGTGCGCGCCTTTCAGGCGGCCATTCACAGACGCTTTAACATAACCTTCTTCGAGTTTGATCTCGGCGCCCAGTTTCTCCAGGCCAAAGATGTGCAGGTCAACCGGACGTGCGCCGATTGCGCAGCCACCCGGCAGGGAAACCTGACCCTGACCAAAACGTGCCACCAGCGGGCCAAGCGCCCAGATGGATGCACGCATGGTTTTCACCAGATCGTAAGGTGCAGAGAAGTTGTTTACGTTGCTGGCGTCGATCCAGACGGAACCGTTACGCTCAACTTTGGTGCCCAGCTGGCTGAGCAACTTCATGGTGGTGTCGATATCTTTCAGCTTCGGTACGTTCTGAATTTCTACCGGCTCTTCCGCGAGCAGCGCAGCAAAGAGGATGGGCAGCGCGGCATTTTTTGCGCCAGAAATTGTGACTTCGCCCTGGAGACGCGTTGGCCCCTGTACACGAAATTTATCCATTGTGTGCTCTCTTATAAATTCAACCGTGCTGCGGGCGTGTCGCCCACAACTCAAAAACCGTTTAGTTTGCGATCGCGTGCCCACTCTTGAGGGGTGAACGCTTTAATCGACAGGGCGTGGATGCGGTTATCCGCAATGTATTCCATCAGCGGCGCGTATACAGCCTGCTGTTTCTTCACACGGCTCATACCGTCGAACATCTCACCCACAGCAATAACCTGGAAGTGACTGCCATCGCCAGTGACGTGGGCTTCCTGAAGGGAGAGTGCATTCATCAGCACTGTCTGGATTTCATGATTTTCCATGGGTTCTTAATCATCTGATAGTGAAAACAAGCCCAACATCTTAGAGCAAAGTGGCGTCGTCTTAAACAAGCAAAAAGCCCCGACGTTGAATCTGTCAGGGCTTTCAGAAGTAACGCACTGAAAATATTAACGAGGCAGTACGTCCTGAGGGAGATTATAGAGCTGGGCCAGGGTGACCACATTATCGCTCGCCGCGTGCAGCGTAACGCTTGTCCCCTGCTTTTTCCCCACGGCAACAAGATGGGCCAGCAGCGCGACGCCTGCCGTGTCCACCCGTGAAATGCCGCTCAGATCGATAACCGTCACGCCCTGCATCGCTTCAAAACGTTTGTCCCAGAGCGGGTTCAGCAGATCCTGGTCGAGTTCACCCGTCAGCTTCAACGTCTCACCCTCACGCGACCAGCTCAGTTGATCCGACATTACTTCTTCTCGTCCAGAGAGATTTTCTGACGCGAGATAGACTGCAGCTGTGCGGTCAGGCCATCAATGCCTTTGGTGCGCAGCAGGTCACTCCACTCGTTCTGTTTAGTGGTGATCATGCTCACCCCTTCGGCAATCATGTCATAGGCCTGCCAGTGACCGGTCTGGCTGTTTTTACGCCACTGGAAGTCCAGGCGTACTGGCGGACGGCCATTAGGATCGATAATCGTGACGCGGATAGGAATGATAGTCGCGTCGCCCAGCGGCTGCTCTGGCGCAATCTGATAGGTCTGACCGTGATACATCGCCAGTGCCTGACCGTAAGCCTGTTTCAGGTATTCACGGAACGCGGCGAAATAGGCATCGCGCTGCGCCGGGGTCGCGTCTTTGTAATAACGGCCCAGAACCAGCGCACCCGCATATTTGATCTGCACGTACGGCAGCAGCTCTTGATCAACCACGTCGCGCAGATAATCAGGATTGGAACGAATTTTCGGCTGTTCGTTTTTAAGCCGGTCGAAGGTCTTCTTCGCAGCCTCATCCATCAGTTTGTACGGGTTACTCTGATCCGCAGCATGCGCCGCGGTGAGAGGGGCAATGACCAGCATGGCAACCATTAACAGTCGTTTAAACATGAATGACTTCTCCTGAAATTAATTCGTCGTGCCTGGTGTCGGTGCGACACTGGCAGGATCTTCGCTCTGCGCAGGGGCAGCGTCGGACTTCTTATCATCTCCTTTACTGTTATAAAGGAACTGACCAATCATATCCTCCAGTACCATCGCGGACTTCGTATCCTGGATTACGCTACCGTCTTTAAGGATAGTCGTTCCCAGCTCCGGGTCTTCAAAACCGACGTTAAGCGCCAGATATTGCTCACCCAGGAGGCCGGACGTGCGGATAGAAAGCGAGCTGGTGTCCGGGATATGGTTGTAACGCTCTTCAATATCCATCGACACGCGCGGCAGATAGGTTTTCTCATCAAGCGTAATGTCAGAGACACGCCCGATGACCACCCCGCCTATACGTACCGGCGAGCGCGCCTTCAGCCCGCCGATGTTATCAAACGTCGCATAAATGCGATAAGTCGGCTCGGTGCGCACAGACGTGATATCCGCCGCTCTCAGGCAGATAAACAGCGCGGCCAGCAACGCCAGTAACAGGAACACGCCGACCCAAATTTCATTTTTTCTCGTTTGCATGAACTCAATTCCCAAACATCAGTGCGGTGAGCACAAAATCCAGACCCAGTACGGCCAGCGACGAATGTACGACAGTACGTGTAGTTGCACGGCTGATGCCCGCCGAGGTCGGGATCGCATCATAGCCATTGAACAAGGCGATCCAGGTGACCGTAATGGCAAATACCACGCTTTTAATCAGACAGTTCACCAGATCCATTCGCAGATCGATGGCGTCCTGCATGGCCGACCAGAAGAAGCCCGCATCGATGCCCTTCCAGTGAACGCCAACCAGCGAGCCGCCCCAGATACCCACGGCGACAAAGAGGATCGTCAGGAGCGGTAAGGAAATCACCCCCGCCCAGAAGCGTGGCGAGATCACGCGACGCAGCGGGTCGACCGCCATCATCTCCATGCTGGAAAGCTGCTCGGTCGCACGCATCAGGCCAATTTCAGCGGTCAATGCTGACCCTGCACGCCCGGCGAACAACAGCGCCGCCACCACCGGCCCCAGTTCACGCAGCAGCGACAGCGCCACCAGCATGCCGAGGCTGGTTTCGGCGCTGTAGGTCGTCAGAACGAGGTAGCCCTGCAGCCCCAGCACCATGCCGATAAACAGACCGGAGACAATGATGATGAGCATCGACAGCACGCCGACATTATAGAGCTGCCGCACCAGTAGCGGTGCATGCTTACGAAATTCCGGCTTGCCGACCAGCGCGTTGAACAACATCAATCCGGCACGCCCGAACGTCCTGATGGTTTTTATGCCACGGTGTCCAAGAGCGGCCAATGCATTTAACAGCATCAGTGGCTTAACTCCCTATTCCCAGTAAATCGTCACGATAGTCGCCCGCTGGATAGCGGAACGGCACAGGCCCATCCGCAATGCCGTCGAGGAACTGCCGTACACGCGGATCGCAGTTTTCCTGCAACGCCTGAGCGCTGCCATGCGCGACGATCCTTTTGTCTGCCACAATGTAGGCATAGTCGGCGATGCTCAGCACTTCCGGTACATCGTGAGAAACCACTATACAGGTTACGCCGAGCGCGCTGTTCAGTTCAGAGATGAGCTTCACCAGCACGCCCATCGTGATAGGGTCCTGCCCGACGAACGGTTCGTCGAACATGATTAAATCGGGTTCTAAGGCGATGGCGCGTGCCAGCGCGGCGCGGCGTGCCATACCGCCGGACAGCTCTGAGGGCATCAGTTTTGCAGCCCCTCGCAGCCCCACGGCCTCAAGCTTCATCATCACCGTACTTTTCAGCAGCTCTGGCGGCAGACTGGTGTGTTCGCGCAGCGGATAGGCCACGTTATCAAAGACGTTCATGTCCGTGAACAACGCTCCCGACTGGAAAAGCATACTCATGCGTTTACGAACAGTATACAGGCGCGATCGTGACATCTCCGGGATGTTTTCGCCGTCAAAGAGGATTTCACCGCTATCAGGTGGGATCTGGCCACCAATAAGGCGCAGCAGGGTCGTTTTACCGATCCCGGACGGCCCCATGATGGCAGTGATCTTGCCACGCGGTACGGTCAACGAAATATCATCGAATATCAATCTGTTGGCGCGAGAAAAACTCACACCCCGGACATCAACTAAATTCGCCATAGTGTGGCTCATTTATGGTTCCTTTCTTACCCTGCTCACGTTAAGCATGCAGACTGAATCAGCCCTAAACTCAGCATTTTTACAGAATATTAGCCGTTGAGGTTAGCGAAAGCTGGCATTTGTTTTACTTTTCCGGCGCATAAAGTCAAAATTAGGAATTCGTTACGCCTCAGACTGTATGCAGTCCTGCCATTCCATTCCTGCGCGATGGACCGACGAGTATACCTGAAGAAAGGACTTTTGATGCTTTTAGCAACAGCACTGTTAATAATTGGTTTACTTTTGGTGGTCTACAGTGCTGACCGTTTGGTATTTGCTGCATCTATCCTGTGCCGCCTGACTGGCGTACCGCCTGTCGTCATCGGGATGACCGTGGTCAGTGTCGGCACCTCGCTTCCTGAAATCATCGTCTCTGTCACGGCATCACTGCACGGTCAGTTAGACCTTGCCGTCGGCACCGCGATTGGTTCCAACATCGTCAATATCTTACTGATCCTTGGCCTGGCGGCCCTGCTCCATCCATTTCGCGTGCATTCTGATGTTCTGCGCCGTGAATTGCCGCTAATGTTAATCGTAAGCCTGCTGGCAGGGTGCGTATTTTATGATGGCGTACTGAGCTACGGTGACGGCATTTTCTTGCTGGCGCTGGCCGTTATCTGGCTGCTGTATAGTGTTAAAATCGCCCGTCTGGCAGAAAAACAGGGCCAGGACAGCCTGACGCGAGAGCAGGTCGCCGAGCTCCCGCGTGAAGGCACGCTGCCTGTGGCGCTGCTGTGGCTCGGCGTCGCGCTGATCATCATGCCGATGGCCACGCGCATGGTCGTCGATAACGCCACGGTGCTGGCGAACTATTTCGCCATGAGTGAGCTCACCATTGGCCTGACGGTCATTGCCATTGGCACCAGTCTGCCAGAACTGGCCACCGCTATCGCAGGGGCACGTAAAGGTGAAGATGACATTGCCATAGGCAATATTATCGGTTCAAACATTTTTAATATCGCCATCGTGATGGGCCTGCCGGCCCTGATAACGCCCGGGCCTTTTAACCCCCTGGCATTCTCACGCGATTACGGGGTGATGTTGCTGGTCAGCGTCATTTTTGCCCTGCTCTGCTGGCGGCGGCAACGACAGATCGGCAAAGGCGCAGGGGCGCTGCTGACGGGTGGATTTATCGTATGGATGGCGATGCTGTACTGGCTTTCGCCTCTTCTCTCTGGGTAAACGGAAACGCATTATGTCGCAAATAGAATTGCAGCCGGGTTTTGACTTTCAGAAAGCAGGCAAAGAGGTTCTGGAGATTGAACGTGAAGGTCTGGCGCAGTTAGATCAGTACATTAATCAGGATTTTAGTCTGGCATGTGAGAAGATGTTCTACTGTGCCGGTAAAGTCGTGGTGATGGGCATGGGCAAGTCCGGTCACATTGGGCGCAAAATGGCGGCAACGTTTGCCAGCACCGGAACCTCTTCCTTCTTTGTACACCCGGGGGAAGCCGCGCACGGCGATCTGGGCATGGTAACGCCGCAGGATATCGTCATCGCGCTATCGAACTCCGGTGAGTCTAATGAGATCCTGGCGCTGATCCCCGTGCTGAAGCGGCTGCGGGTTCCGCTTATTTGCATGACCAGCCGCCCGGAAAGTAGCATGGCGCGCGCGGCGGATATTCACCTGTGCGTGAAAGTGCCTAAAGAAGCCTGCCCGCTGGGTCTTGCTCCAACGTCCAGCACGACCGCTGCGCTGGTCATGGGCGATGCGCTTGCCGTTGCGTTGCTGGAAGCCCGCGGTTTTACCCCGGAAGATTTCGCGCTTTCCCACCCAGGTGGCGCGCTCGGGCGTAAGCTTCTGCTTCGGGTTAACGATATTATGCACACTGGCGATGAGATCCCTCACGTCAGTAAAGAGGCCTCCCTGCGCGATGCGCTGCTGGAGATCACCCGCAAGAATCTGGGTATGACGGTTGTGTGCGACGACCTGATGAAGATCCAGGGGATCTTCACCGATGGCGACCTGCGACGCGTGTTCGACATGGGTGTTGATGTTCGCACGCTGGGCATCGCTGATGTGATGACGTCCGGCGGTATCCGTGTTCGTCCGGGCACGCTGGCGGTGGATGTGCTGAACCTGATGCAGTCCCGTCATATCACCTCAGTGATGGTTGCCGATGGCGACCAGTTGCTGGGTGTGGTACATATGCATGATCTGCTGCGCGCAGGCGTAGTGTAATGAAGGATAAGACAATGAGTAATGCGGGTGCATCCCTTGCAACCTGTTATGGTCCGGTCAGTACCCATATGATGGCAAAGGCGGAAAACATTCGCCTGCTCATCCTGGATGTGGATGGGGTACTCTCTGATGGCCTGATTTACATGGGCAATAATGGTGAAGAGCTGAAAGCGTTTAACGTTCGCGATGGCTACGGTATTCGTTGTGCGCTCACATCAGGCATCGACGTTGCCATCATCACCGGTCGGAAAGCTAAACTGGTAGAAGACCGTTGTGAAACGTTAGGCATTACCCATCTGTATCAGGGTCAGTCCGATAAGATGGCGGCGTTCAACGATTTACTGGGTAAACTGGCTGTCGCGCCGGAAAACGTGGCCTATGTCGGGGACGATCTGATTGACTGGCCGGTGATGGCTGAAGTCGGTCTGAGTATCGCCGTGGCCGATGCGCATCCGCTGCTGATCCCGCGTGCTGACTATGTCACCCATATTAACGGTGGCCGTGGTGCCGTACGTGAAGTCTGCGATCTGCTTTTGCTGGCGCAGGGCAAGCTTGATGAGGCCAAAGGGCAATCGATATGAGTAAAACCAGACGTTGGGTTATCATTCTGCTTTCGCTTGTCGCACTGGTATTGATTGGCGTGAACCTTGCCGATCGCGACGATACGCAGACGGAAGTGGTCAATACGAGCGAGCCAACCTATAAAAGCGATCACAGTGACACCGTGGTCTACAGCCCGGAAGGTGCGCTGAACTATCGCCTGATTGCCCAGCATGTTGAATATTTTTCAGATGACGGTATTTCGTGGTTTACCCAGCCTGTCATGACCACGTTTGATAAAGACAAAGTGCCGACGTGGTCGATTAAATCTGACCGGGCAAAACTGACGAATGACCGTATGCTTTATCTGTATGGCCACGTTGAAGTCAACGCCCTGACCGCTGACTCACAACTGCGCAAAATCACGACGGATAATGCACAGATCAACCTCGTGACCCAGGACGTGACGTCGCAGGATCTGGTCACACTGTATGGCACAACATTTAATTCCAGCGGTTTAAGAATGCGCGGGAACTTACGCAGCAAAAACGCCGAGCTGATTGAAAAGGTTAGAACCTCCTATGAAATTCAAAACAAACAAACTCAGCCTTAAAGTAATTATCGCCAGTGCGATGCTGGCGACCAGTCTTCCCGCGCTTGCTGTAACGGGTGATACTGACCAGCCTATCCATATCGAGTCCGACACGCAGTCGCTTGATATGCAAGGCAATGTCGTTACCTTTACCGGTAACGTCGTCATGACCCAGGGCACCATCAAAATCAACGCCGACAAAGTGGTCGTTACCCGTCCCGGTGGCGAGCAAGGCAAAGAGATCATTGATGGCTATGGCAACCCGGCAACCTTCTACCAGATGCAGGATAACGGCAAACCCGTGAAAGGTCGCGCCACGCATATGCACTATGAGCTGGCGAAGGACCTGGTCATCCTGACCGGTAACGCTTATCTGGAACAGCTGGACAGCAACATCACCGGCGACCAGATCACCTATCTGGTGAAAGAGCAAAAAATGCAGGCCTCCAGCGAGAAAGGCAAACGCGTAACCACCGTGCTGGTTCCGTCGCAGCTGCAGGACAAAGGTAAGGGTCAGGCCCCGGCACAGAAGAAGAGTAACTAATTCGTTATGGCAACATTAACTGCAAAAAATCTCGCGAAGGCCTATAAGGGCCGCCGTGTCGTAGAAGATGTCAGTCTGACCGTCAACTCCGGCGAAATTGTAGGCCTGCTTGGCCCTAACGGTGCGGGCAAGACCACAACCTTCTACATGGTCGTTGGCATTGTGTCGCGCGATGCGGGCAACATCGTCATTGATGATGAAGATATCAGTCTTCTGCCGCTGCATGCGCGTGCGCGTCGCGGTATCGGCTATCTGCCGCAGGAAGCCTCCATTTTCCGCCGCCTGAGCGTCTTTGATAACCTGATGGCCGTCCTGCAAATTCGTGACGATCTGACCAGCGAACAGCGTCAGGACCGGGCTAACGAGCTGATGGAAGAGTTCCATATCGAACATCTGCGCGACAGCCTCGGTCAGGCGCTGTCCGGCGGTGAACGCCGTCGCGTTGAGATTGCGCGTGCGCTGGCTGCAAACCCGAAATTTATCCTTCTGGATGAACCGTTTGCAGGCGTTGACCCCATCTCCGTTATCGACATTAAACGTATCATTGAGCATCTGCGCGACAGCGGGCTTGGCGTACTGATCACTGACCATAACGTCCGTGAAACGCTGGCCGTGTGCGAACGCGCATACATCGTGAGCCAGGGCAATCTGATCGCCCACGGTACGCCGCAGCAGATCCTCGAAGATGATCATGTTAAGCGTGTCTACCTTGGGGAAGACTTCAGACTCTGATAGGGTAGAGGTAATGTAACGCCGAACCGGAGAAAAATGCTCTGAACATGAAGCAAGGTTTGCAATTACGGCTCAGCCAACAACTGGCGATGACGCCGCAGCTACAGCAGGCGATTCGCCTGTTGCAACTGTCCACCTTAGAACTCCAGCAGGAGCTCCAGCAAGCGCTGGATAGCAATCCGTTGCTGGAGCAAGCCGATCTTCATGAAGAGGTAGATACCCAGCAGTCGCAGGATACTGAAGCACTCGACACCGCCGATGCGCTCGAACAAAAAGAGATGCCGGACGAGCTTCCGCTGGATGCCAGCTGGGATGAAATCTACACCGCCGGAACCCCTTCCGGTACGCGTGCAGACTACCAGGACGATGAGCTACCGGTTTATCAGGGTGAAACTACCCAGTCACTGCAGGATTACCTGATGTGGCAGGTGGAACTTACCCCCTTCTCCGATACCGACCGCGCGATCGCGACATCCATTGTCGATGCCGTGGATGACACCGGTTATCTGACCGTCACGCTGGACGAAATTCTGGAAAGCATGGGTGACGAAGAGATTGAACTCGAGGAGATAGAAGCCGTTCTGAAGCGCATTCAGCGTTTCGATCCGGTTGGGGTGGCCGCAAAAGATCTGCGCGACTGCCTGCTTATCCAACTTTCTCAGTTCAGCAAAGAGACGCCATGGCTTGATGAAGCCCGCTTGATCATCAGCGACCATCTGGATCTTCTGGCCAACCACGATTTCCGCAGCCTGATGCGCGTCACGCGCCTGAAAGAAGAGGTGCTGAAAGAGGCGGTCAATCTGATTCAGTCCCTCGATCCGCGCCCCGGTCAGTCCATTCAGACCAGCGAACCCGAGTACGTCATCCCGGATGTGCTGGTCAGAAAACACAATGACCGCTGGGTCGTTGAACTGAACTCAGACAGCATTCCTCGCCTGCAAATCAACCAGCAGTATGCCTCCATGTGCACCAGCGTGCGTAACGACTCCGATAATCAATACATTCGTAGCAATTTGCAGGAAGCGCGATGGTTGATCAAAAGTCTGGAGAGCCGAAATGATACGCTGCTCCGCGTAAGCCGCTGTATTGTCGAACAGCAGCAGGCGTTCTTTGAGCAGGGCGAAGAGTATATGAAACCGATGGTGCTGGCGGATATCGCCCAGGCCGTCGAGATGCATGAATCAACCATTTCCCGCGTGACCACGCAGAAGTATCTGCACAGTCCACGCGGTATTTTTGAGCTTAAGTATTTCTTCTCCAGCCATGTGAATACCGAGGGCGGCGGTGAAGCGTCGTCAACGGCCATTCGCGCCCTGGTGAAGAAGTTGATCGCCGCGGAGAACCCCGCGAAGCCACTGAGCGACAGTAAGTTAACCACCATACTGTCCGACCAGGGTATTATGGTGGCACGCCGAACTGTTGCGAAGTATCGAGAGTCTTTATCCATTCCGCCGTCTAACCAGCGTAAACAGCTGGTCTGACACAACCGATAAGGAAGACACTATGCAGCTCAATATCACAGGACATAACGTCGAGATTACTGAGGCTTTACGTGATTTTGTGAATGCTAAATTCGCGAAACTCGAGCAGTATTTCGAAAGGATCAACCAGGTCTATGTTGTATTGAAAGTGGAGAAAGTGACTCATATCTCGGATGCGACCCTGCATGTCAACGGGGGTGAGCTCCATGCCAGTGCGGAAGGGCAAGACATGTACGCTGCTATCGACGGCTTGATTGATAAGCTTGCACGACAGCTCAATAAACATAAAGACAAACTGAAACAACACTAATTGTCCGGGCAGTTAACGGGTGCAGGAAGGCCTGTTGTGAAACACAACAGGCCGTTTGTACAGTTAGCGCTTAGGTGAAATTATGATGAACAACGATTCCGCTCTTCAACTGAGCAATGTCCTTAACCAGGAATGTACGCGCAGTGCTGTTCACTGCCAGAGCAAAAAACGTGCGCTGGAGATCATCAGTGAACTGGCCGCAAAACAGCTGGGCCTGCCGCCGCAGGTCGTGTTCGAAGCGATCCTGACCCGTGAAAAAATGGGCAGTACCGGCATCGGCAACGGCATCGCGATCCCGCACGGCAAACTGGAAGAGGACACCCTGCGTGCCGTCGGTGTGTTTGTGCAGCTGGAGACGCCTATCGCCTTCGATGCCATCGATAATCAGCCCGTCGATCTCCTCTTCGCGCTGCTGGTGCCTGCCGACCAGACGAAAACCCATTTGCATACGCTTTCGCTGGTCGCAAAACGCCTGGCCGATAAAACCATTTGCCGTCGACTGCGCGCAGCCCAAAGTGATGAAGAGCTATATCAAATTATCACTGAAGCAGAAGGCAATCAGGATGATGCATAACCAGGAGATGGCCTTCACATCTGTTGTCCTGAGGAGAAACGGAACATGGTGCTGATGATTGTCAGTGGCCGTTCAGGGTCCGGGAAATCCGTGGCCCTGCGCGCGCTGGAAGACATGGGGTTTTACTGCGTAGATAACCTGCCGGTCGTGCTGTTGCCCGACCTGGCACGCACGCTTGCGGAGAGGCAAATCTCTGCCGCCGTCAGTATCGACGTTCGTAACATGCCTGAATCGCCAGAAATCTTTGAACAGGCAATGAGCAACTTGCCTGATTCATTCTCGCCTCAGCTGCTGTTCCTCGATGCAGACCGCAATACTCTGATCCGTCGCTACAGCGATACCCGTCGTTTGCACCCGCTTTCCAGCAAGAACCTCTCGCTGGAAAGTGCTATCGACGAAGAGAGCGATCTGCTGGAACCGCTGCGTTCCCGTGCTGACCTGATTGTCGATACGTCCGAAATGTCCGTGCATGAGCTGGCGGAAATGCTGCGTACCCGTTTACTGGGCAAACGCGAGCGTGAACTGACGATGGTGTTCGAGTCATTCGGCTTTAAGCACGGTATTCCTATTGATGCGGATTATGTTTTCGACGTGCGCTTCCTGCCGAACCCGCACTGGGATCCGAAGCTGCGTCCAATGACCGGTCTCGATAAGCCCGTCGCGGCCTTCCTCGACAGACACACAGAAGTTCACAATTTTATCTACCAGACGCGAAGCTACCTTGAGCTATGGTTACCTATGCTGGAGACAAACAATCGTAGCTACCTGACCGTGGCGATTGGCTGTACCGGCGGTAAACATCGTTCGGTCTATATCGCCGAACAGCTGGCCGACTATTTCCGTTCACGCGGAAAGAACGTTCAGTCCCGTCATCGCACGCTGGAAAAACGTAAAACATGACCGTAAAACAAACCGTTGAGATCACCAATAAGCTGGGCATGCATGCACGTCCGGCGATGAAACTGTTTGAGCTGATGCAGGGTTTCGATGCAGAAGTTCTGCTGCGTAACGATGAAGGTACCGAGGCGGAAGCGAACAGCGTGATTGCGCTGCTGATGCTGGACTCCGCCAAAGGCCGCCAGATTGAAGTAGAAGCTACCGGTCCACAGGAAGAGGAAGCGCTGGCGGCGGTGATTGCGCTGTTTAACGCCGGGTTTGACGAAGACTAACACCTCTTTCATGGCGGGTAGCGCTACGCTTACCCGCCTTACATCAATTTATTTCTCGCCATAAACCCTTCCCCTCCCAGCTGCCGCATCTGGCGCATGATCCACGCCTGTCGGTTTCGCACATAGCCTGAGGGTGCATCGGCCTTAAAGCGAATTGGGTTAGGCAAGACCGCGGCCAACAGCGCAGCTTCAGAGAGGCTCAGCCGACTGGCAGGTTTATTGAAATATCGCTGCGACGCGGCTTCGACACCAAACACGCCATCACCAAACTCGGCAATGTTCAGATAGACCGTCAGAATACGTTTCTTGCTCCAGACCGTTTCCATCCCCAGGGTCAATCCGGCTTCCAGTCCTTTTCGCACCCAGCTGCGGCCATCCCACAAAAACAGGTTTTTGGCCGTCTGTTGTGACAACGTCGATGCGCCGCGCACGCGGTTTTCATGGCGTTCATTATGGGCGAGCGCTTTCTCGATTGCCGCCACGTCAAACCCCCAGTGCTCCGGGAATTTCTGATCCTCCGCCGCTATCACCGCCAGCCCCATCCACGGGGAGATTTCATCTGTGCTCACCCAGTCAGAGTGGGCAACATAGCTGAAGTCACCGGTGAACCACGCGCTCAGCTGACGCTCAACCATCACGGCAGAAAACGGAACCGGCAGAATGCTGAATAATGCCAGTCCGCCGCCCCAGAACACCGCCAGCACCAACACGGCACGCCAAAGAATACGTTTTACCCAGGCGCCTGCGGCGAATTGACGCCTCATTCAGTCAGCACCAGCACTCTGGCCACCAGCTTTTCAATGCCTGAAGCGGCTTCCGCGATAGTCTGCGCCAGCATATACGCAGGTGTGGTGACGATTTTATTGTCTTCATCCACCACAATGTCATCCACCGGACAAGGGATGTGCTCGCCTCCCATCTCCTCGATGATTTCCGCTGTATCAATATCGGTCCCGATGGTCAGGCGCAGCGGGAAATCAAAAATTGTCGGAAGCATGGCCGGAGCGATACAGATAAAGCCCTGCGGTTTACCCGCCGCATGCATGGCCTGTGATAACGCTTTTAAATGCGGATCAACCTGACACCCGGCGCCTTGCGTGGCAAACGTGCTGAGGTTTTTAGCCGCCCCAAACCCGCCCGGCACAATTAACGCATCAAGCTCTGCCGCGTCCGCCTGAATCAGAGGATGAATTTCGCCACGCGCAATACGCGCGGCTTCAATCAGGACGTTACGGGTTTCCGCCATCGGCTCCCCGGTCAGATGATTAATGACATCAGCCTGATTTTTGTCTGGCGCGAAGCAAATGACTTCAGCCCCCTCTCTTGCCAGGGCCAGCAATGTGATGACGGCTTCGTGTATCTCAGAACCATCGTAAACGCCACATCCGCTCAGTACGACACCAATCTTTTTCATCATGACGATCCTTCTCTGCAACTCGCTGAAGCACATAATTAATTTTGATTAAAACGCTATGCTTCACACATTTCACTGATTCCTGTAACAAACCATTTAAGATTTGCTATCTTATTTGCGTGCGGCCTAAATTTTCAGGCGGCGTCCATACGAAAACAACACAAAAAAACAGGCGCAGCCACAATTTCCCTGGTGTTGGCGCAGTATTCGCGCACCCCGGTTAAGCCGGGGTCATTTTTTTCTGGCGTCCACCCAGGCTTTAAGCACCGCCACATCGTTCTGCCACTCTTGTTTCATCTCTTCAACCCAATCACCTACGTTATCTTCCCAGGCAGGTAAATCAGGTGACTGAATCTGTTGTCCCAGCTGCTGCAGGTGACGTAAGCCGACCGAGCCGGCCGCGCCTTTGATTTTATGCCCTTCTTCCACAATGCCTTTCTGATCCCGCGCTGTCAGATTTGATTCCAGCACGCTCAGATAGCCCGGCATCATTTTTTCAAATACCGCCAGACCGTCGGTAATCAGTTTTGGACCAACCAGATCGATGTACTGCTCCAGCATCGCGGTATCGAGTATCGTTTGGGCTTTCGCGCTATCCACAGACGTCATGGTGTTCTCCTCTTCATCATGGGTATCCCAGAACTTCTTGATCATGGCGGTCAGGGCAGGCACCGCCAGCGGCTTGCTAAGTACATCATCCATACCGGCATCGAGGTACTCTTTTTTATCTTTCAGCACGTTCGCCGTCAACGCCACCAGCGGCGGCAGTTCGTCGGCAGCGTACTGGCTCGTCAGTTCACGGGAAATATCCAGCCCGGTCATGTCCGGCAACTGAATATCCAGCAGAACGAGATCATATTCACCCGGCTTAAACATCTCCAGCGCGGCTTTACCGGTCATCGCCACATCCACGCTGTTGCCCAGTTTTTCCAGGACAGAGCGTGCGACAATTACGTTAAGCTCAATATCTTCCACCAGCAGGACATGCAGCGCGGGCAGCGGCATATCGTCGTTTTCGAAGGTATCTTCCACCTCTTCCGCCACCGCCGGCGCGTGCACCGTCAGCGTGAAGGTTGAGCCTTTGCCCGGATGGCTGGCGACGGTAATATCACCGCCCATGCTCTTCGCAAGGCGTTTAGACACCGCCAGACCAATTCCCGTGCCGGTAGCGGGCTTGCCACCGTTGCTGTCCTTCACCTGATAGTACATCGCAAATATTTTGTCCTGCTCTTCCTGCGGAATACCAATGCCGGAGTCTTCCACCTCAAAGTGCAGCATGTCGCCCTGGTCATAGCGAATACGTACCGAGACCTGCCCCTTCTGGGTAAATTTGACCGCATTGCTGATAAGGTTCCACAGGATCTGGCGCAGACGCGTGCCGTCGGTAACCACCTTGTGCGGCAGCGGCAGCGTGGGATCCATGACAAAGCTCAGCCCCTTCTGCTGCGCCTGCAAACCCGACAGGTTTTCCAGATCGGCAAGGAAACCGGTGAAATCAACCGGCTGGTTATCAAGCTGCACTTTGCGGCGTTCCATCTTATCCATATCGATAATATCGTTGAAGATATTCCCCAGCGTGACCGCTGAGACATGGATGGTTTTAAGGTATTTTTCCTGTTCTGCGGTGAGATCGGTGTCCAGCAGAATGCGGCTCAGGCCGACAATTCCGTTAAGTGGCGTACGCAGTTCATGGCTGATGGTGGAGATGAAGGTGGTTTTATCGCGGCTGGCACGTTCAAGGGCATCCTGATAGCGCTTACGCTCGGTGATATCGCGGCCAAACCCCATCAGACCGTGGCGTTTCCCCACGCGGTCGTAGTACGGCACCTTACGGATCTCAAAGCAGGCTTTGCGCCCGTCCGGGTAATCCAGCCACTGTTCATAGGTCAGCGAAACGTTATGACGGAACACTTTTTCGTCCGTCTCCATCACTTTGGCGGCCGCCTCTTCGGAGTATACGTCCTGCGGCTTCAGGTGAATCAGCTGCTTCTCGCTCTTCCCGGTCAGCAATTCCATCGCCCGGTTACAGCCGGAAAACTCTTTATCTTCATTACGGTAGAAAACCAGATCCGGCGATGCATCAAGGAACGAGCGCAGGAAAGAGGATTGCTGCTCAAGCTGGATCTGCGTCACCTCGCGCTCTTTCATTTCGATTTTCAGCTGCTCCAGCGTCGCCTGGCGCTCAGCCTCCGCCTTCTCACGATCCGAAATCTCCTGGTTCAGTTGGGCGATATTATCCTTTAGCTGAACGTTGAGCTTCAGATCGCGATCGCGCATCTCTTCCAGTTTATCGACCAGTTTTGACAGGCGCTGACGGGACTCCTCCAGTTGTTCAACCACCACGGAGAGGAAATAGACCGCCCAGGGTGTAATCAGCAAGCCAAAGAAGATGGAGCGGATCACGTCGATACTCTCGACCTGACCGTGCAGAACCATGGTTACGGCCATCTGCACGACAATGGCCAGAACGACCAGCGCCAGTGCCAGCAGCATGGAGAAACGCACCAGCCCAAGCTTCATCATCAGATCGACGTAGTACTGGGCCAGCATTCGAATTTGCTTCATAGAGGATCCCTTCACGACTTTATCGCTCAATAATACTCAAATTCGCGACGGGGCGTTGAAGGTTGTGAGAAAAAGTGCGGGGTGAAACAGGAGATTAGCCTCGCTTCCGGTTCTCCGGAAGCGAGAAGAGGTCTGTCAGGAGCGTTTCAGCATCAGCCAGAGGCTGATCAGGAAGAAGCTGGCACTCGGCAGCAGCGCGCCGATAACAGGCGGAATACCATAAACCAGCGTCAGCGGGCCGAAGATCTGATCGAGAACGTAGAACACAAAGCCGAAGCTGATCCCGGTCACCACGCGCACGCCCATCGGCACGCTACGCAACGGGCCAAAGATAAACGACAGTGCCATCAGCATCATCACCGCCACGGACAACGGCTGGAAGATTTTGCTCCACATGTTGAGCTGATAACGTCCGGCATCCTGTCCGCTCGACTTCAGGTATTTCACGTAGTTGTGCAAACCACTGATGGAGAGAGCGTCAGGATCCAGCGCCACCACGCCGAGTTTGTCCGGCGTGAGTTTGGTTTTCCACATGCCCGACACCGTCTGAGAGCCGGAGATCTGTTTTGGATCGGTCAGGTCTGACTCATCCACCTGCGACAACCGCCACTGCTTATGCTCGGCGTCAAACTTGGCCGAAGAGGCGTGACGCACGGAGAGCAAACGACGATCGTTATTGAAGGTGTAAATACTCACGCCCCCCAGTTCGTCATCGCCCTTCACACGTTCGATATAGACGAAGCTGTCACCATCTTTTGCCCACAACCCTTGCTGCGTTGAGAGCAATGAGCCACCGTACATCGCCTGCGCACGATAGTTACGCGCCATCTGCTCACCCTGCGGTGCCACCCACTCGCCAATTGCCATGGTCAACAGCACCAGCGGGATCGCGGTTTTCATCACCGACAGCGCAACCTGCATACGGGTGAAGCCCGAAGCCTGCATAACAACCAGTTCACTGCGCTGTGCCAGCATCCCTAAGCCCAACAGCGCACCCAACAGGGCTGCCATCGGGAAGAAGATCTGCACATCTTTTGGCACGCTGAGCAGGGTATACATGCCCGCACCCAGCGCGTCATAGCTCCCCTGCCCGGCTTTTTTCAACTGATCGACAAATTTGATAATGCCGGAGAGCGACACCAGCATGAACAACGTCATCATGATGGTGGAAAAAATAGTTTTACCGATATAGCGGTCAAGAACGCCAAACGCCTGCATTAGAGGGCTCCTTTACGCGAGAAGCGGGCACGAATGCGGCGCACAGGCACCGTATCCCACAGATTGAGTCCCACCGCCAGCAGCAGATACAGACCATTGACCACCCAGGTCCAGACGAACGGGTCAATTTTACCCTTACCACCGTTAGACTTAATCGAGGTCTGCAACAGGAAGAATACCAGGTACAGCAGCATGGCTGGCAACATTGACAGCACGCGTCCCTGACGTGGGTTAACCACGCTCAGCGGAACGACCATCAGAGCCATCATAAATACGGCGAATACTAGCGTGATACGCCAGTGCAGTTCGGCACGCGCACGGTTGTTGTCCGTATTGAACAGGGTACGCATATCCATTTGCTCGGTATCACTTGGATCGAGCGCCACGGTCTGGTGACCAATAATAGCCTGGTAGTTCTGGAAATCGGTGATGCGGAAATCGCGCAGCATCGCAGTGCCTTCGAAGCGCGTGCCTTTATTCAGCGTCACTACCTGAGAGCCATCTTTACGCTGTGACAGTTGACCCGAATCGGCCACCACGACGGAAGGACGGGCATTCCCTTTGGTGCGGAGCTGAGCAAGGAACACATCGTTAAAGCGGCTACCATCCACGCTTTCAATAAAGAGAACAGAATTCCCGTCCGTCGCCTGCTGGAACTGGCCCTGCGCCAGTGCGGCCATACCCGGGTTTGCTTTGGCTTCTGCCAGCACTTCATCCTGGTGACGGGAAGACGTTGGGCCCGCCCACATCACATTCACCGCCGCAACGATACCTGTGAAAAGCGCCAGAACCATAGCGGCTTTCACCAGTACGGCTTTACTCAAGCCGCAGGCGTGCATCACGGTGATTTCACTCTCGGTATAAAGCTTGCCGAGCGTCATGAGCAGACCGAGGAAAAGACTTAGCGGCAGGATAAGCTGCGCCATTTCCGGGATCCCTAAACCAAGCAGGGAAAGCACCAGATTCGTAGGAATTTCGCCGTCAACGGCCGCACCGAGGATCCTGACCAGCTTCTGACAGAAAAAAATCAGCAGCAGGATGAAGAGGATCGCCAGCTGGCTTTTGAGCGTCTCCCGCACCAGATATCTTATGATTATCACTTTAAATACGCCCGTAAAAACCCGTCTCTTTGCTGGAAAATCGCTTGTTTCATGGCTTAAACGTCATTTATTCTCTTGAGTCGTCGAAATCATCGCTAAGATTAAAACATCCGGCGGATTCACGCTTCAGGACTTTTTCTGACGTGTCGAAACCGTAGTAACGTAAGATTAACACGAAGTCACCACAACAGCGGACATGAGTTACGAAAGGTTTCAATTCTATCTGTAGCAGCCGCTGTTGTCTTTAAGATTCAGGAGCGTAGTGCATGGAGTTCAGTGTAAAAAGCGGTAGCCCGGAGAAACAGCGGAGTGCCTGCATCGTTGTGGGCGTCTTTGAACCACGCCGACTCTCCCCGATCGCCGAGCAACTCGATAAGATCAGTGATGGCTACATCAGCGCCCTGCTGCGCCGTGGCGAACTGGAAGGCAAACCTGGGCAGACGCTGTTACTGCACCATGTTCCAAACGTACTGTCTGAACGTATTCTGCTGATTGGCTGCGGTAAAGAGCGCGAGCTGGATGAACGTCAGTATAAGCAGGTTATTCAGAAAACGATTAATACGCTGAATGATACCGGCTCAATGGAAGCCGTTTGCTTCCTGACCGAGCTGCACGTCAAAGGCCGTAACACCTACTGGAAAGTGCGTCAGGCGGTCGAAACGGCAAAAGAGAGCCTGTACAGCTTCGACCAGCTGAAAACCAACAAAAGCGAGCCACGTCGTCCGCTGCGTAAGATGGTCTTTAACGTACCGACCCGTCGCGAGCTGACCAGCGGTGAACGCGCTATCCAGCACGGTCTGGCGATTGCTGCCGGGATTAAAGCCGCAAAAGATCTGGGCAATATGCCGCCTAACATCTGTAACGCAGCCTATCTGGCCTCTCAGGCACGTCAGTTGGCTGACGCCTACAGTAAGAATGTCATCACCCGCGTCATCGGCGAACAGCAGATGAAAGAGCTGGGAATGCACTCCTATCTGGCAGTCGGCAACGGCTCCCAGAATGAGTCGCTGATGTCGGTTATCGAGTACAAAGGTAACCCGTCTGAAGATGCGCGTCCGATTGTGCTGGTTGGTAAGGGTCTGACCTTCGATTCCGGCGGTATCTCCATCAAGCCTGCCGAAGGCATGGACGAGATGAAGTACGACATGTGTGGTGCAGCAGCAGTGTATGGCGTGATGCGTATGGTGGCAGAACTTCAGCTACCGATAAACGTCATTGGCGTGCTGGCGGGCTGTGAAAACATGCCTGGCGGTCGTGCGTACCGTCCGGGTGACGTTCTGACGACCATGTCCGGCCAGACCGTTGAAGTGCTGAACACCGACGCCGAAGGCCGTCTGGTGCTGTGCGACGTGCTGACCTACGTTGAGCGCTTCGAGCCTGAAGCGGTCATTGACGTGGCCACGCTGACCGGTGCCTGTGTGATTGCGCTGGGCCATCACATCACCGGGCTGATGTCGAACCACAATCCTCTGGCGCACGAGCTGATTGGCGCGTCCGAACAGGCCGGTGACCGCGCATGGCGTCTGCCGCTGGGTGACGAGTACCAGGAACAGCTGGAGTCTAATTTCGCCGATATGGCGAACATCGGCGGTCGTCCTGGCGGGGCAATTACTGCGGGCTGCTTCCTGGCGCGCTTTACCCGTAAGTACAACTGGGCGCATCTGGATATCGCAGGTACCGCCTGGCGTTCCGGTAAGGCCAAAGGCGCAACCGGTCGTCCGGTCGCGTTACTGTCGCAGTTCCTGCTCAATCGTGCGGGTTTTAACGGCGAAGAGTAATTGCCGTCAGATGCCCGGTAGCGCTACGCTTACCGGGCCTACGGAAAGATGCCGTTTGTAGGCCGGGTCAGCCCGGCCTTGCATTTAAATCCACAACAAGAAGCCCCATATATGAAGAATGCAACGTTCTACCTTCTGGACAACGACACCCATCAGGACGGCCTCAGCGCAGTTGAACAGCTGGTGTGTGAAATTGCCGCAGAACGTTGGCGCGCAGGTAAACGCGTTCTGATTGCCTGCGAAGATGAGCAGCAGGCCATCCGCCTTGACGAAGCACTCTGGGCACGCCCGCCGGAGAGTTTTGTTCCGCATAATCTGTCTGGCGAAGGCCCTCGTGGCGGCGCACCGGTAGAGATTGCCTGGCCGCAAAAGCGCAACAGCAGCGCGCGCGATATTCTGATTAGCCTGCGGATAGATTTTGCAGATTTTGCCACCGCTTTCACAGAAGTGGTAGACTTTGTCCCTTACGAAGAATCTTTGAAACAACTGGCGCGCGAACGCTATAAAGCGTACCGCCTGGCTGGTTTTAACCTGAATACGGCAACCTGGAAATAATGGAAAAGACATATAACCCACGCGATATCGAACAGCCGCTTTACGAGCACTGGGAACAGCAGGGCTATTTCAAGCCTAACGGCGATGAAAGCAAAGAGTCCTTCTGCATCATGATCCCACCGCCGAACGTCACCGGCAGTTTGCATATGGGTCATGCCTTCCAGCAGACCATCATGGATACCATGATCCGCTACCAGCGCATGCAGGGCAAAAACACCCTGTGGCAGGCGGGGACTGACCACGCGGGTATCGCGACCCAGATGGTGGTTGAGCGTAAAATTGCCGCTGAAGAAGGTAAAACCCGCCACGACTACGGTCGCGACGCGTTCATCGATAAAATCTGGCAGTGGAAAGCAGAGTCCGGCGGTACCATCACCCGTCAGATGCGCCGTCTTGGCAACTCCGTGGACTGGGAGCGCGAGCGCTTCACCATGGACGAAGGCCTTTCCAACGCCGTTAAAGAAGTGTTTGTCCGTCTGTACAAAGAAGACCTGATTTACCGTGGCAAGCGCCTGGTAAACTGGGACCCTAAACTGCGCACCGCTATCTCCGACCTGGAAGTGGAAAACCGTGAGTCTAAAGGCTCCATGTGGCATATCCGCTATCCGCTGGCCGACGGCGCTAAAACGGCAGACGGTAAAGATTACCTGGTGGTAGCGACCACCCGTCCGGAAACCCTGCTGGGCGATACCGGCGTGGCCGTTAACCCGGAAGATCCGCGTTATAAAGATCTGATTGGCAAATTCGTGGTGCTGCCGCTGGTTAACCGCCGCATTCCCGTTGTGGGCGATGAACACGCCGACATGGAAAAAGGCACCGGCTGTGTGAAAATCACCCCGGCACACGACTTCAACGACTACGAAGTGGGTCGTCGTCACGCCCTGCCAATGATCAACATTCTGACGTTCGACGGTGATATCCGTGAAAGCGCGGAAGTGTATGACACCAAAGGTAACGAATCCGACGTTTACTCCAGCGACATTCCGGCTGAATTCCAGAAAATGGAACGTTTTGCCGCGCGTAAAGCGATTGTCGCTGCAGTGGATGCACTCGGCCTGCTGGAAGAGATCAAACCTCACGATCTGACCGTGCCGTACGGTGACCGTGGTGGTGTTGTTATCGAGCCAATGCTGACCGACCAGTGGTACGTGCGCGCCGACGTGCTGGCGAAACCGGCTGTTGAAGCGGTCGAGAACGGCGACATCCAGTTCGTGCCGAAGCAGTATGAAAACATGTACTTCTCCTGGATGCGTGATATTCAGGACTGGTGTATCTCCCGTCAGCTGTGGTGGGGCCACCGTATCCCGGCCTGGTACGACAGTGAAGGCAACGTCTATGTTGGCCGCAGCGAAGATGAAGTTCGTCAGGAAAACAACCTGAGTGCCGATGTCGCCCTGCGTCAGGACGAAGACGTACTGGACACCTGGTTCTCCTCCGCACTGTGGACCTTCTCCACGCTGGGCTGGCCGGAGAACACCGACGCGCTGCGTCAGTTCCACCCAACCAGCGTGATGGTGTCCGGCTTCGACATCATCTTCTTCTGGATCGCCCGCATGATCATGATGACCATGCACTTCATCAAAGATGAAAACGGCAAGCCACAGGTTCCGTTCCATACCGTCTACATGACCGGTCTGATTCGTGACGACGAAGGCCAGAAGATGTCCAAGTCCAAGGGTAACGTTATCGACCCACTGGACATGGTTGACGGTATCTCCCTCGAAGAGCTGCTGGAAAAACGTACCGGCAACATGATGCAACCGCAGCTGGCAGAGAAGATCCGCAAGCGTACTGAGAAACAGTTCCCGAATGGGATCGAACCACACGGTACTGATGCCCTGCGTTTCACTCTGGCGGCACTGGCTTCAACCGGTCGTGACATCAACTGGGACATGAAGCGCCTGGAAGGTTACCGTAACTTCTGTAACAAGCTGTGGAACGCCAGCCGCTTCGTGCTGATGAACACCGAAGATCAGGATTGCGGCTTTAACGGCGGCGAGATGACCCTGTCTCTGGCCGATCGCTGGATCCTGGCAGAGTTCAACCAGACGGTAAAAGCCTTCCGCGAAGCGCTGGACAGCTACCGCTTCGATATCGCGGCGGGCATTCTGTATGAATTCACCTGGAACCAGTTCTGTGACTGGTACCTGGAGCTGGCAAAACCGGTAATGAACGGCGGTTCTGAAGCGGAACTGCGCGGTACGCGCAACACGCTGATTACCGTTCTGGAAGGTCTGCTGCGTCTGGCGCACCCGATTATTCCATTCATCACCGAAACCATCTGGCAGCGTGTGAAAGTGATTGCCGGCATCAACGCCGACACCATCATGCTGCAGCCGTTCCCGGAATTCGATGCAGCGAAGGTCGATGAAGCGGCGTCAGCCGATACCGAATGGCTGAAACAGGCGATCGTGGCGGTACGTAATATCCGTGCCGAAATGAACATCGCCCCGGGTAAACCTCTGGAGCTGCTGCTGCGCGGTTGCAGTGAGGCTGCTGTTCGCCGTGTCACCGAGAACAACACCTTCCTGAAAACCATGGCGCGTCTGGAAAGCATCACCGTGCTGCCTGCGGATGACAAAGGTCCGGTATCCGTGACCAAAATCATCGACGGCGCCGAGCTGCTGATCCCGATGGCAGGTCTTATCGACAAAGACGCTGAGCTGGCTCGTCTGGCAAAAGAAGTGGCTAAGGTCGATGTGGAAATTGGCAAAATCGAAAGCAAACTGGCGAACGAAGGCTTTGTTGCCCGCGCGCCGGAAGCGGTTATCGCGAAAGAACGTGAGCGTCTGGTTGCCTTCGCCGATGCTAAGACCAAACTGATCGAGCAGCAGGCGGTTATTGCAGCCCTGTAATGCTTTTACCCCTTACGCTTCAGGGCGTAAGGGGTATCCTTCCTGAAAACTCCTCGCTTGCGCTCCCTTTACTGCGGTGCTATTAACAGCAGTTGTGTGTCAATTTTTGTAATGAGTAAGACTATGAGCGTGATTACCCCCGTCGCGACGACGATGCGTCGGATCACTGAGCAGGACAACCCGGCTATTGCCGCCGTTATCCGAACGGTTTCCGCAGAGTATGGCCTGACCGCCGACAAAGGTTATACCGTTGCCGACCCGAATCTGGATGAGCTGTTTCAGCTGTATAGCCAGCCGGGCTACGCCTATTGGGTTATTGAGCAGAACGGTCAGGTGGTGGGCGGCGGTGGCGTGGCGCCTTTAAGCTGCAGCGAGCCGGATATCTGCGAACTGCAAAAAATGTATTTCCTGCCGTCGGTACGCGGGCAAGGGCTGGCGAAAAAGCTGGCGCTTATCGCCCTTGAACATGCGCGTACTCAGGGTTTTAAACGCTGTTACCTGGAAACAACCGCCTTCCTCAAAGAGGCCATTGGCCTGTATGAACATCTGGGCTTTACGCATATTGATGCGCCGCTGGGCTGTACCGGCCACGTCGATTGCGAAGTCAGGATGCTGAAAACTCTGTAAAGGGCATTCCTGCCCTCTTCTGTTAAGCGACTGTAAACTGAATGCTCTACACTCTCAGTTCACACCATAACGGGGGAAACACGATGTCGAAGATAAAAAGCTACGCCGCACCGCAGGCGGGTGCAGAACTTGAGCTGTACGAATACGATGCGGGCGACCTAAAAGCAGAAGACGTCGAAGTGCAGGTTGATTACTGCGGGATCTGCCACTCCGATCTCTCCATGATCGACAATGAATGGGGCTTCTCACAGTATCCACTGATTGCTGGCCACGAAGTCATTGGCCGCGTTGTGGCGCTCGGTAGCGCCGCACAGGACAAAGGGCTGAAGATCGGCCAGCGCGTGGGGATTGGCTGGACGGCGCGCAGCTGTGGTCACTGCGATGCCTGTATCAGCGGTAACCAAATCAACTGCCTCGAAGGCGCAGTCCCTACCATTCTGAACAAAGGCGGTTTCGCCGATAAACTGCGTGCCGACTGGCAATGGGTTATTCCCCTGCCGGACAGCATTGATATCGAATCTGCCGGTCCGCTGCTGTGCGGCGGTATCACCGTATTCAAACCGCTGCTGATGCATCATGTCACCGCCACCAGCCGTGTGGGTGTCATCGGGATTGGTGGTCTGGGCCATATCGCAATCAAACTGCTGCACGCGATGGGCTGTGAAGTCACGGCGTTTAGCTCGAACCCGGCCAAAGAGAAAGAAGTGCTGGCGATGGGGGCGGATAAGGTAGTCAACAGCCGCGATCCGCAAGCGCTTAAATCGCTGGCAGGTCAGTTTGATCTGATCATCAATACTGTTAACGTCGATCTCGACTGGCAACCGTACTTTGAAGCGCTGGCCCACGGCGGTAACTTCCACACCGTCGGTGCAGTGATGAAACCGCTGCCGGTGCCTGCGTTTACGCTGATCGGGGGGGATCGCAGCGTCTCCGGTTCCGCAACCGGTACGCCGTTCGAATTGCGCAAACTGATGAAGTTTGCCGGACGCACTAAAGTGGCGCCCACCACCGAACTGTATCCGATGTCTAAAATCAACGAAGCTATCCAGCATGTGCGTGACGGTAAAGCCCGTTATCGCGTGGTGTTGAAAGCGGATTTTTGATGTGAACGCGCGGGGTGCGTGCGGCCTGATTGCACGCATCTCTACCCTCTCCCGTCGGGAGAGGGTGTAATACTCAAAACGCTACCGTTTTGCTGCGGTCATTGCCTTGAACACCTCTGCCACCGCCACGGCCCCCGGGTCGGTCACCCCCTCCAGGTTCTCTTTGTTGACATACGACGAACGTCCGGCACCCGCTTTCACCATATTCGCTGTCGCCTCAGCGCCCGCGTTCGCAGCCTGCGCAGCAGCCTGAAGGTCGCCTTTCTGCAATGCCTCCAGCGCCGGTTGCAGGGCATCGATCAAGGTGCGATCGCCAAGATCTGCCCCACCATACTGCTTCATCTGCGCCAGCCCGCTTAAGAGCGCTTCCGGCAACGGCTGACCGTCATGCAACGTCTGCCCGGCAGCGGTAAAGAAGATCGACATCAGCACACCGCTTGAGCCCCCCATAACCGTTGCCAGCCGCTCGCCAACCAGCAGCAACAGCGTCGACACATCATTTAGCGGAAGCTGTTTCTTCTCCAGACGCTGCGCAATATCCCGCGCCCCTTGCGCAAAGGTAGAGCCCGTATCGCCATCACCCACTTTGGCATCCAGCGCATTGAGGCGGTTTTCCAGCTGGATCAGCGTCTGCGTGACCGTGGAGACGATCTCTGCGACCCGTGGATTGTCCGAGGCGGTATATTCCACGCGGTCATGGATCGCGCTATGTTCCTGCACGCGCAGCGGCGCAAACGCCACCGGCTTCTGCCAGCCCAACGTCTCCACCTCTTCATGGAGAGCTTTTTCGAACAGATCGTTAAGCTTCAGCAACGTCAGCGAAAAGCCTTTCATATCCAGGGCACTCACCAGCGGTGCCGGACCAATCAGATAAGCGATATTCTCTTTCAGCGCCGAGTGGGCCAGCTCTTTGGTGAGCAACGCCATCTCCAGCGCCGACACGCCGCCGAGGTTATTGATAAGCACCGCAAAACGCCCGTTACCGGCCTGCGCTTTGAGCGGCTCGACCAGCGTGTCGATAATGGCTTTGCTGTTTTGCGTATCGACAACCGAGGCACCAGGCTCGCCGTGGATCCCGAGCCCCAGCTCCACGTGCCCCTGCTTGATCCGCCCCTCTTCATCATCACTGCCCGGCAGGTTACAGGTTTGCATTGCCACGCCCAGGCTCCAGAGATTATCGCAAGCCTGCTGCGCGATATCGCGCACCTCGGTCAGTGATTTGCCATGCTCTGCCGCATAGCCCGCGATTTTATGAACCAGTGCCGTACCGGCGATACCGCGCGGCTGCTTGTTATCCGGCAGGGCAATATCATCGGCGACAATGACCATCTCGACCTTCAGGCCATAGCGCTTGGCTTTTTCTGCCGCCAGGCCGAAATTAAGCCGGTCGCCGGTGTAATTTTTCACGATCAGCAGACAACCCCGATCGCCCGTTACCGCCACAATGGCGTTCAGCACCGCATCAACGCTCGGCGAAGCAAAAAGATCCCCGCACACCGCTGCCGTGAGCATCCCTTTGCCGACAAACCCGGCGTGTGCAGGTTCGTGACCAGAGCCACCGCCTGAAATGACCGCCACCCGGCTTTTATCCCAGTCGCTGCGCGCCACCACCCGAATGGCCGGGTCGATATCAAGTTTGACGAGATTAGCGTGTGGTGCCGAAATCAGTATGCCTTCGATGGCGTCGTTGACCAGCTGTTTGCGATCGTTAAAGAAGAATCTGGACATAGTTTTCCAAAATTTTGTGAACCGTATGCAAAAGCATAGTCCGCGCTGGATAATGCGCCGCAAAGTCAGCAATTTACTCAGCCATTTTGCCGTCAGGTTGCCTATACTCGACCGAGGACTAAGAGAGGAAGCGCATTATGAGTACACCATTGTTAATTGCCCGCACGCTGGACAAAGAGCTGTTTTTACTGCCCGCGATGGCCAACCGCCACGGTCTCATCACCGGGGCCACCGGGACGGGGAAAACCGTGACCCTGCAGAAGCTGGCAGAGTCGCTTTCAGAGATTGGCGTACCGGTCTTTATGGCCGATGTAAAAGGCGATTTAACCGGTGTGGCTCAGGAAGGCACTCCGTCCGAAAAACTGCTCGACCGACTCAAAAATATCGGCATCACGGACTGGACACCGCACAACAATCCGGTCGTGTTATGGGATATCTTTGGTGAGAAAGGTCACCCGGTACGTGCAACCGTCTCCGATCTCGGTCCGCTGCTGCTGGCTCGTCTGCTCAACCTCAACGATGTGCAGTCCGGTGTGCTGAACATCATCTTCCGTATTGCCGACGACCAGGGTCTGCTGCTGCTTGATTTCAAAGATCTGCGGGCCATTACCCAGTACATCGGTGATAACGCCAAATCGTTCCAGAACCAGTACGGTAATATCAGCAGCGCCTCAGTCGGGGCCATCCAGCGCGGGTTACTGACCCTGGAGCAACAGGGTGCCGAACATTTCTTTGGCGAACCGATGCTGGATATCAAGGACTGGATGCGCACCGACAGCAACGGGAAAGGCATCATCAATATTCTGAGCTCAGAGAAGCTTTACCAGATGCCGAAGCTCTACGCCGCCAGCCTGCTGTGGATGCTCTCTGAACTGTACGAGCAGTTACCTGAAGCCGGCGATCTCGACAAACCCAAGCTGGTCTTCTTCTTCGACGAGGCGCACCTGCTGTTTAACGATGCGCCTCAGGTTCTTCTGGATAAGATTGAACAGGTGATCCGCCTGATCCGCTCTAAAGGCGTCGGCGTCTGGTTTGTTTCGCAAAACCCGTCCGATATTCCTGACAACGTACTGGGACAGCTTGGCAACCGCGTACAGCATGCCCTGCGCGCCTTTACGCCGAAAGATCAGAAGGCCGTCAAAGCCGCCGCACAAACCATGCGAGCGAACCCGGCATTTGATACCGAAGCGGCCATCCAGGCGTTGGGCACCGGTGAAGCGCTTATCTCTTTCCTGGATGCAAAAGGCAGCCCGTCCGTTGTGGAGCGCGCAATGGTGATTGCCCCTTGCTCCCGGATGGGACCCGTGACGGACGATGAACGCAACGGCCTGATTAACCGCTCCCCGCTGTATGGTAAGTATGAGGACGACGTGGATCGCGAGTCGGCATTCGAGATGCTGCAAAAAGGGGTACAGGCCACCACCGAATCCCAGGACGCGCCTGCCGCCAAAGGCCAGTCTGTTGCCGTGGACGACGGCATCCTGGGCGGGCTTAAGGATATCCTGTTTGGTACAACCGGACCACGCGGCGGCAAACGCGATGGCGTCGTGCAGACCATGGCGAAAAGTGCAGCGCGTCAGGTCACGAATCAGATTGTACGCGGCATGCTGGGGAGCCTGTTAGGCGGTCGTCGCCGGTAAGCGGGGAACCCAGGGGCGACCAAGCGCCGACCCCTGTACGCCGTGCTCTTGCAGATAACGGTCGATTTCCACCATCCCCGTCCAGCGGTTCTCACACCAGAGCGGTGCAAGAAGCGTTGGACGGCGGGCGCTGGCGGAGATGCGGTGGTAGACAATCTCCGGCGGGGTGTGCCGAATCATCTCCCCCGCCGTCATCGTATACGCGTCAAGCTCAATACCGGTTAAGCGCCCGGCTTCCCAGGCTTTGGCCATGATACTGCCCTTTACGATGTGCAGTGGATGCAGCTTAATTCCGTCTACACCGGTCTCGACCACCTTTTCCAGCGTCTCAAGACCGTGCTGCTGCCCTTCGCCTGGCAGGCCGACAATCAGGTGCGAGCACACCTTTAGCCCACGCTCACGCGCGAGACGTGTGGTGCGCTGGTAACAGGCGAAATCATGTCCACGGTTGATGCGGTGCAGAGTTTTGTCGTGCGCACTTTGCAGGCCCAGCTCCAGCCAGATCTCATACCCCTGCTCCTTGTACTCGCTGAGCAGGTCCAGTACCGCTTCCGGCACGCAGTCCGGGCGGGTGCCCACACACAGCCCTACGATACTGGCCTGACTTACCGCCTGCTGATACATGGAGCGCAAGACCTGTACTTCCGCCCATGTGCTGGTGTAGGCCTGGAAATAGGCCAGATACTGTTTCGCACGGTTGACCAGACTCGCCTGATGGGACAGCTGTTCGACGATGGAACGATGCTGCTGCGCTTCGTCAGCAAAAGACGCCACATTACAGAAAGTACAGCCCCCGCGCCCGATCGTCCCGTCACGGTTCGGGCAGCTAAAACCGCCATGCAGCGTCAGCTTGTGAACCTTTTGCCCATAACGCTGCAAAAGATCCCCACCAAACATGTTGACTAATTTCTGTAACTGCATAATCTGATAGACCGTCCCAAAGAAAGGGGACAAGCCTGCCATTTTTAGCCTCTGTCGGCGATGACCTGGATCAATCGCCCTGGACGGCCTTTACCTCTATGAATAAATACTCAGGATTACTGCAATTTCATTCACGCCAGTTGTGATTACTTTTCCTTATGTTCTGATTGTTTTTTTCACTTATAGCGTCAGCACTGAAAAACAGTGACTTTATGCGGGTTTGCATTTCATCGTAGAGAATTATTCTGCTAAAAAACGGCTATTCAGCACGCTACATCGATAATACCGCTTTCATATAGTGAGTCAGATCACACTCCGCTGCGTCTCTCCACAGCTTACAAACGTTGTAAATAGAGTTGAATTTCTTTTATATACAAATAGTTAATTACGCTTTAGCACATTTTTGTATAAATAAGATTGCCATTTGACCTGTGTACCAATTCCCGATAAGTTGGAAATCCGCTGGAAGCTTTCTGGATGAGCAGCCTGCTCATCATATTTATGCAGTAATTGAGATTCCCTCTGAAGCAAGTCCTCAAACTTGTTTACCTGCGCGAAAGGATGAAAAAGAGGGCGAATGCGAGGTACGCGTATGAAACGCAAACCCCGTCGCCATGCTCTTTCTGTGCCTGTGCGCCACGGTTCAGTGGGAAGCCCGACGAGCCTGGGGAGGTTCACTGATATGTTGTACGATAAATCCCTTGAGAAGGATAACTGTGGTTTCGGCCTGATCGCCCACATAGAAGGCGAACCTAGCCACAAGGTAGTGCGTACTGCTATTCACGCACTGGCCCGCATGCAGCACCGTGGTGCCATCCTTGCTGATGGTAAAACCGGCGACGGTTGCGGTCTGCTGCTGCAAAAACCGGATCGTTTCTTCCGTATCGTTGCGGAAGAGCGCGGCTGGCGTTTAGCCAAAAACTACGCTGTCGGTATGCTGTTCCTGAATCAGGATCCTGAAAAAGCTGCCGCCTCACGCCGCATCGTCGAAGAAGAACTTCAACGTGAAACCCTGTCTATTGTTGGCTGGCGCGATGTGCCAACCAACGAAGGGGTACTCGGCGAAATCGCCCTCTCCTCGCTGCCTCGAATTGAACAGATTTTTGTTAATGCCCCTGCGGGCTGGCGTCCGCGTGATATGGAACGCCGTCTGTTTATCGCCCGTCGTCGCATTGAAAAACGTCTCCAGGACGACAAAGAGTTCTACGTCTGTAGCCTCTCTAACCTGGTGAACATCTATAAAGGTCTGTGTATGCCGGCTGACCTGCCGCGCTTCTACCTGGACCTGGCGGACCTGCGTCTGGAATCGGCCATCTGCCTCTTCCACCAGCGCTTCTCCACCAACACCGTCCCTCGCTGGCCGCTGGCGCAGCCGTTCCGCTACCTGGCGCACAACGGCGAGATCAATACCATTACGGGTAACCGCCAGTGGGCGCGTGCTCGTACCTATAAGTTCCAGACGCCACTGATCCCTGACCTGCATGATGCCGCGCCGTTCGTTAACGAAACCGGCTCTGACTCCAGCTCCATGGATAACATGCTGGAGCTGCTGCTGGCAGGCGGTATGGATATCGTGCGCGCCATGCGTCTGCTCGTGCCACCGGCATGGCAGAACAACCCGGATATGGATCCAGAGCTGCGCGCGTTCTTCGACTTTAACTCCATGCACATGGAGCCGTGGGATGGCCCGGCGGGCATCGTTATGTCCGACGGTCGCTTTGCTGCCTGTAACCTGGACCGTAACGGTCTGCGTCCGGCACGCTACGTCATCACCAAAGATAAGCTCATCACCTGCGCCTCTGAAGTCGGTATCTGGGATTACCAGCCTGACGAAGTGGTTGAGAAAGGCCGCGTTGGCCCGGGCGAGCTGATGGTTATCGACACCCGCGGTGGGCGCATTCTGCACTCTGCTGAAACCGATAACGATCTGAAGAGCCGCCATCCGTACAAAGAGTGGATGGAGAAAAACGTTCGTCGCCTGGTGCCATTCGAAGATCTGCCGGATGAAGAAGTGGGCAGTCGTGAGCTGGACGATGATACGCTCGCCAGCTTCCAGAAACAGTTTAACTACAGCGCCGAAGAGCTGGATTCCGTGATCCGCGTACTCGGTGAAAATGGCCAGGAAGCGGTCGGCTCCATGGGTGACGATACCCCGTTTGCCGTGCTCTCCAGCCAGCCACGCATCATTTATGACTACTTCCGTCAGCAGTTTGCGCAGGTGACCAACCCGCCAATCGATCCGCTGCGTGAAGCACACGTGATGTCACTGGCCACCAGCATCGGTCGCGAGATGAACGTCTTCTGCGAAGCTGAAGGCCAGGCGCACCGCCTGACCTTTAAATCGCCGATCCTGCTGTACTCTGATTTCAAACAGCTCACCACCCTGAAAGAGGATCACTACCGCGCCGACACGCTCGATATCACTTTCGACGTGACCGAAGCGACCCTCGAAGAGACGGTGAATGCGCTGTGTGACAAAGCGGAACAGATGGTGCGTAACGGTACCGTTCTGCTGGTGCTCTCTGACCGCAATATTGCGAAAAACCGTCTGCCGGTACCGGCCCCAATGGCGGTAGGTGCTATCCAGACGCGTCTGGTCGATAAGAGCCTGCGCTGCGACGCCAACATCATTGTTGAAACCGCCAGCGCCCGCGATCCGCACCACTTTGCCGTGCTGTTAGGCTTTGGTGCGACGGCTATTTACCCGTACCTGGCCTACGAAACGCTGGCGCGTCTCGTGGATACCCGTGCTATCGACAAAGATTACCGCACGGTGATGCTGAACTACCGTAACGGCATCAACAAAGGCCTGTACAAAATCATGTCCAAAATGGGCATCTCGACCATCGCCTCCTACCGCTGCTCGAAGCTGTTTGAAGCGGTCGGTCTGCATGACGACGTGGCGACACTTTGCTTCCAGGGCGTTATCAGCCGTATCGGCGGTGCCGGATTCGCTGACTTCCAGCAGGATCTGATGAACCTGTCGAAACGCGCCTGGCTGGCACGTAAGCCGCTGGATCAAGGTGGTCTGCTGAAGTATGTCCACGGCGGTGAATATCACGCTTATAACCCGGACGTGGTGCGTACGCTGCAACAGGCCGTTCAGAGCGGCGAGTACAGCGATTACCAGCAGTATGCTGAACTGGTGAACAGCCGTCCGGCGGCGACGCTGCGCGACCTGCTGGCGCTGAACCCGGGTGATGAAGCCGTCAGCATTGACGACGTTGAGCCTGCCACTGAACTGTTTAAACGCTTTGACACCGCGGCAATGTCCATCGGTGCGCTCAGCCCGGAAGCTCACGAAGCGCTGGCTGAAGCAATGAACAGCATCGGCGGCAATTCAAACTCCGGTGAAGGTGGTGAAGACCCTGCCCGTTATGGCACCAACAAAGTCTCACGTATCAAGCAGGTTGCATCCGGTCGCTTTGGCGTCACGCCAGCATATCTGGTTAACGCCGACGTGATTCAGATTAAAGTCGCTCAGGGTGCAAAACCGGGCGAAGGCGGCCAGTTACCGGGTGATAAAGTCACGCCGTATATCGCCAAATTACGCTACTCCGTACCGGGTGTGACGCTGATTTCTCCGCCACCGCATCACGATATTTACTCTATCGAGGATCTGGCGCAGCTGATTTTCGACCTGAAACAGGTCAACCCGAAAGCGATGATCTCCGTGAAGCTGGTTTCCGAACCGGGCGTTGGCACCATCGCGACCGGTGTGGCAAAAGCCTATGCGGACCTGATCACCATCGCCGGTTATGACGGTGGTACCGGGGCAAGCCCACTCTCCTCCGTGAAATACGCGGGCTGTCCGTGGGAGCTTGGCCTGGTGGAAACCCAGCAGGCGCTGGTGGCTAACGGTCTGCGTCATAAGATCCGTCTGCAGGTGGATGGCGGCCTGAAAACCGGCCTCGACATTATCAAGGCGGCGATTCTGGGTGCGGAAAGCTTTGGTTTCGGCACGGGCCCTATGGTCGCGCTCGGCTGTAAATACCTGCGTATTTGCCACCTGAACAACTGTGCAACCGGTGTTGCAACTCAGGACGAGAAGCTGCGTAAGAACCATTACCACGGCCTGCCGTTCAAAGTGACGAACTACTTTGATTTCATCGCCCGCGAAACCCGTGAGCTGATGGCACAGCTGGGCGTGAAACGCCTGGTGGATCTGATTGGCCGTACCGACCTGCTCAAAGAGCTGGAAGGTTTCACAGCCAAACAGCAGAAGCTGGAGCTGTCTAAGTTGCTGGAAACTGCCGAGCCACATCCTGGCAAAGCGGTCTACTGCACCGAGAATAACCCGCCGTTCGACAATGGCGTGCTGAACGCGCAGCTGCTGCAGCAAGCGAAGCCGTACGTGGATGACAAGCAGAGCAAAACGTTCTGGTTTGATATTCGCAACACTGATCGTTCTGTCGGTGCATCGCTTTCCGGTTACATCGCGCAAACGCACGGTGACCAGGGCCTGGCGGCCGACCCGATTACCGCGCACTTCAGCGGTACCGCGGGTCAGAGCTTCGGCGTGTGGAACGCCGGCGGCGTTGAACTGTATCTGACCGGTGATGCCAACGACTATGTCGGTAAAGGCATGGCGGGTGGTCTGCTGGCGGTGCGTCCGCCGGTCGGTTCAGCCTTCCGTAGCTGCGATGCCAGCATCATCGGTAACACCTGTCTGTACGGCGCGACCGGTGGTCGTCTGTTTGCAGCGGGTCGTGCAGGTGAACGTTTCGCCGTACGTAACTCCGGTGCCATCACCGTGGTTGAAGGTATCGGTGATAACGGTTGTGAATACATGACGGGCGGGATTGTGTGCGTCTTGGGTAAAACCGGCGTGAACTTTGGCGCAGGCATGACGGGCGGTTTTGCTTACGTCCTGGATGAAGACGGTGAGTTCCGCAAACGCGTGAACCCTGAACTGGTGGAAGTGCTGGATGTTGAAACGCTGGCTATCCACGAAGAACACCTGCGCGGTCTGATTACCGAACACGTGCAGCATACCGGTTCTTCGCGCGGCGAAGAGATCCTGGCCAACTGGCCGGCGTTCTCTGCGAAATTCGCGCTGGTTAAACCGAAGTCCAGCGATGTTAAAGCCCTGTTGGGTCACCGTAGTCGTAGCGCAGCAGAGCTGCGTGTGCAGGCGCAGTAAGGAATTCAGATGAGCCAGAACGTATACCAGTTTATCGACCTGCAGCGTGTTGATCCGCCAAAGAAACCGCTGAAGATCCGTAAAATTGAATTTGTAGAAATCTATGAGCCGTTTTCAGAAGGCCAGGCCAAAGCACAGGCAGACCGCTGCCTGTCCTGCGGTAACCCTTACTGCGAATGGAAATGTCCGGTGCATAACTACATCCCGAACTGGCTGAAACTGGCCAACGAAGGACGTATTTTTGAAGCTGCCGAGCTGTCTCACCAGACAAACACCCTGCCGGAAGTGTGCGGCCGCGTGTGTCCTCAGGACCGTCTGTGTGAAGGTTCCTGTACGCTGAACGACGAATTTGGCGCGGTGACCATCGGTAATATCGAACGCTATATCAACGATAAAGCCTTCGAAATGGGCTGGCGTCCGGATATGACCGGCGTGAAGCAAACCGACAAGCGTGTGGCGATCATCGGTGCAGGCCCGGCGGGCCTGGCCTGTGCGGACGTTCTGACCCGTAACGGCGTGAAGGCGGTGGTCTTTGACCGCCATCCGGAAATCGGCGGTCTGCTGACCTTCGGTATTCCGGCCTTTAAGCTGGAAAAAGAGGTCATGACCCGCCGCCGTGAAATCTTCACCGGTATGGGCATTGAGTTCAAACTGAACGTGGAAGTGGGTCGCGACGTGCAGCTCGACGACCTGCTGAAGGATTACGACGCCGTCTTCCTGGGCGTGGGAACCTATCAGTCCATGCGCGGTGGTCTGGAAAACGAAGATGCGCCGGGCGTATTCGACGCACTGCCATTCCTGATTGCCAATACCAAACAGATCATGGGCTATGGCGAAACCGCCGATGAGCCGTATGTCAGCATGGAAGGCAAACGCGTGGTGGTGCTGGGCGGGGGTGATACCGCGATGGACTGCGTGCGTACCTCCATTCGCCAGAATGCGGCACACGTGATCTGCGCCTATCGTCGTGACGAAGAGAACATGCCGGGCTCTAAACGCGAAGTGAAAAACGCGCGTGAAGAGGGCGTGGAATTCCAGTTCAACATCCAGCCTCTGGGTATTGAAGTGAATGCCAACGGCAAAGTGAGCGGCGTGAAAATGGCGCGCACTGAGATGGGTGCGCCGGATGCGAAAGGTCGTCGTCGCGCAGAGATCGTGGCAGGCTCCGAGCATGTGATCCCGGCCGATGCCGTAGTAATGGCGTTCGGTTTCCGTCCTCACAGCATGGAGTGGCTGGCGAAGCACAGCGTAGAGCTGGACTCTCAGGGTCGTGTTATTGCGCCGGAAGGCAACGAAAACGCGTTCCAGACCAGCAACCCGAAAATCTTTGCTGGCGGTGATATCGTTCGCGGTTCCGACCTGGTCGTTACCGCGATTGCCGAAGGCCGTAAAGCCGCTGACGGTATTCTGAATTACCTGGAAGTGTAAAAAAATAAGCCGGATGGCAAATACCATCCGGCTTGTTTTATGCGGCTAACCACCGTTGATTCCCGCCCTGCAGCTCCGCTTTTCTGTGGTGCCGCGAAAAGAAGGGTTACTTCGTCAATAAGCTCCAGGTCAAATCACTTTCCAGCGTAGTTTGATCTGTCAGATGGCTGAACGCGCTTTCGTTGAGAACCGGCGAGAGCGTTACGTTGAAACTCATCTGCTGGCCGGAAGGGACCTGGTTATTCTCAAGTGCAATGACCGCCTCGTTATTACGCAGATAGAACGGTGTCGGTGTACCGTTTTCCGGCGTAAAATTCAGCTGATCGACCGTTTTACCCACGCTGTAACTTTTGCCATCGACGGTCATGTTGTCAATTTTGACTGCGACACCGCCGGACTGCCCAAAAAGAAACCGCCCCTTATCTCCCGCTGTACCGCGCAGTATCACCGCCATCTGCTGAGACTGAGGGCAAAAAACATTTACCGTGATGTCACGATCGGCCATTTTATGCCAGTCCTGCTGCGTCGTTTCGATCGTATCCCGGCGCATCTCATGATAATCCACCACCGGCTGTGAGAGACTGAGCTGGCAATCTTCAGCATGGGTTATTCCTGTCACACCGAGCATCAGCAAGGCCACTAAGCCCGATAAGTGTCGACTGTTCATCGGCAGACTCCGTTCACTTCTTCATAGAAGGCATTTTCGTCACGCTTATCAGCCAGGGTGTAATCAATCTTACACAGTCGGTTATTGTCACCGTCTAGCGCGTAGAGCGCGCTCAGCTGATCGGCATCGTTAATAAAGACGTGGCCATCATCAACCGTGGTCACGATATAGTTACCTTTCTCATCAACAATCGAGATCCCTTTACTCAGGGGCTGACCGTCAGCCTGCTTAACGCTTAGCATGACGCGGCGGCTGTTGAGTACTTTGAAATCAATCTCGCTGACCGAGGCATGGCCTGCGGCAATATATTTCGTGCCGTTAGCCAGCGTCATACTCTGCGGCAGCTTATTAGCATCAATTTCTATGCGGGAGTTATGCCATTCGTTGAGTGAAGGTACCACGGCCTGGCCCCATGGATCGGTCCAGACGGTACCTTGCGGAGTGGAGATTTCAACGCCACTCTTCTTCTCGCTCAGTCTGGCAATCGCGAAGGTGTCCTGAATCGTATACGGCGAGAAAGTCACACCCTCTTTATGCATGGCCACGCCACCCGACAATGTCGCATTGTAGTTCCGCTGATTATCCCCACTGGTTCCGCCCCCCACGCTCAGTTGCGTATAGCGCAGGTTAGTGTTGATGTTGCCGTTGAAGCTGTTGTCTTTCGAATCCTGATCGCGATCGGCTGAGATGTAATAGTTCGTATTGTCTCCCAGCGAGCCGCTGTTAGACGCGCCATAGGAGGTGCTATCACCCTGTTTACGCATATAGGTACTGATGGACTGACTGCCGCCGAGCGGGATGCTCACGTTGACGTAGAACATCTCATTGTCCTGATCGTCATCGACATTACCGACCGCACTTTGCCAGTTCATGGATACTGACGCGTACGTAAAGGTCTTGCCCCATGACAGCAAGAGGTAACGTGAATCTTCACCGTCACCGCTGGTCTGGTTGTAGTTGAACCCTGCGCTAAACACCCCCGCCAGAGGGGAGGAGAAACGAACGTTGCCGGAATAGGTGTTGTCATATCCCTGATAATCATCGTCCATCGCATCAGCCAGCTCGCGATACTCTCCGCTGTAATGCGTCGCACTGCCTGAAAGACCGACGTACTCGTTCAGGATGTAATCACTTTGCAGCTCGGTTTTTACCCCGCTGCTACTGTCACCAAAGCTCGCATTGCTGACTGCCGCGCCCGTTGAAAGGGTCCAGTCATCGCTTATCAGGAACTCTGTCCTGCCGCCTGCCGCCTGGTAGTTTTCCGCAGCGGCACCTGAAGCCAGGAGATTCATCCACGGAGAGACACGCCAGCCGTCAGAGATGTTCATCACCAGCGGATCGTTATAGTCGCTGTCGATGCTACGCACCTGACCTACAGAAAGGGTTAGACCCTGCGGGCGTGAAAGGTTGCGCGCCCTTACCTGAGACGCCGGGACGATGAAACGGTTAGTTGCGCCGTCGGATTCCACCACCGAGACGTCCAGATCCACATTGTTGCGAACCACGGGCACGTCATCCAGCGTGAAGGGGCCGGCTGGCACAAGGGTACTGAAGACCAGTTGACCGTTCTGGCGGATTTCGACACGTGCCTGGGAAGACTGGGCAATACCGGAAACGCTCACGCCAGAGCTTGTTCTCGCCAGACCGCTGGTCGGCATAAACTGAACGCCGGTAATCGGCACCCCGCTCAACACGTTGGACATGGCGTTGATTTCACCCACCTGCATCGTCATTTTTTGCGCGGTAAAGACATGCTCTGCATAGGTGTAAATGCTTTCGGCATTCCGGCTACCGTCGTCATCCGTCAGGATATAACGGCTGCGCAGTGCCCAGTCCATCGTGTTGAATCCGGCTTCCAGGCTGGCCTGAGAGTAGCGGCTGCTGTCATTGTCACCATAGTCGTTATGGGTGCTGAACAATGAATAGTTCAGCAGCGCCGCCGTTCCGCCATGCTGGAAGTTTTTGATATCCGACGACAGACTGTTCACCGCTTCAGCTGGCAGATAGAGTTCAACGGCCTCCTGGTTAGGCAAGGCGTTGATGACGGCTTTAGGATAGTTATCCCGAATATCATGACACTCCTCACCGGACTTTATTGACACAGGCATCAGCCCAGCAAACTCCATGAGATCGTTATCAAAGCAAAGCATGCCGTCTTTGTTGAAACGAACTGCAGCCATTCCCCGCTCTTTCCCGTTAACCTTCACCGAAACGGAGTGGGTTCCGGGTAAAAAGCGCGGTGCTTCTGCGAAGTAATGGTTGAGATCTTTATTCAACCCCAGCGTTTGCATTATCCCCGTGTCGAAGGTGACCTCCCTCGCCAGAACGGATGTTGAATCAAGTAACACCAGAGGTAATGTGCCGCAAAGAATGGCGCGGACACAAAGTGCAAGGCGGCTTTGTTTACTCACCGTCATATCCCTATTTTATTTATTTAATTCCGACGTAAAGCTCGGTACCTCAACGCCATAGCGGCTGGCCGGGAAAAACTTAACGCTGCTGTCACCGCTGACTTTCTTACTCATATCAGCCGTTAGCGTTTCGCCAGGAAGAATGTAGGTTTTGGACAGAGAGGCACTCACACCTGAAGGCAGCAGCATCACGTTCTGCCCAAGACGGACCACATATTTGCTGGGATTGTTCACGGTGACGGACGTGCCGTTTGAGGACCACTTCAGGAACTTCCAGGCATCAGTGACCACTCCCAGGGATGCCGGACGAATAAGCACGGGGATATCCTGGCGAATGTTAATGCCAATCTTTATTTTTTTATCATCGTTTTTAGGCGGAATACCGTCGAATGTGACGCGTTTATAATGCTCTACATCCAATGGCTGTTTGTTCTGAAGAATAAAGCGCAGCTGCTGCGTCTGACCTGGCTCAAGACGTACCACCGGCTGCGTTGCAATAAGCTTAAGACCGGTATCGTCCGGCAGGTCAACGACATTTGTATATAAAAGTGAAGGATGCGAATCGGTATTCTTGACGTTAATGGTTCCACTGTGCGTTGCTTCATCAATGATTAACAGACTGGTTTCAGGCACCATGCCTTCTGCATGTACAGCAACACTGGCAGATAATAACGCGGCAGTAATAAGCGTGTTAAATAAAGTGGATTTTAAACAATGCATAATAATATCTCCTTGAAAGCAACAACAGAACAGTCCATGTTTATCGCGCCGTTAAAAAGAGAGCAAATGCAGCGCATTTACTCTCCGGTTAATTAAATTACGTTTACTCGATTAAAAGTCTTACAGATAACGCAGGCTGATAGTCACCTGACCATCAAGCTGGGTGTCATCAGTGATCGCCAGCGTGGTGGTATCCTGGATCGCCAGAGAGGTCACCAGTGGGAAGGTTGCAGTCTGGAACGCCAGTGGAGCCAGGGTGCCAACAGTCGCAACGGTGAAATCACGATAGTTATCGCCCTGAGTTGTACCGTTGGTGCTCTTCGACCAGTTACCCGTAGCATTCTGCTGGTAAATTGGGTCAACTTTAGCGCCGTCAGCCATTACGCTGTCAGTTTTAACGAACAGCGAGTATGTTCCGATGTTCACTGGTGTTGTACCTGTTGTTTTACCTACACCGTAAGTCTGGCTTTCAGACGAATTAGAACCACCACCAAACATGCCATTCTCAACGGTGAGTTTCGCGTTAGAATCAGCGCGATCGTCAATCATATTCCAGGACACTTTTGTTGCTGCGGTGCAGGTAATAGTCAGATCGATGTCTTTCTGGCCCAGCTGGTTAACTGCCGTTGAGCTTAAACCACCCAAACTAACTGTGCCGTAGTCAACCGTTCCGCCGTTGCTTAACTGAGGCGTACAGGCTGAATTAGTCAGCGTACCTTTGACTTTCAGAACGGCAGTCGGGTTAGCCGCAAAAGCGGATGTCACACAGAGAGAGAGCGCAGTAGCGAGTAAAACCTTTTTCACTTGTTATTCCTTAACATATGAGTAATTGCAATATTAAATACAGCAGGGAAAAATAAATTTACCCCATACTGTTTATCGTCATGCTTGAGAGCATGCGTAGATAATATAATCTTTATAAATACAAGCAATTTAGAAAAATTAATTTATGGATTTAGAATAACGTTATCAATAAGTGATATTTATTTATAAGAGTGTATATAGCTTTAAAACGACATATTATATTCAGCGGAGATATAGCTTGAAATTATCCGAACGGTGGGGGCAAGCAAAAAAGAAGGGATGTATATGATTTACTTTATTAAACGTTTTGACATAAAAAGACATAAAAAAATCCAGCTAGTCTGAATAACTAACTGGATAGTCGATAAAAATGCTTTTACTACTTCACAACGCGCAGTGCCGGACGGCCTCCGCGCGGCGGCGGATCGTCATCAGGATCGTCATTGTGATCGGGCTTGTCACCCTCAATGACCGACATCAGCGTTTCGCTTTCGTTTTCCGAAGCGCCGTTTTCGTCATTCAGGCCGACAACATCCTCGTCATAAGCCGCTTCCGGCTCAAACATGGTGCCTGCACCGTTTTCACGCGCATAAATCGCCAGCACCGCAGCCAGCGGTACAGAAACCTGACGCGGCACACCGCCGAAACGCGCGTTAAAGCGCACTTCGTCGTTGGCCAGTTCAAGGTTACCCACCGCGCGCGGCGCGATGTTCAGTACGATCTGCCCGTCACGTGCATATTCCATAGGAACCTGCACGCCCGGCAACGTCACATCCACAACCAGGTGCGGCGTGAGCTGGTTATCCAGCAGCCATTCATAGAAGGCGCGCAGCAGATACGGACGGCGTGGGGTAAGTTGTGACATTTCCACAGTCATTAGCCTCGGCCGAGACGCATTTCACGTTCCGGTTCAGTTAAAGATGCCAGGAAAGAATCGCGTTCAAATACGCGAGTCATGTAGCCCTTCAGCTCTTTCGCGCCCGGACCGCTGAACTCTACGCCCAGGGTTGGCAGACGCCAGAGCAACGGCGCCAGGTAGCAATCTACCAGGCTGAACTCATCGCTCAGGAAGAATGGTTTCTGACCAAACACAGGGGCAATCGCCAGCAGCTCTTCACGCAGTTGCTTACGTGCAGCGTCTGCTTCAGAAGAGGAACCGTTGACGATAACGTTCATCAGCGTGTACCAGTCTTTTTCGATACGCTGCATGTACAGGCGGCTTTCACCACGTGCAACAGGGTAAACAGGCATCAGTGGTGGATGCGGGAAACGCTCATCCAGATATTCCATAATGATACGGGATTCCCACAGGGTCAGCTCGCGATCCACCAGCGTCGGTACGCTTTGGCTCGGGTTGAGATCGATCAGATCCTGAGGCGGGTTATCCTTTTCCACATGCTCGATCTCAAAACTGACACCTTTCTCGGCCAGCACGATACGAACCTGATGGCTATAAATGTCAGTAGGACCAGAAAACAGCGTCATTACCGAACGTTTGTTGGCAGCGACAGCCATGAAAACCTCCAGGTATATTCAGAATTTTTACTGCTACCAGCCCAAACAGGGCCAGCCAGATGTTGTATCGCCCATCCCAGAGAAAACACATTGTTCAAGAATCGAACAAAAAACGAGTATTCACCGATATTTGGGCAGAAAATTGGATGATAGTTTACCAGATTTTGATGGCTTTGTGGTGAGGGGATTCTGGAAATGTGGAAAAAGAGAAGATATATGCAGTGATGCTGTGGATAACCTGCACATTATCCATAAAAAAAAACCCGCCGAAGCGGGTTTTTCGCCAATCGTTTCTGCGTAAGCAGAAAAGGATTAACGTTTGGAGAACTGTGGACGACGACGTGCTTTACGCAGACCCACTTTCTTACGTTCAACCTGACGAGCGTCACGAGTAACGAAGCCAGCTTTACGCAGTTCAGAACGCAGGGATTCGTCGTACTCCATCAGAGCGCGGGTGATACCGTGACGGATCGCACCTGCCTGACCGGAGATACCACCACCTTTAACGGTGATGTACAGATCCAGTTTTTCTACCATATCAACCAGTTCCAGCGGCTGGCGAACTACCATGCGGGCAGTTTCACGACCGAAGTACTGTTCCAGAGAACGTTGGTTGATTACGATTTTACCACTGCCCGGTTTGATGAACACGCGAGCTGCGGAACTTTTGCGGCGACCAGTGCCGTAGTATTGATTTTCAGCCATTGCCTATAATCCCGATTAGATGTCAAGAACTTGCGGTTGCTGTGCCGCGTGGTTGTGCTCGTTACCTGCGTAAACTTTCAGTTTACGGAACATAGCACGACCCAGCGGGCCTTTTGGCAGCATGCCTTTAACCGCGATTTCAATCACACGCTCAGGACGGCGAGCAATCATCTCTTCAAAGGTCGCTTCTTTGATACCACCGATGTGGCCAGTGTGATGGTAGTACATTTTGTCTGTACGCTTGTTGCCGGTTACAGCAACTTTATCTGCGTTCAGAACGATGATGTAATCACCCGTATCAACGTGCGGAGTGTATTCCGCTTTATGCTTACCGCGCAGGCGACGAGCCAGTTCAGTAGCCAGACGGCCCAGAGTTTTACCGGTCGCGTCAACAACATACCAGTCGCGCTGAACGGTTTCTGGTTTAGCTGTAAAAGTTTTCATTAAAAGCTTACCCAAATAATAAGTTACACGTTGGTGAACACCCAAACGTTTAGTCAGTTGAGGTTCACACGACAAAGTCCGGCAAACCTACCCCTTCGAATAGCTAATGCCGACACATAGAAAGTTTCGGGAAAAAAACCTTCTCGTAACGTGGGGTCGCAAGATTATAGAGAAGTTGAGGTCAAAGATCGACCCTTAAATGTGATTCGAGGCGGGTTTTTCGGGGGTAAGGTTTTTGCGGTCTGCCGCCCTCACCCCCAGCCCCTCTCCCACAGGGAGAAGGTCGCATTTATGGCATATGCTGAAGCTTAAGATACTCCTCGCTTTGCATCTCCTGCAGGCGCGACAGACAGCGCTGGAACTCAAACTTCAGCCGCTCGCCTTTATACACCTCATATAAAGGTACCTCGGCGCTGACCACAAGCTTCACGTGACGCTCATAGAACTCATCGACCAGCGCAATGAAGCGGCGCGCTTCGCTTTCCATCAGCGGCGTCATGACCGGCACGTTGAGCAGCATCACGGTATGGAACAGGCGCGAGAGCGCGATGTAGTCATGCTGACTGCGGGCATCCACACAGAGCGTTGCAAAGGAGACGGCCAGGGTTTGATTTTCGACACCCAGGGTTTGCAGCGGGCGATGGTTAATCTCGAGCTCAGGGGCATGAGCCCGTTTTGCCCCCGCCAGCGCCAGCCACAGTTTATCCATCTGCTGCGTGGTCTCATCGTTTAAGGGAGAGAGCCACAGATGCGCCTGAGTTAAGGTACGCAGGCGGTAATCCACCCCGGCATCAACATTCATGATGTCGCAGTGCTGTTTGATGGCATCAATAGCGGGCAGGAAACGCGCGCGCTGCAGGCCATTGCGGTAAAGCTCATCCGGCGGGATATTCGAGGTCGCCACCAGCGTTATCCCGCGCGCGAACAGCGCTTTCATCAGGCCACCCAGCAGCATGGCGTCGGTAATATCGGAGACAAAAAACTCGTCAAAACAGAGTATGTCCGTTTCCGCCTTGAACCTGTCGGCCACAATCTCCAGCGGATCGCTTTTGCCCTGCAGTGCCGTCAGCTCTTCATGAACCCGCAGCATAAAGCGGTGGAAATGCAGACGCTGCTTACGGGTACCCGGCAGGCTCAGATAAAAGAGGTCCATCAGCCAGGTTTTCCCGCGCCCGACGCCGCCCCACATATACAAACCGCGCACCGGCGCATGAGTCTGTGGCTCTTTTTTTCCGAGCAACCGCCCCAGAGCCGCCTTTAACCCACTGCTCTGTTCACCCTCTGCAGGTTTTGCCGTGAGCTCCTGATAAATCGTATCCAGACGATTCACCGCTTCACGCTGAACGTCATCCGGCTGATGTGTACCCTCATTAAGGGCAAGTTGGTATCGCGATGCAGGGGACAGGTTTTGCATAAACGTATTGTTATTCCTTCAAATAATACTCACCAGCAGACGTGACTGATGAAAAAAAGGCCGTTCTACACTACGCGATGATACGTCAGGATTCCACTTCTGCGGAAATAGCGGTTATAGTGGCAATATCAGGCACAGGCAGGAGCCGAGCCAACACCCTACGGAACAACAAGACAACGGGAGAAGTTCATGACCTGGGAATATGCGCTAATCGGTTTAGTCGTCGGCATCGTCATTGGTGCTGTGGCCATGCGTTTCGGTAATCGCAAATTGCGTCAGCAGCAGTCACTGCAGTACGAACTGGAAAAGAACAAAGCCGAACTGGAAGAGTATCGTGAAGAGCTGGTCAGCCACTTTGCCCGTAGCGCCGAGCTGCTGGACAACATGGCGACCGACTATCGTCAGCTCTATCAACATATGGCAAAAAGCTCCAGCAGCCTGCTGCCAGAAATGACCGCGGAATCCAATCCATTCCGTAACCGTCTGGCCGACTCTGAAGCCGGTAACGATCAGGCCCCTGTTCAGATGCCACGCGACTATTCAGATGGCGCGTCTGGCCTGCTGCGCGGCGGTGCAAAACGCGATTAATCGCACAACCTGAATTTATTTTACGGGCGCTGCTATTGCGCCCGTCCTTTCTTCATGACCCCAGCTATTATTGAGTAAGCACTTCATTGTTCAGCGGTTTAAAATTCAATAACATCAACGTGTTTTAGGGCCGTTTTTCCTTTATTCCAGGTTACGAGAGTCAGCATCGATGAAGAAAAAAAACCAGCTGTTGAGCGCTATAGCGTTAAGTGTCGGGTTATCTCTCTCGGCGTCCTTCCCTGCATCTGCCGCCCTGCCTTCCCAGGTACCCGGCCAGGCGGCAATTCCAAGTCTTGCGCCAATGCTGGAAAAAGTTCTGCCTGCGGTAGTGAGCGTGCAGGTAGAAGGCACGGCATTACAAAATCAACGCGTACCTGAAGAACTGAAAAAATATTTTGGCGATGAGTCGCCCGACCAGCAGGCGCAGCCTTTTGAAGGTCTGGGTTCTGGCGTCATTATTGATGCGGCCAAAGGTTATATTCTGACCAACAATCATGTTATCAGTCAGGCCGATAAAATCAGCGTACAGCTCAACGATGGGCGTGAGTTTGAGGCCAAACTGATTGGCGGCGATGACCAGAGCGACATCGCACTGCTGCAGGTGCAAAACCCGAGCAATCTGACTCAGATTGCCATTGCGGACTCCGATAAACTGCGTGTCGGTGATTTTGCCGTCGCCGTGGGGAATCCGTTTGGTTTAGGGCAAACCGCCACCTCCGGGATAATCTCGGCGCTGGGTCGCAGCGGTCTGAATCTGGAAGGCCTGGAAAACTTTATCCAGACCGATGCCTCAATTAACCGCGGGAACTCCGGCGGGGCATTGCTCAATCTCAACGGCGAGCTGATTGGGATTAACACCGCTATCCTGGCGCCGGGCGGCGGCAGTATCGGCATCGGTTTTGCTATCCCCAGCAATATGGCCAAAACGCTGGCGCAGCAGCTCATTCAGTTCGGTGAGGTCAAACGCGGGCTGTTGGGCATCAAAGGGATGGAGATGAGCGCTGACATCGCGAAAGCGTTCAACATCAATGTGCAGCGCGGTGCGTTTGTCAGTGAAGTGCTGCCAAACTCCGGCTCGGCAAAAGCTGGCGTGAAGTCGGGCGATGTGATTGTCAGCCTGAACGATAAACCGCTGAGCAGCTTTGCGGAACTGCGCTCGCGTATTGCCACCACCGAACCGGGTGCCAAAGTGAAGTTAGGCCTGATTCGTGATGGTAAGCCGCTGGATGTCGAAGTGACGCTTGATAAGAGCACCTCATCCTCTGCCAGCGCGGAGCTTATCGCCCCGGCGCTGCAAGGGGCAACGCTGAGCGATGGACAGCTGAAAGACGGGACGAAAGGGATTAGCGTCGATACCGTCGAGAAGAGCAGCCCTGCCGCGCAGGCCGGATTGCATCAGGATGATGTGATCATCGGCGTGAACCGCAATCGCGTGCAATCCATCGCAGAACTGCGCAAGGTGCTGGAAAGCAAACCGGCGGTCATTGCTCTGCAGGTTATGCGCGGCAACGAGTCTATCTATATTCTGTTGCGCTAAGCATTTGCGATTCCGGACATCACCGCTGCGTGTGATGTCCGGATAACTCATGTTATGCTGCAAATCGTTCCTTTATTAACGACACGCGCATCATGCTTTTAAAGCTCTTTCGTTCAATTGTCATCGGTTTGATTGTTGCCGGCCTGCTGCTGGTCGTCATGCCGTCTTTACGCCAGTTCAATAAGCTGTCGGCGCCTCAGTTCGACAGTGCGGATGAAACGCCTGCGACCTACAACCAGGCCGTTCGCCGTGCCGCGCCTGCCGTGGTTAACGTTTATAACCGTGGCCTCAATAGCTCAGCCCATAACCAGCTGGAGATCCGCACTCTCGGCTCTGGGGTAATTATGGACGAGCGCGGCTACATCATTACCAACAAACACGTGATTAACGATGCCGACCAGATCATCGTTGCCCTGCAGGATGGCCGCGTGTTTGAGGCCCTGCTGGTGGGCTCGGATAGCCTGACCGACCTGGCTGTTTTGAAGATCAACGCCACGGGCGGTTTACCGGTTATTCCTATCAACCGTAAACGAACCCCTCATATTGGCGACGTCGTGCTGGCTATTGGTAACCCTTATAACCTGGGTCAGACGATCACCCAGGGGATTATCAGCGCCACCGGTCGCATTGGCCTCAACCCGTCGGGACGGCAGAACTTCCTGCAAACCGATGCGTCCATCAACCACGGTAACTCCGGCGGTGCGCTGGTCAACTCGCTGGGCGAACTGATGGGTATCAATACCCTCTCGTTCGATAAGAGCAATGACGGTGAGACGCCGGAAGGGATTGGGTTCGCCATTCCATTCCAGCTGGCGACCAAGATCATGGATAAGCTGATCCGCGATGGCCGTGTGATCCGCGGTTATATTGGTATTGGCGGTCGTGAAATTGCGCCTATGCATTCGCAGGGCGGTGGTATCGATCAGATTCAGGGCATCGTGGTCAACGAAGTGTCGCCTGGCGGCCCGGCGGCTAACGCGGGAATTCAGGTTAATGATGTCATCGTGTCGGTCAACGGCACACCAGCGGTATCGGCGCTGGAGACCATGGATCAGGTTGCGGAGATCCGTCCTGGCTCTATCATCCCGGTTGAAGTCATGCGTAACGATAAGAAGCTGACGCTGCAGGTGACGATTCAGGAATACCCGGCCACCAACTGACAGGCATAAAAAAACGGAGCGCATTGCTCCGTTTTTTTTGCCGGGCGGCATGACGGCTTACCCGGCCTGTGGGGACATCCGTTTTACTTGTTAACGAACTCTTCGCCCAGAGTGATATCTTTCTTCAGCGTATCCAGCATGCCTTCCATCGCGTTCTGTTCAAACGCGCTCAGCTTGCCAATCGGCTGATGTTCTTCGATACCGTTTTTACCCAGCAGCAGCGGCTGAGAGAAGAAACGAGCGTGTTCGCCATCGCCTTCAACATACGCGCATTCAACAACGCCTTTCTCGCCCTGCAGTGCACGAACCAGTGACAGACCGAAACGTGCCGCCGCCTGGCCCATAGACAGGGTTGCAGAACCGCCACCCGCCTTCGCTTCCACCACTTCGGTGCCCGCGTTCTGGATACGTTTGGTCAGATCAGCCACTTCCTGCTCGGTGAAGCTAACACCAGGGATCTGCGACAGCAGAGGCAGAATGGTGACACCAGAGTGACCGCCGATAACCGGCACTTCAACTTCTGAAGGCTGTTTGCCTTTCAGTTCAGCCACAAAGGTGTTGGAACGGATGATGTCCAGCGTGGTCACGCCGAACAGTTTGTTCTTATCGTAAACACCGGCTTTTTTCAGCACTTCTGCCGCGATAGCAACCGTGGTGTTCACCGGGTTGGTGATGATACCAATGCACGCTTTCGGGCAGGTTTCAGCAATCTGCTGCACCAGGTTTTTCACAATACCCGCATTGACGTTGAACAGGTCTGAACGATCCATGCCTGGCTTACGCGCCACACCAGCGGAGATCAGCACCACGTCCGCGCCCTGCAGGGCAGGACGAGCATCTTCACCGGAGAAGCCTTTGATTTTCACAGCTGTCGGGATGTGGCTCAGGTCAACCGCCACACCTGGGGTTACCGGAGCAATATCGTACAGGGAGAGTTCTGAGCCTGAAGGCAGTTGGGTTTTCAGTAGTAGGGCAAGCGCCTGGCCGATACCACCAGCAGCGCCGAGGACTGCGACTTTCATCCTAAACTCCTTATTATGGTTAACTTAAGTATCTGTAACTCCGTTGCGGCGACCATAATTCAGCAGGTAATTAATTACAATTTTCGTCACTAAATAATTTGAGGTCGCGCGACTTTATCTCTCACCAGAAGGCTATCTGACGACAGACGACAACGAATTAAGAGGGGGTTACAATACACCCTGCCACGCCACCAAAACAACATCATTTTGATAACATTTAATTTACTTTTAAGCTTATTTGCTTGCCGTGACCCAGGCATGTTTTCTGATAACGAAATCTGATAAAATCACTCCCTTTCATAACATTATTTCAGCCTAACCGCTGGCAGATAATTTGCATAAAAATTCATCCACATGCATAATAATGTTGTTTCTTTCGTCATATTCCGGGTGACTTATGCGAAGCTCGTCTAAGCAAGAAGATTTAGTGAAGGCGTTTAAAGCGCTACTCAAAGAAGAGATATTCAGTTCTCAGGGAGAAATTGTTCAGGCTTTACAGGAACAAGGCTTCGATAACATCAACCAGTCGAAAGTCTCCCGCATGTTAACCAAATTTGGTGCGGTACGTACGCGTAACGCCAAAATGGAGATGGTCTACTGCCTGCCTGCAGAACTTGGCGTGCCAACCACCTCCAGCCCGTTGAAGAATCTGGTTCTCGATATCGATTACAACGATGCCGTTGTTGTGATCCATACCAGCCCGGGCGCTGCACAGTTGATTGCACGTATGCTGGACTCGCTGGGTAAGCCCAAAGGCATCCTTGGGACGATTGCGGGTGACGATACCATCTTCACTACCCCCGCCAATGGCTTCTCAGTGAAAGATCTCTACGAAGCGATTCTGGACCTGTTCGAGCAGGAACTCTGATTACCCTCCCCGTGGCGTCCTGCTGCGGGGATCATTCTGCTTCTGCCGCGTTTACCCCTGTTTTATCCCGCCCTTTACTTTAACAAATAGTGCTTTTTACCGCCCATTAACATTCATTTGGTGAATGATAAATCAAAAAATCGCACAAAAAATCAAAAGCTGATATCCATATGATTTTCTTAGATATACAGCCACATCCTGAACAATAAACGTACAATTTTATGCCATTAGGTTATAAAAAACAGGTTAGTTAATACGTAATAACAACAGAAACAATTAGTCTGGTATTAATTTTTACCGTTATTAGTGTATACTTGATTTTGTGATGAGGGTCACGAAACAAAGACCCCACTAAAAATTCGACGAGGTAAAGAATCATGAAAATCAAAACTACTGTAGCGGCGCTCAGCGTCCTGTCTGTCCTGTCATTCGGTGCTTTCGCCGCTGACGCTATCAATGCCGAGCAGGCACAATCCCGCCAGGCAATCGGTACGGTTTCTGTCGGCGCAATCGGCACGTCTCCAATGGACATGCATGAGATGCTGAACAAAAAAGCGGAAGAACAAGGTGCGTCATCTTATCGCATCATTGAAGCGCGTTCAGGTGACCACTGGCACGCCACCGCTGAGCTGTACAAATAAGTTTTAGTAATAACTGAAGACCAAAATCTCTACTCAACGGCACCAGGCATAAAAATAGCAGTTCAACCCTTCTCGCCGTTGAGCAAAAACCCTATTCAGGAGCAAAAACTATGAAAACCAAATTCATCATCGCAACCCTCGGTCTGGCATCCGTTCTCTCTTTCGGCGCAAGTGCCGCCGTACAGCAAGTGAACGCTGACCAGGCGCAGAATCTGCAGTCTATGGGGAGTGTGTCTGTGACGTCCGTTACCGGCTCTCCAATGGATATCCGTCAGGCACTGGCCGCTAAAGCTGAAAAAGCAGGCGCCAGCAGCTATCGCGTCACCGAGCTGAACCAGGGTGACCACTGGCATGCAACGGCTCAACTGTATAAATAAACCCTCGTCGTATCTCATCATACGACTTGCCCCTGGCCTTCTGGTCAGGGGCTTTTTTATGGCTTGATCAATGGCGCGCGTTGAAACGTAGCTGCCCTTCCAGCTCTTCTTCCGCTTCATCAAACAGCAAAATGAGTGCGCCAAACCGTCTGCGCAACTTTTCAGGCAGATGGATAAACTCAATTTCCAGCGGTAACGGCAGCAGGCTGCCGGTCACCACGTCCCACAGCGTGTCCAGATTGGTGACGCTTTCCCGTTCAAGATCAAACACCCGGATAAATTCACGATAGAAGTCATCCTGACTGTCGATCTCGTCAAAATCAAAGGTATAGGTTTTCATTGCCAGTCACCCAGTCCAGGCGAGCGGCCTGCGCCGCCCTGATTATTATAATCCCCCAATATGCAGGGTTTTGACTTCCAGATACTCTTCCAGCCCGAGCACGGACCCTTCACGCCCAAGGCCAGACTCTTTTACCCCACCAAACGGCCCCAGCTCTGTGGAGACGGCACATTCGTTAATTCCTATCATCCCGCTTTCGATGGCCTGCGACACGCGGAAGACACGTGCCAGATTTTGGGTATAGAAGTAAGCCGCCAGGCCATATGGCGTGTTGTTGGCACGCTGGATAACCTCATCTTCCGAGGTAAAACGGAAGCAGGCCGCAACCGGGCCAAACGTCTCTTCTTCAGCCAGTTTCATGCCTTCATGGCAATCGCCCAGGACAGTTGGCATCCAGAAATTGCCGCCAAGCGAATGGGGTTTACCGCCCGCCAGAACGGTCGCACCCCGGGCCACGGCATCTTCAACGTGTTCACGTACCTTATCGACGGCGGAGGATTCGATCAGCGGCCCCACGATGACGCCCTCTTCGAGACCATTCCCGACCTTCAGGGCCTTCACCGCATCGGCAAGCTTATTCACAAATTTGTCGTAGACGGTTTCCTGAATATAGAAACGGTTAACGCTGACGCAGACCTGGCCGGCATTGCGGAATTTATTGGCGATAGCCCCTTTAACGGCAGCCTCAATATCCGCATCTTCAAAGACGATATACGGCGCATTGCCTCCCAGCTCCATCGACACTTTCTTCATGGTTTCTGCGGCGTTACGCACCAGCGTTTTGCCGACAGAAGTCGAGCCGGTAAAGGAGATTTTCCGCACCTCATGGCTCGCCATAATCGCGTCACTGATTTCATGCGTATTCCCGGCTACGGCGTTGAGTACCCCATCCGGTACACCGGCCTGTTTTGCCAGCGTAAGCAGCGCGAAGGCGCTGAGAGGTGTGTTATTTGCCGGTTTGATTACCCCGGTACACCCTGCCGCCAGCGCCGGACCTAATTTACGGGTGAGCATGGCCATCGGGAAGTTCCACGGCGTAATCGCCGCGACCACGCCGATGGGCTCGCGGGTCGCCAGGATGCGGGAACCCGGTTTGATCGGTGGAATAATTTCGCCGTTCGCGCGCTTGGCCTCTTCGGCGAACCACTGGATAAAACTCGCGGCGTATTCCACCTCGCCTTCCGCTTCTTTCAGGGGCTTGCCCTGTTCGGTGGTCATTAAACGCCCGAGCCAGCTTTTGTTCTCAATGATCAGTTCGTACCAGCGGTAGAGAATTGCCGAACGCGCTTTCGCGGTTTTGGCGCGCCATGCCGGGAAGGCTTTGGCCGCCGCGGCAATGGCGTCTTCGGTTTCTGCTTTGCCGGCTTTGGCTACTCTGGCGATGACCTCACCGGTAGCCGGGTTCAGCACATCAAACGTCGTGTCCAGCGTTTTCCATATGCCGTTGACCAGATAACCGGTCTGAAAAAGGTGATTGTCCTGAAGCGCCTGGGTTGTCATGTGTCCTCCCTTCCTGAATGTAAGAGCATGCTGGAATAAGTATAGCCACAAAAAAACCGACGCTTTTGGCGTCGGCTTTTTTACTTCAGTCAGTTATCCGTAAGGGCGTTCTGATAGCGATGCAGCATAAACACCAGCCGTCCTACCGGCTCTGTCACCTGAGGTGGAGCTTCCCAGACTTTCAGCTTCTCCTGGTAGATATCCAACTCTTCAAGCAATTGCTTAAAGTAACGACGTCGTTTGTCATCGCTGGAGGCGGAAAGCACGTGGTCGGCCGTCCGACGCAGCTGGCGGTGGAAAGCCGACAGATCGTCATTGATGGGCACGGGGGCATTACGCAAACGCTGGTGCGCGATAATCATGGTCAAGGCCAGACGGAACTTGGCGATGTCACCCGGGAACTTGTTCAGCAGTAAAAACAGCTGCTGATAGAGCGCCGGCAGGTGGTTCTCTTTGCGACGCGCGGTATTGGTGGTCATGGACGACACGGCAGCCGAGACAAACTGATTCAACAGCACGCGGCCCGTCCGTGCCTGAGAGTTATCCCGTACCAGCAGAATGACCATCATCGCCAGGAAACAACCCACCAGCTGACCTAAGGCGCTGTCTAAGAACTGGCTAAAATGGAAGGTCATCGGGTTATCCAGCACAATGATGTTAATCGTACTGGCCAGGGCACCCAATGAACCCAGCCGGCGCTTTTGCACTTCGATTCCGATAAAGAATGCCATCACCGCGAGGCTAATACAGAGCAGTAACATGCTCTGCTGGGTTGAGGGAATGATCACCAGAAAATAGAACGCGCCAATCGGCAGTGCAGCAATTGTGCCGAACAGGAAATCAATGGCCACCATGCGCGGATTCGGAAGACGCATCGCCAACGCGGTAACGACGGCGATCATCACCATCGCGCCGCTGCCGGAGGTCCAGCCGGTCCACAGCCAGAACAGCGTGCCGAGCATACAGGCAAGCGTTGTACGCCAGAAGTTAACCATTGCGTGATGGCGTTCGGCGGATTCTGCCTTGATCACCACTTCACCCTGCAGCACCTCTTCTTCTACCGCGCTGATTTTGGTGTTACTGATCACACCGCGTTTCAGCAACAGGTAGCGCGTCGCGGCCCCGACCCAGGTATAGATCGTCACTGGCGTATCACGATCCCCGGTCCAGGCAATGACCCGGCGCATGCGTTTAAGCTGTTTGTGTACGTCCTGAACGGTTTCCACCGGCTCCGCAAACAGCTCGCGGAAGGTATCGGTTACCGCGTCCGGGCGGGTGTTTTGGATCAGATAGGTTTCACACGCCTGGGTAATCAGCGTTAAGGAGACGGTGTTGATGGCTTTAAGGCGTCGGTTGGCACGGGCCCAGCGCGAAGACTCCATGTTCAGATTGCTGCGCATTCCTTCCAGCGCCGTGGTGCGGCGCACCAGAGCGCTCCAGGCTTTATCCACCTCTTCGCTGTCACCATGCTTAATACAGAGCTGCATCAACTGATACTGGGCAACAATCAGCGCATCCAGTTCACGATCCACTTCCTGCTTAATGGAGCGAGGAGAGAAAAGCAGGTCAGCGACAATCGCACTGACAATACCGATGACAATCTCACTGCAGCGTTCCACGGCAAACTGTGGGGCAAGCAGCGGTTCGCTTTGAATGGTGATGATAATAATCAGCGCGGTATAACCGGCCAGCCCCCAGGCGTAGGAGTTCTCCACTTTCACCAGTGACGAGAGCCAGGTGCAGAAGCCCGCCCAGATACAGCACACCATCAGCATCAGCAGCGGCGTGCGGATCATCAATATGATGATGGTCAGTGCGGCGAAACAGCCAATAAATGTCCCGATGATGCGCAGCATCCCACGGTAGCGGATCGCTCCGGAGTAAGGTTCCCCGCCCGCAGCAAAGGCAGGCCCTGCCGCGACAATTGCCGCCGTCAGTACGGCCCAGCGGGGGGTTTCCAGCTGAAAGTGGAAGCCGACAAACAGCGCCAGCACAATGGCACACGCCAGCTTAACGGCGAAGCGAATGTGTTGGCTGGCGATGGAAAAGATACCCATAACGATTAACCAAACTCGCGCAGGCGATGGGCAATTTTACGGAAGATGGAGTCCTGGCTGGCGTCACGGTCTTTTTCACCGGTGATCACCACCGTCGCTGTGGTCCCGGCAGGCCACAGATTGCCCTGCTGTTCATCCAGATGGATACGCACCGGCACACGCTGGGCCAGACGTACCCATTCCAGGTTGGAATCCACCGTCGCCATCCCTTTAGTATCGTTAGAGCTGCTGGAGTTAGTGACCCCCGCTGCTACGCTGTCGACGGTGCCTTTCAGCACTCGGTTGCTGCCAAGCGGCGTAATTTCAGCCCGGAACCCCGGACGCACGCCTTCCAGTTTGGTTTCTTCCATATAGGCGAGCACGTAGAAGGAGTTCTGTTTAACCAGCGCCACGGCGGTTGAGCCGCGGGTGATAAACTCCCCGGCATAAACATTCAGGTTGGTGATCCAGCCATCGGCTGGTGCGCGGATCACGGTGCGCTCAAGATCGAGCCGGGCAAGATCGCGCGTCGCTTGCGCTTTGGCCAGCTGATGCAGCACGGTTTGCAGGACGTTATTGGACTGGTCAATCTCTTCGCGGGACATCGCCTGAACACCCAGTTGGTTACGGCGACCTGCCTCACGGCGTTTCTCGGAAGCCAGCGCCTGATAATAGGCCACATCCGCTTCGGCTTCTTCTAACGCTTTCTGATAACGAGGCTGGTCGATGGTGAACAGTACCTGATCTTTTTTCACCAGCTGGTTATCGTGGACATTGACCGCAGTGATGAGACCCGCCACGTCGGGGGCGATTGCCACGACATCGGCGCTAAAGCGTGCATCACGCGTCCACGGTGATTCAGTGTAATAGACCCAGGCGCGGAAAATAGCGATGAACGCGAGGATAACGAGCGCCATGGTGATGGCAGTGCGGGAGATTTTTCTTGTTAGCGTTTTCACATCAACCTCAGACAAACATGCGCGATATCAGGTAAAACAGGCAGCAATACAGCGCGGTATTGAACAATGCAGGATGCCAGACAAAATCGTAGATCCCGGTGGGGACCAGCACCTTGCGCACCAGCCAGAAAATCGCCAGTGATAAAAGAAGCTCGAAAAATATCGGTGGGAACGACAAACCGAACACCACGATAACGGGAAACAGACTCATGTTGACCTTGATTAGAGAGAGTGCAGGCTTCAGACTTTTTTAGCGCACGCCACCGCAGGAGAGCAAGAAACGCCGGGCGAGAATGGCGCAGCCGTTATGTAATTAATAATATATTAACGTAACTGTTATGCTGTTATCTATAATATGTGATCTAAATCACTTTTAAGTCAGAGTTAACAATGGAACGTCTAAAACGGATGTCGGTCTTTGCCAAAGTGGTTGAACTTGGCTCTTTTACCGCCGCTGCACGTCAGCTTCAGATGAGCGTCTCTTCCATCAGCCAGACCGTGTCCAAACTGGAAGATGAGCTGCAGGTCAAGCTACTCAACCGCAGCACCCGCAGCATTGGTCTGACGGAAGCGGGTAAGATTTACTATCAGGGTTGTCGCCGCATGCTGCTCGAAGTGCAGGATGTGCACGAACAACTTTACGCCTTCAACAACACGCCTATCGGTACGCTGCGCATCGGTTGTTCTTCAACTATGGCACAAAATGTTCTCGCCGCCATGACCGCTGACATGCTGAAAGAGTACCCGGGATTAACCGTCAATCTGGTCACGGGCATTCCCGCCCCGGACCTGATTGCCGACGGGCTGGACGTGGTGATCCGCGTGGGGGCATTGCAGGACTCCAGCCTCTTCTCCCGGCGGCTGGGCAGTATGCCAATGGTGGTCTGCGCCTCGAAAAGCTATCTGGCTCAGTACGGGGTACCGGAGAAACCCGCTGATCTCACCAACCACTCCTGGCTGGAGTACAGCGTTCGCCCCGACAATGAATTTGAGCTGATTGCCCCGGAAGGGATTTCCACCAGACTGCTGCCGGAAGGACGGTTCGTCACCAACGATCCGATGACCATCTCGCGCTGGCTGGTGGCCGGCGCCGGGATCGCGTATGTGCCGTTAATGTGGGTAATCAACGAGATCAACAGCGGTGTACTGGAGATCCTCTTCCCGCGCTATCAGTCCGATCCGCGTCCGGTGTACGCGTTGTACACCGAGAAAGACAAACTGCCGCTCAAGGTTCAGGTGTGCATAAACTATCTGACCGAGTATTTTGTGGACGTGGCGGAGCTGTTTCAGGGAATGCGCGAAAGACGAAAGGAATAACCTTTAATTTCCCAAAAGTATATTTGCAATGAATATTCCAGGATGATACAGACCGTCATTCAGGAATATTCCTTCACCCCTGTCAGGAATAGCGAATTGACACTGCCGCCATCTGCGCCTTACCTTATAAACAGTCTGACAGTCAGGCTGTTATTAATTTGTTACTGATATGAATAATAAAATGTATTTCTCAGGATGACCTTAAACAAGGAAAAGAAATGAATATATTTGAACAAACACCGCCTTCACGCAGGCGCTATGGACTCGCCGCGTTCATTGGTTTGATTGCAGGGATTGTCTCCGCCTTCGTAAAATGGGGAGCAGAGGTGCCGCTTCCGCCACGAAGCCCTACCGATTTATTCACCAGCGCATGCGGACCGGAACAATTAATAAGAGCCGCAGGTCAGATTGATTGTTCCCGCAATTTTTTAAATCCTCCTTATGTATTTTTACGCGACTGGCTGGGCATTGCTGACCCTAACGCCGCGGTTTATACCTTTGCCGGCCATATATTTAACGCGGTCGGCGTAACACATATTATTTTCTCTATCGTCTTTGCTGTAGGGTATTGTGTAGTTGCTGAAGTCTTCCCGAAAATTAAACTCTGGCAAGGTTTACTGGCGGGTGCGTTAGCGCAGCTTTTTGTTCACATGATCTCCTTCCCGCTGATGGGGCTGACACCCCCGCTGTTCGAACTGCCCTGGTACGAACACGTCTCAGAGATCGTGGGGCATTTGATCTGGTTCTGGTCGATTGAAATCATTCGTCGTGACCTTCGCAACCGCATCACGCACGAGCCCGACCCGGAGATCCCGCTGGGTAACGCACGTTAAAAAAAATGGCGCGACTTTTACAGTCGCGCCATTTTTTAAGATTGGTTCAGGTCAGGCGGTGCCGCCCACCGTCAGGTTATCCACTTTCAGCGTTGGCTGACCGACGCCAACCGGCAGGCTCTGGCCCTCTTTACCGCAAACACCAACGCCGTTATCCAGTTTCAGATCGTTACCGACCATGGAGATCTGCTGCATGGCTTCAATACCGGAGCCAATCAGGGTCGCCCCCTTCACCGCTTTGGTCACTTTGCCTTTCTCAATCAGATACGCTTCTGAAGTGGAGAAGACGAACTTACCGGAGGTGATATCTACCTGACCGCCACCAAAGTTTGGCGCGAAGATGCCGTAATCAACGGACTCGATGATCTCCTGCGGTGTGGATTTACCCGGCAACATGTAGGTGTTCGTCATACGCGGCATCGGCAGATGCGCGTAGGATTCACGACGGCCGTTGCCCGTTGGCGCAACGCCCATCAGACGCGCGTTGAGTTTGTCCTGCATGTAGCCTTTCAGGACGCCATTTTCAATCAGCACGTTGTACTGCCCGGGCGTACCTTCATCGTCGATTGAAATCGAGCCACGGCGATCCTGCATCGTGCCGTCATCAACCACGGTACAGAGTTCAGATGAGACGCGTTGTCCCATCTGGCCGCTGAATACGGAGGTGCCGCGACGGTTAAAATCGCCTTCCAGGCCGTGGCCCACCGCTTCGTGCAGCAGCACGCCAGGCCAGCCTGCGCCGAGTACCACCGGCAATGTACCGGCGGGTGCCGCCACGGCAGACAGGTTCACCAGCGCCATGCGCACGGCTTCTTTTGCCCACGCGTCAGCGCGTGCTTCACCGTCAACATCGCCCAGGAACCAGTCATAACCAAAACGACCGCCGCCACCGCTTGAACCGCGCTCACGTTTACCGTCGTCTTCAACCTGCACGCTGACAGAAAGACGTACCAGCGGACGCACATCCGCTGCCAGCGTGCCGTCTGTCGCCGCGACCAGGATCAGTTCATAGACACCGCTCAGGCTGGCAGAGACTTCCTGCACGCGTTTATCCGCAGCGCGTGCGACTTTATCCACGCGACGCAGGATATCCAGTTTCTCTTCACGGCTCATGCTCTGCAGGGGATCGATACTGGTATATAGCGCAGAGTGCTGCACTTCGCCCAGCGTCTTCACGCGACCGTCACCGGTTTCGCGCACGATAGTCCGCGCGGCCAGCGCGCTCTGCTCCAGTGCGGCCAGGCTAATCTGGTCGGCATAAGCAAAACCGGTTTTCTCGCCGCTGACGGCACGTACACCGACACCCTGGTCAATGTTATAAGAGCCATCTTTAATGATGCTGTCTTCTAAAACCCAGGATTCGTGATAGCTCGACTGGAAATAGAGATCGCCGTAGTCGAGACGGCGTTCGGTCAGTTGACCAAGAATGGAGAACAGGTCCTGATGGCTCAGGCCGTTCACTGCGAGCAAATGTTCACTTACCAGGTTCAGACTCATCGTATTGCTACTCGTTCGTTGCCGCCCGTGGCGGTATATAAATCGTATTTATTGAGAGTGAGGCAATTACCTGCCCACGTCAAATCATTGCTGTGCATCTTTGCGCGGCTGGCGCAACACTTCATTAATCTGCGGTTTATCCACCGGCCCGGTGATGCGATAGCGCAGAATAGAGACTTTGCTCCACAGCGGCCCCAGCACTTTACTGGCGGCAAACACCGCCGCACCGACAATCGGGTTCACCACAAAAGCCGCCGCCACGCCGACGGTGGCAGAAATTTCAGGTGCCACCACCGCTTCCATATCCAGTTCGCGGCGCACGAGGTTGACCGAGCCTTTCATCGCAATATCCGCTTCCAGGCCGTCCACCAGCGTATCGTCGGTATGCAGCACCCCGTCTTTGATCCATGCCGTACTGCGGATGGAGTCATAATAGAAACCTTCGCTGAAGGTATCGCTAAAGTCGAAACGCAGCTTACGCAGCAGGGCATCAAAGCTCAACAGACGCAGTATCTGGCCCGCATGCCCGGTACTCACATCGGCAATCTCACCCTTGCCAAAGCGGGTTTTCAGAATGCCGTTCAGTGAGGCTTCATCCGGCGTCCACGGTGCCGCACGCCAGTGGAGATCGTAATTCACGTCAAATGATGACCCCCGCAGCGGCGTGCTGATGCCAAAGAAGTTAGCCACGGAATCCAGTTTATTGCCCTTGATGTCGCCCTTCAAAGAGGTTCGCTGCTCGCCCGGGTTATTAACCCACTCCCCGGCGGCCCTCAGACGGCCAAAGCCGGTGTCGATAAGCCCGCCCGCAAGGCTCAGCGTATTCCCCTTAATGGCGAAATCGCCGTCAATACGGCCATACTTTTGACCCCAAAGCCAGCACTCAGCACAGCGTAGCTGGAGATCGGGCCAGCCGCTGAAGTCGATACGGGTTGGGTTATTCAACGGCGCCGTATTTGACGGACGATCTTTTCCGCTCGCGGTGGCCGGGTTGTAGTAAAGATAGCGAATCGCCGCCTGCCACGGCGCGTTGTCGCGCATGGTCAGCGTGCCATTGATCTCCCGGCCCTGGGCTTCGACTTTTGACCCGTTCGCCGTGGGCTGCGAAACAATGCTCAGGTTATTCCACTGCTGTCCACCCAGCATCAGCGACGGCGTACGAACAGTAATGCTCTGCGGGAACTGGGCAGCCTCATCAACGTTTTGGCCTACGCCCTTCTGGAACAGAGCCAGCCACTCGGCCCCGTCCATTGGTGGCAGATTAAGCTCAATGCCGGTGTGATCGGGCAGCGGCGGCGTGGTACGGCTGTCCGTCGTCCAGATGGCTCTGTCGAGCGTGAGCTTACGGTTAAGCAGCCAGCGGCTGTTGAAATGGTTTTTCTCACCCGCACTGCCGGTCAGCGCGAAGCTGTTAAGATTGCCATCGACGTTAACCTTTATTGGCAGGGGTTGACCGGACGATTTATCCAGCGGTGCAGGCAACTGGCTCTGAATGTTTTTCAGATCGCCGGTGATATCAACTTTATAGCGCGCACCGGCGTGATAAGGCAGTTCAATTGCCACCTTGCCATTCCAGGAGACTGTACCGTTAACGGACTCCTCAATCGGCTTCGGCAGAACATCCATGCGCGATGGCTGCCAGTTGCCGTCCAGGTTGACGGCTACCTGATAAGCTTTCTCGCCCTCGGTGGTCGAGAAATCAATATTCACAGGCTGATTAAACCAGCTGGCCGTGAGCGGCTCGCTCTTCAGATTACCGTTCTCAAAGCTAAATTGCCCGCTGAGATTCTTCAGGGTGCTTTCAAGCGGCTTAATATACAGGCTGTTGTTATTGAGACGGACGTCGCCTTTGGCGGTGGTCATTTCACCGTCGAGCGGGATATCAAGATGTAAGCGAGCACTCACATCGCCATCCAGCTGCAGCTGCTGAAGGGTGGCTGCCAGTGACTCTTTCAGCGGCGTGTCTTCAAAATAGGGGCCGACCGCTTTCCCGGGGCCGTTAATGTCGGCATCAATCAAAAGCTTCTCTTTTGAGTAATCCGGAATGTTTGCCGTCAGGTTACTGGCCGTTACGCCGCCCAGCGCCACGTTGTCTGCCTTCATCCATAATCCGTCATTGATAAAATTAAGTTCAATGTCGAGATTTTTCAGCGCAGGCCAGCCCGGCTGGAAGGCAAAGGTGGCATTGTGCAGCGGCACCAGCACCTGGAATTGACCTTCATTGTGCTTGTACGGGAAAAGATGCGGATTACCGCCGTAGACCAGGGTGGCATTATCCGCCTGACCGCCCTGGATCGCGCCGCTCAGATAGTCTACCAGCGCTTTGCCCATCAGGTTCTCGGGGAAGTAGCGCCAGGCCTGAGAACCGTCGTTAGTGCTGATCCCGGCCAGAATACCCAGCCACGGCTCTTCACCTTCAGGCTGCAGATAGCGGAAATCGCCACGCGCATGCACCGCTTTGGCTTTCACATCGATATGGCGCCCATCCAGCTGGAAGCCTTTATCGTTACGCAGCCAGTTGAGCACCGCATTGCCTTGTTCAATTTCCAGCGGCGCACGGAAGACCGTTTCGTAAGGCATTCTGGCGTCATGCATATCGACCGTTAGCCTGCCGTTCTCAACGCTCCCTTCCAGCTTACCGCTGAAGTTTTCCGCGCCCGGTAACATCTTCCACTGCTTCCAGGCCAGACCTTTCCATGCGGCCTGAAAACGGGTCTTTTCCGTGGCCTGAAGCGGGATATCCAGCGCCAGCGAATCTATCTTTCCGCTTGGCTGCGTTGCCAGCCAGATCTCCCCCAGGTCCGGAGAGAGCTTGGCGGCCATCGAGCGCAGACCTTCTATTGCGGCCAGATCAAGGTTGCTGGCGCGAATACGCAGCTCGTCACTGCGTTTGCTGGTCGCCCCACCGACATCCTGCTCCGGCATCCAGGCCAGCGTCAGAGCACCGCGCGGCCAGGGTTTGTTATCCATGGTGATGCGTGTGTCCGGAATGGCAAACTGCCAGCCCTCTTTCTCTTTCGTCACGTGCGCGGTGAGGTTATCGACCGAAAGTTGATGCTGCTGTTTTTCGCCCTTCCAGCTTGCGCCCCCCTGCTTAAGCCAGATATCGCCGCTGGCAAATACCCCTTTCGTCAGGGTCATCCAGCCTTCAAGGCTAAAACGGGCGGTTTCCAGCTGCATATTTTGCTGTAACCAGTCGCCGAGCCACGGCTTAACATCCACGTCGTCGGCCTGCAGCCATACCTTGCCGTTATTTAACAAACCGTCGTCGTCGCGCAGATCCATACGAACCTGCATCACGCCGTGCTGGCCGTTCAGGCTGGAGAGATTCACCTGTCCTTCCGCGCGATGGCGTTCTTTGCCGTTGAGCCAGGTCAGCTGTGGGATCGCCAGTTCAGCGCGCTGCCCGGAGAGGGTAATAAAGCTCACTTCGCTGTCGCGCAGATCGAAATGATCGAACTGACGCAGGAAGAGATCGCTGAAGCGGTTGGTTTCAAGGCTCTGATTGCTATCGCCGCCGGACAGCGGGGTATTGGTCAGAAACTGAAGCTGATAAAAGGTGAGATCGCGGAACTGCCAGCGAAAATGGAGCAGGCTTTGCCAGACATCCAGCGCCAGGGTAACGCGTTTGATTTTCAGATAGCCGCCATCTTTCAGGCTGGCATTGATATCCCGGACATCAAGCGTCGGGCCAAAATTCTGCCAGCTGGCGCTTATCTGGCTCACGTCCACCGGGACACCGGTGGTGGATTCGATTTTTGCCAGCAGCTGCGGACGCCAGCTGTCCAGATGCGGTAAAACGAGGCGCAGCCCGCTCACGAGCAACGCGACAATCACGACCAGCGTTGCCCCTGTAAGCAATAAAATCCCCGGCAATCGCCTCACTCATCTCTCCTTGTCAGCTTTGGTCACGCGGCGTACCGCGTCTTACATCATCACGACGTCAAACTGCTCCTGGTTATAGAGCGGTTCGATTTGAACTTTTACCTGTTTGCCGACAAAGATTTCCACTTCCGCCAGCGCGTGCGACTCTTCGCCTTTCAGCGCTTCAGCCACCGCAGGGGAAGCATAGACCAGAAAACGATCGGAGTCGTAGGCATGATGAACGCGAACGATTTCACGCATGATCTCGTAGCAGACGGTCTCAACCGTCTTTACTGTGCCACGTCCGTGGCAGGTTGGGCATTCATTGCACAGCACGTGCTCCACGCTTTCGCGGGTACGCTTACGCGTCATTTCCACCAGCCCCAGCTGTGAGAAGCCGTTGATGCTGGTTTTCACGCGATCTTTACTCAGTGCCTGCTCCAGCGAGTGCAGCACACGACGGCGATGGTCTTCATTACTCATATCGATAAAGTCGATGATGATAATGCCACCCAGATTGCGCAGGCGAAGCTGGCGGGCGATGGCCTGCGTGGCTTCGATGTTGGTATTAAAGATGGTGTCATCCAGGTTGCGATGGCCGACAAACGCGCCGGTGTTGATATCCACCGTCGTCATCGCTTCGGTCTGATCGATGATCAGATAGCCGCCGGACTTCAGTTCAACCTTGCGTTCCAGCGCTCGCTGGATCTCATTTTCGACGTCATAGAGATCGAAGATAGGCTGACGCCCCGTGTAATGCTCCAGCAGGCCAGGCATTTCGGGAATGTATTCGGCGGTAAATTCCAGCAGTGCTTCATAGGTCAGGCGGGAATCCACGCGAATTCTGTCGAGCTGTGCATCGGCAAAATCACGCAGGACGCGCTGAGCAAGCGCCAGTTCGCCGTAAAGCTGGTAGCGGGTCTGGTTGCGTTTTTTACGCTCCATGACTTTGGTCCAGACGCGCTTGAGATAAGCCGCATCAGACGCCAGATCGTCTTCACTGATCCCTTCTGCGGCGGTACGGATGATAAACCCGCCCTGTTCATCGCAGTAAGCGCTGACCACTTTTTTAAGACGCTCGCGCTCGCTTTCGCTCTCAATGCGCTGCGAAACGCCCACGTGCGACGCGCCAGGCATAAAGACCAGATAACGGGAAGGCAAGGTAATGTCGGTCGTCAGACGGGCGCCTTTCGTGCCCAGCGGATCTTTGACGACCTGCACCATCAGATCCTGGCCCTGACGCACCAGTTCGGAGATATCGCGCACGGCAAACTGCTTTTGCTCTTCGCCCGCGACGCACTCGGTATGCGGCATAATGTCGGAGGCATGTAAAAATGCCGCCTTATCCAGTCCAATATCTACAAAAGCCGCCTGCATACCCGGTAGTACACGACTGACACGACCTTTGTAGATATTGCCTACTATTCCGCGCCGCGCTTCACGCTCAATATGAATTTCCTGAAGAATGCCACCATCAATATAGGCCACACGGGTTTCCGATGGCGTTACGTTTACCAACAATTCAGCCGTCATAATTATCCCTTCCCTCACGCAGTGAGTTAAAATTGCTCAGCAACTCATACGTTTCCACCAGCGGTAAGCCGACTACGGCGTGATAGCTGCCATTAATCTTCCTGACAAAACAGCCACCCAGCCCCTGAATACCGTATGCACCTGCCTTATCCATCGGTTCACCGCTGGTGATATAAGCGGCGATCTCGTCGTCGGTAAGCACTCTGAATGTCACGTCCGTCACCACCAGGCAATCCAGCACGTGCTGGCTGTCCGCCAGCGCGACGGCGGTCATTACCTGATGTGTTTGTCCGGACATTTTGCGCAGCATGCGCGCCGCATGTTCAGCGTCGTGCGGTTTCTCAAGCACTTCACCGTTAAGAATAACGATGGTATCTGCCCCCAGCACCGGCAAGTCACGCGGCGTTTGCGCCACGCCTGCCTGCGCTTTCTCACGCGCCAGTCGAGAAACGTACTGCTGGGCACTTTCGCCTTCAGCGCGTTTCTCTTCGATGCCCGTAACAATGCGTTCAAAGGAGACGCCCAGCTGAGTGAGCAACTCCTGACGACGCGGAGAACCAGAAGCAAGATATAGAGACGTCATAGAAACCTTTTATTGCACAGCAAACTGCTGGCGAACCTTACGCATCAGCAGGAACAGCCACGGCCAGAGCACACCGTTTACTACACTACTCCAGAACACTTCCGGTCGGAAAGAGACGTTGATCACTAAAAACTCTGCCCAGAAAACAACGATATCCGCAGCAAGCGACAACAACATCACCACCAGCGCCTGTTGCCAGAGCGCGAGGTTACGAAAGAGCTGGAATTTAAGTGCGACGAGGTACGCAATAATACTCATGGATAAGGCGCGCACGCCAAGCGTAGAGCCACTAATGAGATCCAGTATGGCACCCATCACAAAACCTGTGCCGACATTTACGCGGTGCGGCAGGGCAAGGATCCAGTAGAGCAAAATGAGCAATACCCAGTTTGGCCGGAAAACGAGAATGTCGTCCGGCCAGGGCATGATTTGCAGTAACAGCGCAATGAGAAATGAGAGCCAGATAACCCAGCGTCCCTGGCTACGGTAACTTGCCACTACTGCCCTCCCGAGGAGAGTTTAGGCGGTGGCGGTGCATCCGGCAGCGGCTGCGTTAGCCCCGTAGCAGGGGCCGGTACTGGCGCAGGGGGTCCCATGGCATCCGGTGCCGGCAGAACCTGCGGCATCATTTGCATCAGGCGTTCATTCGCGACGCGATGAACATCTTCAGGCGTCATGGGGTTAGCACCATTGCGGTCGGCGCCCCACAGCAGCAGCAGGTAGCGAAGACGCTGTAACCCCGCGGTTGGACGCGCCTGAATCACGGTATAGGCACGCTGCGTATCAAGCTTCACCGAAGAGACAACCGCAACCGGATACCCTTCAGGGAAACGTCCACCCAGACCCGACGTCACCAGAACGTCGCCCACACGAATGTCCGTGTTAGCCGGCAGATGTTCCAGCTGGAGATCGTCGGTACACCCGTTACCGGCCGCGATGACGCGAATGTCATTACGCAGTACCTGAATCGGCAGCGCATGCGTGGCATCGCAGATCAGCAGAACGCGGCTGGTCAGTTTGGCCACAGCAACAACCTGGCCTACAACGCCTTTATCACTGATAACAGGCTGACCTTCATACACACCGTTCACGCTTCCTTTGTCGATCACTACCTGATCGCTGTAAGGATCGTTGACGGTGGAGATCACCTGCGTCACCATCTTCTGCTCATCCTGACGCAGCGGCGAGCCAAGCAGCTCGCGCAGACGCGCGTTTTCCTGCTTATATTGTCCCAGCATCAGCAGCTCGCTGTTTTTCAACAGCAGTTCCTGACGTAATGCCCGGTTTTCGAGTTCGAGTTGGTCACGTGAAGACAACGTTTGAGAAACGGAGTCGAGCAACTCACGGGGACCATTTGAAATAAAGTAGAAAGGACTGACGGCGGTATCCATGTACGTTCTGATCTGACTGAACGTACCGAGGCGGCTATCGGCAATAATGACCCCAAGCGCAACCAGGACCGCCAGAATGAGGCGAAACTGTAGCGATGGGCCACGGCTAAAAATTGGCTTCATAGGCTATGCGTATTCTCGTGTCAGAGAGAAAGGGTAGCGATACGCTACCCTTTCACAATGACTACTCTTCGCTGAACAAGTCGCCGCCGTGCATGTCGATCATTTCCAGCGCCTTGCCACCACCACGGGCGACGCAAGTCAGTGGATCTTCTGCAACTACGACAGGAATACCTGTCTCTTCCATTAACAGGCGGTCGAGGTTACGCAGCAGCGCACCACCACCGGTCAGAACCATACCGCGCTCGGAGATGTCAGACGCCAGTTCTGGTGGGCACTGTTCCAGAGCAACCATCACTGCGCTCACGATACCGGTCAGAGGTTCCTGCAGCGCTTCCAGAATTTCGTTGGAGTTCAGGGTAAAGCCGCGTGGAACACCTTCAGCCAGGTTACGGCCGCGAACTTCGATTTCACGCACTTCATCGCCCGGGTAAGCGGAACCGATTTCATGCTTGATACGCTCAGCGGTCGCTTCGCCGATCAGGGAACCGTAGTTACGACGCACATAATTAATGATGGCTTCGTCGAAACGATCGCCACCGATACGCACGGAAGAGGAGTACACCACGCCGTTCAGGGAGATAACGGCCACTTCAGTGGTACCACCACCGATATCCACCACCATAGAACCGGTCGCTTCAGAAACAGGCAGACCCGCACCGATTGCCGCCGCCATTGGCTCTTCAATCAGGAACACTTCACGCGCGCCTGCACCCTGGGCTGATTCACGGATTGCGCGACGTTCAACCTGGGTGGCGCCAACCGGCACACACACCAGAACACGCGGGCTTGGGCGCATGAAGCTGTTGCTGTGAACCTGCTTGATGAAGTGCTGAAGCATTTTTTCAGTCACGAAGAAGTCAGCGATAACGCCGTCTTTCATTGGGCGGATTGCGGCGATGTTGCCAGGGGTACGTCCCAGCATCTGCTTCGCGTCATGACCCACCGCGGCTACGCTTTTCGGCGAGCCGGCACGATCCTGACGAATGGCCACAACGGAAGGCTCATTCAATACGATGCCTTGTCCTTTAACGTAAATAAGGGTATTCGCGGTACCCAGGTCAATGGACAGGTCATTGGAAAACATGCCACGAAATTTTTTCAACATACTAAGGGATAATCCTGAAAGCTGGGGCGGAAAACAAAATCCGCTTACTTTACCAACCACACGCAGCAGCGACAAGGCGCAAAAATCATCTGCAGCGGTGAAAATTTGTGCAGTACGTATCCTGATGTTACAAATCTTTCCCTGATTCCCTCAGGGCTGAGTACACAGTAGCGTCCCTCACTGACATTTGTAACCCGCTAAGGGTCGTTCACTGGCTTTTTGCTCGTCATACTCAAAGCTACAGGCGCGATATTCTACGTGAAAACGGATTAAACGGCAGGTCAAACAGAGTATCTTTGCAAATATTTTTTCACATTGGTGTCAAGCGGCTGAGAGGAGGCAAAAAAATCCCCTTGACCGCCCGTCACACCGCGCTCTGTCAACATCTGCCATTCGCTTCTGGAGCGCACGCCCGTGGCAAAGACTTGTGTTCGCGTTCCCTTGCACGCTTCTACCAGACTCTGTACCAGCAGCTGGTTTTCTGTGCGCTTTTCAATGTTCCTTACCAGCCCCGGATGCAGCTTTAATAACTCCACATCCAGTTCCTTAATCCAGTTAGTACTGACCAGCGTTAAACCCGCCTGCGTGACCGCGACACGGGCACCTAGCGCATTAATCAACCGTACTACCGGACGTAACCGGCTGATGTGTTGACCCACATCCGCCTCAGCAAGTTCAAAAATAATGTGTTTGCGTTGCGATTTTTCGCATTGCATTAATGTATCACGCAACCAGCGCTGAAAACGCGGGCGAATTAACGACTCCACGGTAACCTGTAGCGCCAGGTTTTCTTCGGGCCAGAAGGATAAAAACGGCATGAGTCGGGTGATCTGCTGGCGGTCATATTCTTCAGAAAGCCCAAACTGCAGCACCATCGGTAAATATTCCGCGGAGATGACCTCTTCCGTACCGTCAAAAATACGGCACATCAGCTCACGGTGATGAACGTTCCCGTTTTTCATCACCGCCGGTTTTTGATAAATGCGCGGCCCGCCGCGGCTGAGCATTTGCTCTATCAACGTTCGCCAGCGCACATTGCCGCGCCCTTTTTCCGGTAACGAATCGTCATACACAGCCCAGCCGTTAGCGCCCTGCAACACGGCGTTGCGGGTTGCCGCTTCAGCATGTTCCATCACCTGTTCCGTCGACTGGCCGCCGCGCCAGGCACAGATGCCCATATGAACCATATCGTCCCTGTCGAGCATTTTGCTCTGCGGCAGCGCATCCACCGCTTTCAGCAGCTGGCTGGCGATGCTTTCTGACTCTTTCAGCGTACGGTGAGGCAGCAGCACGGCAAAGTCGCTGCGGTGATAACGAGCCAGCAGCGCACCCGGATAACGCATAATAAAGGTGGAGAGCAGGTTGATCAGCGTAAAGAGATTCTCTTCCGCCACGCGCTGTCCCCAGGTGTCGCGCAGCAGATCGAAATCGGGCAGGCGAATCATCATGACAACACCGTGCGTCCCGACTTTTTCCGGATCGTCCAGCAACGTGGCCAGTTGATTATCAAAGAAAAGACGGTTGTTCAGCCCGGTTTTATTATCCTGCGCAGCGTAAGAGCGGATCAGTGTGTCCATACGGCTGCGCTGGTCGCTGGCGAACTGAATTTCTGAGAGCAGCGTATCCAGCGCACTGCTGGCACGCGCAGGCCATTCATGGATCGAGCCACGCACCTGCGGGCCGCGTTCACCGTTCAGTATTCGCACGGAACGCATCTCCAGCAGTTCCTGACCAGAGAGCTGACGGCGCAGCCAGCGAACCGCGAGGAAAATCAGCAGGACAATAAACGCGACGGCGACGGTGAGCGGCGCGGTGGTCATCATCGAGCGGAAGTAGCTGGCCATTGGATCGAGGTAGACCATGTTTATGGTCATGCCCGGGTTTTTAAGGGAGTGCACCGTCACTTCCCGGTACTGGCTTACCACGCCCGCAGGCCGATAGCTGTCCTGCCGGGCATGGCTTAAAACATTATGCTTTCCCTGCAGAATGTCGATTTGGACAATATCGACAGGCACCATCAACTCATCCAGCTCGCGGGACAGCACCGGCAGCGGGGTGGTGAGGAGACGATTATCAATCACCGACGCGACAGACTGCACCCGATTAACCAACTTGTCCTGAATGGCGTTATAAAAGCTCAGTGAACAGCCAAGGAGCGTGACAAAAATGGTCAGCCCCGTCAGTAAGGTGATAAAAGCCGAGAACTTCGTCGTTAATCGCATCCTTGAGATAACTCCGTGGGTTGAGGGGTTAGCGAGTAAGCGCTAACTTGCATTTCAAATGCGGCATACTATCAAACCTGGCGTATCTAGCAATTTATTGCGTTAAATCGGCATTGCTTTTCCCTGAGGGAGTATAGTCTTCAGGAGCTATTTTCCAATCATCTGAGTCGTGAGGACCCTGTATGCAGGCTTTGATCTTAGAACAGCAGGACGGCAAAACGCTTGCCTCGGTGCAGGCCGTTGAAGAGAGCCGACTGCCGGCAGGCGAAGTGACCGTCGACATCGACTGGTCCAGTTTAAATTATAAAGATGCGCTGGCTATTACCGGGAAGGGTAAAATCATCCGAAATTTCCCTATGGTGCCAGGTATCGATTTTGCGGGCCGGGTTCATGCGAGCGAAGATCCGCGCTTCCATGCCGGCCAGCAGGTGCTGCTCACGGGCTGGGGCGTGGGTGAAAATCACTGGGGTGGGCTGGCGACACAGGCGCGCGTGAAAGGCGACTGGCTGGTGCCGATGCCACAAGGCCTGGATGGTCGTAAAGCGATGATCATCGGTACCGCAGGCTTTACCGCCATGCTGTGCGTGATGGCGCTGGAAGATGCCGGTATTCGCCCTGAATCGGGTGAGATCGTCGTGACCGGTGCCAGCGGTGGTGTGGGCAGCACGGCGGTGACATTGCTGCACAAACTGGGTTACCAGGTTGCGGCAGTTTCCGGGCGCGAGAGCACCCACGCGTACCTGCGTCAGCTCGGCGCTAATCGCATCCTGAGCCGCGACGAGTTTGCCGAAACCCGTCCACTGGAAAAACAGCTCTGGGCAGGTGCGGTAGATACCGTCGGTGACAAAGTGCTGGCAAAAGTGCTGGCGCAGATGAACTACGGCGGCTGCGTGGCAGCCTGTGGTCTGGCGGGCGGTTTTGCCCTGCCCACCACCGTGATGCCCTTTATTCTGCGTAACGTTCGCCTGCAGGGTGTTGATTCCGTGATGACCCCGGCGGCGCGCCGTATTGCGGCCTGGGAACGTCTGCAGCGCGATTTGCCGGACACGTTCTTTACTCAGAGCGCAACCGAAATCACGCTTAGCCAGGCGCCTGAATATGCCAGCAAGATCATGGACAACCAGTTCCACGGCCGCGCGCTGGTGAAAATTGCCTAATCTTCAAATTTTCGTGACATATTCGCGCTAATCCCTCTCCTCCGTCATGCTTAGAAAAACGCATGACGGAGGATGCCATGAAAACCCGAAAACTGACGGAAGCCGACGTAACGTCTGAATCTGTCTTTATGTTACAGCGCCGCCAGATCCTGAAAATGCTTGGCATCAGCGCCACCGCACTGACGCTTTCCCCTGCGGCTCATGCCGACCTGCTCGACTGGTTTAAAGGTAACGATCGCCCGAAAGCCCCTTCCGGCGCCCCGCTCACCTTTACGAAACCCGCTCAGTGGCAAAACACACTGACGCTCACGCCGGAAGACAAAGTGACCGGCTATAACAATTTCTACGAATTTGGTCTCGATAAGGCCGATCCTGCGGCCAACGCGGGGAGTATGAAAACCGATCCGTGGACGCTGAAAATCGACGGTGAAGTGGCAAAACCGCTGACGCTGGACCATCACGATCTCACCACCCGTTTTCCACTGGAAGAGCGTATCTACCGCATGCGCTGCGTGGAAGCCTGGTCGATGGTTGTGCCCTGGGTAGGCTTCCCGCTGCATAAACTGCTGGCGATGGTTGAACCCACCAGCAACGCAAAATATGTCTCTTTCCAGACGCGCTACGCCCCGGACGAGATGCCAGGCCAGAAAGATCGGTTTATCGGCGGTGGGCTTGCGTATCCGTATGTCGAAGGGTTACGGCTCGACGAAGCAATGCATCCTCTTACGCTGCTGACCGTCGGTGTTTACGGCAAAGCACTCCCGCCGCAGAACGGCGCGCCTGTTCGCTTAACGGTGCCGTGGAAGTACGGTTTTAAAGGGATTAAATCTATCGTCAGCATTAAGCTCACCCGCGAACGTCCCCCCACGACCTGGAACCTGGCGGCGCCCGACGAATATGGCTTTTTTGCCAATGTGAACCCGCACGTCGATCATCCCCGCTGGTCGCAGGCCACCGAGCGATTTATCGGTTCCGGCGGCGCGCTGGATGTGAAGCGTCAGCCAACACTGCTGTTTAACGGCTACGCTGATGAAGTGGCGTCGCTTTACCGTGGCCTTAATTTACGGGAGAACTTCTGAGTGCGTTTAACGGCAAAACAGATAACCTGGCTGAAAGTGCTGTTGCACTTAGCCGGGTTGCTTCCTTTTATCTGGTTATTCTGGGCCGCCAGCCAGGGGCTTTTTAGCGCTGATCCGGCAAAGGATATCCAGCACTTTACCGGTCGGATGGCTCTGAAATTTTTACTGGCGACCTTGCTGGTGTCACCGTTAGCGCGCTACGCTAAACAGCCATTATTGATACGCACCCGCCGGCTTTTGGGGCTATGGTGTTTTGCCTGGGCGACGCTCCATTTGACCAGCTACGCCTTGCTGGAACTGGGCATTAACAACCTGGCACTGCTGGGCCGCGAACTGGTCACCCGTCCGTACCTGACGTTAGGTATCGTGAGCTGGCTGGTGTTACTGGCATTAGCACTGACATCAACGCAATATGCACAACGTACATTGGGCAGGCGCTGGCAACTGCTGCACAACTTCGTCTATCTTGTCGCGATCCTCGCACCCATCCATTATCTGTGGTCGGTGAAGATCCTCTCCCCGCAGCCCATACTCTACGCGCTGCTGGCTGTGGCGCTTTTAGCATGGCGTTACAAGAAGTTCCGTCAGTGGTTGCGATAATTCGCGAAACTGTGCGTTTTCCCGCAGAATCCCTGTCAACCGCGAATCTTTTTCGGATAGCGGTTGATAATCTTCCCTGATAAGACCAGTATTTAGCTGCCAAATGCTACGAAATCGTTATAATGTGCGACTTTGGTTTACCCGACAGCGGTTTTAGGCCTCTGAAAAGGTGACAATCGTGCTTCGAAGGTATATTTTGTTTTTTACCGGAGAATCGCAGGAGATAGCGGCACAATGGCTGATAAGTTCCATATCTTAGTTTTAAACGGACCGAACCTGAACATGCTCGGCACCCGCGAGCCAGAGAAGTACGGCTCGCTAACATTGAGTGAAATTGTTAACCGTCTGAGCACGGAAGCAACGTCGCTGAATGTGGATTTGGATCATTTTCAGTCGAACGCGGAGTACGCAATCATCGACCGTATTCATCAGGCTAAAGACACTGTGGACTATATCCTGATCAATCCGGCCGCGTTTACGCACACCAGTGTTGCTATTCGCGACGCACTGCTCGCAGTGAGTATCCCGTTTATCGAGATCCACCTGAGCAATGTGCACGCCCGAGAGCCGTTCCGCCACCATTCCTATCTATCAGATATCGCCGCTGGCGTTATTTGCGGACTGGGCGCTGACGGCTATTCATACGCTTTACAGACAGCGGTAAAACGCTTGTCACAATCACACTAAACAAGAGTACGGAACCCACTCATGGATATTCGTAAGATTAAAAAACTGATCGAGCTGGTTGAAGAATCAGGCATCTCCGAACTGGAAATTTCTGAAGGCGAAGAGTCTGTACGCATCAGCCGTGCAGCCCCAGCCGCTAGCTTCCCGGTAATGCAGCAGGCTTATGCTGCGCCAGTGCAGCAGCCTGCGCTTTCCGCAGCCGTTGCACCAGCAGCTGAAGCCGCACCTGCCGCTGCAGCAGAAATCAGTGGTCACATCGTACGTTCCCCAATGGTTGGTACTTTCTACCGCACCCCGAGCCCGGACGCGAAAGCATTCATCGAAGTGGGTCAGAAAGTCAACGCAGGCGATACCCTGTGCATCGTTGAAGCGATGAAAATGATGAACCAGATCGAAGCAGACAAATCAGGCACTGTGAAAGCGATTCTGGTCGAAAGTGGTCAGCCGGTTGAATTTGACGAGCCGCTGGTCGTCATCGAGTAACGAGGCGAACATGCTGGATAAAATTGTTATCGCCAACCGCGGCGAGATTGCACTGCGTATTCTTCGTGCCTGTAAAGAACTGGGCATCAAGACCGTCGCTGTGCACTCAAGCGCGGATCGCGATTTAAAACACGTATTGCTGGCGGATGAGACGGTCTGTATTGGCCCGGCTCCGTCCGTAAAAAGCTATCTGAACATCCCGGCTATCATCAGCGCCGCTGAAATCACCGGCGCGGTGGCAATTCATCCGGGTTATGGCTTCCTCTCTGAGAACGCCAACTTTGCTGAGCAGGTTGAGCGCTCTGGCTTTATCTTCATCGGCCCGAAAGCTGACACTATCCGCCTGATGGGCGACAAAGTGTCCGCAATCACCGCGATGAAAAAAGCCGGTGTTCCAACCGTACCGGGCTCTGACGGTCCTCTGACCGACGACATGGATGCTAACCGTGCTCATGCGAAACGCATTGGCTATCCGGTTATCATCAAGGCGTCCGGCGGCGGCGGCGGTCGCGGTATGCGCGTTGTGCGTAGCGATGCTGAACTGGCTCAGTCCATCTCCATGACCAAAGCGGAAGCGAAAGCAGCTTTCAGCAATGACATGGTGTACATGGAAAAATACCTGGAAAACCCACGCCACATCGAAATTCAGGTGCTGGCTGACGGTCAGGGTAACGCTATCTATCTGGCAGAACGTGACTGCTCCATGCAGCGTCGTCACCAGAAAGTGGTTGAAGAAGCGCCAGCACCGGGCATTACGCCGGAACTGCGTCGCTACATCGGCGAGCGTTGTGCTAAAGCCTGTGTCGATATCGGCTATCGCGGTGCGGGTACTTTCGAGTTCCTGTTCGAAAACGGCGAGTTCTACTTCATTGAGATGAACACCCGTATTCAGGTAGAACACCCGGTTACCGAAATGATTACCGGCGTTGACCTGATCAAAGAACAGCTGCGTATCGCTGCGGGTCAGCCTCTGTCCATCAAACAGGAAGAAGTTGTGGTCAAAGGCCATGCGGTGGAATGCCGTATCAACGCCGAAGACCCGAATACCTTCCTGCCAAGCCCGGGTAAAATCACGCGTTTCCACGCGCCGGGTGGCTTTGGTGTGCGTTGGGAGTCTCATATCTACGCGGGTTACACCGTACCGCCGTACTATGACTCCATGATCGGTAAGCTTATCTGCTACGGCGAAAACCGTGACGTGGCAATTGCCCGCATGAAGAACGCCCTGCAGGAGCTGATCATCGACGGTATCAAAACCAACGTTGAACTGCAGATGCGTATCATGAGCGACGAGCACTTCCAGAATGGTGGGACTAACATCCACTATCTGGAGAAAAAACTCGGTCTGCAAGAGAAGTAATCGCGCAGTCACGCCAAAAAGGCCGGATCATCCGGCCTTTTTTTATTTCTGGGGATCGGAAAGCCCCATCATGTACAATCCCCGCTTTATTCATCCACAAGGGACAAAAAATGGACAAGCGTTTTGTTCAGGCCCATAAAGAAGCGCGATGGGCGCTGTGGCTGACCCTTCTCTATCTTGCCGCATGGTTGGTGACCGCTTACTTACCTGACTCGGCTATTGGCATTACCGGCCTGCCTCACTGGTTCGAAATGGCCTGCCTGCTGGTGCCGCTGGTCTTTATCCTGCTGTGCTGGGCAATGGTGAAATTTATCTACCGGGATATTCCGCTGGAGGATGATGATGCAGCTTGAAGTCATTCTGCCGCTGGTCGCGTACCTGGTGGTCGTGTTTGGTTTGTCCGTTTATGCAATGCGTAAGAGAACGACCGGCACCTTCCTGAATGAGTATTTCCTCGGCAGTCGCTCGATGGGCGGTGTCGTGCTGGCCATGACGCTTACCGCCACCTATATCAGCGCCAGCTCGTTTATCGGTGGCCCCGGTGCAGCCTATAAATACGGGTTAGGTTGGGTGCTGCTGGCAATGATTCAGCTGCCTGCCGTCTGGCTCTCGCTGGGTATACTGGGTAAAAAGTTTGCCATTCTGGCACGCCGTTATAACGCCGTGACGCTCAACGATATGCTGTTTGCGCGCTACCAGAGCCGTCTGCTGGTGTGGCTGGCAAGCTTGAGCCTGCTGGTCGCGTTTATTGGTGCAATGACGGTGCAGTTCATCGGCGGGGCACGTCTGCTGGAAACCGCTGCAGGGATCCCCTATGAGACGGGCCTTATCATCTTTGGAGTGAGCATTGCGCTGTATACCGCCTTTGGCGGATTTCGCGCCAGCGTGCTGAACGATACGCTGCAGGGGATGGTGATGCTCGTCGGCACAATCGTTCTGCTGGTGGGAATTGTTCACGCCGCAGGTGGTCTGAGCCATGCCGTTGAAACTCTGGAAGCGATTGACCCGAAACTGATTTCCCCGCAGGGTGCGGATGATATCCTTTCGCCAACATTTATGACGTCGTTCTGGGTGCTGGTGTGCTTTGGTGTTATTGGCCTGCCGCATACCGCCGTGCGTTGTATCTCATATAAAGACAGCAAAGCCGTTCACCGGGGTATTATTATTGGGACGGTCGTTGTTGCAATCCTGATGTTCGGCATGCATCTGGCGGGTGCGTTAGGACGTGCGGTTATCCCCGACCTTACGGTTCCCGATTTGGTGATCCCGACCCTGATGGTCAAAGTGCTTCCGCCTTTTGCCGCGGGGATATTCCTCGCCGCGCCAATGGCCGCCATAATGTCGACCATTAACGCCCAGCTACTGCAGAGTTCCGCTACGATCATTAAAGATCTCTATCTGAACCTGCGTCCTGAGCAGGTTCAAAATGAACGACGCCTGAAGCGTATGTCGGCGGTGATTACGCTCGTTTTAGGCGCGCTGCTGCTGTTAGCCGCATGGCGTCCGCCGGAGATGATCATCTGGCTGAACCTGCTGGCGTTTGGCGGCCTTGAAGCCGTCTTCCTGTGGCCGCTGGTATTGGGCCTCTACTGGGAGCGCGCCAACGCTGCCGGCGCCCTGAGCGGCATGATTGTCGGCGGTGTGCTGTATGCCGTGCTAGCTACATTTAAAATTCAGTACCTGGGCTTCCATCCTATTGTGCCTTCGTTACTGTTAAGTTTACTGGCGTTTGTGGTCGGGAACCGTTTCGGTCAGCCTGTCCCACAGCCCGCTACGATTTCTACTGATAAATAAAGAGTTTTGCCATGCCGTGGATCCAACTAAAACTGAATACAACCGGCGCTAACGCCGAAGAGCTAAGCGATGCGCTGATGGAAGTCGGTTCGGTCTCCATCACCTTCCAGGACACGCATGACACGCCGGTGTTTGAGCCACTGCCGGGCGAAACCCGCCTGTGGGGTGATACCGACGTTATTGGCCTGTTTGATGCAGAAACTGACATGAAAGAGGTTGTCGCGATCCTGGAAAATCATCCGCTGCTGGGTGCGGGTTTTGCACACAAAATCGAACAGCTGGAAGACAAAGACTGGGAACGCGAGTGGATGGATAACTTCCACCCGATGCAGTTCGGTAAACGTCTGTGGATCTGCCCGAGCTGGCGTGACGTTCCGGATGAAAACGCGGTAAACGTGATGCTGGATCCGGGCCTGGCATTTGGGACCGGTACTCACCCGACGACTTCTCTGTGCCTGCAGTGGCTGGACAGTCTGGATCTGGACGGCAAGACGGTGATCGACTTCGGATGCGGATCCGGGATCCTCGCTATCGCGGCGCTGAAACTGGGCGCGGCCAAAGCCATTGGGATCGATATCGATCCACAGGCTATTCAGGCCAGCCGTGATAACGCTGAACGCAACGGCGTTTCTGACCGTCTTGAACTGTATCTGCCGGATGCGCAGCCAGAAGCCATGAAAGCCGATGTGGTGGTGGCGAACATTCTGGCCGGCCCATTACGCGAACTGGCCCCGTTAATCAGCGTACTGCCCGTTGACGGCGGTCTGCTGGGGCTTTCCGGGATCCTGGCAAGCCAGGCTGACAGCGTTTGCGAAGCCTACGCCGATCTTTTCGCCCTCGATCCGGTGGTCGAAAAAGAAGAGTGGTGTCGTATTACGGGCCGTAAAAAGTAAGCCATTGGCGTGGTCATCTGACCACGCCTCTCTTCCTCCGATAATCCTCTCTTCCCGTGCCCTTCTCCGGTAAAATACCCACACAAATCATATTGATAAAAATGGTTTGAACCACAATAATTCACCGGAAGAATACTATGACCCACTTTACTGGCAAGGCAGCGCTCTTTGCGCTGAGCATTATCTCGGCTTCAGCCTGCGCATCACACTGGAGCTACGAAGGCGAAGGCGCACCGGAACACTGGGGCGAACTGGACGAGGCTTATAAAACCTGTCAAAGCGGGATGAATCAGTCCCCCATCAACATTGAATCCACTGCGAACGCGCACCTCTCCCCGCTGCAAACGCATTACATTGATGGCCCTGTGACGCTGACGAACAACGGCCACACCATTCAGGCAAGTGAAAAGCCGGAAACCCGCGATACCCTAACCCTCGATAAGCAAACCTGGACCCTGCAACAGTTCCATTTCCACGCGCCGAGCGAAAACACCGTGCATGGCAAGAAATTTGCGATGGAAATGCATCTGGTGCACAAAAACGCGGCCGGTGAGCTGGCGGTAGTGGCGGTCATGTTCGATAAAGGGGCCGCAAACCCGGAACTGAATAAGCTGTGGAGCGTCATGCCTGAGCAGGCCGAACAGAACGTCTCCATTAAGCAGGATCTCAATCTGAACAAGCTGATTCCAAAAGATAAAACGTACTGGCGCTTTAGCGGCTCGCTGACCACACCGCCGTGCTCAGAGGGGGTAACCTGGATTGTACTGAAGCACCCGCTGACCGTCTCTGCAGAGCAGCTTGAGAAATTCTCCCACACGATGCACCACGAAAATAACCGCCCGGTACAACCCCTTCATGGTCGCGTAGTCGTCGAATAATGCGCATTTTTCGCATGCTGATCATGTTCTAAAATGCGACTCAGATCGCAAACAAGCGGGATAATCTGCTGCTAAAAACAGCAGATTATCCCGCTCAAGTGATGCATTTATTCAGAAATGATGAGAAGTTACGGGAAATTGTAAGCGGCTATAAAATAATCATTCCATCATAACTTTATGATTTAACAGGTTTATAATTTTCACCTGAAGGACAGAGCGGCGATTCCTTGATCTACAACAGTGGATTGTTCAAAGTTTGGCCTTTCATCTCGTGCAAAAAATGCGTAATATACGCCGCCTTGCAGTCACAGTATGGTCATTTCTTAACTCATGCGCATCGGACACTACCAGCTCAGAAATCGCCTGATCGCAGCCCCAATGGCAGGTATTACCGACCGGCCGTTCAGGACGCTGTGCTATGAGATGGGGGCAGGTTTAACCGTTTCCGAGATGATGTCGTCTAACCCACAAGTGTGGGAAAGCGATAAGTCCCGCCTTCGGATGGTGCACGTTGATGAACCAGGTATTCGCACCGTGCAAATTGCCGGAAGCGTGCCTGAAGAGATGGCAGATGCCGCGCGGATTAACGTGGAAAGTGGCGCCCAGATTATTGATATCAATATGGGTTGCCCGGCCAAGAAAGTGAATCGCAAGCTTGCAGGTTCAGCCCTTCTGCAATACCCCGACCAGGTGAAGTCTATCCTGACCGCGGTTGTCAGCGCAGTGGACGTTCCTGTTACGTTGAAGATTCGCACGGGTTGGTCGCCGGAACACCGTAACTGTGTAGAGATTGCCCAACTGGCCGAAGACTGTGGCATTCAGGCCCTGACCATCCATGGACGCACTCGCGCCTGTTTGTTCAATGGTGAAGCTGAATACGACAGCATTCGGGCAGTTAAGCAGAAAGTTTCCATTCCGGTTATCGCGAATGGTGACATTACTGACCCGCTTAAAGCCAGAGCTGTGCTCGACTATACGGGAGCTGATGCTCTGATGATAGGACGTGCCGCTCAGGGAAGACCCTGGATCTTTCGGGAAATCCAGCATTATCTGGACACTGGGGAGTTGCTTGCCCCACTGCCACTGGCAGAGGTAAAGCGCTTGCTTTGTTCGCATGTTCGGGAATTGCATGACTTTTATGGTCAGGCAAAAGGGTACCGAATTGCGCGTAAACACGTATCCTGGTATCTCCAGGAGCACGCTCCAAATGACCAGTTTCGGCGCACATTCAACGCCATAGAGGATGCCAGCGTACAGCTGGAGGCGTTGGAGGCATACTTCGAAAATCTTGCGTAATGAAATAAAGAGCTGACAGAACTATGTTCGAACAACGCGTAAATTCTGACGTACTGACCGTTTCTACCGTTAACTCTCAGGATCAGGTAACTCAAAAGCCCCTGCGTGACTCGGTTAAACAGGCACTGAAGAACTATTTTGCTCAACTGAACGGTCAGGATGTTAATGACCTGTATGAGCTGGTATTGGCTGAAGTTGAACAGCCACTGTTGGACATGGTGATGCAATACACCCGCGGTAACCAAACCCGCGCTGCCCTGATGATGGGTATCAACCGTGGTACACTGCGTAAGAAACTGAAAAAATACGGCATGAACTAATTTCGGTTAGCGAAATGCTTGTTTAAAAAGGCGCTACCTGGCATGGGGATGCGCCTTTTTTATTGTCCGCGCCTGTCACCGTCAAGGCTGTGTAAACCTTCGTTTATCCCCCTTTTAAACCGCAACTTTTCGTGTATATTTCCACCACCTCACTGAACCTCTTTACCCGGAATGACACGTATGATTCGTAAATACTGGTGGCTGGTTGTATTTGCTGTCTCGGTTTTCCTCTTCGACGCGCTCCTGATGCAGTGGATTGAACTGATGAGCACTGAAGCCGATAAGTGTCGCAATATGAATTCCGTAAATCCGCTAAAATTAGTGAACTGCTCAGAACTCGACTAACCGCCTGACGTCGCTAAACTCACTGTTATGACCCACTAAAAACGGGGATTTAAATCCCTTTGAGCCGTTACCTTACGATGATAATGTCTCGCCCTTCTCAACCGCGCCTGCGTAACCTCACACTCGAGTAGAACCGATCATGCTGGTTAGCCAATACAACCATATCCTCGTCGTCCTCTCCTTTGTTGTTGCTATCCTTGCTGCCTATACCGCGCTGAATATGGCTGCTCGTGTTGCCGGGAGTCAGGGCGTGGCTGCGCGCGTCTGGCTGGCCGGCGGCGGTATTGCCATGGGGATTGGCGTGTGGGCCATGCATTTTATCGGCATGCTGGCGATGGACCTCTCCATGAGCATGCGCTACAACGCGACCCTGACGGTGCTATCAATGGTTATCGCCGTGGGCTCGTCACTGTTTGCGCTGTGGCTCGTTAGCTGTGAGCAGTTACGTTTGCGCCGTCTGCTGCCCGGTGCGTTAGTGATGGGCTGCGGCATTGTGGCGATGCATTACACCGGCATGGCGGCGCTGGAAGTCTCTCCCGGTATTATCTGGGACAAAACATGGGTGGCCATTTCGGTTGTCATTGCGCTTGCGGCTTCGCTCGCCGCATTATGGCTGACGTTCCGCTTGCGGCATGAAGCGTCTCAGGTGTCGCTGATGCGTTTTGCCGCCGCCGTTACGATGGGGATCGCCATTGCCGGTATGCACTATGCCGGGATGAAAGCCGCTCAGTTTCCAATGTCGACCATGACACACCATGAAGGTATTAACGGCAGCTGGCTGGCAGTACTGGTCAGCGTCGTCGCACTCTCCATACTGGGGATCACGCTGCTGGTCTCGATGCTGGATGCCCGCCTTCAGGCACGAACCTCCCTTCTGGCCTCATCCCTTGCAGAAGCGAACCGCGAACTCGCTCAACTGGCTTTGCAGGATACGCTGACGCGTCTGCCGAACCGTGTTTTGCTGGAGGACCGACTCGATCAGGCCATCAGCAAAGCTGACCGTGAAGGCACCCATTTTGCACTGATGTTCATGGATCTCGACGGGTTTAAAACCATCAACGATGCGTACGGCCATGATGTCGGTGACAGACTGCTTGTCGCCGTGACGCAGCGCCTGCTCACGCCCCTGAAGGGTCAGTTCACCCTTGCCCGTATCGGTGGTGATGAGTTTGTTCTGCTGGCAGAAGGAGAAGGTCCGGATGATGCGGCCTCGCTGGCCAACTCGCTGGTTCGCGCTATCGATAGCCCATTCAATCTGGATCCCTATGAACTGGTGGTAACCCTTAGCATTGGTATCGCGCTCTATCCCCACGACGGTAAAACCGAGCGCGAGCTGATGTTTAACGCCGATGCGGCGATGTACCACACGAAGCACATGGGCCGAAACGGTTATCACTTTTTCCAGCCCTCCATGAACACCCTGGCGCAGACCCATCTCCAGTTGATGAACGATCTGTGGCTGGCTATCGATCGTAATGAACTGCGCCTGCTTTATCAGCCAAAATTCCACGCACCGGCGGGTCCTGTCCTTGGGTTCGAGGCGCTATTGCGCTGGCAACATCCGAAACAGGGATTGCTGACGCCAGACCTGTTCCTGCCGCTGGCGGAAAAAACGGGGCTGATCATCCCGATTGGTAACTGGGTGCTTAATGAGGCCTGCCGTCAGTTGCGGGAATGGCACCTTCAGGGGCATCAAAACTGGTCGATGGCGGTGAACCTGTCGACACTGCAGTTTGAGCAACCTTCACTGGTTAAAACGGTGCTCGACTGCCTGACGCGTCACAACGTACCGCCGGAGATGCTGATCCTTGAAGTGACGGAAACCACGGCGATGAGCAACCCGGATGAGAGTGTGCGCGTACTGACAGAGCTGACGGACGCGGGCGTGAAAGCGTCCATTGATGATTTTGGTACCGGTTATTCCAGCCTGCTTTATCTCAAGCGTCTGCCGGCCTGTGAGTTGAAAATCGACAGAGCGTTCGTGAAAGAGTTAAGCGGTGAAAGCGAAGACGCCACCATTGTCTCAGCGATCGTGGCCCTGGCAAAAACGCTAAATCTGAAAGTCGTGGCGGAAGGGGTGGAAACCGAAGCACAGCAAACCTTTTTGACGGCGCTGGGCTGCAACACGCTTCAGGGCTATCTGTTGGGCAAACCGGTCAGTGCACAGACCATCGAAACGCTCTGCGCGCAAGGGGAAATGTTACCTGGCGCTGAGCTAAAATCATCCTCATGAGGCGACACCCGCACGACAGGGAGTGTCGCCAGAATGCTATCGACCAGCGCAGGAGCCTGCTGGTAAAGATTAAAACTGCTGTTATTCATTAACCAGTTTTTAATGATCCCGCTGAAAAAACCGTGGAAAACAATCAGGGTCAGATCAACATTTACCTGTGACGAAATAAGGTTCCGCGAAATACAGTCCTGCAACGTGGCACGTAAAGACTCATAATTAAAACCAATACGTTTTCTGATTTCACACTCTGAAATCATATCGCTATTAAATTCACACTTATGATACAAAATTTGCAAAAGAGCACATTGCCGAGGCTCATGTGCAATATATTGCAACGCAGCAATAAATTGCTCACGAAGCATTAACAACGGATCGCTGCCCGCAGAAAGAGAAAGTCTGTCACGAATGATGTCACGAAACGGTAATTGCTGTTCCCAGATGGCATTAAATATTTCTGATTTACTGGTAAAATGCCAGTAGATGGCACCCCGTGTAACATTTGCTGCATCCGCGATATCCGTCAGCGTCGTGTTCGCCACGCCCCGCGTCGCAAACTGCCCGATAGCCGCTTCAATCAGCTGCTGACGGGTTTGTTGAGCCTCTTCTTTCTTTTTACGCGCCATAGACGACTACTCGTTACTCACAAGGTTTATATTTACACGGGTCAGGTACACGAAAGTATTCACTACTTTGCGTTTTAATTTTGCACAAAAAAAGTCAAATCGCTTAATTAATAATTCAGACAAATGCATAGATATAATTAAATTCATGAGATAAATAATTCAACCACGTTAAATGCCATTTATCTGATTAACCAGCCAGAAGTATATCCCCGCTAACACCAGGTTTGATTCTGATTTTTGCCTTAAGGCCTGTTCATTCGCACTTATAAATTAAAAAACATTAATTACCCTCATTATTATACGCCCTACATTTTATTTTTCTCCCTCTGCCCTGCTACCGATTCACGGCAAATATCGGTTCATGGGTATTTAAAGGAACAGTAATGACGAATTATTTCAGACGTTTGCCCTTATCCGGTTTTATTGTCTGCGCGGTACTGCTCGCTGGATGCGATGGTCAGGAAAACCAACCACCGCATCCGCAGGCGCCTCAGGTCAGCGTGCATATAGTGAAAAGCGCCCCTCTGGCTGTCACCACCGAACTCCCGGGCAGAACAGATGCCTTTCGCATTGCGGAGGTTCGTCCTCAGGTGAGCGGCATCATATTGCGTCGTAACTTCACAGAGGGAAGTGATGTAAAAGCCGGCGAGTCACTTTATCAGATCGATCCTGCCACCTATCAGGCCGCCTATGACAACGCGAAAGGTGAACTCGCGAAGGCCCAGGCGGCGGCTAATATTGCGCACCTGACGGTAAAACGTTATCTCACGCTGGTTGGCACGCAGTATGTCAGCAAGCAGGAATACGACCAGGCCGTGGCGACAGCGCAGCAAGCAGATGCCAGCGTCGTTGCCGCACAGGCAGGCGTTGAAAGCGCGCGCATTAATCTTGCCTATACCAAAGTGACGTCTCCCGTCGAGGGTCGCATCGGTAAATCCAGCGTCACCGAAGGCGCACTGGTGACCAACGGGCAAGCCGCAGCCCTGGCAACGGTTCAGCAGCTTGATCCGATGTATGTCGACGTCACCCAGTCCAGCAGTGATTTTATGCGTCTGAAGCAGACGAGCCTGCAAAAAGGAGAGGCCACCAGCACCGTTGAGCTGGTGATGGAGAATGGTCAGCCCTACCCGTTGAAAGGTACGCTGCAGTTCTCGGATGTCACGGTCGACGAAAGTACCGGCTCTATCACCTTGCGCGCGATTTTCCCAAACCCACAGCACCTGCTGTTGCCTGGCATGTTTGTCCGGGCCCGCATTGATGAAGGCACACAGCCTGATGCGATTCTGGTCCCACAACAAGGCGTGACCCGCACGCCGCGCGGTGATGCATCCGTTCTGGTGGTTAACGATAAAAACCAGGTTGAGTCACGTACCGTCGTTGCCCCTCAGGCGATTGGCGATCGCTGGCTGGTGACGGAAGGGCTGAAAAATGGCGACCGCGTCATTGTCAGCGGCTTACAAAAAGTCAGACCGGGCGCTACCGTCGTCGCGACGCCTGATACCACCACGACTCCAGCCGGTTAAGGGACGACGACATGGCTAATTTCTTTATCCAACGGCCGGTTTTCGCCTGGGTACTTGCCATCATTTTGATGATTGCAGGCGGGCTGGCTATTCTCAAACTGCCCATCGCGCAGTATCCGACCATTGCCCCTCCCGCCGTGGCTATCACCGCAACGTATCCGGGTGCTGATGCGCAAACGGTGCAGGATACCGTAACGCAGGTTATCGAACAGAACATGAACGGTATCGATAACCTGATGTATATGTCATCCACCAGCGATTCCGCAGGTAATGTCACCATCACGTTGACCTTCCAGTCTGGAATAGACCCGGACATTGCGCAGGTACAGGTGCAGAACAAACTGCAGCTCGCCATGCCGCTGCTCCCCCAAGAGGTCCAGCAGCAAGGGATCGGTGTTGAGAAGTCCAGCAGCAGCTTCCTGCTGGTCGCAGGCTTTGTCTCCGATAACAAAGACCTCACGCAGGATGACATCTCTGACTATGTCGCGTCTAACGTGAAAGATGCCATTAGCCGCACCACGGGAGTTGGTGATGTGCAGCTGTTTGGTGCCCAGTATGCGATGCGCATCTGGCTCGACAGCAACGCGATGAACAAATACCAGCTGACGCCACTGGATGTGATTAATCAGCTGAAAACGCAGAACGACCAGATAGCGGCCGGCCAGTTAGGCGGAACGCCGTCAGTACCGGGGCAGCAGTTGAACGCCTCGATCATTGCACAAACGCGTCTGAAATCTCCGGAAGAGTTTGGCCGCGTGACGCTCAAGGTGAACCAGGATGGCTCCATGGTTCATCTGAAAGATGTGGCCCGCATTGAGCTGGGGGGCGAAAACTACAATATGGTCACCAAAATCAACGGGCAAGCGGCAACCGGCCTGGGGATTAAGCTGGCTACCGGTGCAAACGCACTGGACACGGCCGCCGCCATCAAGAGTAAACTGGCCCAGCTCCAGCAGTTCTTCCCGCAGGGGCTGAAGGTAGTCTACCCCTACGACACCACGCCTTTTGTGAAGATCTCTATCCACGAAGTGGTGAAAACGCTGTTCGAAGCGATCATTCTCGTCTTCCTGGTGATGTATCTTTTCCTGCAAAACCTGCGGGCGACGCTTATCCCGACAATTGCGGTGCCGGTCGTGCTGTTGGGTACGTTTGCGATCCTGGCGGCGTTCGGTTTCTCCATCAACACCCTGACCATGTTCGGTATGGTGCTGGCGATTGGCCTGCTGGTTGATGACGCCATCGTGGTGGTTGAGAACGTCGAACGCGTCATGGTTGAGGACAAGCTGCCGCCAAAAGAGGCGACGCAGAAGTCGATGGGGCAGATACAGGGCGCACTGGTGGGTATCGCCATGGTGCTCTCGGCGGTCTTTATCCCCATGGCCTTTTTTGGCGGTTCAACGGGAGCCATCTATCGTCAGTTCTCGCTGACCATTGTCTCGGCTATGGCGCTGTCGGTGCTGGTCGCTCTGATTCTGACACCGGCACTGTGCGCCACCTTGCTTAAGCCCGTCTCCAGCGATCACCACGAAAAGAAAGGTGGCTTCTTCGGCTGGTTTAATGCGCTCTTTGACCGGAGCGTGGAGCATTACAGCAACAGCGTAAGCGGCATTTTGCGTAAGACCGGGCGCTATCTGGTGGTATACGTCATCATCGTCGGTGGTATGGCTGTACTGTTCCTGCGCTTACCCACCTCCTTCCTGCCCGAAGAGGATCAGGGGGTATTTATGACTATGGTCCAGCTCCCCGCCGGAGCCACCCAGATGCGTACCCAGCAGGTGCTTGACCAGGTTCAAAATTATTATCTCAACAACGAGAAGGCTAACGTTGAATCGGTGTTTACCGTGAACGGCTTTAGCTTTAGTGGTCAGGGTCAGAACTCCGGTATTGCATTCGTTAGCCTGAAGCCCTGGGAAGCGCGTCCCGGAGCAGAAAATAGCGTTAAGGCGATCGTAAGGCGTGCGACGAAGGCCTTCAGTCAGATTAAAGATGGCCTCGTGTTCCCGTTCAACCTGCCTGCGATTATCGAGCTGGGTACCGCAACGGGCTTTGACTTTGAGTTGATTGATCAAGCTAACCTGGGGCATACCCAACTGACCCAGGCGCGTAATCAGCTGCTCAGTATGGTGAAAGCGCACCCCGATCTGCTGGTTCGCGTTCGTCCTAACGGTCTGGAAGATACCCCACAGTTCAAACTGGATGTCGACCAGGAGAAGGCACAGGCGCTGGGCGTCAGCCTCTCTGACGTCAACCAGACGATCTCGACGGCATTGGGGGGAACCTATGTGAACGACTTTATCGATCATGGACGCGTGAAAAAAGTGTACGTCCAGGCCGACGCGCACTTCCGTATGTTGCCAGGGGACATCAACAACCTCTACGTGCGCAGCGCGAACGGAGAAATGGTGCCGTTCTCCTCCTTTAGCAGCTCGCACTGGGTGTATGGCTCGCCTCGCCTGGAGCGCTACAACGGAATGCCTTCGATGGAGATCCTCGGTGAGTCCGCGCCGGGTAAAAGTACCGGTGAGGCGATGGCCTTGATGGAGAACCTCGCCGCAAAACTGCCTTCCGGTATCGGCCATGACTGGACGGGAATGTCTTATCAGGAACGACTGTCTGGTAACCAGGCACCTGCCCTGTACGCCATTTCACTGATTGTGGTGTTCCTGTGCCTGGCTGCGCTTTATGAAAGCTGGTCTATTCCCTTCTCGGTCATGCTGGTTGTGCCGCTGGGTGTCACGGGCGCGCTTCTCGCCGCATCGATTCGCGGGTTAAATAATGATGTCTATTTCCAGGTCGGCCTGCTGACAACGATTGGTCTGTCAGCGAAAAACGCCATTCTGATCGTCGAGTTTGCTAAGGATCTGATGGATAAAGAAGGTAAAGGGATCATTGAAGCCACACTGGAAGCATCCAGAATGCGCCTTCGACCGATCCTGATGACGTCGCTGGCCTTTATCCTTGGCGTGATGCCACTGGTCATCAGCAGAGGAGCCGGGAGCGGCGCGCAAAATGCTGTCGGGACAGGTGTTATGGGAGGGATGCTTTCCGCAACGCTTCTGGCAATTTTCTTCGTGCCCGTCTTCTTTGTGGTTGTCCGGCGCCGGTTTACGAAACATAAAGAGTAATGTTTCTCAAAAAAGGCACCTCAGGTGCCTTTTTTATTTTTAGCATAAACAATGAATTAGATATGTCATACTCACAGCATTAATAGTTAACCATTTGCATTAAGTAAAAACGCCGCGTTACGTCTTCATATTTTCTCCATTAATTCATCCTGACAGCGACTTTTCTCCACGATTTTTACAAACAACATAATTTGAGATTATTCCCCGTGCAACGTTGCCTTATCCCGGTGGTAAAATAGTCTCCAGTTCGTTAATAGCCCTCCTGGCTGTATAGCGAATGAGAAATAATACTGAGGTAACATCATGAAAAGATTCATTTCCGTTGCACTACTCGCTGCGCTGCTTGCTGGATGCGCGCACGACTCTCCATGTGTACCGGTATACGACGATCAAGGCCGACTGGTTCATACCAATACCTGTATGAAAGGCACCACTCAGGACAACTGGGAAACAGCAGGTGCTATCGCCGGTGGTGCTGCCGCAGTGGCAGGTTTGACGCTGGGTATCGTTGCTCTGACGAAGTAACATCAGAACGTATCATGTGTGTAGAAAGCGCGGCTCTGTCCGCGCTTTTGCTTTTAAAGAGTGCAGCGTTTTCAGATAAGTAAAAAAATAGCCCTGTCTTTACCCACCTTGTTTATTTCATCCTGCGGACAGTCACATATTTTTAATGCACAGCGTTAAATTACATATTCTATCGTGATGATTTTCACATATTAATTACATTTAATACCCTGCCAATATTCACCCCAGAAACTATATCTTCTTTTTAAGGTATAGCCGCTGAAAGTTTTGCTCCGATTTGTGGCACAGGTTGTAATTTCGCACCGTTTCGGGGCGCTCTATTTATTTAACCCTGTCTACACTCAGCATTATGCGCTCACTGGTCACCTATTTTGTTGAGCGCAAAACCTGGCATTACGTTTGCTTTATAAACGTTGGCCAAAGCCACAGACAGGTAAAGCGTTTAAAACGCCTCTATAACGATAAATTTCGCCACACAGGATGCATTATGAAAAAGACGATGATAGCCAGCCTGGCCGCCGCGGGCATGTTGTTTGCTGTAGCCGGTCAGGCCCATGCGGGTACGACACTGGATGCCGTTAAAAAGAAAGGGTTTGTTCAATGTGGGATCAGTGACGGTTTACCTGGCTTCTCTTATGCCGATGCAAACGGCAAATTTACCGGTATTGATGTTGATGTCTGCCGCGGTGTCGCCGCCGCCGTTTTCGGTGACGACAGTAAAGTAAAATATACCCCGCTGACGGCGAAAGAACGTTTTACTGCATTACAGTCTGGCGAAGTTGACATGCTTTCCCGTAATACCACCTGGACCTCCTCACGTGATGCAGGCATGGGAATGGCATTTACTGGCGTGACCTATTATGACGGTATCGGTTTCCTGACCCACAATAAAGCGGGCCTGAAAAGCGCCAAAGAGCTGGATGGCGCGACCGTTTGTATCCAGGCCGGTACCGATACCGAGCTGAACGTCGCGGATTATTTCAAAGCAAATAACATGAAATATACCCCTGTGACATTCGATCGCTCCGATGAATCGGCCAAAGCGCTGGAATCCGGTCGTTGCGACACGCTGGCTTCTGACCAGTCACAGCTGTACGCCTTGCGTATTAAGCTGAGCAACCCGGCGGAGTGGATTGTCCTGCCTGAAGTGATCTCCAAGGAGCCTCTTGGACCGGTTGTGCGTCGTGGCGATGAAGACTGGTTCTCCATTGTTCGCTGGACGCTGTTTGCCATGCTGAATGCTGAAGAGATGGGCATCAACTCGAAAAACGTCGACGAGAAAGCCGCTAAACCGTCCACGCCGGATATGGCTCATCTGCTGGGAACAGAGGGCGATTTCGGGAAGGATCTGAAGCTGGATAACAAGTGGGCTTACAACATCATCAAACAGGTGGGTAACTACGCTGAGATCTTTGAGCGCAACGTGGGATCGGAAAGCCCTCTGAAGATCAAACGCGGCCAGAACAATCTCTGGAACAACGGCGGTATTCAGTACGCGCCACCAGTACGTTAAGTCATTGCTGTAACGGGCACTGTTAAGGCAGTGCCCGCCCCAGAGTCATGGTTACCGAGGTTTCTTTATGTCCCATCGCCGCTCAGCCGTAAAAGGATCGCTATCCTTTTCTCATCCCGCGGTCCGCGCCTGGCTATTCCAGGTTATTGCGATTATTGCGGTTGTTCTTATCGCCGTGTATCTCATCCATAACACTATAACCAACCTGAATAATCGCGGTATTACCTCCGGCTTTGCTTTTCTGGATCGCAGCGCGGGGTTTGGCATTGTTCAACACCTTATTGATTATCAGGAAGGCGACACGTATGGACGCGTGTTCGTGGTCGGTTTACTGAATACGCTGCTGGTCTCTGCACTTTGTATTGTTTTTGCCTCCATACTGGGCTTCTTTATTGGTCTGGCACGTCTGTCCGAAAACTGGCTGCTGCGCAAACTGTCTACTTTTTATATTGAGACGTTCCGTAATATCCCGCCGCTGCTGCAGATCTTTTTCTGGTATTTTGCCGTGCTGCGCAACCTGCCGGGGCCACGTCAGGCTATTGACGCTCTTGATCTGTTTTTCCTGAGTAATCGCGGGTTGTATATTCCTTCTCCGCAGCCGGGTGAAGGGTTGTATGCCTTCATTGCCGCCCTTGTAATAGCGCTTGCTCTCTCAGCGGCCATGTTCCGCTATAACCGCAAGCATCAGTTCAAAACCGGGCAGCTTCGTAAAACCTGGCCAACCGCCGCCATCCTTATCATTGGTCTTCCACTTCTGACACACTGGCTGTTTGGGGCCGCCCTTCACTGGGATATTCCGCAGCTGCGTGGCTTTAACTTCCAGGGCGGAATGGTTTTAATTCCTGAGCTGGCAGCCCTGACGCTGGCGCTTTCGATTTATACCTCTGCATTTATCGCCGAGATTATTCGTGCGGGGATCCAGGCCGTTCCTTACGGGCAACACGAGGCGGCGCGCTCGCTGGGATTACCCCATACGGTGACGCTTCGTCAGGTCATTATTCCGCAAGCGTTACGGGTCATCATTCCGCCGCTGACCAGTCAATACCTCAATATTGTCAAAAACTCATCGCTGGCGGCCGCCATTGGTTACCCCGATATGGTGTCGCTGTTTGCCGGAACCGTGCTTAACCAGACCGGACAGGCCATTGAAACTATTGCCATCACAATGTCTGTCTATCTGATCATCAGCCTGATGATTTCGTTGCTGATGAACCTCTATAACCGTCGTATAGCACTGGTCGAGCGCTAAGGATCTATGATGACAAAAGCGATACTGTCGCACTCCTCGCGCCCTGCCGGTTCGACAGGCGGACGTTTAATTCTCTGGGCGCGTAAGAATCTGTTCTCCAACTGGAGTAACAGCCTGCTGACAATTGTATGTTTGTGGCTTATGTGGGAATTAATTCCACCGCTGCTGAACTGGGCTTTTTTACAGGCTAACTGGTCGGGATCCACTCGCGCAGACTGCACAAAAGCAGGGGCCTGTTGGGTGTTTATTCATGAGCGTTTTGGCCAGTTCATGTATGGATTGTATCCGCATGAACAGCGCTGGCGGATTAATCTGGCACTGGCCATCGGGCTGCTCTCCATCGCCGTAATGTTCTGGAAAAAACTGCCTCATCGGGGCCGTTATATTGCCTGTTGGGCAGTGGTGTATCCCATTATTGTTTGGGTGCTGTTGTATGGCGGCTTCCTGGGGCTGGAACGTGTTGAAACACGTCAGTGGGGTGGGTTAACGCTGACGCTGATTATCGCGTCCGTTGGGATAGCCGGCGCACTGCCATGGGGTATTTTGCTCGCGCTTGGGCGGCGCTCAAAAATGCCTGTCGTACGTGTGCTTTCCGTTATTTTCATTGAATTCTGGCGTGGCGTACCGCTTATCACCGTTCTGTTTATGTCTTCGGTCATGTTGCCGCTGTTTATGGCAGAAGGGACAACGATAGACAAACTGATCCGTGCCCTGGTCGGGGTCATCCTTTTCCAGTCCGCTTACGTTGCGGAAGTGGTGCGTGGGGGCCTGCAGGCTCTGCCGAAAGGTCAGTACGAAGCGGCGGAATCACTGGCACTTGGCTACTGGAAAACGCAGGGACTGGTGATATTGCCACAAGCACTCAAGCTGGTTATCCCGGGCCTGGTCAATACCATCATTGCCCTCTTCAAAGATACCAGCCTGGTGATCATCATCGGGCTGTTCGATCTCTTTAGCAGCGTGCAACAGGCGACCGTTGACCCTGCCTGGCTGGGTATGTCCACCGAGGGATATGTCTTCGCTGCTCTGATCTACTGGATCTTTTGTTTTAGCATGTCGCGCTATAGCCAGCATCTGGAAAAGCGCTTTAACACCGGGCGTACACCGCACTGAGGAAATTATGAGCCAGATTACTATGACACCTGCCGACGCGATGATTACGCTGGAAAACGTGAATAAATGGTACGGGCAGTTTCATGTTTTGAAAGACATTAACCTCAAGGTTAAGCAGGGAGAACGGATCGTTCTTTGTGGCCCTTCCGGGTCCGGAAAATCCACGACCATTCGCTGTATTAACCACCTTGAAGAACATCAGCAGGGGCGCATTGTTGTTGATGGCATCGAGCTGAATGAAGATATTCGTAACATCGAACGGGTGCGCCAGGAAGTGGGAATGGTGTTTCAGCACTTTAACCTGTTTCCCCATCTGACCGTTCTGCAGAACTGTACGCTTGCGCCAATTTGGGTACGAAAGATGCCTAAAAAGGAGGCTGAAGCACTGGCGATGCACTACCTGGAACGGGTACGTATCGCAGAGCACGCCAATAAATTTCCAGGCCAGATATCAGGCGGTCAGCAGCAGCGCGTGGCTATCGCCCGTTCGCTCTGTATGAAACCGAAAATTATGCTTTTTGATGAACCGACATCCGCCCTGGATCCGGAAATGGTGAAAGAGGTACTGGATACCATGATTGGACTGGCGCAGTCCGGGATGACCATGCTGTGTGTGACGCACGAAATGGGGTTTGCCAGAACCGTGGCCGATCGGGTGATCTTTATGGATCGTGGGGAAATCGTTGAGCAGGCACCGCCGGATGAGTTCTTCGCACATCCTAAATCTGAACGTACGCGGGCTTTCCTGTCACAAGTGATCCATTAAGCGTGTCTTAGCCCGGTGGCGTTTCGCTTACCGGGTCTGACTTTTTCCGGGAAACATAACGCAAAAAGGCCATCCTTTCGGATGGCCTCTTCACTTGTTTGATGCCTGGCAGTTCCCTACTCTCACATGGGGAGACCCCACACTACCATCGGCGCTACGGCGTTTCACTTCTGAGTTCGGCATGGGGTCAGGTGGGACCACCGCGCTAAAGCCGCCAGGCAAATTCTTTTACTTCTTGCCGAACTTTAACCTAAGTATAAAGTGGTGCTGATACCCAGAGTCGAACTGGGGACCTCACCCTTACCAAGGGTGCG